>JAAVCM010000018.1 GCA_014802345.1 Bacteroides sp.
CCTTCATTTACGGTATCTTCCACTTCGATGGTCATAATTCCTGTGTGGCCGTGAAGGTACTGTGCCTCACCCTTGAATCCGTAGAAACGGTGGGCATACTGAAGATCAAAAGTTGTAATGCTTCTCATAAGTTGATAAAGTGTTGAGGTGGGTTAGCGATTGTTATCGTTTACAAGCTAAACAACCATAAATATTGCTTTGTTTGGACTAAGTTCTGATTTTTTTTGAAAAGGGAAGAGTTTTAACATTTCATATCTCTGTTTTAAGTCTGAAAAATATTTGTGATTGGATATATATCACTATCTTTGCAAAAAGATATATCAAACAATGAAACCAAACCGAATCCTCACAGTGCTTGCGTTGTTTTGCGTCGTTTTCGGAGCATACGCCAAGAAAAAACAGGTTGACTACCCGCACGCCGACATCAAGGTCGGATATAATTACCATAAAGTCTTCATGAGGGGGTCTGATGGGGTAATCGAGCGAGACCTGCCGTTTGTCCTTCTCGCAAATACGAAAGAGTCAAAGTTCTATTCTCCTCCGACTGAATACAAGGATTCGTTGCAATCCACTCCGAAAGGCAAAGCGATTTATGATAAATTGCTTCACGAAGCCATCAATAAATATATTGAATCGAAGGATCGAAGCTCAATGGGCGATGCGACATACAAAACCCATCTATATGTATTCAAATCCAAGCCTGACAACCTGTATGAAATCTATGACTATGTCGGCATGACCGGACACTTCTATTACACCGAGCCACTCGATGATATGGCATGGGAAATCACTGATTCCGCAAAGACTATTTTAGGCTATGAATGTTTCATGGCGACAGCCGACTATCACGGACGCCACTGGACGGCATGGTTCACGCCCGAAATCCCCATTCAGGACGGCCCGTGGAAATTGCATGGTCTCCCCGGACTGATCCTCGAAGCCTCCGAGTCTACGGGACAGCATCATTTCACCGCCAACGGACTGGAAACATCCAACGCGGAAATCAGACCCATCTACAATAAGGAACGCTTCGACAAGACCTCGCGCATCGAAATGCTTAAAATGGAACGCAATGGCAGAGATAACGGGGCAGCAATTGTCAAGGCGCAAATAGGCCTTGATCTCGGCCCGGATGCACCCATCACGGAAGAAAGCCGGAAATACGACTTTCTTGAAACCGATTATCATTGATTCTTCCTTAATGTTTCAGACAATCCGTATTGTCCGAAACAGTTCAGGACTATTCCCATTATAACATCACATCAGATAATGGGAATTTTTAAGATAAATATTATTGATTAATCAACATTAAACTATTATCTTTGTGCCATGAAACAAAAGGAAAAAATGGTCGAACTCGACATTGATACTCTCGGTCATTACCTTGACCGTGCATTGAACGTATTGATCAAACGGCTAAACAGTGTATTTAAGGAACGTGGTATCGATCTGCAACACGCTCAGTTTATAATACTGAAAGTTCTTTACTGCCGCGACGGACTTTCGCAACGTGAGCTTGCCTTTCAATTGGGCAAAGATCCGGCAGCAGTGTGTCGCGCGGTGAAATATCTTGAAAATAAAGGCTATGTGGAACAACGACCGGTAAACGGCACTACCAACCATGTCTTCCTGACTGAAAGAGCAAAAGAAATCCGGCCGGATATTGATGGTATCGCTGACGAAATCACATCCTTAGGGCTGAATGGACTTGATGATGAGCAGATAAAAAACGGCATAATATTCCTCACTCACATATATCATTCCGCAAAGCCGTAGCCGGTAAAATCAGACTACACATAAACAATATTCAATAACATAAAATAAATAGCATGAAGCAATTTACACCCAAAGGGATGAAAACATTGAAGACTATTCATCTCCTATTAATTATGATGTGGACTATTGGTGTCGTAATGATGGCAATACTTTACTGGCAACCATCGTCCAACAGTCTGCAATTTCTCTACAATCAGCAGACTGCGATGCTGATTGACTATTCGCTTGTCATACCGGGAGCAATCTGCGCAGTAATCACAGGCATACTCTATGGACTGAAAACCAACTGGGGCTTTTTCAAATACCGATGGCTGACAGTCAAATGGATTGTCGGTATCTCAGTCATTCTTATCGGTACTTTCGGACTGCATCCGATAGCCACCGAAATCATTGCCAATCTCTCCCCTATCGCAAGTACCGACACCCATCTTCCCACCGATTTATTCGGAGCTAAACTGACCGTCATAAAAATCATGGCTCTGGTTCAGGGCTTGGTTCTCATCTGGCTTGTATATGTTTCTGTGTTCAAGCCGTGGAAATCTACGAAGAAATAGTCCTATCATCATTTAATATTATATAGGTATATTATACTTAGAAGCCTTTCCCACATAATCAAATTTTCGGATGCAATCCCTACGCTTTTGAAGCGCGGCTACTGCATCCGAAAATTTTATTATTACACAGCATATTATGGTGACGAAAAAAGCCGCGCCTATACATTCACCGTCGCTGCCTGTTATCGTAAGCGCAATCAATCAAGATTGACGATTTTGTAGGTCTGGGTCCCAAGACCTATCTGTTCGCCATAATCAAGCGTGTGCATACCGTGGCGGGAATCAATACGTTCTATCAGATGTATTTTTCCACGGTCGTCGGAGGAACGCACGAGGTCAGTACAAGCCTTGTCAAGCGCAATCGGGTCGAGCGATGCAAGGATTCCTATGTCGTGCATCTGCGGGTCGGCGGGATGAGAGTCACAGTCGCAGTCTACCGAGAGATTATTGGCGACACTGATGTAGATAATATTGTCTCCGCAGTGGTCCGCCACGGACTTGGCAGCTTCCGCCATAGATTCAAGGAAATCATCCTGAGCGGCAAGATTGCTCCACAGCCCCGTTGTGGTGTCGAGCTTGCCTGCCGAATGAATATAGCTTTTACCGTTTGACGACGCAATGCCTATCGACATATTCTTGACAGCTCCACCGAAACCACCCATGGCGTGACCCTTGAAATGTGACAGCACTACGGTGAAGTCATAGTCGGGATAGTGGGAACCCACGATATCATATTTGAGATGTTTCCCATTCTCTAAGGGGAGTTTCACTTCCCCTTCCGCATCCATTATGTCGACAGGGGCAATGGCTGTGAAGCCATGCTCCTCAGCCGCACGGCGATGGTCCTCAGTCGAAAAACGCTTTCCTGAGTAAGCAGTGTTACATTCGACAATCGTCCCGTTGGTCAGCTTGACAAAATTACTGATAAGAGCAGGTTGCAGAAAGTTATGTCCACCCGGCTCACCGGTTGAAATTTTTATTGCTACCTTACCCTTAGCCTCACGGCCAAGAGCCTTGTAAAGTTTGACGATGGCCTCAGGAGAAATCTCCCTCGTCATATACACGACCGCGCTATCAACCGGATTGGATGACGAAGCTACACTCTCCGCCTTACCGTCAATGATTCCCGAAAAGGCAGTCAAGGCCACTATAATGGATGTTAGAAATTTTTTCATTACTATCTGACTTTTAAACTATGTAATCGGTAAATAAGAAAGTTGTGATAGTCCGGAAACAGAGATGAGAACAACCTGACTATCCATAACTTTTCAATGATGCAAATTTACATTATTTAAAAGACATAGGCAATGATAAAATCCCATCTTGAATTACCATTTTTGAGGATTGTGGCACCATGGTCATACGGATGGACACCTAAGTGATTCTCACCGACATAAACCAACCATTGTCTCATGGACGTTTATTGCCGTATTTCTTCTCAAAAATATCAAAATGTTCCTCACCCCATTGTAGCATAAGGTCTATAATCGGAAGCAGTGACTCCCCTAGCCCGGTAATCCTGTACTCAGAGCGGGGAGGCAGTTCCGGATATATAGTCTTCTCCACCAATCCGTCCTCGACCATCTCCTTCAACTGAATGTCAAGAACACGCGGAGCAGCCTCGGGCAGACACTTGTGTATCTCGCTTGGACGCTGAGGCTGACCGTCGCGTAATTCGTCAAGTATACATGATTTCCATTTCGACTCGATAAGACTCATGGTCAGACGTAGCGGACAGTCGAGGTCAACAGGTATTTTCTTCTCGTATGCCATATTTAAAATTGATTTTTCGTTTTACTGTGACAAAGGTAGATAATAACTCCCTAATATCCATATATGGAATAATTTTTCGGTATATGAATAATTTTTCGGTACTTGATTTTTAGCCATTACCATGGTAACTTTGCATTCAGTATTTGCCTTCGAACATTACAATAGCAAAAATCAACAATATAACTATATAACCCATCACAGATATGCGAAACGAAATCAAGGAATATGACGCGGTCGCCAAAGCTGCCGAGAAATTCGTCAAGAGTGTTGCCGAGGGCAACAGCGAGTATGCAAAGACTCTTTTCACGGATGATGCCGTGCTGTTCGGAATACTCAACGGTGCGGTGGAGCGCGGCTCAATCGAGCAGTTCTATCGCAATGTGGACACCGTAGGTGCCGGCGAAAACTTCAAGGCGCGTATCGACGTGCTTGCCGTTGAGGAAACAGTCGCCGTTGTCCGTGTGCTTGAAGAAGGCTGGGGAGGATCAATTGACTTCACCGATTTCCTTCTTCTTCTCAAACTTGACGGTGAATGGAAATGTGTGGCAAAAGCCTATAACCAGAACTCGAATACCATCACCATCCAAAAATGAAAATTACAGTTATCACAGGGAGTCCACGCAAGAACGGCAACACCTTTGCAATGGTCGATTCATTCATCAAGGCTGCTGAGGCGAAGGGTCACGAAGTGGTACGCTTTGATGCTGCCATGATGAAAATCGGGGGATGCCACGCGTGTATGACCTGTTTTAAGACAGGTAAAGCCTGTTCGTTTGACGATGACTTCAACATCATTGCGCCCCATATCCTTGACGCAGATGCCATAGTCTATGCAATGCCGGTCTACTGGTACTCGATTCCTGCGCAGATAAAAGGAGTGATTGACCGCGTGTTCTCCTTCTGTGTTGCCGAGAAACCCATATCAGGTAAGAAAATGGGACTTATATGCTGCTGTGAGGAGCACGATCCAACAGTCATGGACGGGGTTAAGATACCTATGGAGCGTACTGCCGCCCTGCTTAAATGGGACATTGTCGGCGAGATTCTCATACCCGGTGTATTCGTTGAAGGAGATATCGACAAGACCGATGGCTTCGCTCAAGCTGCCTCCCTCGCAGAGAAATTTTAAAGATTTCCTCTGTAAGTAAAAATAATTATGGCGGTGTGTCAGAGTAATTTGACATACCGCCATAATTATTTTTGAGAAATGCTGACAGTGCCAGTTATTTCAGCAATGATTCGATGTCAGAAGCGATAAGTTCCGGAGTCATGCGGCACTCTTTAAGGAGAGCGGTCGGATCATATTCATCAAGGAATTCCTTGCGGATACCACGGCAGATGACCTTCATGTCGCTGTCGCCGTAGAATCGGGCTACCTTCTCGCCATATCCTCCGTCAAGGACTCCGTCTTCAAGGGTGATGACATAACGGTGATTCTTTTTAAGACTGTCGAGCAGTTCACTGTCGACACCGCTAAGGAACACAGGATTGATGAGGGTGACCTCAATGCCCTTCTCTTTAAGTGACTCCACGGCCTCGAATGCATTGCGGAACATTGATCCTGCGGCTATAACAGCAACATCCCTACCCTGCTGACAGACACTCGACTTGTCAAGCTGCGAATAGTCCTGAGTAAATTCCTTGCCGGTCACCCATACTTCCGTATTGGGCTGACGTATTGCCACCGGATGCTCGGTCTGCTTCACTGCCCATTTCAACATTGCCTCGTATTCCTCCTTACAGGTCGGGGCAAGAAAAACCCAGTTGGG
Organism: Bacteroides sp.; assembly: GCA_014802345.1. GTDB lineage: Bacteria > Bacteroidota > Bacteroidia > Bacteroidales > Muribaculaceae > Duncaniella. Next base: position 5,873 of record JAAVCM010000018.1, read on the forward strand.
AATATTGCTGATGAGTGCGATGTCAAACCATCCGAGGTGGGTCATGTCGGTGAGCGAATCAATACCGGTATAATTGATGTTGAGAACCACCGGTGTATTGTTGATTGCCACATCCTGCGACATCTGGTCGTAGGCACGCTGTATGAATGAACTTAGCACACCGAACACCGGACGAGCGCCCCTCTTTGCCATACCCGACGCAAGCGCGACGGCCTCCTGCTCGGCGATACCGACATCAATGAACTGGCGTCCGGCCTCCTTTCGTCTTTCTTTATTGAAGCCGATGGCATCAGGAGTTCCGGCAGTTATGGCCACCACTCCGGGATTTTCGGCCATCATAGGCTTCATCGTCTGATAGAACAGCTCGGTCCAGCTAAGATTCTCGCTGATATGGAGCGGTGAGCCGGTCGAGAGGTCGAAGGGACCGGTGGCATGGAAATGCTCACGGTCAGCTTCGGCAGGCCCATAACCCATACCCTTTTGCGTGCATATATGGACGACGACAGGCACCTTGCTGTCCTTCACATCTTCAAACGCCTTGATAAGGGAACGCAGGTCGTTGCCGTATTTCACGAAACGGTAAGCATAACCGAGTGAGCGGAAATAGTTCGGTTCACCCTCCCCATTAGTGTTACGCAGAAGACGAAGATCAGCATAGAGTCCGCCATGGTTCTCCGCGATACTCATATCATTGTCGTTTACCACGACGATAAAATTGGATCCGAGAGTAGCGCCATAGTCAAGACCCTCGAAGGCTTCTCCACCACTCAATGACCCGTCGCCTACTACGGCAATCACATTCTCCGTTCCCCCCATTAGGTCACGAGCTTTTGCCAGACCCGTGGCAAGAGATACGCCGGTTGACGTATGGCCGATTTCAAAGAGGTCATATTCGCTCTCACGGGGACAGGTGAAGCCTGTCACATCATCGTAGTGAGCCGGATCGGTAAATGCCTGCATACGTCCCGTGAGCATTTTGTGGACGTATGTCTGATGTGATACATCAAATACAATCTTATCCTTCGGTGCGTCAAAAACGTAGTGAAGCGCAACGGTAGCTTCAAGGAAACCGAGATTCGGACCGACGTGACCACCATGATTTGCGAGTTTCGTCAGCAGCGTCTTGCGAAGCTCCTTGCTGAGGGCTGTAAGTTCGTCCAGCGACAGATTTTTTATGTCAGCCGGACTTTTAATTTCCGATAGTTCTATCATAACTTATTTCGTTTGTATATTTTATAGAGTTTTATGTTTCTATTTCGTCACTTTATACTAACGATTAAAAATATCGGTTGGATTTATACAAATTGATGAAATTATTGCATATTTTATGGTTATATATTAATTTTGCCTTATCAGAAACGGATAAATTCAACAAATTTAGATGGACAACAAAGCACTGCTCGTCGTCGACCCGCAGATAGATTTCATCACCGGCTCGCTTCCTGTTCCCGGAGCGGAACAAGCAATGGACAAACTTGCGGAGTACATCAAGGAAAACGGCGCCGAATACACCCATGTCATAGTCACTGCCGACCGGCATCCCCTCACCCACTGCTCCTTCACCCAAAACGGAGGTGAATGGCCGAGACATTGCGTGGCCGACTCCGTGGGTGCAGCAATCTGGCCTGCAATAATGGAAACCCTCTATGATTATCCCGGAAAATTGACTGTGCTTCACAAAGGTGAGAATCCTGAGATAGAGGAGTATTCCATCTTTAAAAATACCGGGGCAGCAGAGAGACTGCACACGATGGTGGAAGATGAAAAAATCATGGAAATCGACATCTGCGGGCTAGCCGGAGATGTATGTGTGGCAAACACCCTAAAAGATGCAGTCAGCGAACTGAAAAATGTAAGTTTCAATATTCTTCCACAATTCAGTCCATCGCTTGACGGAGGAAAAGTCCTGTCATCTCTTGCGTCGAGTCTCGGAATTAACAACTGATACCTCTACCCCACGCAAAGTGATGACGGCTTATCGCCCGACAATCCCACCCGTGAGTAATCCAAGAACCACGACTACGTTGTTGTGGGCATGATCGCGTGATGAATAAAGGAGTGTCACCTTGGGCTTATCTGCGATTTCCTCCTTCAAGGACTGAAAAGCCGGATTCTGCGAAAGTTCAGTTTCATAGCGCTGCGAAAATTCAGCCCATCTCTCGTCGGGATTCTGATGGAACCATTCGCGCAGTTCGGTCGAAGGTGCCAACTGCTTGTCCCACGAATCATAATGAAATGTTTCGTGTGAAAGACCGCGCGGCCAAAGTCTGTCAATGTAAATCCTGTAACCGTCATCTGCTGCCGACGGCTCGTATGCTCTTTTGAGCTGTATAGTCTGTTTCATATCTTTTTTCCATGATTATACATCGCTATTATTTCTTCAAACAACTGTATTGAGGCATTTGTTGATATATTTATGACACCAAAATCATCACTCCATCCACTACCTCCAAAAGTTGAGAAAGCATTGAATCAAAATGCATTTCTTCACAAATATGTCATTGCGATTGACCATGCGCTCCTTTGGATTGCGGCACTGAGTCTGGCAGCCTTTTTCCATCTCTCCCCTGAATTTACCGGATCGGAGGCACTGTTGTTTTCAACTCTTGTCGCCTACGGCGCTTACCTCTGCGAGAGCGGGTTGGAAACGCTTAAAGTCGCTGCGTCTTCGTCGCTCTACATACTTGATTTCCGCAAAGCTGGCCTCTGGAAATGGATTGGGCTTAACATCACAGTTAATCTTAGCCTGTCGCTTCTCTTTCTTAGCAATCCTTCGTGGATTTATCTCGTATTGATAATATTGACAGCCGGATGGCAGAAATATATGGATGGGCGTATTCCACCCCGTCTTCAAGCCACGCGCCGGCCGATTAAGCTCAATGTATAAACCATATCCTCATGAATATATCTCCGACTTTAATGCTGGTTCTCGGCCTATCAGCCGTTTTCCTATTTCTAACAGTCTTTGTCGTATCCACAATAATCACCCGGAGGAACCGACGGATAATTCAGAATCATGTTAAAACCGATGAAACACGATAATATCGAGATACGGGGCGCGAAAGTCCACAATCTTAAAAATATAAATGTCGACATACCGCTTGGCAAAATAGTAGGCATAGCCGGAGTCTCAGGCTCAGGGAAATCATCGCTGGCCCTCGGAGTCCTCTATGCCGAAGGCTCGCGCCGCTATCTTGAAGCATTGTCTACCTATACGCGCCGACGTATCTCACAGACATCGAGAGCCGACGTAGAGGAGATACGCTACGTCCCCGCTGCCGTCGCTCTCCATCAGCGTCCCGGTGTGCCCGGTGTAAGGAGTACATTCGGGACAGGCACAGAGCTTCTCAACAGCCTCCGCCTGATGTTCTCACGACTTGCCAGTCACCGTTGTCCCAACTGCGGTCACTATCATAAACCCTCCCTCGATGTCGCTGCCGAAAAAGAACTTATATGTGAAAATTGCGGCACTCACTTCTATGGACCCGGTGCGGAGGATTTGGCTTTCAACAGCACCGGGGCGTGTGAGAAGTGCGGCGGTACGGGTGTAGTTATGACGGTCGACCGCAGTACGCTTGTCCCGGATGAATCACTGACAATCGACCAAGGCGCAGTAGCTCCGTGGAACAGCCTTATGTGGTCGCTGATGACCGATGTCTGCCGGGCGATGGGTGTACGCACGGATGTCCCATTCAACCAACTCACGGAAAAGGAGCGCGACATCGTGTTCAATGGTCCTGCCGTCAAGAAAACCATCCTCTACAAAGCGAAAAAGAGCGAGACGGCGGGTGAACTCGATTTCACCTATTACAATGCTGTCTATACGGTCGAAAATGCTCTCGCAAAGGTTACTGACGAAAAAGGCATGAAGCGTGTGGAGAAATTTTTGAAAAGCGAGATTTGCCCCTGCTGCCACGGCACACGCCTTTCGGAAGCAGCCCGCGCACCTAAAATTGACGGTATCGGGCTTGATGTCGCCACAGCCAAAACTCTTTCCGACGCAATGGAATGGGTGAAATCCGTTCCTGATACCCTTCCGCAAGAGATGCACCAGATGGCACGGAATATAGGCGAGGCTTTTCTGCTGACCGGGAAAAGACTTGTCGACCTCGGTCTGGGCTATCTTAGTCTTGACCGCGCATCATCCACTCTGTCCACTGGCGAACGTCAGCGTATGCAGTTGGCGAGAGTGGTACGCAACAGAACCACGGGTATACTCTATGTCCTTGATGAACCGTCGATCGGCCTTCATCCCGCCAATATCGACGGTCTGAAAGGTGTGATGCACGACCTGATTGACGATGGTAACTCGATTGTCCTCGTCGACCATGACACGCAGATTCTCCGCGATGCCGACTGGCTGATTGAACTCGGACCGGGTGCGGGAGCCAACGGCGGAAAAATTGTGGCGGAAGGAACAATCGCAGATATTGAAAGGAATCCCGACTCAGGAATCGGTCCTTTCCTTTCAGGTAAAGATGAAAAGCGTATTCGCCCACTGACACCACCTACGGAGATGTTTGCCGAAGGGTGTATCGAAATGACTACCGACAGTATCCACACCGTCAAACCCCTTGACGTGAAGATACCGAAGGGACGACTTACAGTCGTCACAGGCGTATCCGGCTCCGGAAAGACCACTATGGTATTGGAAAGCCTCGTGCCGGGTATGCAGGCCGAACTTGATGCAGCCACACTCCCATCTCATGTCATCGCAGTCAACGCTCCCGGTTTCCGCCATATCAAACTTATCGACTCAACCCCGATAGGAGCAAACGTACGTTCAACGGTTGCCACCTACGCCAATATTCACGACGAACTGCGAAAAATCTACGGACGTTCACCCGAGGCAAAGACACTCGGCTACAAGGCCGGTGATTTCTCCTACAATACCGGCAGTCTGCGCTGTCCTGTCTGTGACGGCACCGGGACAGTCAGTCTCGACGTTCAGTTTCTACCCGATGTCGACATCCCATGCCCGGAGTGTAAAGGGTCGCGTTACAGCAAGGCTGCATGGTCGGTACACATTCCAAGTTCCGGTGGTTATCCTATTTCACTCCCTCAACTTATGGATGATGACGTAGAGCAGGCAATCGAGGAATGTGCCGACCACAGGACTGTGGCGACACGTCTCTCCACTCTCAACAATCTGGGTCTCGGCTATCTTACGCTTGGCGAAGCGACACCGAGCCTTTCGGGTGGCGAGGCACAGCGCCTGAAACTTGCCACTGAGATGGGACGCGAACAGAACGATACTCTTTTTGTATTCGACGAACCGACCATCGGTCTGCATCCGCTCGACGTGCGTAAACTTTTAGAGGTGTTCCAGCACCTGCTCTCGCTCGGCGCCACAATAATAGTTATTGAACATGATCTTGACATCATCCGCAATGCGGACTACATAATTGACATGGGCCCCGGCGGAGGTGAAGCGGGCGGAAGAATAGTAGCGACAGGAACTCCTGAACAAGTCGCCTCTAATCCCGACAGCATCACCGGCCGGTTCATCGAGGCAAAATAAATATTCTTATTTTCTGTCAAGTGTCAGCACCACTATTTGCGGATAGGCTCCGAAACGGAATGCTATGTTTTCGCCGATTCCGGTGCTGACATACAATTGCTGTTTGCCCTCCTTGTAAAGACCACCCCACTCGGGATAAGTCCACTTTGAGGGTGACCAGTTTCCGATTTTAAACTGCATGGCATGAGTGTGACCCGACAGCGTAAGGTCAATGCCGGTGGTGGGCAACACCTCACGCCGCCAGTGTGAAGGGTCGTGTGAAAGCAGAATCTTGAACTCCTCCTCCGACAGTCCCCTCAGAGCCTTGGGAAGATCTGACTTATCGGGGAACATCCGGCTTCCTGCATTATCGACTCCAACGATGGCTATGCTGTCGTTGCCGCGCATGATACGGACAGATTCGTTCCGGAGAAGTCTCCAACCGACAGCTTCCTCTATTCGTATCACTTCCGCGAGTTCTCGTTCAGGCGAATAAGACCCGGTATATTGCTTATAGAGGCAGTAGTCATGATTTCCAAGCACGGACAAAATGCCGTCGCGCGCCTCCATGCGACTCAGCACCGACGTAAACTGACCTATCTCCTCGGAAGAACTGTTGACAAGATCACCTGTAAAGACAATCAAATCCGGTTTGAGGCTGTTGACCTCACTGACTATCCTGTCAACCGTTCCGGGAGCCGCCATATATGTCCCGATATGGAAATCCGAGAGTTGCACTATCCGATAGCCGTCAAAAGCTGCCGGAATCTTGTCGGATGATATTTCGACCTCCTCAACCGTTACCTTTTTCCACCCAACAACTATGCCATAGACAGCAATCCCAAGCCACACGAGGCTGATGGCGAGTGCAAGCCAGTTGGACAAAACGGCGGCGGGAGTCCACAGCAGTCCTATCCCCTTGCCGACAAGCGAAATCAGGGAAAATAGAATCAGCGGAAAAACCACACACAGCGTAAGCCAGAAAAGGAGATTGAGCATCGACTGGCGCATATCGCCAAGCCAGAACATACGGACGATGACAAAATAGTAGGCTGCCGTCGGGAGCAGGAACAAACCTTTCAGCCACCACGGACTTTTACCTATAACCCCGAAAAGGATATAGGCATCCGGGAGGAGCAGGATAAGCGCAAGAATCAAGAATATGATGCCCATGATTAAATCATACACTCCGTTTAACGGCGGGAATCGGTCAGAGTGGCGACAGCCATCGCGGATATGCCCTCTCCCCGTCCCTCAAAACCAAGGCGCTCGGTCGTAGTGGCCTTGACCGAAACACAGTCTGTCGGGATATTTAGGTCGGCTGCGATATTTTCAATCATCTGCGGGATGAAGTTGAGCAGTTTAGGCTTCTGAGCTATAATAGTGACATCGACATTGTTGACCGTAAACCCCTTCTCACCGACAATCTCCATCACACGGCGCAGAAGCACACGAGAGTCAGCCCCTTCGTACTCCTCAGCCGTATCGGGGAAATGATAGCCTATGTCGCGCATGGCAGCAGCGCCGAGAATAGCATCGGAGAGCGCATGAAGCGCCACATCCGCATCACTGTGGCCAAGCAGACCTTTTTCGTAAGGAACGGTGACACCGCAGAGTATCAAAGCGCGGTCTTCGACAAGACGATGGACATCATAGCCCAAACCGGTACGAATCATATTATCTATCAACTGTTATTTCAGGATTTATTTACGGCCAAATATTTCTTTAAGACCATCCATATCAAACGTAAGTGTGAATCGGAGAGTCTGGTCAAGAGGGGAATTCTGGGCGGTAGCAACCATGTAGCTGGCATCAAGACGCAGCACATTCATGGCAAAACCGGCTCCGAGGGCGAAATACTGAAGGTTGCCCTTGGTTGGATTCTGATAGTAGTAACCACCACGGAGGAAAAACTGGTCATTGTAGTTGTACTCCGCACCAAGTGAGTAGGAAATCTCACGCAACTCCTCCTTCATACCGCCGGGGGCATCAGAGAATGACTTGAAAATACCGGTGATGGGCGACATATTACGCCAATCCTCCTCAGCCTTCACGAAAGCAATCTCACCCTCTGTGTCCTCGGCATAGTCGTCACGGCGGGGCTTGGCGGGAACCAGCAGCTTGTTAAGGTCGAGGTTAAGCGAAAGATTGTGATAATCTGCCAACGGGAAAGTGAACGATGTACCGAGACGGAGGTTAGTCGGAAGGAAGGCAGGATTATCACCGTGATTATAGTTTACCTTCGAACCTATGTTGGAGATGTCAAAACCCCATGACCATTGACACTCGTTACGTCCGACAATGGGAAATGTAGTATAGTAGCCTGATATGTCGGCAGCAAAGGCGGATGCGCCTGTCGACTGGTCGTCGGCATAACTTTCGCTGAAACTTAAATCCGAATAGATGTAGCGGAAGACTATGCCCATTGAGAATTTGTCGGACAGCTTGCGCGAATAACCGATGTCAAGACTCATTTCATACGGATTGATGGTCTGGAGTCCTGTGCCTCCTCCGGTTTGGTCTGTGACCTCGCCGAGAGAGAAGTAACGCAAGGAGGCCGATACAGCCTGATTATCCTCTGCGCCGAGCTTCCAGTAGCCCGCGGCATAAGCGATGAAGATGTCGTTGACGAGCTTACGGAGCCACGGAGTATAGCTCAGCGAGACGGCACCGCGCGAATATGCAAAGGCATACTTCGAGGGGTTCCAGAACTGGCTGTTAGCATCGGGATCGGTCGCGGCACCGAGGTCGCCCATCGAGGCTCCGCGTGCGTCGGGAGCGATACCGAGTGAGTTGACACCGGTCTCGACTGGATTAAAATCGTTTTTCTGCGCTAAGGCAGCGACCGAGCCGCAGATGCCCACAAGCGCCAGAGCCACTATATGTCTGATTGAAATCATGGAATAAACTGATTTTGGAGGTATAGGATTACATAGTTTATAACTTGAATCTTCGGAGATTATTGCCCGGGTGGAGATATTTTAGCATCTCTGCCAGAAGTGCGATTTGAAAAATCACTACTTTTAGGTATTTCAGGTGATATAAATAATATGTAAGTTTGTAGTCCAATTTTTATCGCATTGTTATCAGTATGCTAACGAGACTTTCAGACTTAAAACCCGGCGAAGAGGCCACCGTAGTAAAAATCGTAGGCCACGGCGCTTTCAGGAAACGAATGTTGGAGATGGGCTTCGTGAGAGGCCGCAAGGTCAGAGTGTTGCTCGACGCACCCCTTCGTGACCCCGTGAAGTATAAAATCATGGACTATGAAGTCTCGCTCCGCCGTTCTGAAGCCGAACTGGTCGAAGTGGCGGTTGACGAAGCCGCCGATGACATCACACTTGCATCCCATGCAGACAAGGCTCCTGATTCCGGGACGACGGATACGGTTCAGGCCAAGACTTCTGCCCATGCCGACCACAGTGAGATGGCGACACGGACAATCAACGTGGCACTGATAGGCAATCCGAATTGCGGTAAGACATCGCTCTTCAACATCGTTTCCGGTGCGCGTGAACACGTCGGCAATTATAGTGGCGTGACCGTCGATGCAAAAGCCGGCAGTGTTAGATATAAAAATTTCCGTATAAACATCGTCGACCTTCCGGGAACCTATTCCCTCGCCTCCTACTCTCCCGAGGAACTGTATGTCCGTCAGTATCTTCGAGACGAGACCCCGGATGTTATAATCAATGTGGTCGACGGCTCGAACCTCGAACGCAACCTTTATCTCACCACTGAGCTTATAGACATGGACCGCAGCATGGTCATAGCCCTCAATATGGCCGACGAACTTGACCGCGCGGGGGTCAAACTTGACTGCAAGACACTCGGGGAGATGATAGGTGTCCCAATCATTCCTACCGCAGCAAGGACAGGACGAGGTGTCAATGAGCTGCTCGATACGGTCATCCGTGTCTATGAAGGCACCGAATCTTCCGTGCGTCATATCCATGTCAACCTCGGTGCCGACATTGAACATGCGGTCACCGGGCTTAAAGACGCACTCAAAGCCGACCCCCATGTCGGCCTCCATTTCTCGCCCCGCTACCTCGCCATAAAGCTCCTTGAAAAAGACGAGGAGGTAGAGAAAAACATAGCCGCCCTCCCTAACGGAGCCGAAATCATCAGTCTGCGCGACGCATCGCTCAAAGACATCCGGCCTGCGGGCGAGGACATCAATATGTCCATCGCAAACGCGAAATATGGTTTCATCGCCGGAGCTTTGGCCGAAACGATGGAGGCATCCAAAAAGGAGGAGATAAAATCCACGAGGATTATCGACACGATAGTCACAAACCGGCTATTCGGCTTCCCGATATTCCTTGGAATAATGTTCTTCATCTTCTGGGCTACGTTTGAACTCGGCTCCTATCCGATGGAATGGATCGAAAGTCTTGTCGGGTGGCTCGGGGACCTCACACGCGAATATCTCCCCGACGGTGCCATCAAGGACCTTATAGCCGACGGTATCATCGGCGGTGTCGGCGGCGTCATAGTCTTCCTGCCGAACATCCTGATTCTATATCTCTGCATATCCTTTATGGAAGATTCGGGATACATGGCCAGAGCCGCATTCATAATGGACAAGGTGATGCACCGCCTCGGTCTCCACGGCAAATCGTTCATCCCCCTTGTCATGGGCTTCGGATGCACAGTCCCCTCCATCATGGCATCGAGGTCGATAGAAAGTCGTTCAAGCCGAATCATCACCATACTCATCAATCCGTTCATAAGCTGCTCGGCACGTCTGCCAATCTATGTCCTTCTCATCGGGACATTCTTCCCNGACCACGCCACTGTGGTATTCATGTGNATCTATCTCCTCGGTATTCTTGTAGCCGGANTGACGGCGCGACTGCTGCGCCGGTTCTATTTCGGCGAGGATGTCACCCCCTTTGTCATGGAACTCCCCCCCTACCGTGTCCCGACCCTTAAAGCTACACTCCGNCACACATGGGGAAAGGGCGAGCAATATCTGAAAAAGATGGGCGGCATCATCCTTGTNGCCAGTATCTTTGTCTGGGTACTCAACTATTTCCCGCTTCATGANGGCGAACCGGCTCAGGATGTATCGGCACTCACNGTGACCGACGATTCAGCCATTGACCCCTCGCGCGACAGNTACCTTGANATGGCNGGCAAGGCCATCAATCCGCTCCTTGAACCCCTCGGTTTCCATTGGAGGGCATCCGTCGCGGCGCTTGCCGGCGTGCCGGCAAAGGAAATTGTGGTNTCGACCCTCGGTGTGCTTTATACCGGCGACGAAGAGGCCACCGACCAGACCCTCTCGGCACGCCTGACCGCACCGAATNTCGCTACCGGNNANCCGGANTTCACGGCTGCGGTAGCTCTGAGNTTCATGGTTTTCGTCCTGCTCTACTGCCCTTGTATCGCCACTATAACCGCNATCATCAAGGAGACCGGAAACCCACGCTACGGACTTTTCTCAGTNNTCTACAATACACTCGTAGCATGGGNCTTTGCCTTCATTGTCTACCGCATAGCACTCCTGTTCTGACGGATGTTGGCGAAAACGGCATCACGACCCATAAATTTATGATAGGAATACGGATAAATTTTCCTACCTTTGCACCGTCATGTCGCTTGCATTTTTCATANCNAACCGTCTTTCCCTGCGTTCGGCCGCCGGCCGGATGCAGTCGGGCGTTGTCATAGCCATCACCGGCATCGCACTCTCGGTCGTAGTCATGCTACTCACTGTCGCGGTGATGATGGGCTTTCAGGACGAGATACGGCATAAAATCATGGGCTTTGACGCACANCTCACAGTATCGGTCCACTCCTCCGACACAGGCGAGGATGGTTCGCTCGTCGATGCCGACCGCCTCTCCCCCCTACTCGGGAAACTNCCGGAAAACGTGACGACAGCGCTGACCATCCGTCAGCCGGTCATACTCAAAACGGAGTCTGATTTTACCGGGGCGGTCGTTAAAGGTATGAGCCGAGACTATGACTGGAAATTTGTCAGGGAAAACCTTGTTGAAGGTTCCATCCCGGACTTTCAGGCTGATTCGACCATCTACCACATTATTATATCGCGCTCACTCGCCCGTGACCTCGCTGTCAGTCTCGGNGACAAGCTCGATGCCTATTTTCTCGGCAATGACTCNTACCGCACCCGGCGCCTGAAAATAGCCGCTATCTATGACACGCATTTCAGCGAGTATGACGACAACTATATNTTCGCTACNCTNCCGATGCTCTCCGCACTTGCCGGCATAGANGANAATCTCGGGACAGAGCTCGAAATCTACGGCCTCGGCAGCGATAAGGAAATCAGTGAATACAGTTCGCATCTCTCCGCGCGACTGCTGGAAGAACTGTATGCCGGACGAACATCGACACTCTACACCGTCACTGACGTNCACACGTCGGCAGCCCTCTATTTCAACTGGCTTGCGCTCCTTGACACCAATGTGGTGGTCATACTTACNCTGATGGCCCTGCTTACCTGCCTGACGCTCGTATCGTCGCTCTACATACTCATNCTTCGCCGNGTCAACATGATAGGCATNCTCAAAGCCCTCGGAGCCACCGACNGGCTGATACGCCGCTCGTTTATCTATCTGACAATGCGCATACTCGNGGCAGGACTCCTTATCGGCAATCTGATAGGACTCGGCATCATCGCNATCCAGAACCTCACAGGACTTATCCCTCTGAATCCGGANGCCTATTACCTTGACCATGTGCCGATGCACCTCTCTATACCCNCCATCGTCATCCTTAATNTCGGCGTAGTGGTAATCGCCGCACTCGTACTGATACTTCCCTCGGCCATCATCACCACTATCCCACCCTCAAAGGTGATTAAATATGATTAACATTGACAAGGGGGGTAACGTGGCGGACGTAAAACAAGCATAATTTTGCTAAAAGAAAAGCAAAAAGATTGGCTCTGGTCGAAAAAATCCTTATCTTTGCATCTGAGTAACGACCCGGAGCCGGCAGCTTCTGCGTCGCTCGACAGGATTGTTTAACCTTACAACCTCATCCTCAAACACATAATCTCCACCCCTCCATGGCGGAGAGTGCAATTTATTTTTTCATCAAACGAAACATAATATATCATATTATCAATATCTAATTACAGAATGAAAAGAGTTTATACTTTTGGAGACGGCAAAGCTGAAGGCAATGCCTCAATGCGCAATCTCCTCGGCGGTAAGGGTGCGAACCTCGCCGAAATGAACCTTCTCGGGATGCCCGTACCTCCCGGTTTCACCATCACAACTGAAGTCTGCACCGAGTATACCCAGTATGGCCGTGACAAAGTCGTGAAGGAACTCACCAAGGATGTCGAGAAAGCTATCGCACACGTCGAAGAGCTTACCGGCAAGAAATTCAACGATCCCGAAAATCCCCTTCTCGTTTCTGTACGTTCAGGCGCACGCGCCTCTATGCCCGGCATGATGGACACCGTCCTCAACCTCGGCATGAACGACGACACCGTAGAGTCACTCGCTCAGAAAAGCGGTAACCCCCGTTTCGCATGGGACAGCTACCGTCGTTTCGTCCAGATGTATGGCGACGTGGTTCTCGGCATGAAGCCCAAGAGCAAGACCGACATCGATCCTTTCGAAGAAATTATGGATAAGGTGAAAGAGGAGAAAGGCATCAAGCTCGACACCGAACTCACCGTTGACGATCTCAAAGAACTCGTGAAGCTCTTCAAGGCCGCTGTCAAGGAACACACCGGCAAGGACTTCCCCACCGACGCTTGGGAACAGCTCTGGGGCGGTATCTGCGCTGTGTTTGACAGTTGGATGAACGAGCGTGCCATCATCTATCGCCGCATGAACCAGATCCCCGAGGAATGGGGTACGGCCGTCAACGTTCAGGCCATGGTCTACGGCAACATGGGCGATAACTCCGCTACAGGTGTGGCATTCAGCCGCGACGCTGCTACCGGCGAGAATATCTTCAACGGCGAATATCTCATCAACGCTCAGGGCGAGGATGTGGTTGCCGGTATCCGTACACCCCAGCAGATCACTGTCGAGGGCTCACGCCGCTGGGCTGCCCTTCAGGGCATCAGCGAGGAAGTGCGCGCTGAGAAGTATCCTTCACTCGAAGAATCTATGCCTACCTGCGCTAATGAACTTATCGCCATCTCAAAGCGCCTTGAAGATTACTATAAGGATATGCAGGACATGGAGTTCACCATTCAGGACGGCAAGCTCTGGATGCTCCAGACCCGTAACGGCAAGCGCACAGGTGCTGCTATGGTGAAAATCGCCATGGACCTCCTCCGTGCAGGTGAAATCGACGAAAAGACTACCCTTCTGCGCATGGAGCCTCAGAAACTCGACGAGCTTCTCCACCCTGTGTTCGACAAGGATGCACTCAAACGTGCCAAGGTCGTAGCCAAGGGTCTCCCCGCATCTCCCGGTGCAGCAGCCGGTCAGATCGTCTTCTCTGCCGACGATGCAGAGGCATGGAGCGAAAAGAAGCGTAAAGTTGTCCTCGTCCGTATCGAGACCTCGCCTGAGGATCTCCGCGGTATGGCCGTAGCTCAGGGTATCCTCACAATGCGTGGCGGTATGACCTCTCACGCAGCCGTAGTTGCCCGCGGTATGGGTAAGTGCTGTGTATCAGGCGCAGGCGAAATCCATGTTGACTACAAGGCAAAGACCGTCGAAATGGGCGGCAAGACTTATAAAGAAGGCGACTGGATTTCACTAAACGGTTCGACCGGTGAAGTTTACGACGGTCAGGTACCTACAACCGAACCTGAACTCGGCGGTGACTTCGGCGCAATCATGAACCTCGCAGCAAAATTCACCAAGACTCTCGTACGCACCAACGCTGACTCACCCCGCGACGCAAAGCAGGCACGTCATTTCGGCGCTCAGGGTATCGGTCTCTGCCGTACCGAACACATGTTCTTCGAAGGCGACCGTATCAAGGCCGTACGCGAAATGATTCTCGCTTCTGACGAGGAAGGCCGCCGTGTGGCTCTCGCCAAGCTCCTCCCCATGCAGCGCGGCGACTTCGAAGGTATCTTCGAAGCAATGGACGGCTACGGTGTGACTATCCGTCTTCTCGATCCCCCTCTGCATGAATTCGTACCTCATCAGACCGCTACCCAGAAGGTCATGGCTGAGGAAATGGGCATCACTCTTGAAGAAGTCAAGGCTAAGGTTGACTCACTCGAAGAATTCAACCCGATGCTCGGTCACCGTGGCTGCCGTCTCGGTATCACCTACCCCGAAATCACCGAGATGCAGACCCGTGCCATCATCGAGGCAGCCCTCGCTGTCAAGGCTCGTGGCATCGACGTTCACCCCGAAATCATGATTCCTCTCGTCGGTTCACTCAAAGAAATCGAAAATCAGGCCAACATCATCCACGCTACCGCAACCAAGGTATTCGAGGAGAAGGGTCAGAACGTAGCCTACAAGGTAGGTACAATGATTGAGGTTCCCCGTGCCGCCCTCGTTGCAAACCAGATTGCACAGGTTGCCGAGTTCTTCTCATTCGGTACAAATGACCTTACCCAGATGACCTTCGGTTTCTCTCGTGACGACGCTCCCAAGTTCCTCAAATTCTACAAGGAACACGGTATCATCAAGACCGATCCCTTCGAAGTACTTGATCAGGAAGGTGTAGGTCAGCTCGTGAAGATGGGTGTAGAGAAAGGCCGTGCCACCAACCCCGACCTCAAAGTCGGCATCTGCGGCGAACATGGCGGCGAACCCTCGTCAGTCAAGTTCTGCGCCCGCCTCGGCATGAACTACGTCTCCTGCTCCCCCTACCGCGTGCCCATCGCCCGCGTAGCTGCGGCGCAGGCTGCTATCGAGGACTAATTCCTTTATACTTAAATACTTAAACCCATAATAAGGCCGAGATGTCGGACAACCGGCATCTCGGCCTTTCTTTAAATCTCTCTAAGATATGTCAGAATCTGAAATGAACTCATACCGCTTCAACTCCGGGCAAGATCCTACGGATGAAATGCTTTCACAGATAATGCGTGAAGTCGCGGAGGACGCGAAACGCACAAATGAAGAAGCATCCAAGAAGTATTTTGACGAGTTGCGCAATGAGGCTAACAGACAACAGGCAGAGTGGGCGGATCGTATAAATGAGGTGAGGAATGGGAACTTCTGAACATAAGCCGGAACTGATTATTATTGCCGGTCCAAATGGCTCGGGGAAGACATCGGTCACTCAAAAATTCCTTCATCATGAGTGGGCGGAAGGTACAATTTACATCAATCCCGATCAGGTTGCAAAAGATATATTCGGAGATTGGAATGATTCTTCTGCCGTGCTCAAAGCTGCTAACTATTGTGCGGATTTGAGAGAACAATGTCTTGCCGAAAAGAAAAGTTTTGTCTTTGAAACCGTATTCTCTGCTGTGGATAAGATTGATTTCGTCATTCGTGCAAAGAAAGCCCGATTTTTTATCCGCATATTCTTTATCTCGACTTCCGACCCCTCAATCAATGCTTTCCGTATAGCCAAGAGAGTTATGAAGGGGGGTCATGACGTGCCTATCTCGAAGATTATCTCAAGATATAACAAGTCCATTCAGAACTGCAAGATAGTCTCCACAATCGTCGATAGGCTCTATGTATATGACAACTCTGTTGACAATGCAGAAGCCAAGGCCCTTTTCCGTCTTTCATCAGGTCAACTGATAAAGCAGTATGAAAACGA
>JAAVCM010000019.1 GCA_014802345.1 Bacteroides sp.
GGTTAGAATACCTGCCTGTCACGCAGGGGGTCGCGGGTTCGAGTCCCGTCCATACCGCTGAGGAGAGAGGAGAATGAGTAATTGTTGAACTTCGGTTCTCGTTACTCATTCTTTTTTTTTTTGCATATCCTGCAATGTGCAATCTACATCATTGTACAATCCCTATCATTTTCTTTAACTCCGGCTTTCGTCCTCAACGAACAGATTGTCCCGCTATCATCTCACCCCCCTACCCGGGTCAATTCCCAAAAGCCATCACGGACTAAACAACGGAAAACGAGAAAGGCTGTCGTTCTCGACAGCCTTTTCGTAAAAAATGTGATAAATTTTTTGGTTTTGTCTACTAAAAAAACTATTTTGCAACCGTAAATTTTCGTGTTATAGGTATTGATTCTATATCTTTGTCAGCAATCTTTGACTTGGCAAAGATGCCTGATTGATTTCACATCACAAAGGTATAGCCTTGATATTACAGAGCTGTTACAATTGAAACACATTATTGTTACACGCTGTAACATTAACATTATTTCACAATTTCACAACCAAAATCCACCATTTCTCACCCTTTAATAACGGCTATCGGTGTGAGACGTGTGCGAACTCTGACGAGATTAGACTGTGCAGCCATCACCTCATCAATATTCTTGTAAGCTCCGGCTGCCTCGTCGAGATCGTTGACATAGCGGATGGCATGAATGACACCGAGCCGCTCCAGCCTCCCGACCTCCTCTTCAAGCGAAAGCTGCTGGCGTGCCGCAGTGCGCGAGAGACGCCGTCCGGCACCATGGGAACATGACATGAACGATTCAGGATTGCCAAGCCCCTCGGTGATATACGAGCTTGTCCCCTGCGAACCGGGGATTATGCCGACCATCCCCTCCCTTGCCAGAGTAGCCCCCTTGCGATGAACGATACAGTTCTCGCCAAAATGATTCTCCCACGCGGCATAATTGTGGGCTATGTTAATCATCGGGGCGAACTCCACACCGCCTAACGCATCGGAAACCACCTCCTCGATACGCTCCATCATCAGTCTGCGGTTGCAGAGGGCGAAAGCTACGCAATAGTCCATCTCCGCCCAGTATTGCCCGAACTCCTCGCTGCGCACCGGAAGGAAAGGCAGACCTATTTCGGGCGACACGACCGAATACCACCGGCGGTTGAGCGCGGCAGCCTTGTCATTGTAATACTCCCCCACCTGCTTGCCGAGATTACGCGAACCGGAATGAATCATCACCCAGAGCCACCCCTCATCGTCGCGCTGCAACTCGATGAAGTGATTGCCTCCGCCGAGAGTCCCCACCTGCTTGCGTGCCGAATTCAACTGCCGTGCAACCACCGTCAGCGAATCTGTGTCGAATCCCTGAGGCATACACTCCTCCGGCTGAGGCTGCTTATGGTGGTCACGTCCGAGAGGAATGGACTTGCGTATGCCGCGCAAAATCTGTTTGCGCAACACCTCCTCCGTCAGTTCCCCGACGCGGACACTACTCTTCACCGCACACATTCCGCACCCGATGTCGACCCCGACAGCATTGGGAATGACCACACCCTTAGTCGCAAGCACACCACCTATCGGCATCCCCTTGCCGCCGTGAGCGTCGGGCATAAGGGCAAAATGATGATGGATGAAGGGAAGACGGCAGATATTTTCCACCTCCGCAANGCCATGCTTGTCAATCTCACCGGCCCAATTCTTGACCACCACATTGTTGATTACTGAAACTTCCATGATTCCTGATATTTTCGAGTTTGTATTTGTGTCGTCTGCAATTTTATGATGCAAAGTTCGGACACANCTACGCAATGATTTTGCGCAGTTGNATCAAAAATCATATATTTGTAAAAATATTCCTCCAATNACCACCCTCGACGACATGGCANGCAACAAAAACGCCCTCCTGCGCTACCGGACCATCGACCGCTGCCTCAGAGACACCGGGCGGCGGTGGACACTTCCCGACCTCGTCNACGCGTGCAGCGATGCCCTCTATGAATACGAAGGAAAACAGGACCTCGTCAGCACCCGTACCGTCCAGCTCGACATACAGATGATGCGNTCCGACCGCCTNGGCTACGAAGCCCCGATAGAAGTTTACGACAGGAAATATTANCGCTACTCCGACCCGGACTACTCCATCAGCAACCGCCCGCTCTCCCGCCACGACATCGACACCCTCAACCGCACAATCGACCTGCTCAGACAGTTTGACGAGTTCGACAGCTTCCATGAGATGTCCGACGTCGTGAGCCGNCTGCAAGACAAGGTGGCNTCCGCCTCGATGCGTCGTCCAATCGTAGACTTCGAGCGCAANCCCTCCCTCAAAGGACTCGAACACCTCAACCCACTCTACGACACCATCGCCTCCCGGCAGACGGTCAGTNTCCTCTACCGNTCCTTCAANGCCCGGCAGCCGNNNGAATTCATCCTCTTTCCCTACCTGCTGAAAGAATACCGCAACCGATGGTTTCTGTTCGGTTCGCGCGCAGGNGACATGAAAATCTTCAATCTCGCCCTTGACCGCATCGTAGACNTCCACCCGTGCCNCGACATTCCGTTCAAGGAAAATCCTGATTTCACCCCCGACTACTTCGACTCGGTTGTCGGAGTGACACGCGACTCACGGCTCAAACNCGNAACGGTCAGGATTATCGCCGACAACTCACAGGCAAGCTACATACTCACCAAACCCCTCCACTCCTCGCAGCGGCTGATTGAGAAAAACCGCACCGACGGCTCGATGACCTTCGAGCTGGACGTGGTGATAAANCCCGAACTTATNACCCAGCTCCTCGGCTTCGGCGCNGGCATACGCGTCACNGCCCCGGANAGCCTGACNGCCACACTGCNTGACATCTACCGCAGAGGCTGCGCCCTCTACGACCGCTGAACCCGATTTTTAGGCCGCCATTTGACTTTTTACAAAAATTATGACTATCTTTGTATCTTCAATGACCGTGACAGCGGCATCAACCGAACAATCATACATTTAACATACTTCTCCCGTAATGGAAAACAACAGTCAAGCTACAGCACCTCAGGAGACCAAGGGCCTCAACTTTGTTGAACAACTCGTACTGGAGGATCTCCAGGCAGGCAAAAACGGCGGACGCCTCAACACTCGCTTCCCGCCGGAGCCTAACGGCTATCTTCACATCGGCCACGCAAAAGCAATCTGCATGGATTTCGGNATAGCCGAGAAGTTTGGCGGCACCTGCAATCTCCGCTTCGACGACACNAACCCCGTGAAGGAGGATGTGGAGTATGTCGACTCAATCCGCGACGACATCCACTGGCTCGGCTTCGACTGGGGCGACCGCGAATATTATGCGTCAGACTATTTCCCCCAGCTCTACGACCTCGCAATCCGTCTCATCAAGGAAGGCAAGGCATACGTCGANGACCAGACATCCGAACAGATAGCCGCACAGAAGGGAACACCCACCCAGCCCGGAACCGAAAGCCCCTACCGCAACCGCTCCGTCGAGGAGAACCTTGACCTTTTCCGCCGCATGAACGAAGGCGAGTTCGAGGAAGGCGCGCGCGTGCTTCGTGCCAAAATCGACATGGCCAACCCCAATATGCACTTCCGCGACCCCATCATGTACCGCATCATCAAGACTCCCCACCACCGCACAGGCACGACGTGGAAAGTCTATCCGATGTATGACTTCGCCCACGGCCAGAGCGACTATTTCGAAGGTGTCACCCACTCTATCTGCACCCTTGAATTCACCGTCCACCGCCCNCTCTACGAACACTTCGTCAAGGAACTTGCCGACGATAGCTACTGCCCNCGTCAGATTGAGTTCAACCGCCTCAACCTCACCTACACCGTGATGTCGAAGCGCAAGCTGCTCCAGCTCGTGAAGGAAGGACTNGTAGCCGGATGGGACGANCCCCGTATGCCGACCATCTCCGGTCTGCGCCGCCGAGGATTCACCCCCCGCTCAATCCGCAACTTCATCGATGCTATCGGCTACACCAAATATGAAGCCCTCAACAGCATCTCGCTGCTCGAACACGCCGTCCGCGACGACCTNAACAAGGTAGCTACCCGCGGNATGGCAGTCATCAACCCCGTCAAAGTCATCATCACCAACTATCCCGAGGNTCAGGTAGAGATGGTNGAGATGGAAAACAATCCCGAAGAGGAGGGTTCNGGTACCCATCAGATGCCTTTCAGCCGCGAAATCTACATCGAGCGCGACGACTTTATGGAAAATCCCCCCAAGAAATTCTTCCGTCTCGCCCCCGACGGCGAAGTGCGCCTCAAAGGTGCCTATATCATCAAATGCACCGGTGTCAAAAAGGATGCCGACGGCAACATTGAGGAAATCTACTGCACCTANGACCCNGACACCCGCAGCGGCCTNCCCGGAAGCGCCCGCAAGGTCAAAGGCACCCTCCACTGGGTATCGGCCGANCANGCCGTCGACGCGACNGCCCGCATCTACGACCGCCTTTTCAATGTCGAGAATCCCGCAGCCGAAACCGAGCGCGATTTCCGTGAGATGCTCAACCCCGACTCGCTCAAAGTCGTCGAACACATCAAGGTCGAGCCTTATCTCGCCGAGATAGCCAAACCGGGGCTTCCCCTTCAGTTCCAGCGTATCGGCTACTTCACACTCGATCCCGACTCAAAGCCCGGCGACCTGATTTTCAACCGCACCATCGCGCTTAAAGACAGTTGGAAAGCATAATTTTAAATATAGAATTGACAGTATCAAGAATGTATAGAGTATAGAGTGTAAAGTATAGAGTATAGATGATAGCCTGCCCCCTTAAAGCAGTCATCACATTATGCTTAGTCTAAAAAAGCAGTCATCATATCATGCTTAGTATAAAATTGTAAACCCACCAAAAAGCATCATCTATACTCTATACTTTACACTCTATACTCTAATACTCTATCCCTAAAAACCTATCAACCTGACGAATGGACGAACGCAACGACCGACGCGACCTATACGAAGAATTTGAATCCGAAGTGGTGAAACGCGGCAACACCGAAGCCTTTTTCGACGAGAGTGACCTCATCGAAATCTTCGACTATGCCTCGGACTACGACAATTTTATCGTCAAGATGGAGGTACTGCTCTACGGGGCTGTCCACTATCCCAAGAGCGAAGCNCTTGCGACACGCCGCGCGTGGCTCTACTACTCCTTTGGCGATGTCGAAGTCACCACCGAGGTCAACAACCGCGTCAGCCAGCGTGGTGTCCTCAACAAGCTCCTTAGCCTGCGCGCGCGCAACGCNGACCTCGGGATGCTACCCGCGACAATCATCGAGGAACTTGAAGCCATCCTTGACTCGACCGACGACTTCGAGGACGAGGAAATCATACAATTCACCGACTATGCCATGGAGATGCACCTCGAGGACTGGCTCNAAGCCAACCGCGAGCGCATCCAGTCCAAATGTTCCTATCCNCAGACNTTCCTCTATGAATTCGCTGACCGCTCGGAGGAAAACGAGGACCTTGAAACCGCCGCACAGTTGTTCGAGGAACTCACGATGCTCGAACCCTTCACGCTTGACTTCTGGCTGCGCCTCGCAACTGTCCAAATCAACCGCGAGGACTACGAAAACGCCCTGTCCTCGGCGGAATATGCCCTTGCCATCGACGCAAATTCCATCATGGCCATGCGCATCAAGGGTGCCGCACTCTACCGTCTGGAACGCGGGCCTGAGGCCGTAGCCGAGATATACCGCAAGGTCATCGAATCGACCGAAGCGGAGGAGACCGACATATCCACACTCGCGGCAGCCCTCATCGAGTGTGGCCGTCAGGAAGAAGCCGTCACCATGCTGACCGACTATCTGCGTGAGCACCTTCACTCGCGTCTTGCGATAGATGTCCTCCTCGTCCTTGACCGCAAGATAGCCTATCCCTATCTGCGGAGCATCATCTCCGCAGGCTTCATCACGGAGAAAGATGCCATTGACTGGGCCCGCAGCCATGTNGTCCACGGCCANTTTGCCTCNGCAGCNCTGATCTGCCTTATCTACGACGAANTCAGAGGAATNGAAAGTGACGTTNCCTTCTTGCTCGAAGTGTGCTACTTCGCNCTTGATTTCGAAAACGTAGTCCGAATCTACGACACNAAATACGCGCAGGAAACGNCNCTNAGCTCCTATCATCCTGCCATATCGTTCCCCTATCTGATGAGTCTCATACGNCTCGGNCGTCGGTCTCAGGCTCTCGCCAAAGCAAAACACATATTGCTCAACATTCTTTCTTACCGCCGTCAACACACCAACACGGAACTCAGCGCAACGTTCCGCATGTCTCCCGCCGTCGCAGGCTCCATAGTCATCGGCTACATCGCAAACCTTCGCAACATCATTCAGGCACTTGAATCACCCGACGAAATCCCTGCCGACGACTTTGACCCCATGCTCGTCTGACGACCTGCCCACGACTCTCCTCCCTCCACCTCTTAATACTTTACACTCAAATTCCTTTCCAACAATTACTTTTCTGACATGAGATTAAATCCACGCCGGCTTTCCGTCATGCTAACCGCATCGGCAGCCTTGGCCGCTTCCGCACAGTCAATCACGACTTCACCGGCCATCATCACCGAAAACACAAAGGACATCGTCATCACCTTCCACTCCGACGGCGGAAACAGAGGGATGATTGACGCGACCGCCTCCACCGGGGTCTATGCCCACACAGGCGTAATCACCAACCTCAGTGACGGCTCTTGGAAAAACGCTCCGACATGGGGCGACAATTCCGAGAAGTATAAGTTCACNTACACCGCGCCTTTCACATGGGAGATGAAAATCCCTGACCTGCGCGAATACTACAACATCACATCCTCCGCCGAAACAATCGAGAAACTCGCCTTCGTCTTCCGCAGTGCCTCCGGCGACATGGAAGGCAAGACCGGTAACTGGGGCGACATCTTCGTTCAGGTATTCCCCGAAAACTTCCCCATGTCGAAAGAAGCCGAATATCCCGGTGGAAAGCCCCGCATGGGTGCCTCGATGAATGCCGACGGCTCCGTCACCTTCTGCCTCGCCGCACCCGGCAAGAGCAACGTCGTGATGATGGGTTCGTGGAACGACTATACACCCGCGCCCGACTATGTCATGAACTATCAGGACTATGAAGGCTCACGCTATTTCTGGCTCACACTCGACAACATCGAGAAAGGCAAGGACTACATATATTATTATAATGTGGACGGTGCAATCAACGTCGGCGACCCNTACGCCCGCCTCGTGCTTGACGGCAACGACAGCTATATCCCCGCATCAGTNTTCCCCAACCTCCCNGCCTACCCCTCGAAACGCATATCCGGTGTCCCCCTCGCCGTGTTCAATACCGACCGTGATGTNTACGACTGGAAAGTGACCGACTTCAAAGGNGTGCGTCAGGACGACCTCATCATCTACGAACTCCTCATCCGCGACTTCACCGGTACAGAGGGTCAGTCGCTCGGCGACGGAACCGTCAAGGGTGCCATCGAGAAGCTCGACTACATCAAGAGCCTCGGCGTGAANGCCATCGAGCTGCTACCCATCATGGAATTCTCAGGCAACAACTCGTGGGGCTACAACACCAACTTCTACATGGCCCCGGACAAGGCTTACGGCACACCCGACGATTACCGTGCCTTCATCGACGGAGCGCACGAGAGAGGGATGGCTGTGATTCTCGACATCGTCTTCAACCAGAGCGACGGCGGACATCCGTGGTATGACATGGTTCGCCGCAATATCAATCCGTTCTACAACGGCTCGGCTCCCCACGCTTACAGTGTCCTCAACGACTGGAATCAGGACTGCGACCTTGTCCAGCAGCAGTGGCGCGATGCCCTTGACTACTGGATGACNGCCTACAACGTCGACGGTTTCCGCTTCGACCTCGTGAAAGGCCTCGGCAACAATGACTCCTACGGCAATACTTTTGATGCGGCCACAAACACATGGGGCAATCCAAGCGACAACAACACCAACCGCTTCAANGCCTCGCGCGTGGCACGCATGAANGCACTCCGCGAGAGCATGATGCTCACCAATCCCGACGCATATTTCATCAACGAGAACCTCGCAGGTGCCGAGGAGGAGAACGATATGGCACGCGACGGCGAAATCAACTGGGCAAACGTCAACTGGGCAGCCCGCAACTACGTCATCGGCTCAGGCGACACCTCGCTCAGCCGCTTCTATGCCCCTCAGGACGGAGGCCGTCTGTGGGGGTCGACCGTCAGCTATGCCGAAAGCCACGATGAGGAACGCCTCGCCTATAATGCAGCCGGCACCGGCTCAGTCGTGCGCGGTGACTTCACCGGTCTNTGCCAGCGCATAGGTTCGATGGCGGCTCAGATGCTCCTCACTCCCGGCGCCCACATGATATGGCAGTTCGAGGAGATGGCCAATCAGGAGTCGACCAAGGACTCTTCCGGCGGCAACAACACCAACCCCAAGAANGTCAACTGGAATTCCCTCACTTCCTCAGCCGCACGTCAGGGTCTCGTGGCCACNTTCTCGGCCCTCTGCGGCATCCGCTCCGACTATGCAGCCCTTTTCCGCGAAAACGCGACTCAGAAAGTGGAACTCAGCTCCACCTCGGCGCGCTACATTTCACTGACCGACGGAACGACCGAACTCTATCTCGTCGTCAATCCCGCTTCCGAAAAATCNACCGTTACCGCCAACATTCCCTTCCCCAAGAATCCCGCGACAGGGGAAACCGCCTTCCTCTCCGATACGAAATATGAACTCCTCGCCACGAGCTACAACGTCACTCCCGCCTTCACCGCCGACGGCGTGACCCTCCCCGCCGGAGCCTTCGCCGTCTATGCCGCAGGTCCCAAATCGGGTATTGAGNATATTACAACCGACTCATCCTCAACNACTCCGGTTNTCGTGACCGACGGAGGCCGCATACGCATCCTCTCGCCCTNCACCTCGATGGCAATCTACAATCTCAGTGGCGTGCAGCTTCCTGCCGACGCGCAGCTTGAACCCGGAATCTATATTGTCCGCGTCGACTCCNCAACGGTTAAGATTGCTGTCCTTTAAAGTTTTGCTATTCGGGATTTTTTTGTTAATTTTGCACCTTGATTGGGCGAAGGCTCTCAGCCACCGNCGAAAATATGGAAAATATTAATAAAAAAACTGATACATTAGACAATGAACATTACTAAGGAAGAACTTTCACCCGTGGACATCCGTCTCACCGTGGCGATTGAAGAAAATGACTACAAGGATGAGGTGACCAAGAAACTCAAGGAAATTGGCCGCACACACGTCATCCCCGGATTCCGCAAGGGCCATGTTCCTTTCGGCGAACTCAAGCGTCGNTTCGGTAAGCAGATGACCAGCGATGTCATCAACGACACCGTCTATCGCGCTGTGGTTGACTACATCACCGAAAACAATCTTCCCGTCATGGGTCATCCCGTGCCTGTCGAAGTCAAGGAAGCCTTCGAGGAGGGCGATCAGGAGTTCAAATATGACCTCGCTCTCGTTCCCCAGCTCGACATCAAGCCCGGCAAGGAAGACCACTATCCCTTCTATGAAATCGAAGTCACCGACGAGATGATCGACGAGCAGGACAAGAATATGCGCAAGCGTTTCGGCAAGCAGGAGCCGGGTCAGGAAATGACCGAGGACGGCGTGGTCAAGGGCGCTCTCATGCAGCTTGACGCCGACGGCAACGTAAGCCAGAGCGAAGATGCCATTCAGGTCACCGACGGNATCGTCTTCCCCCTCTACTTCAAGGATAAGGAAGAGACCGCCAAGTTTGCAGGCAAGAAGCCCGGCGACAAGGTCGTGTTCAATCCCTGGAAGGCTGCCGGAGGCGATGCAGGCGAACTCGCTTCGATGCTCCATGTCGACAAGGCTATCGCCGCCGATATCAAGAGCGACTTCGAGATGACCATCTCTGAAATCATCGTNAGNGTTCCCGCCGAACTCGGTGAGGAATACTACAAGATGGTGTTCGGTGAGGACAAGGTCCACAACGAGGAGGAATACCGCGCCGCTGTCAAGGAAATGATTGCCAACGAACTCTCGCAGAACAGCCACATCCTGTTCCGCAACCAGTTCGANAAGGCAATGATGGAGAAATACAGCGATATGGTTCTCCCCGCCGAGACCATCAAGAAGCTCTTCTTCGCTGACGCAGAGAACCCCGACGANGCTTACAAGGCTCAGGAAAACGGCATCAAGCANGAAATCATCGAGACCAACCTCCTCAAGAATCTTGAAGTNAAGGTTGAGGCCGACGAAGTGCTTGACATGGCAAAGTTCCTTACCGCCCGTCAGTTCGCACAGTATGGCATGGCAGGTATCGACGAGGAAATCATCACCCGCTACGCCAAGGAGCAGCTTGAGAAGCCCGAAGTACGCAACCAGCTTACCCAGCAGGTACTCACCTCGAAGCTCTACGATGCTATCGAAAACGCTGTCAGCCTCGACAAGCAGACCGTAAGCCTCGACGACTTCAAGAAAATCGCTCAGGAAGCCTAAGGGATTCTCCGGAGAAACAAGCATAATGAAAGGTGGCATCCCCAGTGATGTCACCTTTTTTATCACCAATCACCATCCATCATCCCTCTGTAAGAAACCGAAACACCTATGAAACCATCGTCCATNGCCCGAAAAGCCGGATTCTGGAAGGCTTATAAAGTTGAATACAAAAANCTGTGGAAACTCGGTCTGCCGGTGCTTATCACTCAGGTCGGCATAATCGTCGTGAGCTTCGCCGANACAATGATGGTCGGNGCCTATGGCACCAACGAACTTGCNGCCGCAGCCTTCGTCAACTCCATCTTTATGATTGCGACAGTGATGCAGATAGGATTTGCCGCGGGCATGACACCGCTCATAGGTGCGCTTTACAGTCGTGGCGATGAAAGGCAGGTCGGGGTCACTCTCCGTGGCGGACTCCAGATCAATANCATCGTCTCGCTATGTTTCACAGCCATAATGGGNGGACTCTACTTTTTCCTTGACCGCTTCGGACAGCCGGAGGAACTCCTGCCGCTCATCCGAAGCTACTATCTCATCATCCTTGCCACNCTCCTCCCGATGGCAATCTTCAACTGCTGTCAGCAGACGGCCAACGGAACNACCGACACCGCCACGCCAATGTGGATGATTCTCGGCGCAAANGCCGTCAACATCTGCGGAAACTATTGCCTTATCTACGGCAATATGGGNCTCCCCGAACTNGGACTTGTCGGAGCGGGACTCAGCACCCTCACCGCCCGCTATCTCGCCATGACAGGCATCATTGTCTTCTTCCTCTCCTCGCGGCGCTACCGCCCCTACCGNGAAGGTTTGCNCGAAGGCAGCCCGGCAGAGACGGGAGCCNTACGCCGCAAAGTGTGGGTCACCTCCTACCCCGTGATGATTCAGAGCGGCGTAGAGTGCTTCCTGTGGAGCTTCGGAGCCATNGTCTCCGGCTGGTTCGGCAAAATTCAGCTNGCGTCCTATCAGGTAGTCAACACCATCGCCCAGCTCGGCTTCATGACCTATATGAGCTTCGGCATCGCCACCTCNATCCGTGTCGCCAACTACACCGGTCTGCGCGACACAGCCGGAATGAACCGCATCACCTCTGCCGGACTTCACCTNAATATCCTCCTTGCCACAATCGCGTCGCTTATCTTCCTGATAGGAGGTCGCCATCTCATCCACGCTTTCACGCCCGACCCCGAGGTGATAGCNGTAGCCCTCACCCTNATCATNCCCCTNATCCTCTATCAGTANGGCGATGCAGTCCAGCTAACCTACGCCAACGCCCTGCGCGGTACATCCGATGTCAAGCCCCTCCTCTGGATTTCCATCGTAAGCTACATAATCGTCGGTATNCCTCTGCTGCTGTTCCTCTCCAAGGNCCTNGACTGGGAATGTGTCGGNGTCTATTACAGCTTCTCGGGCGCGCTGATAGTAGCCTCCCTACTCCTCCGCAATGCCTTCAATAAAGCTGTCACCAAGAAAGAAAAAGAATTCACCCGGCCCTGACACNGNAGCCGGTTAGCTCGTCCNCCCCTTCACACATTTTTTGCTTTTATTCCGGATTATTTGGCTATCATCCAAATAATCCTTAACTTGCATCCCATGAAAAGGATATATTAACCATAGGACTTATGAAGCGNGTGCCGGATATACGTGGTCTATATGACATCACTAATAATAACTACATCACAGGCTTTGGTTAGACAATATTTCTGGACGATTCCGAAAGGNGGNGCCTTCGCACTCGGACATCTGATTACAGACCCGAATATGGCTTTCTGTGACTATGGTATAATATTAGGCTATAATTTCATTAAAGTGTTGTCGCCNGGTAAATCCTTCCGTGTAATTTTACTATCCGATGGTAATAAGGCAGAATATGTGGAACGGTTTGTAATAATGTCTAAGAGAGATTGAGAAATATTTTGGGAAGANACAATATTTTCGGGNGTGACAGATTTTTGNGNGGNGGCATGATGGGAAAACGGCCGAAAATTTCTACCTTTGCACTCTCAAAACGACAGCCTCAGACAACTGTCCGGGGATTCACGGTAAAAAAAGATTGTTAAAATTCATATAGTCAACATTTTTTCAAACAATGGAATGGTTATTTGACCTCATCGGTCCGGGCCATACGGAGCTGGCGAGTACGCTCGTACTCTACTCCTTCGTCATTGCCGCCGGCATCTTCCTCGGCAAGCTGAAGATAGGCGGCATATCGCTCGGTGTCACTTTCGTGCTGTTCGTCGGAATCGTCATGGGTCACTTCGGCTACATCGTTAACCCCGAAGTGCTTAAATTTGTGCGCGAGTTCGGCCTTATCCTCTTTATTTTCGCCATCGGTATCCAAGTGGGTCCCGGNTTCTTCTCCTCGTTCAAGAAAGGCGGAGTGCTGCTCAACGGACTTGCCGTCCTCATCATCGCACTCAACGTCCTCATCACCCTCGGCATCTTCTACATTGACGGCAACACAGCCATCACAGCCCTCGTAGGTGTCATGTCGGGTGCAGTCACCAACACCCCCGGTCTTGCCGCCGCGCAGCAGACCGCCGGNACNACCGAAGCCATCAATATCATGGCTATGGGCTATGCCGCCGCATACCCCTTGGGNGTAATCGGNATNATCCTCTCGATGCTCATCATCAAAGCTATCTTCAAAATCCGTACCGAGGATGAAATNCGTGCCATCGAAGAAGAAATCGAAGCCTCACAGCAGAAACCCCTCGTGGTTTCCTTCGAGGTGACCAACAAGCTCATCGACGGCAAGAACCTCCTTGAACTCCACCAGATTCTCCACAGCGACTTCATCATCTCGCGTCTGATGGGTCAGGACGGNAAGGTGGTGATTCCTACCTCAAAGACCGAGCTTCATGTCGGCGACAAGATTTTCGTCGTCATGGCACCGGCAGACGAAATGAAGTTCGAGGGNGTAGTCGGCCATAGGATTGAGATGAGCGAAAGCGACTGGGAAGCTGTACAGAGCCAGATATATTCGCGCCGNATAGTNGTCACCCAGAGCAAATACAACGGCGTGGCTCTCGGAAGCCTCCGCCTCCACACCGCCTACTCGCTCAACTGTACGCGTGTCAACCGTGCGGGTGTCGACCTCATCGCCTCCCCNAACCTCCGTCTCCAGATGGGCGACCGTCTCGTAGTGGTCGGCGACCTCAACGACATCGAGCGACTCAGCGTCCGNCTCGGAAACTCGATGAAGCGACTCAACCACCCGAACCTCATCACCATCTTCGTCGGTATCATGTTCGGTATCATCCTCGGCTCAATCAACGTCGGCTTCGGAATGAAGCTCGGACTTGCCGGAGGCCCGCTCGTCGTGGCAATCCTCCTGAGCCGC
Source organism: Bacteroides sp. (assembly GCA_014802345.1). GTDB lineage: Bacteria > Bacteroidota > Bacteroidia > Bacteroidales > Muribaculaceae > Duncaniella. The sequence goes on from JAAVCM010000019.1 coordinate 13,843, forward strand.
TTCGGTTACAAGTTCAAACTTGTCACCTATACCTCCTCGTCGGCCTCGCTCCTTATGCGCGAGCTTGGCATCTGCCTGTTCCTTGCCTCAGTCGGCATCTCCTCAGGCCGCGGCTTCGCCGACACGGTTTTCAACTCGACCGGTATGTGGTGGGTGATATGGGGCTTCATCATCACCTTCGTTCCCCTGCTCGTCGTCGGCTGCATCGCCCGTGGAGTCTACAAAATCAATTTCCTCACCATCATGGGTCTTGTGTCGGGCGGCTGCACCGATCCCCCAGCCCTCGCCTATGCCAACAACTCGACCGGCTCCGACGCTCCTGCCGTGGCTTATTCTACGGTCTACCCGCTCACCATGTTCCTCCGAGTTGTCGCAGCGCAGGCNCTAATCCTCTGTTTCTTCTGATTCCAGTACAACCGGACATAAAAATTCCCTCGCGTTTAACATTCTAACCGAGGGAATTTTTGTAATTTTGCACAATACTCCGATATATACCAAAACCAGTTTCGCAAACTCATCATTATCAATAGACATAGTCATGATTGATTCCCTTCCACCAATCAAAGTTTTCTCCGGGACAAAATCTCACTACATGGCAGAAGAAATCTGCCGTGATTTAGGCTGTCAGCTCGGCAAAATGAACATTCAGTATTTTGCCGACGGCGAGTTTGAAGTATCGTTTGAGGAATCCATCCGCGGCTGCGAGGTCTATCTCGTGCAGTCCACTTTCCCCAACACCGACAATCTCATGGAACTCCTGCTCATGATTGATGCCGCCAAGCGTGCTTCGGCAGCCTCGATCATCGCCGTCATGCCCTACTTCGGCTGGGCGCGTCAGGACCGCAAGGACAAACCGCGTGTNTCAATCGCCGCCAAGCTCGTCGCCGACCTTCTCACGACCGCCGGAGTCGACCGCGTAATCACGATGGACCTCCATGCTGACCAGATTCAGGGCTTCTTCGACATCCCCGTCGACCACCTGTATGCCTCATCGGTNTTCATNCCCTACATCCAGTCGCTCAAACTTGAGAACCTCGTCATCGCATCCCCCGACGTAGGTGGNGCGAAGCGAGCCAACAGCTATGCAAAATATCTCAATGTTCCCCTNGTCCTCTGCCACAAGCAGCGCGCCAAGGCNAACGTCGTCGCCCAGATGACCGTAATCGGCGATGTCAAGGACAAGGACGTAATCCTCATCGACGATATGGTCGACACCGCCGGCACCATCACAAAGGCCGCCAACCTGATGATGGAGAACGGCGCACGCTCAGTCCGCGCGCTCTGCTCCCACGCCATCATGTCGGATCCCGCGTCAGAGCGTATCGACAATTGTGCCCTCACCGAGATGATGTTCACCAACTCGATTCCCTTCAACAAGAACTGCAAGAAGGCGACNATACTCTCCGTAGCCCGTCTTTTTGCCGACACCATCCGCCGCGTCCACACCCACGAGTCAATCTCGTCGCAGTACCTCATCAAGTAAGAGAGCTTCTTTCTCCAATCATCACCACCACATTATTTTTTCCTCTCACTTTCAATTAACCCGACATGAATCTAAACCATCTCATGGCCACCATCCTGACCGCAGGCTCACTCGCAGCCTGCTCCGGAGGGGGTGAGAGCGANGCCGACTTCATCGACAAGCCCGACTTCAAATCNACCACAGGCATCTTTGACCTTGATGCACTCGAAGCCCTCGGACGTGTCTCGGCTGTCAGCGTCTCGCCCGACACCCGCAAGGTCCTGTTCGGNATNTCCTACGAGAGNCTCGAACAGAACCGCTCCAACAATGACCTATATGTCATGAACCCCGACGGCTCAGACCTTGAACGCATCACCCGCACTCCCAAATCGGAAGGCAACTTCGTCTGGATCAATCAAGGCAAACAGATTGCCTTCACCTACGCTGATGCCGACGGCAAGAGCCAGCTTTGGGTCATGAACGCCGACGGCAGTGGACGCAAGCAGGTGACAACACTTGAAAAAGGCATCGAAGGATTCCTTTTCTCGCCCGACGAGAAAAAAATNGTCCTCATCTCACCCATCAAGTTCGCCCGCGAAGCCAAGGACCTCTATCCCGACCTTCCGAAGGCNACCGGCCGTGTCATCGACGANATGATGTATAAGCACTGGGANGAGTGGGTCACTGAAATCCCCCACCCCTTCATCTGCGACTTCGACGGCAGCAGTGTCAGCAACGTCGAGGACATCATGTCCGACGAACCCATGTACGAAGCGCCCATGCGCCCCTTCGGAGGCTCGGAGTCATTCGCTTGGGCTCCCGACAGCCAGTCGCTCATCTACGTCTCACGCAAGAAGACCGGACGCGACTATGCCGTATCGACNAATTCAGACCTCTATCTCTACAACATAGCCGACAAGTCNACCCGCAACCTCACCGAAGGCATGATGGGCTACGACACCGCACCNGCCTACTCGCCCGACGGCAAGTATGTCGCATGGCTCTCGATGGAGCGCGACGGCTATGAGGCAGACAAGAACCGNATNTTCCTCCTCGACACNACCTCAGGNGAGAAAACCGANCTNACCACCGAATGGGACTATACCGCCGACGCTATCGCGTGGAATCCTGATGGCAAATCGCTCTACTTCCTCGCCGCCAAGGATGGCAATATCCCCGTNTTCTCAATCGACATCGCTACCAAGGAGGTCAAGGTCGTGGCCGACGGCGAGTGTGACTANGCAGGTCTTGCTCCNCTCGANGCCGANAGCATCGTGACCCTCCGCCATTCGATGCTTGCCCCAAATGAGGTCTGCATCGCCAAGGCAGGNGAGGTAAAGCAGATTTCCAATGTCAACACCGAGCTTCTCGCATCGCTCAAAATGCCCCGCGTCGAGCGCAACATGGTCACTACCACCGACGGCAAGCAGATGCTTGTCTGGGCTGTCTATCCTCAGGATTTCGACTCGACCAAGACCTATCCCTCGCTCCTCTATTGTCAGGGAGGNCCCCAGAGNGCAGTCAGCCAGTTCTGGAGCTACCGNTGGAACCTNGCTCTCATGGCCTCACACGGCTACATNGTCATCGCTCCCAACCGTCGCGGTCTTCCCGGCTTCGGTACTGAGTGGAACGCACAGATTTCCGGCGACTATCCCGGCCAGAATATGCGCGACTACCTCGCCGCCGTCGACTANATGAAGCAGCGTCCCTTCATCGATGCCACCCGTATCGGNTGCACNGGTGCAAGCTACGGTGGCTTCTCGACCTACTGGCTTGCCGGTAACCACGACAAGCGTTTCGCTGCCTTCCTCGCCCACGCAGGCATCTTCAACATTGAGGCTCAGTATCTCGAGACCGAGGAGATGTGGTTTGCCAACTGGGACATGGGNGGAGGNGCTGACAAGGCACCTGCCGACGTGACCACCGCACCCGACTANGGCGCATACTGGAAAAANGANAATGCGACCGCACAGCGNACATTCGCAATGTCGCCCCACCGCTTCATCGACAAGTGGGATACCCCTATCATGATTTCACACGGCGAGTTNGACTACCGTATCCTTTCATCGCAGGGTGAGATGGCGTTCAATGCCGCCAAACTCCGNGGCATCCCCGCCGANATGGTAATCTTCCCCGATGAAAACCACTGGATTCTCAAACCNCAGAACGCCGTGATGTGGCAGCGTCTGTTCTTCCGCTGGTTCGACAAATGGCTCAAACCGGACCAACCGACNGCCGACACTGACGCTTCAAAATAATCCATCGGGAGGTTCACTCCCCCTTACAAAANAATCAGGTCCCGGATGCANAANNTTNTGCATCCGGGACCTGATTGTTTTTGCGGTTCTTATCCCAAACTCGCGTTTTTTGATATTATCATTGAATAATCTCAGTTCCTTCTTTCACCGGCATTTCGGCGAGNCTGCCGCAGTTCCCTGATTGTACGTTCCTTCATCTCGGGAAGATGCCATCCATAGCGGAGCGCACCCCAGCGGAGGACGAGAATAGTGATGACACACAGAATCTCCTGCACCCATACCGACGCTCCGAGAAGNGCGGCAATCCAGTAGACTGCACCTCCGGCAAGACAGGCGGTGGCATAGATGTCCTTGCGGAAGAAAAGGGGCTCTTCATTTATCAGCACATCGCGCAGTATACCGCCAAACGAGCCGGTAATCATACCCATTATAATCGCTACCCACATCGGATAGCCNGCGACGAGTGTCTTCTCCACACCTGTGATGACAAAGAGCGTCAGACCNACAGCNTCAAACATGAAAAGCGACCTCGAATCTGAGGTCAGAACGCGGGTAAAGGCNGCCACTATCAGGAATGCTACACCTGTCACCGCGAGATATAGCCATGTCTGCATCCAGAACACGGGAATGTCAAGCAGGAGGTCGCGCAACGTACCTCCGCCTATGGCTGTTATCACTCCTATTGTGTAGGCTCCAAACCAGTCNAAATGCTTCTTGGCAGCCANACGGACACCACTGACGCCGAAGGCCAGTGTACCGAGAATCTCGATAATGAAAATGAATGTGGATTGTACCATTTCAGGAAACCTGAAAAACCTTTTTCTGCTTGTCAGCCGGGATATTACTTACTCCGTCCCGGTTCGGAATTCTTTGAATAGTAGCGGCAGACCGAAGTCAGTCCGCAGTTCAGGCAGTCGGGGCGACGCGCCTTGCAGACATAGCGTCCGTGGAGTATCAGCCAGTGATGTGCCTTCGGGATAAGCTCTTCGGGGATATGCTTCACCAGTGCCTTTTCGGTCGCAAGCGGTGTCTTGCTGTTGGTCGTAAGACCTATGCGTTCACTGACNCGGAACACATGAGTGTCCACCGCCATTGTCGAGCGGTTGTAGACCACGGAGAGAATCACGTTAGCCGTCTTGCGCCCCACGCCCGGGAGCGACATCAGCGAGTCAAGGTCGGCGGGAACCTCCCCCCCGAAATCCTCGACGAGTTTACGCGCCATCCCGCTNAGTGAACGGCTCTTGTTGTTGGGATAGGAACAGCTCTTGATGTATTCGTAAATCTCCTCGACCGACGCGGCCGCCATAGCCTCGGGGGTNGGAAATGCCTCGAAAAGTGGCGGCGTGATGAGATTGACNCTCTTGTCGGTACANTGGGCNGAGAGAATCACGGCTACAAGAAGCTGATAGGGATTGTCATAATGAAGTTCGGTCTCGGCCACCGGCATGGCGGCCGAGAACCATTCTATGACGCGTGCGTAGCGTTCCTTTACGGTCACGGGTGCAAATTTGATTTTATACGGGTCGCTCTATCAGTGAGCTGCCTGAAACTGTTCGAGGAAACGGACATCGTTTTCGGAGAACATACGCAGNTCCTTCACCTGATATTTCAGGTTGGTGATGCGCTCCACTCCCATACCGAGAGCGAAACCGCTGTATTCCTTCGAATCGATGCCGCAGGCTTCGAGGACATTGGGATCGACCATNCCGCAGCCGAGAATTTCGACCCATCCTGTNTGCTTGCAGAACGAACATCCCTTGCCGCCGCAGAGATTGCAGGAAATATCCATCTCGGCAGAGGGTTCGGTGAAGGGGAANTAGCTCGGACGCAGACGGATTTTGGTCTCGGGACCGAACATCTCCTGTGCGAAATAAAGGAGGGTCTGACGCAGGTCGGCAAATGAAACGTTCTTGTCGACGTAGAGAGCCTCGACCTGATGGAAGAAGCAGTGAGCGCGTGCAGAGATAGCCTCGTTGCGGTAGACGCGACCCGGACAGATGATGCGGATCGGCGGCTGGGTCTTCTCCATGACGCGGCTCTGGACGGAAGANGTGTGGGTGCGCAGAAGCACGTCAGGGTTACGCTGGATGAAGAATGTGTCCTGCATATCGCGGGCGGGATGGTCCTCGGCAAAGTTGAGCGACGAGAAGACGTGCCAGTCATCCTCTATTTCAGGACCTTCGGCGATAGTGAAGCCGAGGCGCGAGAAAATCGAGATGATTTCGTTTCTGACAAGCGANAGCGGATGGCGTGTCCCGAGGGGCATCGGCGCCGCCGTGCGGGTCAGGTCAAGATCCGAGGCTCCGGTGTCGACACTTTCAAGCGCTTCACGGAGAGCGGCGAGTTTCTCGGTGGCCATAGTTTTAAGCTCGTTGAGCTTCTGACCGAGCTCACGTTTCTGCTCGGGAGCGACATTGCGGAAATCAGCCATGAGTTCCGAGACGGCACCCTTCTTGCTGAGATACTTGATGCGGAGGGCTTCAACCTCCTGATGAGTTTTGGCTTCAAGAGCCTCGATTTCAGCTTTGAGCTGATTTATCTTATCTGTCATGATTGGTGTGTATTCTCAATGAAAATATAATGCAAAATTAATCAATTTTCAGCAATCCGACGCTCTCAGCGTGTTTTTTTTGGCTTCGGCTCCTCGTCGGCGAAACGGTTGGGGAATGTCAGATGCTGACGCGGACGCATCATGGCGTAGACGATNAGTCCCGCNCCGAAAAGTATGAAGGGGACACTGAGCCACTGCCCCATGTTGAGGGNCATGTCAGCCTCGAAAGCCACCTGCGGATTCTTGATGAACTCTATAAGGAAACGGGGGAGGAAGATGCCGATGAAGAATACCCCGAAAATAAGCCCGGGACGCTCCTCGGCGTTCTTCTTCCAGTACATCCACATCAGGAGTGCGAAAAGCGCAAAGTANCAAAGGGCCTCGTAGATTTGCGTCGGATGGCAAGCCTGACCGAGATAGTAGTGGCGCCATTCGGCAGAACGCACGAACATAAAGCCCCAAGGGAGGTCTGTGGCGTGGCCGAAAATCTCCGAATTCATCAGNTTGCCGAGACGGATGAGACCGCCGACAAGTGCAATCGGAATCACAAGGCGGTCAAAAGTCCAGAGCGGACTCCGTTTGGTCGTGAAGATGGAATAGAGNATGACACAGAGGATGATGCCGATGGTACCGCCGTGGCTTGCAAGTCCACCTTCCCAGACATAGAGGATACTGATGGGGTCCTGACGGTAGACATCCCACTGATAGAAAAACACATGACCGAGGCGTGCGCCGATAATCGTTCCGGCTATGGTCCACAGGAGCAGAAGACTGAGCCACCTTTCAGGCACACCTTCGTGACGGTAGATGCGAGCCTCNATTTCGTAGCCGATGAGGAATCCAATCATAAAGGCGAGACTGTACCAGCGCAGGCCGAAACTGCCTATATGAATCAGAAAGGGATCAGCATTCCAGACGATGAAATCTAACATTTTGCGTTACTATATATTGTGTAATAGATAAATTCCCGCAAAATTAATCAGAATCATCCTGCAAATCAAATGCCGTTATTGTTTTTACAAAATTTAACTCCGAGTTTTCTTGCCCTCGGCTGCCTCCTGCTCACGTTTCATCTGTTCGAGCAAACCGTTGTCGCGGTCAAGATGATGTGAGAAATAGCTGTCGGCAGTGAACAGGCGCACGATGCCGAAGGATATTGCCGCCGTTGCCATCAGGGGAAGGAAATAGGCGTATGCGCCCCCCATCTCGCAAGTCAGGAACATNGCCATGAGCGGTGCGCGTATCGCTCCCGCCATCACTCCCGCCATAGCGTAGAAGGCGAAATGTGCCACCGGGAGATGCAGCCCGAAAAGTGTNTTGAGNAGCGATGCGAAGAAGAATCCCGCCATACACCCTGCAAACAGCGTCGGGGCGAAATTACCGCTGACACCGCCACCGTTGTTGGTGACAGATGTGGCGAAACATTTAGCNAATATCGTGCCGCCGGTCACAAGAATCAACAGCCATGAGCCGNTTCCTCCGGCAAAAAGGCTGTCATTGAGAATAGTCGTGAAATTTCCGTTTATGATTTTCCCTATNGTNGCATAGCCTTCGCCGTAGAGTGTCGGAAAGAGGAACACAAGCCCCGACAGGACAGCCCCGGCNATTACATTCTTTACCCAAGGATTGCGGAGATAGCNTAGAANTTTGGCTACCTTCTTCATGATGTAGCTGTAATAGAGCGAATAGAATCCGCAGAACACTCCGAGCAGAATNATGTAGGGNAACAGTCCGGCATCGAATCCCNCACCCCCGTCAAAGGGGATGTCGAGCGTAAATCCCGAAAGGGCGAAAGCGGTCATGGCCGCCGTCACCACCGTCACGAGAAGGACAAGCACCGAAAGTGTCGTCAGCGGCATCCTCAGCACTTCCAGCGTGAACAGTGCGCCACCGAGAGGCGACTTGAATATACCTGCTATNCCTGCTCCCGCACCGCAGCCGAGCATTATCATCATAAGATGCGGACTCATGCGGCANACACGCGCAAGATTACTTCCGATGGCNGCCCCGGTATAGGCGATAGGACCTTCCGAACCNGCCGAACCACCGAAACCGAGGGTGATGGAACTTGCGAGTATCGGCGAAAACGTGATGTAGCTTTTCAGCTTATACATTTTGTTCTTCAAATCATGTATAAGCTGGTCAGTACCGTTGGAGAGATTCGCGTGCATGATNTAGCGGCAGAAAATGCCTGTCAGGANAATGCCGGCGAGAGGAATCACCAGCAGCCACCAGTTGGCACCATCTGTGGTAAAATGCGATGTCAGCAGTTTCGAGACAGCGGCCACAAGGCGTTTGAGNATAAATGCGCCTGTACCTGCAAGAAGCCCCACAACCGTGGCAAGGATAAACAGAAATGCCTTGTCAGAGATGTGGGTTTCACGCCAGGCCAGAAATCTATCCAGCCCCCGGCGGACTGCGCTTTNGTGTCGGCTGTTGCGGGGTGTCATATTATAATTATATGTCATATTATAATTATATATGTGAAACAACCCTGACATTTAATAAGTTCTATCATNCTCACAGAATAGTTAATTTTATTTAATTAATGCTCTTGGTACTTCCCGCTTTCAGGTTTGAATCTCAGCAAATTAATATCAATTGTCCCTCTACNCGCCACTTCTGCCGCCTGACAACCATCTTCCGGATGTTTGGATTATGAAACATTTTAAGTAATTTTGATTTTCGCCATAAACCACGCGTAGCCAAATAAAATCTATGAAACTTATTAATCTACAACTCTTGACCGCCCTTTGCCTCGGTCTTCCCGCAGGCGCNCAGACCCTTGATATGGACATCAAGCTGGCAGGNACCCTCAATCCGGAAGAGACACGCATCTTCATTCATCCTGTCAACGATGTCTCAGACCAGTCCACAATCGAGCTTCCGCGCAATGCCGACGGAACTTTCAGCGGACANGTCAACATCAATCCCGACGGTCTTTATTACTTCTATTCGGCCACTCCAAANGCCCAGATGTCGCTCCCGTTCTATGTAGCACCTCAGACGGCAAAACAGAGCATCACCATATCCGACGGCCCCAACTACACCACNNCCTCCTCCCTCACAGACCCCGTCAACATCGCGCTGAACACCTACGCTTCGTCGACCGTCGCCAAAGCCATCGCTGTCGGCAACAATCTCCCAGAACTCTCCGACGGGCAGATCCGCTCCATCATGGAGAGCTATGTCAATGAAGCTGATTCAATCATCGCATCAACGTCCCTCCCGNCGCAGGTCGAACAGTTCATGCGTCTGTGGGCCTACACCTCAGCCTCTGATTCCTATTCGCTTGCCCGACACCTCGCCCAACACGCCGGACGTAATCTCGGTTTCACCCTCACCGACATACTCCCTGCTCCTCAGACTGTCCTTGACTCTCCGATGGCTGCATCCTTCCCCTCCTCGTCACTCCTCATCATGGGTACACTCCCCAAAGGGTCGCTTGAAGAACGCCTGACAGCCCTCTATGACACCTACAAGACTCCTACCGTGAGGGAAACAGTCACCTCCATGCTCGTGACTTCGTTTATGGACAAATTTGACTACAATACCGGTTTCACCGAAGGCGAGAACCGTCTGCAAGCCCTCACGGAGAAATATTCACTTCCCGACAGCTACCTCGCAACATTCCGCGCACGCCGTGCGACTGTTCCCGGAGCTGCATTTCCTGATGTGGAGCTTGTCGACCGCGAAGGCAACAAGGTGGATTTCTCGAAATTCAAGGGTAAATATGTCTACGTTGATCTCTGGGCATCATGGTGTGGCCCCTGCGTGCGCGAAGTTCCTTATCTCCAGCAACTTGAAAAGGATTTCGAAGGTTCGGACGTAGTATTCGTATCCATCTCCATTGATTCCGCCAAAGCTCCGTGGATTAAAAAGATGGATCAGCTCAATATGCACGGCAACCAGCTCTGGAACAGCGACGGGAATCTTGCAAAACGCCTGAATATCCGCGGAATCCCCCACTTCCTCATCTATGGTCCTGAGGGAACACTCCATACCTACAACGCACCGCGTCCGAGCGACGAGGCTACCCGCCAACTACTGCAATCACTGAAATAAAAAATATCACCGAAATTGACAGTTCGTTTAAAACCGTCCCCGATTTTTGGAGCGTGTCTGAAAATAAATTTTTGGACACGCTCTTTTTTGTTATATTTGCAGATAAATAAACTCAGAAAGAATATGGAAAACGAAACATGGTGGACCGCTCCCACCGAAAGCGAGTCGGGAAAACTTATCCTCGTCACCGGACGCAAGGATGTCGAAAAATTCCGTTCAAACCCTCGGTTCAACATCCGCGTAGAAGTGACATGGAAGTATGAGGGAGATGCCACNGGTATGCCCGACAAACCGACNTCAACCCTTATGGAAGAGGTGCAGGAGGTGTTGCAGAAAGAGTTCAGGAAAGACTCCGTCGCTGTGTTGACCGGAATATTTACAGGCGACAANCAGCGCGACTGGATTTTCTACACTCTCAGCACCCATATCTTCGGCCGTAAGCTCAACGAACTCCTTGCCCCCTTCCCCCTTCTCCCCCTTACCATCTACACNGAGAACGATCCCGGCTGGGAAGAATATGACGAAATGTCGGAAGCCGAAATCCACCTTGACTGAAAAGTGGGGAAATTACGACTGTAAGTCACTTCACTTCATCGCGGAGGGTCTCGATGCGGTTTATTTCCGATTCGGTTATTCGCTTCATAGGATTGCCGAAAGCTCCGATGCGTTCAAGCTGTCCGTCGGCACGGCGTAGGCGCGGGAGGAAATCGTCGAGCAGATTGTTGAGCAGAAGATAGTCAAGCGTCTCGGCGATGAATTTCTGTATCTGGACATAGAGCCGTTCCCTCAGCCATCCATCCCTGCCGAGTGAAATCAGCTCGACGGAGGTGTGAACCATAAGGTCGGACACAGCCTCGCTTCCCGGCTCAAACGTCTGGAAACGCTTGATGGCAGCCCGCAGTTTCGTGATGCGCGGATGATGGGCATGGCGCGTGAAGCGCGTGGCCTCCTTCGTGAGCTGCGCCCTGTAAGTCTCAGCCTTCTTCTCGATGTCAGGTTCGGCAAAGAAATCGAGCAGTTCGCGTGCCTCCTTGCTTTTGGTGTATACATCAATAAGAAGCTCCCGGAGTTCGGGAGCTTCAAAATCTTTTATGGCTTTACGGAGAGTGGTTTTCGACATTGCAGATTCAATTATTTCTTATAACTTTTGATACCTTTTTCAAGGAAAGCCGAGAAACGTGCCACATTCTCGTCGTAGGTGTAGGGACCTGAGAGGAGTTCACCTTCATCGTTGAGAATGACATAGTAAGGCTGTGCGTTGGCATTGAACTTATAGCGTTGCAGGTAGCTCCAGCGGTCGCCGTATGTGTAGAGGGTCATATCCTTGCCATATTCCTTGACGGTGATAGGTGCGGGAAGTTTCTTCTTCTCGTCGACCATCAGCTTGATTACGGTGAAATTATCCTCAATCATGGTCTTGACGTTAGGCTCGTCGAGGACAGCACCCTCCATCTTGCGGCAGTTGACACAGCCGAATCCCGAGAAGTCGATAAGGACAGGTTTACCGGCTTCCTTAGCCACCTTCATACCCTCCTCAAAATCGTCATACTCCTTGAAACTCTCGCCGTAGAGGTTGAAATCTTGAGTGAACAGCGGGGGAACGAAGGCACTCACACCTTTGAGGGGCGCGCCCCAGAGACCGGGAATGAGATAGACAGTGAACGAGAGTGAGCAGAGGGCGAGGAAGAAGCGGAAGACACCGATAGAGCTGTCTGCCTTACCGTAGTGAGCGAAGTTGAACTGACCGAGGAGATAGAGGCCGAGAAGGAGGAACATGATAATCCAGAGAGCGAGGAATGCCTCACGGTCAAGGACGTGCCAGCCGTAGGCGAGGTCGGCGACAGAGAGGAATTTCAGCGAGAGGGCGAGTTCGACGAAGCCGAGGACGACTTTAAGAGTGTTCATCCAGCCGCCCGAGCTGGGAGCAGCCTGAAGCATGGTCGGGAACATGGCGAAAAGCATGAACGGCAGCGCAAGCGCTGTCGAGAATCCGAGCATACCGATAGCGGGACCCCAGAGGTCGCCCTGTGAGGCTGCCTCGACGAGAAGTGTACCGATGATGGGGCCGGTGCAGGAGAAGGACACGAGGGTCAGCGTGAAGGCCATGAAGAAAATGGAGAGCAGACCGGTGGTCTTCTCGGCAGTAGCGTCCATCTTGTTTGACCACGAGGAGGGGAGCTTGATTTCGAATGCTCCGAAGAAGCTGATGGCAAACACGACGAGGAGAAGGAAGAAGATGATGTTGCAGACGGCCGAAGTCGAGAGCGCGTTGAGCGAACTTGCACCGAAGATACCGGTGATGAGCAGACCGAGAGCCACATAAATCACTATAATCGAAAGGCCGTAGGTGCAGGCATCCATGATGCTCTTGCTGCGGTCCTTGCCTTTTTTCAGGAAGAAGCTGACCGTCATCGGGATCATCGGCCATACACAGGGGGTGAACAGCGCCACGAGACCTCCGAGGAAGCAGGTGAAGAAGATGTACCAGAGTGAGGTGGTCGAGAAGTCCTCGGCACTTTCCGAGTCGGCAAACGAGACGGGTGCCCAGAGGTCGGAAGGCTTTTCGGAGGCGGAAAGTGCCGAAAGGGAGTCGACAATGGCGACGAGCGAATCCGTCACGACAGGAGCCTCGGCAGCATTGTCGGCCTGAGGCTCTTCTCCGGCGGCAGCATCAGCCTGAGCAGCTTCGGCAGCAGCGGGAGCAGCCTTGATATCAGCCTTGCCCGAGAGGTTGAAGGTAGAGCGGGAAGGGGGAATACAGTTCTCGTCGTTGCAGGCGGAGCAGACCACCATCACGTCGATATTGAACTCAGGCTTGGTGGCCTTGAATTTCTGTGTGATTGTCACTCCCTGTGTCCACCATGAGAGTTCCGCACCAAACATATCGTCATACTGCTTGTGTGAGGGCTTGTCGGGTGTCGGTTTCCCTTCGAGGGTAACACCGTCGAGTTTCGGATAGGTGATTTCAAGAATCTGAGGGCCTGCGTCGGGGTCACAGTCGAGTGAATACATGTGCCATCCGTTGTCAATGGTAGCGGTAAGTATCACCTGACCTTGGTCGGAACCGGTCATGTTCACCTTTGCCGACCACTTCACAGGCGTCATAATCTGCGCAAACGCGACGTTGCATAGAAGTGCAAACAGGAGGGAGAAGGTTAAAGCAAGTTTTCTCATGGGGTGGGAAAATTAATGCAAGAGATAAAAATGAATAGTTACTTTTCTGAGGTTAACTTAGTAGGGCGCAAATTTACAAATATTTCCTTAATCATTCTTACATTTGATTACTGAAACGTAAAATACTCGCAATTCTATAACTTTTTTTACGACTCTGTAATCTTCCTTTCGCCACTCCCCCATCCTCATCTCGGTTCAAGCCTGACGGCTATGGGGGTCATATAGGTCTTGCCTGCGTATGACTTTCCTGTCAGCTCACATCCGAACTCTCCGGCAGCGAGACTGACCGACCCGAGGGGAATCGACTTGGTCCCGAGACGTTCAGGATGACCGGTGTATGGGACCTCGAAGTCCTTGCCGCCAATCCTTACGTTCACGATGCCTGAATCGTCGGCGGAAACAGTGTTGTAGTCGAGATACACGTCATATTCCGCCGGAGCATTAAGCCGCAGATTCCAGCTCATACTCTGAGAATTGTCGCGCCAGTTCTTGACGTGATTGCGGTTCGGCTTTCCATCGCCGTAGCCCAACCCGCGTCCGTGGAGCGTTGCGTCAAACGTAGCGAGTGTGTTGCTCCTCCTGTGGTCGAGCAGACGGACTGGACACGCGGCCGTCCTCCCGCCGGTCACAATCTCTATGACCGTATTGACCGTGTCGGGAGTATTGGCCGGAAGATTCAGCCGCCAGTCGTCTGTGCCGAGCCGTTCAGCCGGAATCGTGGTGGAACCGTCGGCCAGAAGTGAGGCCGAGACTATTGATGAACGCAAGCCGCCGATGACCAGTTCACCATCCTCAGGCCAGTGGAAGACGTGGGCATAAAGTGTGTCACCCTTCCATGTGGTCATACCCCACGGCTGCACAGGGAGGTCGGTGCGTTCTGCGCCGTAGATGCTCCTACCGTTTCGGCGAAGCCACTCCCCTACGCCGCGGAATATCTCCACATCCTTCTCGTCCCACTTCCCGTTGCCCATCGGCCCCACATTCATAAGTATGTTGCCCCCCTTTGAGGTCGCGCTGGCGAGAAGGCGTATGAAGAACGGTGCCGGTTTGCGGATGCTGTCGGCAATGCTGTAACCATACGATTCGTTTGTGGTCGGTATCGACTCCCAAGGCCCTTCGGTCGGGAAGAAGAATGCCGCGCGGTCGCCGGTGTTGCGGTAGTCGCCGAGATTGCTGCCGCCATATCTTGCCAGACGGCCGTTGACCACGATTTTATTTTCAGGGTCAGCCTCGCGTATGGCTTTCAGTATGCGTACATTGAGATAGAGGGGAAGTTTGGCAGGGGTATCGAACCAAAGGATGTCAGGCTGATAATTCCTGATAAGTTCCTGAATCTGCGGAATCGACTTCTCCGCCACATATTTCTCAGCTTTCGGGAGGAAATCGCGCCGTCCGCCCGTCCACCACTCCGCTCCGCCGAGCAGACGGTCACCTCCGGGGTTGTCATAGTCCCAGTCATTTCCGGGAGCGTCGGGATGCTCCCAGTCAAAGGCGTGTGAGTAATAGAATCCGAACTTGATGCCATATCTGCGCGCTGCCTCCCTCAGTTCGCCCATCGGGTCGCGGTCAAAGGTGGTCTGACGTATGTCGTAGGGATAAGCGTCCGAGGGGAACATGGCAAATCCGTCGTGGTGCTTGGCGGTCACGATAAAATATTTCATCCCTGCGTCGCGGGCATGGCTCATCCACTCGTCGGCATCGAATCCGGTCGGGTTGAACGGCGCAACCACCTCTTTACGATACACGTCGAGGGGTATCGTCGCCTTGCGCATCAGATGCTCTGTGTAGCCTCCGATGTGCTTACCGTGCCAGAACCCCGCCACATCGGAATAGACACCCCAATGGATAAAACATCCGAACTTCGCATCATTGTACCACCCCATTCTTTCGTCATAGTTCTTACGGGCATCGGTCCACCATCCGTCGCGCGCCTCAGTCAGAGCCATCCTGTCCTGAGGGAGACTCACTTCGGCGGGGATTGAAAGTCCTTGTTCGTCGCCGCCCGTCGACTGGGCATATATTGAATTTGACCCCTGCAAGAGCATTGCTGCGGCAAGTACGCCGAGGGTTAAAGATGTTCGTTTCATAGTCTGCAAAATGATTTAAAGTTTTGACATCGTTTTTCACTACAAAATTATAAACCATACATTTCCCCCATTTCCACAATTACACCAAATCTTTCAGCAATCATTCCAACCGGCTGACAATGGGAGAACTGTCGATTTTTTTGCAGAGTGAGGTTGCGTAATTGACATTTATGTCGTACATTTGCCCTCACAGACCGCCATCAGAAGCCCGGTAAAGGGATTGAGGGTGGGAAGTCCGGCTGCTGGTAGAGTCCTTTTTGCCGAAGAATAAGTTTTCGAAAGCGTTTATCCGCGCTGATTCTTGACACCCTGAAATTCTCGCAAAATTTCATATTGAAGTCAAGGGTCGTGCAACGGTAGATGCCCGTGGTGATGTAATACATTACGTTCTGTCCGAACTTCCGCGAGGAAATGTCGGTCGGGTTGTATTTATTACATATACAGGCGTGGGCTTCTGCGTTGCCGTCCGACTTCAATAGGGCAATGCGAGAAGCCTCAGGGTGTAGGACGGCAACAGGTACAGATTCCTACGCTTCCGCGTTTTTTAATCCAATCTTTTTAGTGCTGACGAGGGGATGACCGAGGCAAAATATCAGTTTTAGTTATATTTCTTACTGACAACCTTTTTTACTCATATTTTTATTAACCTTTCAAAATTTATCCCCAATGAAAAAATTTTTATCCGCGCTTTTGATAGTGCTAACAGTACTTCCGGGGTTTGCCTTCGAATACGGAGGCATCAACTACGAAGTCATTGACGAAAATGCAAAGACCTGCCGGACCGTTCAGGGTTCGTCAACATCCATGAGCGGTGACGTAATTATCCCTCCGACAGTCTTCTACAATGACAATAACTATACCGTTGTTGAAATCGGCACAAACACCTTCTACAATTACAGGCTCATCACCTCCGTAACGCTCCCTGACTGCGTGACATCCATTGCAGCCAACGCCTTCTATCGTTGCTTCCTCTTACAATCCATCAATATTCCCGAGTCCGTCACTTCTATCGGTGAATATGCTTTCTATGGTTGTAGCGAACTTACATCAATCCATCTTCCGGGCAACATTTCTGTGATTCCCGATCGTGTATTCGCATCATGTTCCAAGCTGGCATCGGTAAATATTCCTGCAGGAGTAACCTCTATCGGTGAGGGTGCATTTAGGAATTGTACCGCCCTCACCTCCATACATATCCCGACCAATGTCTCGGAAATTGGCCGGTCAGCATTCGATGCCTGTCAAGGACTAACAACACTCGTTATCCCTGAGAATATCACGGTGATAAATTACCGCACATTCAGCAGTTGCATTAATCTGACTTCAGTACAACTTCCGGAAAACCTAAAAACAATTGGTGATTACGCCTTCGCATTTTGTAATAAACTCTCCGATATAAATATTCCTAATTCCGTAGAGTCAATAGGTACGAATGCTTTTAGGTACTGTGCGTTCACTTCCATCCAACTACCTCCTGATATTAGGGACTTGGGTAGTCATGTATTTTCCTCTTGTTCCGATCTCTCATCTATTACTATCCCGGCCAAAGTCTCCGCCATCGGTGGAGGAGCTTTCAGTTCCTGCGAAAATCTGACCGGGCTCACAGTCGATCCGGCCAATCCATACTTTGCTTCAAAGGATGGGCTGCTCTACAACAAGGATTTCAGCACACTTCTTTTCTGTCCCATTACATCCGCAGTGGGCGACTATATCCTTCCCGAAGGTATCACCACGATAGGTGACTATGCATTCCAAGGCTGTAATAATCTAACCTCAATCATAATCCCTGACAATATCAAATCAATCGGTCAAGCTGTTTTTGATAATTGCCGGAGTTTAACCACTGTCTCATTACCCGCAACAATTGATTCGATAAGTGATCAAATGTTTCAATATTGTGTCAGCCTGCAAACCGTCAATATTCCTGAGACCATTAAAACAATCGGTAGCCAAGCCTTCGCTTATTGCGACTCTCTGAAATCCATCGAATTTCCCAACTCAGTCACAGCTATTCGCTCATTGGCTTTCACCAATTGCAAGCACCTGACCAATATCAATCTGCCATCCTCCTTAACCACCATTGAAGGTAGTGCTTTCTCCAACTGTAATCTCGAATCAGTAACTATTCCCAATTCTGTGACCGAACTTGGACTATGGGCTTTCTCTCTCTGTCAAACCCTATCATCTGTCAGTCTTCCTGCTTCTTTGACGGACTTGGGTAGTTATGCATTTTCCGATTGTAAGGAGCTGAAAGAGATCTATTACCCAGCCGAGAATCCTATTGAATCAACGGTCGATGTATTCGATGAAAGTATCTATCCGACGGCAACTCTCTATGTTCCCGCCGCTGCCATTGACAAGGCTGCTATTACCGCACCCTGGAATCTGTTCAGCAACATCAAGGCATACGACTTCACAAGTGCAATCGCAGACGTAGCCACCGACATTGATGCCGCCACTCCCGTCGAGGTCTACAATGTCAGCGGCATGAAGGTCGCCGACAGCACCGACTCCCTCCCCGCCGGCATCTACATAGTCCGCCAGGGCAACACCGTCAAGAAAATCACAGTGAAATAACAATCTATAAACCCCCAATCCCTCAGACGACATCCACCGCAGCCCCAACCCGGAGCTGCGGTGGCTTATTTTCGGACAGAATACAACAAAGCAGTGATGTACTCGTGCCGGATGACACTTCGGATTTCTGACTTTATTTTTGTGTTAATCAGGTTTCTTCACTAATTTTGCATTATGGCATATACAATCTCAGAGACAAATGAAATATTACCTGATGATTTGAAATTTATTTCAGATCTCAAGACTATTGTCTACACGGCCAAGGCGAAGGCCTACCAAGCGGTCGACCTATATAAGTCGACCTATATAATGTGATCAGTAATTGGCTCGTGGGTAGACGTATCGTCAAACAGGAGCAGAATGGACAAACCCGTGCCCAATACGGCAAACATATTATTGAAATTGCATCAAAAGCACTTACAGAAGAATTCGGGAAAGGTTATAGTCCAACGCAACTACGTGATTTTAGAAAGTTTTATCTGAAATTTAATTATCTACCAATTCAGCGGACAGCGTCCGTCGAATTTGAATTGACACGGAGTCTTCCCTCAAATCTATCATGGTCGCATTATGAAAGATTAATGCGTATAGATGACAAGGATGAACGAGATTGGTATATGCTTGAAGCAGCTAACGAAGGATGGAGTGTGCGTACCTTGAACCGCAATATCGGTTCGCAATATTACCATCGGTTGCTCCAGACACCGGAATCAAAGCGTGGCGAGATTATTGAGGAGATGCACCGTCTAACCGCTGACTATCAGAAAGACCGCCATCAATTCATGCTGAATCCGGTGATTGCCGAATTTCTTGGATTTGCTCCTGATGCTGCCTACTCTGAATCTAATTTAGAAACCGCGATAATTGACCATCTTCAGAAGTTTATCATGGAGCTTGGTAAGGGATACGCATTCGTAGCGCGTCAGCAACGCATCAAGACAGATATGGGTGAATATTACATTGATCTCGTTTTCTATAACTATATTCTGAAATGCTTTTTGCTCGTTGACCTTAAGACATCGCCCATAACTCATCAGGATTTAGGACAGATGGATATGTATATCCGAATGTATGATGAATTGAAATGTACCGCCGGGGATAATCCCACCATCGGATTGTTGCTATGCTCCGAGACGAGCAAGGATTTGGCTCGTTACTCAATTCTAAAAGACAGCAAACAGATATACGCAGCAAAATATCTTACCTATCTTCCAACCAAGGAGCAACTTGCCGCCGAAATAAACAAGCAGAAGGAGATATTTGCCTTACAGTCCGGAAAGAAAGAGTAACGTTTGCATCTTTTATAGCCATATAGAAATGTAGAGGGGCTCAGGTATAGTCCCTACGATTCTGAAAATTTCCGGCGGTTTTACTTAGGATTTTGCGCTTTTTGTAGTAATTTTGCACAAAACAAAAACCAACACACTGCAACATGAACAACGAATTGGACTGGGGGAACCTCTCATTCGGTTATATCCCAACAGATTACAATGTGCGCTGCTACTTCCGCGACGGGAAGTGGGGCGAAATCGAAGTTTCGCAAAGCGAGGAACTCAAACTCCACATTGCCGCCACCTGCCTTCACTACGGTCAGGAAATCTTCGAAGGCCTGAAAGCCTTCCGCGGCAAGGATGGTAAAATCCGTGTGTTCCGTCTCGAAGAAAACGCGCGCCGCATCCGCGAATCGGCAAAGGGCATACTCATGGAGCCGCTTCCCGAGGAGAAATTCAAAGAAATGGTGCTTAAAGTAGTCAAACTAAACGAGCGCTTTGTCCCCCCTTACGGCTCAGGTGCGTCGCTCTACATACGTCCGCTCGAACTCGGCATCTCTGCTCAGGTCGGCGTCAAGCCCTCGACCGAATATGTGTTCATGATTCTTGTTACGCCTGTCGGCCCCTATTTCAAGACCGGATTCAAGCCCACCAACATCTGCATCATGCGCCAGTATGACCGCGTAGCCCCCAACGGAACAGGTCTCTGGAAGGTCGGCGGCAACTATGCGGCATCCCTCACCGCGGGCGAACACGCCCACGAACTCGGCTACTCCGCCGTGCTTTATCTTGACCCGAAAGAGAAAAAGTATCTCGACGAGTGCGGTCCCGCCAACTTCATGGCTATAAAGGATGGTGTCTACATCACTCCCGCCTCTACCTCAATCCTCCCCTCCATCACCAACAAGAGCCTCATGCAGCTTGCCGAGGATATGGGTGTGAAGGTTGAACGCCGCCACATCACGGTCGACGAACTCAACGACATCGACGAAGCTGCCGCAGTCGGTACGGCTGCCGTAGCCTCGCCGGTCGGCGAAATCCACGACCTCGACACCGGGGTCAAATACATTGTCTCGAAGGACGGCGAACCGGGCCCCATCACCACCGAACTCTACCACACTCTCCGCGGTATCCAGCTCGGCGAAATCGAGGACAAGCACGGATGGTGTACAATCGTTGAATAAGTTCCGGCGAATGACTTATCAGGACATCGTAGACAAATATTATCCCGTAGGCTCACCCCTGCGGGATATTTATATGCGCCACTGCCGCTCTGTCGCTGACCTCGCGCTTGAAATCGCCCGTCGTAAAAATCTTGATCTGTCTCCCGACGAGATTGAGGAAGCGGCGATGCTCCACGACATCGGCATCTTCCTGACTGACGCAGACGGAATAGAGTGTCACGGCACTGCTCCCTATATCCTCCACGGACTGCTCGGGGGTGAACTGCTGCGCCGTGAGGGTATGCCGGAACGCGATGCGCGGGTGGCTGAACGCCACACCGGAGCGGGCATCAACGAGGAGGACATCAAAACTCAGAGTCTTCCAATCCCTCCGGGCGACTATATGCCGAAGACCACTCTGGAACGTCTGATATGCTACGCCGACAAGTTCTATTCGAAGAGCGGCGACATGAAGCGCAAGCCGATGGAGCGGGTCGAGAAATCAATGGAACGCATCTCTCAGTCGACATTGCAGCGTTTCGAGGCGCTGCGTGCTGAATTCGAGTGAGCCGCTGCGGTCACGAGCCTTTGGCAGCCTCGACAAAATCAGCATAGTATTCGGCATTTTTCATCGGAGAATCAGGATCGTTGAGATATTTCTCGCCGAGTCCGATGATGAGACTACGGGTCTCGGGAGAGACCGAGGCTCTTTTTATAAGTTCACTGAAAGCCATGCGCCTGTCCTCGGTCATCGCCGCCGGAATAAGCGTGAGATAATCCACAAAATTCCGTTCCATGAACGTCAGATTCAACGACTTTTCCTTATCGGAGAAGTCAAAATTGTCCCAGAAATGGATTACGATAAATCCAATCTGATCCTCAGGCTTGGATATAGTGGACGGAATCTGCGGAAGTGGAAATACCATATTCTCCATTGAATCGGTCGTGACGGCAAGGTCGACAGGAGTCTGTCCCTCAGACCCGGAAGTTCCCTTGGAGCCGCAGGCACTCAGTGTCATAAGTGCGGCGATAGATATGATGACGTGGTGTTTCATAAAAAAATAGTTTCGTTTAGGTGAAACGGCGCAGAGAGCAGTTTTGTTTTTACAGAGGGCAACACTTTTTAACCTGACAAAATATTACGAGTTTCCGGCAAATAATTTCTCTGACAGGAATTTGGATATTACACGCAGTTTGCTTTACTTTGTCTTTGGAAATTTTCCGCACAAAACCGCCAAGCCCATGCCTTTTTTTCTACTTATCCTAACATTTATTCTGATATTGAGCGAAACGTGCTTACTCGCTGTCCGTAGCCGCGGACATAAGGAAAGCCGCGTCGCCTCCACGTCGCCATCGACGGAGCATATCGCGGCTGCCGACGACGCATGGGCGAATTTCGTAAAGAACACCTGCTGCACCATAGCCGAAAGTTCCGGCAGAAACGANATAACCTTCAATTTCACATCCATACGTTCAGAAATCCCCTTTCCTTCCGACAGCGGAAGGCTCTTGGTCTATCTCAGCGACCTTCTCTCGGCAGCCCTACGGTATGCCGCACCCGGAGGATATATTCAGGTATCCGTGCGGGCTGTCAGAGCATACATCACCATAACCCTCTATACTTCCGATTCAGCCGAGAGTGAGATGTATGACCGGGAAGTCTTCTCCATCGGTATTCCCGCCGCGAAGATTCTCTCTCACGAGACGCAGCAGCCACAGCCTGCCCGANCNGGAAACGAGGAGACGGAAATTGCGAATGAAGCCGACACTCCTGCGCCNACATCTGGTCTTGACAGTCAGGAAGCTGTCGAGGAAACAGANTCGCTGCCNNCAGCGGAAGAAGAAAAAGNCGGGAAAAAACCTGCACTACTCATAGCCGCTCCCGATACCGACTGTATCAGTTCNCTTATTGAAAGTATTGAAGGAGAATTCAGTGTGACCGCCACAGGAAGCGGCGATGAAATAGCCGNGAGAGCTGANGGCTTACCNCCCGCCGTCATTCTTGCCTGTCCTGACGACAAGGAAGCCGACGGTCCGACNCTATGCCGTCACATCAAATCGAACTCNATACTTGCGTCTGTCCCGATGGTNATCGTGACCNCNAGCAAGGGGGACGATGCGACAGTNAGAACCCTCACGGCCGGCGCCGACGACTGCATCATGCTCCCCGCCGATACGGAGCAAGCCGTAGCGAAACTCAAACGCCTCACCGATTTCCCATANTATGGGAGTAATCCGCTCATCTGTCCCGAACCTGTCAATNCCGACATCCCTCCGCTTGACGANATCCTGCTTGAGAAGGCGGTGAGATATGTCGTCACCAACATACGCCGTCCCGACCTCTCCGTCGAGGAACTGAGCGCGCACCTCGGNATGAGCCGTGTCCATCTCTACAAGAAACTCAAAGCCGCCACCGGGAAAACCCCAATCGAGTTTATCAGACTCATAAGGATGAAAAGGGCTGCGCAGATGCTGCGCGAAAGCCGGATGAACATCTCGGACATAGCNTTCAAGCTCGGCTACAACACGCCNAAAATATTCAGTCGCTATTTCAAAGAGGAATTCGGTGTGCTTCCGTCGGTCTATCAGGGATAATCTTCGGTAAATCATTGNGAATGATTACCATTTTTCATACTTTATTCCTAACTTTGCACTACCGTAGAAACCAATNGGAAAAATCACTCTTGAAAGCAACCTACCAGCGACTCAAATTTATGAAATTACGAGCCTTCACAGTCACGGTGATTGCCGGACTCCTGACGCTTGCCTGTTCACCCGCGAAAGTCAAAAAGACAGACAATGGAATCACCGTCACGCTAAGTCCCAAAAAAGACAATGACGTGCGGAAAGTGCGTCTGCAAGTGATAGACGATAAAATCATACGCGTCTCAGCTACCGCTGACAGAAAATTTTCCAAGGACGAGAGCCTNGTGACCGTCCCGCAGACATCACGCCCGGACTATACTGTCAGCCAGACAGATTCGACAGTCTCACTGTCAACTGCCTCGGTGACGGCGACGGTGTCACTCTCGACAGGCAACGTGCAGTTCTANGACAAGGCAGGAAAACTCATTCTTGCNGAGGCTGACAACGGTCGCCGCTTCTATCCTATAGAGGTCGAGGACACCAAGAGTTANAGNGTCCGTCAGACATTCCGCTCACTCAACAACGACGAGGGTCTCTACGGACTCGGGCAGCATCAGAGCGACGATTTCAACTACAAAGGGNTNAATGAGGAACTGTTTCAGTACAACACCAAGGTCTCCGTCCCCTTCATCGTTTCGACCGACAACTACGGNGTCCTCTGGGACAGCTATTCGCTCTCACGTTTCGGAAACTTCAAGCCNTACAAGCAGCTTAAAGGCGTGTTNATCCTTTACGACAAGTATGGCAAGGAGGGTGCGCTGACCGGAACCTACATCCCGGCAAATTCCGGGGAGGATANAATAGTCCGCCGCGAGGAATCAATCTATTTCGAACACCTCATCCGCAATGATCTCAACCATGTCGTGAATCTCCCTCAGGATTTCAACTATCGTGGTTCACACATCACCTACGAGGGTGAAATCGAGCCTTCGGAGAGCGGAGAATTTAAATTCATCCTCTACTATTCCGGTTATATATCCGTGACTATCGGCGGTAAGGAAGTGGTACCTGAACGCTGGCGCACCGCGTGGAATCCNAATTCCTACAAATTTGACATGGACCTTGAGACGGACAAGCGTTATCCCATNAAAATAGACTGGTATCCTAATGGNTCCGTCGCCTATTGCAGCCTACGCCTCTATCCCCANACCCGTCCCACAGACCAGCGTAATCTGCGATGGTGGAGCGAGATGCAGGATCAGATTGACTATTATTTCATCTACGGTAAGGATATGGACGACGTCATCAGCGGCTACCGCCGGCTCACCGGCAAGGCTCCCATCATGCCGAAATGGGCNCTCGGCTACTGGCAGAGCCGCGAGAGATACAANACGCAGGAGGAGGTCCTCTCGACCCTCGCCGAATTCCGCCGCAGGAACATCCCCATCGANAACATCGTCATCGACTGGATGCACTGGAAAGAGGATTCGTGGGGAAGCCATGAGTTTGATCCCGCACGTTTCCCCGACCCCAAGGGAATGGTCGANTCAATCCACAGCATGAACAGCCGCGTGATGATTTCGGTCTGGCCTAAATTCTATGTCACCACCGAACACTACAAAGAGTTCGACAANCACGGCTGGATGTATCAGCTTCCTGTCAAGGACAGNATCCGCGACTGGGTCGGNCCCGGCTATCTCGGCTCGTTCTACGACGCGTACAATCCCGAAGCACGCAAACTTTTCTGGAATCAGATGAAGGACCATTATGTCCCCCTCGGTTTCGACGCATGGTGGATGGACGCATCCGAACCCAACATACGCGACTGCATCGACATCCAGTATCGCAAGGACCTCATGACCCCGACAGCACTTGGACCTTCGACAAAATACTTCAACGCCTACGGACTTATGAACGCTGAGGCTATCTATGAGGGACAGCGTGCGACAAACGACAAACGAGTCTTCCTCCTCACGCGCTCCGGTTTTGCCGGACAGCAACGCTACTCGACCGCNACATGGAGCGGCGACATCGCCACACGCTGGGAGGACATGAAGGCTCAGATTTCTGCCGGNCTTAACTTTGCCGCCTCNGGTATCCCTTGGTGGAGCATGGACATCGGCGGCTTCTGTGTCGAGGACCGCTATGTTGCCGCACAAAAGGANTTCCAGAAAACCGGCAAGGAGAACCCCGACCTGAAAGAATGGCGTGAGCTGAACACACGCTGGTATCAGTTCGGTGCCTTCGTTCCGTTGTTCCGCGCACACGGACAGTGGCCCTACCGCGAAATCTTCAACATCGCCCCTGAAAATCATCCGGCATACAAATCGGTGGTCTACTACACCAATCTCCGATATGACCTGATGCCCTATCTCTACTCTCTNGCCGGAATGACACATTTCAGGGACTACACCCTGATGCGTCCGATGGTGATGGACTTTACCGCCGACAAGACCACACGCAATATCGGCGACCAATATATGTTCGGCCCCGCACTCCTCGTCGCTCCGGTCTACACCTACGGCGCAACGTCGCGCCCNGTCTATTTCCCGAATGGTGCGGAATGGTATGACTTCTATACCGGAAAGCATNTCGAGGGGGGGCAGACNCTCAACGTTTCCGCCCCTTACGAGCGNATTCCGCTCTATGTACGTTCCGGCTCCATCATCCCATTNGGTCCAGCCATGCAGTGGAGCGACGAAAAACCGGCAGAAATCATAAATCTCTATGTCTATGCCGGAGAGGATGGTGAATTTGAACTCTATGAGGACGAAAACGTCAACTATAATTACGAGAATGGCAGCTATGCCGTCATCCCCTTCAAATGGGACGATGCAAAGCAGACCCTTACCATCGGAGAGCGCGACGGAGAGTTCCCCGGTATGCTCCATGAACGCCGCTNCAACATTATTAAGGTNTCCNAAAACCATCNTGTCGGCTATGACCGTGAGAACAAGGGGATCGAAGTCACCTANAAAGGCAAGACAAAGAGCATCAAGCTCTGAGCTATGACAACTCAGGAAGGTATCCAGAAATTCCGTATATTCGGACATATCGAAACACCTATCGGGATGTAGGGTCTGCGCTTGTGCNGGCCCTACATCCGCAATCCATACCTACCTCCAATCTACNATATCATGTCGAAACTGAATATCATACTCACCATCATTGTCGCTACGATANCNCTGAACCTTCATGCCGCCGACCCGCGTGCGAAAAGTTTCAACGACGGATGGCGCTTCGCGCTCGGTGACGAGCCGGAGATGAGCCGAAAAAATTTTGATGATTCATCGTGGCGCGAACTGACGCTGCCTCACGACTGGGCAATCGAGGGTGATTTCAGTAAAGACAATCCCGCAGGGACAGGCGGGGGTGCGCTCCCCGGCGGTGTGGGATGGTATCGCAAGACCTTCACTCTCGCACCCACTGACCGCGACAGGAAGATTTTCATTGACTTTGACGGTGCCTANATGAATTCCACCGTATTCATCAACGGTCACGAACTCGGNACACGCCCCTACGGATACGCTTCGTTCAGTTATGAACTCACTCCGTGGCTCGACAAGGAGGGTGAAAACGTAGTGGCAGTACGGGTCGACAATGCGGAGCAGCCCAATTCACGATGGTATAGCGGATGTGGCATCTACCGCAACGTCTGGCTCCGCTCACTTTCCGATGTGCATATCCCTCTTTGGGGACAGCATATAGCCACACCTGAGGTCACCGACAGTGAAGCCGTCATTGAATTGACNACCGAGCTTGTCAATCAGGGTGAAAATCCGGTGGCGGTAAGCATCTACACGGCACTTATCGATCCCGAAGGAGTGATGACTGAACGAACACCTGCTCAGACAATCCGACTTGACGGCAACAGCTCCGAAACCACAGTCAAGGCATCGATTAACGTAAAAAATCCTCGACTATGGAGCGTTGANACCCCGCAGCTCTANACNCTCGCCACGTTTATCGCTGATGNAGGAACGGGCGAAATGCTTGACACATATATTACTCCTACCGGGTTGCGCTACTTCCACTTTGACCCTAAAACAGGATTTTCTCTGAACGGGAGACCAATGAAAATCAACGGTGTGTGTATGCACCACGACCTCGGCGCACTGGGTGCGGCGGTCAATACCCGCGCGATAGAACGGCAGCTTGAAATACTCAAAGAGATGGGCGTAAACGCCTATCGTGCCTCACACAATCCTCCCGCTCCCGAAGTCCTCGACCTCTGCGACCGCATGGGAATACTCGTGATGGACGAGTCGTTCGATATGTGGCGTAAGCGCAAGACCGCGCATGACTATTCGCGCTATTTCCCCNAATGGCACGAAAAAGACCTCACAGACCTTGTCCGCCGTGACCGCAACCATCCTTCTGTGATAATATGGAGCATCGGCAACGAGGTACTTGAACAGTGGCGTAGCGCCAAGGCNGATACNCTCTCGCTTGAACAGGCCAANCTCGTCCTTAATTTCGGTCACAGCAAGGAGATGCTTGCCGCGATGACCGACAGCATGAGCGTCAATTCACTCCTCACGCGCAAACTGGCAGGAATGGTGCGCGGACTCGACCCTTCGCGTCCGGTCACTGCGGGATGNAACGAACCCAATCCCGNCAACCATCTTTTCCGCTCCGGCGCGCTCGACATCATCGGTTATAACTATCATGACGACTGGTTTGACTCCGTGCCACGATGGTTCCCCGACAAGCCTTTCATCATTTCCGAAAGTGTCTCCGGGCTGATGACACGGGGCTATTACCGTANGCCCTCCGACACTGTTTTCGTATGGCCGAAGCGATGGGATATTCCTTTCACCGATGCCTCCTTCTCCTGTTCATCCTACGACAACTGCCATGTACCTTGGGGTAATTCCCATGAAGGAACCCTACGTCATGTCGACACGAAGGACTTCATTGCCGGACAGTTTATATGGACCGGTTTTGACTATNTNGGCGAACCGACNCNATTCGGCTGGCCGGCACGCAGCTCATATTTCGGCATAGTCGACCTTGCNGGAATTCCCAAGGANATTTATTATATGTATCAGTCGCAGTGGCGACCCGACAAGACCGTGCTTCATCTCTTCCCTCACTGGAACTGGACCGAGGGTGAGGAGATAGATATGTGGGCNTACTACAACAANGCTGACGAAATCGAGCTCTTCGTCAACGGNNACTCNCANGGTATCCGCCGTCCCGAAGCCGGAAAATATCATGCTTCATGGCGCGTTGCCTTCACTCCCGGAAATGTCAGGGCAGTCAGCCGTAAGAATGGCCGTACAGTGGCTGAAAAGACCATCGTAACCGCCGGTGAGCCTTATGCCATAAGACTTACACCCGACCGCACGACGATTGCAGCCGACGGATGTGACCTGAGCTATGTACTTGCAGAAATAGTCGACCNTGAAGGAAATCTNTGCCCNCTCGCCGACAATAAAATAAACTTCGATGTCAACGGTGCCGGNTTCAACGCAGGNGTTGACAACGGTTCCCCCTTCTCGCTTGAACGNTTCAAGGATGACAGCCGCAGCGCCTTCTACGGAAAAGCCATGCTCATCGTCCGCAATGACGGTTCGGAAGGGACTGTCAACATAACCGCTTCCTCTCCCTCCCTNCAACCCTCGACCGTCACGGTCAACGCCAGCTCCACCCGCCCGACAAACATAAAGTAACCTCNNATGAAAAAGCCGTATAAACTCACTCTATTGGCCGCCATGATGACGGCCACGCTTACTACCAGCGCACAACTACCTGTCTATCAAGACGAGTCNCGACCGCTTGACGANCGCGTCGAGGATGCGTTATCGCGCATGACCACACAGGAAAAAATCAATATGATTCACGCGCAGGGCAAATTCTCCTCTCCCGGCGTTCCGCGTCTGGGCATCCCTGACCTATGGATGAGCGACGGACCTCACGGAGTGCGTGCCGAAATCAACTGGAACAACTGGAGCTACGCCGGCCGTACCAACGACTCCATCACAGCCTTTCCTGCTCTCACTGCACTCGCGGCTACATGGAATCCCGACCTCTCCTTTGAATANGGCAACGCGCTTGCCGAGGAAGCTCTCTACCGCGAGAAGGATGTGATGCTCGGCCCGGGAGTCAACATNTACCGTACCCCGCTCAACGGCCGTAACTTCGAATATATGGGCGAGGACCCCTATCTTGCCTCCGTCCTCGTCGTGCCATACATCAAGGGTATGCAGCAGAACGGCGTAGCGGCAAGCGTCAAGCACTTCGCNCTCAACAATCAGGAGACATGGCGCGGCCATATCAACGTCATCGTCAGCGACCGCGCACTTCACGAAATCTATCTCCCCGCCTTCAAGAGTGCAGTGACCGAGGGTGACAGTTGGACCATCATGGGAGCCTACAACAAAATCAACGGACAGCACGCCTGTCACAACGAAATTCTCCTCAACAAAATCCTGAAAGATGACTGGGGCTATAAGGGAGTTGTCGTGACCGACTGGGGAGGCGCGCACGACACCCGCGAGGCTGCCCTCAACGGACTTGACCTCGAAATGGGCACCCACACCAACGGCCTCACATCGGAATCAGCGTTCACAAACGATGATTATTACCTCGCCCGCCCATATCTCGAACTGATTGAAAAGGGCGAAATCCCCATGTCGACCCTCGACGACAAGGCGCGCCGTATGCTCCGCCTCAATTTCCTCACCGCGATGAAGCGCAACAAGCCTCTGGGCTCAGTCGCATCGCCCGAACACTATGATGTCGCCGAGCGGATAGGCAATGAGGCGATTGTCCTTCTCAAAAATGAGCCTGTGGTCAAAGGGGGCAGTCCGCTCCTTCCACTCTCGCCCGACGTGAAATCAATCCTAATCGTGGGCGACAATGCCACGCGCAATCTGATGAAGGGGGGTGGCTCTTCTGAACTCAAAGTAAAGGACAACATCACACCCCTCGACGGTCTCCGCTCCATTTACGGCGATAAAGTGAATTACGCGCAGGGCTATCGTGCGGGCAAACCGATGTATTCCCACGTCGAGGAGATTCCCGCCTCTGTTCAGGATTCCCTTCGTGCCGAGGCTGTCGAAATGGCGGGTAAGGCCGATGTCGTTATCTTCGTCGGCGGTCTCAACAAGAATCATCTTCAGGACTGCGAGGCTGCCGACCGCGAGAGCTATGCTCTCCCCTACGGTCAATCGGAACTTATCCGTGAGCTTCACGCCGCCAATCCGAACCTTATAGTGATGCTCCTCAGCGGCAATGCTGTCGAGATGCCTTGGGCTTCGGAAGTACCCGCCATAGCTCAGGGATGGTATCTCGGCTCAATGGCTGGCAAATCCTTGGCAAATGTGATAAGCGGCAAGGTCAATCCGTCCGGCAAACTCCCCTTTTCCTTCCCTGTGAAACTCGAAGACAACGGCGCGCACAGCTTCGGTGCCATTTGCTGTCCGGGCGACTCGGTCAACGAGGAGTATCTCGACGACATCCTTGTCGGCTACCGCTGGCACGACACACGCAAGATTCCAGCGCGCTACCCCTTCGGTCACGGTCTCTCCTACACTACTTTTGAATACGGTAAGCCGTCGGTCTCCGCCAAGACAATCAGCGATGGTGAATCCCTGAGCATTACCGTCCCCGTCAGAAACATCGGTTCTGTCGCCGGTAAGGAGACAGTGCAGCTCTACATCGGCGACGACAAGGCTTCGGTCCTTCGTCCCGTGAAAGAGCTGAAAGGCTTTGATAAAATCGAACTTGCCCCCGGCGAGGAGAAGACCGTCAACTTCACCGTCAGCCCCGACGCGCTCAAATTCTATGACCCTGCCACCTCCTCGTGGATAGCCGAACCGGGCAAATTCCGTGCCTACATCGGCTCCTCCTCCACCGACATCCGCACCATCATTCCCTTTGAATTGAAATAATTCCCTACATTTAAATAAATTTTTCTCCTGCCATCCCTTTTTCTACTGCATGGCTTTGACGGTGCGGATGCCGGGGCGGTTGTGGAGGGTGGTGGCGGCGAAGAGTCCGGCATCCTCGGCGTTGTAGCTGATGAAATATCGTTCGGCACCCATAAATTCAAGGATGAAACTTGCGGTGTCGACAACTTCGGTGTCACCCGGACGACCCGGAACTGTGCGCTCAATGATTTTGACATCGAATCCGTTGACCTCCACCGCGAGACTGACAGCCCCGGAGTAGGTCATGCCGCTTATGCCGTGGCGACGGAGGACTACTCCGCCATCGTCAAGGCATATCAGTTCTATCGAGGGAGACGAGGGGGTATCGGCGAGGGTCAACACACCCGGAAGCAGAAACTGCCTGACAGGACCTCTGTCGCCCCCACGGGCAGAAAATGCGACTACCGCCGCGGCTATCACGGCAGCTATCACATAGAATTCCACCGATTGGAAGATGGCGAGAGGAATCAGGAGAAGAAAAAACGTGTCCATAACTACAAATTTACTAAGGTTTCGCCAAAGGAGCAAACCCTGACGCGGATTTAGGCGTTACACATAAAAATAACGGGGGAGATACATTCACATATCCCCCATCATCACATTCATTCACACTACTTACACCACCACGTTTCAATTATGTTGTTACACGCCTTAATTCCATCCAACAAAGTCGCACAATGGCTGTTGAGTCATATCCATCGGCTTTTCGACCTCATCGGGCTTGAAAAGGACCAGATGCTTGAAGAGATCCTCTATATCGCAATAATCGTCGGTATAGCCCTTTTTCTCGGCTGGGCCATCAAAAGTCTCGTACTCTACGGTCTCCGTAAATTCATGCTCCTGCGCCACAGTGAGATAGGCAAGGAACTTATCAGCCACAATGTCCTCGGCCGTTGCAGCCACATCATACCCCCGCTTGTACTTCTCAGCCTGCTCCCCTTCGCCTTTACGGAGGATAATATGTTGAGGACAGTTGTATTCCGCGCGCTGCTCGTCTACACTGTCATCGTCATCTGCCGCGCCATCTGCTCCGTGACGAGCTTTATCTGGCTCCGCTTTGACCAGACGCGCAACAGCAAGAACCTACCCCTACGGGGCATACTTGACACGACCCTCGGCATAATCTGGTTCATCGCCATCATCATAAGCATCTCAATCATCATCAACAAGTCGCCCATCAACCTCTTCACAGGTCTCGGCGCCTTCGCAGCAGTACTTATGTTGGTGTTCAAGGACAGCATCCTCGGTCTCGTTGCCGGACTGCAACTTTCGCAGAACGATATGCTCCGCGTAGGCGACTGGATTGTAGTCCCCTCGACGATAGCCAACGGTATTGTCATCGACGTTACGCTGACTGCGGTAAAGGTACAGAACTGGGACAATACAATCGTCACACTCCCCCCCTACACTCTCGTGTCGTCATCGTTCCAGAATTGGCGAGGCATGAGCAACAGCGGATGCCGTCAGATAGCCCGCTCGGTCATCATCGACTCCGACACCATCATGCCGACCACGCCCGACATGATCAGCACGCTTTCAGAGAAATATCCTATAATGAAGGAGTATCTCCAGAAGATACAGTCGCTCGGACATCCCGACTATGACCCGGGACTGGCGACAGTCAACGGTACAGACAAGACAAACCTCGGTCTTTTCCGTATCTATATGTGCCAGTGGCTTCTCAACAACCCTGCAATCCGCCACGACCAGCAGATACTTGTACGCGTAATGGCTCCTACCGGCGAAGGCATACCTCTGCAAATCTGGTGTTTCACCGCTACCACAGCATGGACCGCCTACGAAGCAATCCAGAGCGCGATGTTCGAACACATTGCCGTCACTGCCATAGATTTCGGTCTGCGCCTGTTCAACGATCCGTCAGGCACGGATGTCACAACCATCAAGCTCACCAACGCCACTCCCCTCCAGCCCGCTGCACCCCCTGTCAGCGAAACCCACCCCAAACCCGCCGACATGATGCAGCAGTCAGCTCCGAAGTCATCCGACGGCGAAGCCAAGTAACAACCGGATTAGTCCAGCCAATAACTGCAATACATAAATTCAGAAATCACCCGAATAACCGATTGCTTCTCCTGAATGGGANTTCNCTTTCCCGGGGATGAANAGCAATCCGTTATTCGGGTGATTTCTGAATTTATGTACCTATTTTTAATCAATGCCGAAAGTAGCACGGATGGCACTTCGGATGGCCGAGGCNGNGGCGCGATCCTCTTTCAGAATCGTCANAATTGCGCGTATATAGCTATCCTTGTCGTCGCGGCGCAGTCCGCAAGCCCTTGCGACATGACTCTCCGAAAGCATGGTCTTNCGGTTGTAGACNCGCANNACCGACGCATAGTCATCCTCGGCAATATAGCGGCGGAAATCACGGCAATACTGTTCATAAATCCCACGCGGATTGATGGACTGACACAGGTCGTTGATATGCTCCTCGAGCTTATTGATATTGGCGAAACGTCCGTCAATGCGGTGTTCGACCGTCTTCTTGACGATATGGCGTGTGTGCATCAGTGCCTGCTGACGCAAATCCGTCTCAAACAGGCGCATGATTGCCTTCCTGACCTTGGCGAAGACAGCATCCTCGTCGCGGTGATAGTAACGCGCCACGGAGCGAATCACCTCCTCAATCATAAATATGTTCTCAATCTCAGCTACATTGGGGACAAAGATACGCTTGTTGCGGAGATAGCTGACCTCCCCCTCGTCACGGCGGTCGCGGTCGACGATGCCGCGCGCATCAAGGTTGTGGAAGGCACGCAGACTGTTGAACGTGCGGGTCGACTCAATCACCCTGTCACATCCGCCGAGCGACTTGACGGTGTATTCAGGAAATATCAGGGGATACAGCTTGGCATCTATCGAATTTATGCCGTCACCTTCGATGAACAGCACCGGTTTGCGCGCGCCGACGATGGCGAGAAACACCTCATCGTTCAGACCGTCAGCCGAGGTCATGAAATCGTAGTCCCACTCTCCGCGCGCCGAATCGCAGTTCTTGACCCAGACGGTTGTGCCGTCGCCGCGGGTCGATGCAAACGAAAGGTCGTGGGTGACATAAATAAACGTGCAGTCGGGACGCAGCGCCTCGATGGTGTCCCACAGTGAGCGCGTCGACGAGGGATGGAGGAAAAGCGCAGGTGACTCTACAAATACAATACCGTCAGCCGGGGCAAACATCGAGGCACCGATGTAGTACAGCACAGCCTTCTCGCCTGCTGAAAGTTTGGACGAGGAATAGGTGTCGTCCGAACTCTCGCTGCCGAAAATCAGACGGCCACTCTCGATGAGTATGCGGTTGTCGGGGAAAATTTTCTGCCAGAGACCGATGAGCCTGTCAAGGCGGGTCGTCGGGAGGACATCACGACGTGCGTGACGCACTTTCCGGCGTGACGTGCGGTCATCCTCAGCGTCGTCAGGCGTATCCTCCGCCGGATACTTGAAGCGGATAAGATTTTCCATCTCCTCCTGAAGCATGAGCGCAAGCAGACGTTCCAACTCACCTTTTATGTCGCGCCTTATGATGCCCGCGCCGACATCGGTCACCTTATGATAGAGCTGATCAATCGACCCCTCCATACGGCACTCCTCGTCACGGCCGTAAAGTGCCTTTATAGCCGACATCCGGAAAGCCTTCGGCCCGAGGTCGGCCATCATCCTGTCGGCAAACCGGGTCTTGCCCGAGCCGTTGGCCCCGATGATTATTATCTGGCGGTTTTCGGCGGTGTCGACTTCAAGCGGCTGGCCGCCTATCCGTGGAGGGAGCGTGAGTTTCATGGTGGTTGTATTATTTCTGGTGTGGTGGAGTGATTCGGGATTAATTGGAGCGCTGGTACTCCGAAGGCGACATACCGACAAGATGCTTGAAATACTTGCCGAACGACGACTGATTTGGGAAATTCAGGTCATAGCTCACCTGCTGGATATTCCTGTCGGAAAAGCGCAGCATATTCTTGGCTTCAAGAATCACGTATTCATCTATTATCTCGGCGGCTGAACGTCCGAGCGACTCTTTGATTATAAGGGAGAGATACTTGGGCGAGATGAAAAGTTTGTCGGCATAGAACGAGACTGAACGCTCGCGGCGGTGATGCGCGTGGACAAGTTCGATGAAGTCATGGACGTAGGCTGAACGCCGCGACCGTGACCGCTCCACGGGCTCGACCGTCGGCATCTGACGCGAGATAATCTGTATGAGCTGATAGGTAAGCGCAGCGATGACGCAGCGGGCTATGGACTTGGAATAGATACTGTCGGAATTGCGGGTGTTGTGATGGAGTATGTCATAATACTCTTTGAGCAGCTTCGCCTCCCCGTGGGTTATTTCATGGACGATATTTGCCGTGCCACTGCTGACGGGGACAGGAATCGAGCCGAGGATATTGAGATCAAAATTGATGTCGCGCAGGAAATTTCTGGATATGAACAGCACATAGCAGTCAAGATTCTCCCACTCTATATCCTTCACCTCAATGAACGANTCAGGGCGCGTGACGGCGACTGAATTCGCTTTCAGGACAGCAGGATTGAGATTGACATCAATGGACATCTGGCCTCCGAAACAAAGNAGCCACGACATCCCGTCGAACCTCACGGGNCCTGCCGTAAAGCACCCGTCGGTACGGTTTGACTCGGTGATGCGTGTGAACACATAATCATCCCCGAGCGTCGAAAATTCGGTGGTAAAGTTCTGGAGTGAGGCGAGCTGTGCGAAGTCCAAAGTCTTTCCCATAACTGGATAGCGTAAATCATTAATCATTTTCGGAAAGACAAAATTAGCATATTTAGGCATATTCTACCAAAAAAGATTNCAATTTTATCCCTTTTGAGCANATTTCTTCCCNGAATGACCAACAGCTCTATCCAATTTGGAATATTACGCGATTATCTGTACTTTTGCATCGTCATTTTTTTCAAGAATCCGCCATGATGGACCAAGACATAAAAAAGCAACTTTCACAGGACCCCGACGGTCTTCTGACATACGAATACATAGCAAACCACATCGGTGGGTGTGACGAAATCATGAGTGANCTGGTCGACAATATGATACTTGTCGATCCTACCGGCCAGTTCATGGTCTCAGCCGCCCGCTATCTCTACGCAATCGACTCCGAGCGTTACGCCGACGCAATCTCCCGCCTNATAGCGACCGCCATCGAGAAGGACCGTGAACGCCGCTATCTCCCCGACCTCATCACTGCAATCTGGGGTAGCGACTATGCCGACCATGCCGAGGAGCTGGCCGCAAAGGACGATAATTTCCGCCGTATCTACAAGCGCATCACTCCCTCCCGAGGGTTCTGACGTAAAAATCCTTCATCTTGCGCGCAAGCACCTCATCGGTGAAATTAGCTGCATGCTTCTCACCCTCGGCAATCATTTCCGAACGCAGTGCCTCGTCGGTCAGCACACGGTCAATGGTCTGCGCGACCTCTGCCGCATCAAAGGGATCACAGTAAAGCGCACCCTTCCCCCCAGCCTCTTCCAGACAGGAGCCGGTCGCAGCTATCACCGGGACTCCCGAGCATAGGCCTTCAAGCACCGGGATGCCGAAGCCTTCAAAGTATGACAGATAGATGGCGAGTTGACTCCCCTGACAGAGAGCCGGGAGATGGACAAGGGGGACACCGTTGATGATTCTCACCCTGTCGGTCAGTCCGAGGTCGGCTATCTGCTTTTCAAGTTTCTTCTGAAGCGAGGTCTTCTTGCTGACAATCACCAAGGGTACATCGCCCGTGGTCTTCGCCAGAGCCTCGATTATAGTGCGGTGATTCTTGCGGTGCTCGATGGTGCCGACACTTATCATATATTTCTCAGGCAATCCGTAGAGCTTCCTCACCTCCTCCACACGTTCCGGCGAAAGGCGCCGACGGAACAGTTCGTGACACCCCTGATAAAGCACCTCGATTTTTTCGGGCGACACACCGTAGAATTCCACAATGTCGCGCTTCGTCTGTTCGCTGACGGCAATTATGCGGTCGGCATGACGGCAGGCATAGCGGGTCTTCAATGTCAGCAGCTTGCGCGAAAGCCAGTCGTAGGTCTCGGGATAGCGGAGAAAAATCAGGTCATGTATGGTCACGACCGTGCGACAGCCAGCCTTGTCTATGCCGAATGGAAGCTCGTTGCTCACACCGTGGAACAGGTCGACCCCCGACTTTCGGATGTCATTGACCATGGAGAAATTGCGCCAATAGTTCTTGGTCAGCCCTGACGAGCAGCCCGAATAGACGAACTCCACATTGTCGCTCTCGTCAAGTCCGGCGAGACATTTCTCCTTGCCCGCATCAGGCGCGAAAAGCACACACTTAAAATTACTGTCGGGCGACAGCAGATTGACTACCCCACGGCTGTAATTGCCTATACCGGTGAGATTGGAGACGATTTTCTTTGCATCAAAACCTATGCGCATGACCTGTGAATGTATTAGGGATAAAAACGGCACAAAATTAGCAATATATTTTCGATTTTTCAGGTGTCGGATGCGTGATTCCTCGAAAAGCTGCTTATTTCAAGATGCCGGAAGATGCAGAGCCTGATGCCTGCGGCTCATTATCCCTCTTGACCTTTTTACCGAATCCGAAAGTATAAGTGACTGTGAATTTTATGGTCGCGTGATAACTGCCATTGATAAGCGTTTCATCGGTGCTATAAAACTCACTGTTCATAATCCTTTGGGAACTCTTCCAATTCCACCGCGCTATATTTCGGATCATAGCCGAGAATCTCCAATTGGAATCTGACCATCCTACATTGAGATAATAATTATCTTTGTCTCGCTGCCATATACCGTTCATCATACCGTCCCATGTTCCGATTGGAGATACATAGGTGATACCGAAATTCCAGTTCTTCAAATAGTAGAACATCTGAAGAGTATAGTATAAGTGGAAATGGTTGACATTGTATGGTCTGCCATTATGGTTGAATAACTGGCTGAGATTCCCTGTCAGAACCACAGATCTGTCCAATAAGCGGGCAGTACCTTTAATGCCATATATACCTTGTGCATAGGCTCCCATTGGCTGTTTAATGGTTCGAATCACACCTTGACCATCAGGCTCATAATCATAGGCATAACGATCGTTTATAATCCAACCCCATCCATAAGCACTTAAACTGTAATTGTTGTTCGGCACCCATGTATAGTTGAAATCAAAATCATAGCTCTTAGCGGTTGTCAGGTTGGGATTACCTGTATATTTCAAAAATGGGGAAGCCGTTATTATCTGGTCGCTCTTGAAGTTTGGTGATGGGAGCCATGATTCCATTTGAAATATTACTGAGACAGAATGTTTCC
The DNA here is from genome assembly GCA_014802345.1 of Bacteroides sp. GTDB lineage: Bacteria > Bacteroidota > Bacteroidia > Bacteroidales > Muribaculaceae > Duncaniella. The sequence goes on from JAAVCM010000019.1 coordinate 52,295, forward strand.
TGTCAGGCATATAGTGTAGCGACACATCAAATGAAGGAGCATTTCTTCTATCTGTCTCTTGTCCGAACCGGAGTTTATCCCAATCCCAACCAAAACCGATATGGCTGCGTAGATTATTAAAAGAAAACTCGTAATTGACACCTGTGCCTAATCTTGTGGCTTTTGTACGGTCCAGTGCGTCTGCCGTTCCTGAATAGAGTGTGCGATTGTATTGATACGAACCTTTTGCATAAGCCAATAGGCTACCGAATTTGCCGAAATCATGTTTCAGTTTAATATCTGCCGATAATTTATTGGTATTGTCGGTCGCTGAGTTTCGGATAGAAGAATACCCCTCTTCCAAATAACTGCTCTTCTGCTCAGTATGCGATAGACTATATTTCGGATTAAAGATAAAAGAGTTGCTCTTAGGTAAATTAAAGAAGTAATAACCGTCGTAGGAGATAAACTTTGAAAATTTGCTTGAAGACGAATTATATTCTGAATTTGGAGCTATTTCAGGAGAATAGCTTACGAAACCATTCTGAACCGTAGTGGGTTGCCGGTCAAGGTTGGTGTTTATCAGTGACGATGCCTGAACCTTGTCAGAATTATATGTTGCCCTGAAAATCAGATAATAGTTGCCACGCTCTTGTTGTGACCCGGTAGTTTCAGATTTCCGTATAAACTGCTTGAGCGAACCGTCTTCCTGCGGCAGACGGAATGTTTCCTTCATCTCCTCTCCGGAATGATTGATCCCATTATCATAGGCTGACCCCATAAGGTCGTAGGTCATCCGTTTATACTGCATCCTGACATTTGCTATGCCTTGTTCCGTATGGCCGTTTAGAAGACTACCGGTCCCATAGAATTTGGCATAACCACCATATTCATATTGCTGCATGATGAAGTTGACAACATAGGCACTCCCCTGCAAGCGCGGATCAGAAGGATATTCGAGATATTCCACTCGTTTGACGTCGGATACACGCATAGCTTGTAGATCCTTCTCTGTCGCAGGGAGATAGTCGATAAATACCGCTACCGGTTTACCGCCGTTAGTAACTATGGAATTTCCCGAGATAACCCCTAATTGGGGAATGGCCATACGATTAAGGAGATCCGAACCGGACATGGACGCTTTCTTCTGAGTTTCAGAAGGTCTATATATGGATTTATCAGAGTATAATTGTGCATTATCTGCCTCTACCGTGACTGTGCCTAATGAAATAGCCTGTTCTTCCATCAGGATAGTTCCAAGCGAAAATTTATTGAATGATTCTATTTTGGGTTTATAGCCAAGGCAGGTCAACTTACCTAAAACACCCTTTCGGTCGCATGGGATTGAGAACTGTCCCTCCGTGTCCGAAATACCGTAAGTGAGAACCGTGGAGTCTTTTGGAGTCAGAAGCATAATGGTTGCAGCCACTACGGGTTCGTTATCCGAACCGATTATTTTTCCAGTATAGATATATCTGCCATGCTGCAAGGCTTCGACATAATATGTATTCCGGGCTTTTGTGACTGTCACAGGATTCAAACCTATTGTCTGACGCAGGGCATTGTATGCGTTGTCGGCATTGACTATCTCACTCGTACGGTAGTTCTCCAGTTCGTTGTAGATGAAATTTATGTCAAGTTCGGGATGGTCTTCCATTATTTCCCTTATGGCCTTTGTAAGCGGAGTGGAGTTGAAACGGTATGAGAAAGTCTCCGCATCAGACATTAAAAATGTCATGACCGCTGCAAAAATGGTGATAATACGCCACATGGTATCAGTCAATTTGAACGATCCTATCCTTAATTTCAATCTGTATCTGCTCGAAGTTGCCGAGACGTTCAACGACTTCCTCCACCGTATTCTCCTGATTCCATCGGAAATACAGTCGCAGGGATTTGGATGCCTCATTGCCGAACTCCACCTTGTAGCCATAATACTCGGCAATCTTATCCGCGATGGTTTTAAGAGGCTCATTGTCGAACACTATAATCTCAGGAGTCCTATCTTTGTCCGTTTCAACAGACTTGATGCTGTCCGGATTTACAGTTACTTCGGCATATTCCGTCCTGACATCTGTCGGCCGGGAAGTTTGCTGCCGTTGGTTGAAGTGATTTATTCCGATGCCGACAATGGCGGCTACGGCGCTGAACGAGACGATTGCCACGGCTATGGTCGCGGCAATATTCCGTGACATTATTCCAGCCAGCCAAAAACGACGTGGGACTTTGGACGTGGGATGATTCTTTTCAAATCTCCTCCATTCAGCCTCTATGTCAGGGGACGGGAGCGTCTGAAGGCTTGACTTTGTTTTGTCAAGCAGGTCAAAAACTTCCTTGACCTCTTGGTCTTGGAGCATCGCCTCAATCTCGATCGGGGCATAGCGGTCAGGATGCTCAATAGCATCAAGGAGTCGGTCGATTTTATCCATTTTGTGAAAGTTTTTCGCGTAAGACATCTATTGCATGACGGAGATGCTTATAGACGGCAACCTTGCTTATTCCGATGATGTCAGTTATTTCCTGATAGCTTTTTTCCTCGAAGAAACGCAGTTCTACTACCCGCCGGCAACTGTCCGTGAGATCGTCGGCAACCGTTGTCTGAATCAGAGCGATGGTCTCGTCATCGGGCCATTCTTCATCCTCAATTTCACTCTCATCTACGGAATATACCTCTTTCATTCGGTCGTTTGCCGAAAGGCGGCGGATATGTTTCAGGCATCGGTTCCGTACTGCTGTCAGCAGATACGGGGCCGACACGTCAGACTTTCCGGAAACAAGCAGGGCTTCAAAGACATCGTGCACAATGTCCCTCGCTACATCATCTTCTCGCAGTATCAGCATCGCAAGCCGGTACATAGCCGCATAATGCGTGCGGAAAAGCCGTTCTATGTCATCTTTTGTCGTCATACACATATATAACCCCTTCCTCTCAAAAAAACTAACCTCTGAATGGAAAAACTTTTCAACTATGTGGATAAAATATCAATTATAGCTTTGACACTAACAGGGATTCCGTTACCTTTGCCTTGTCAAAAAATATATTTAACCTATACAGCAACTATCAGCATAACTTCTGCACCTCATGAGATTATCACTTGTTCTTTTGACAGTACTTATTACGTTCTGCAACTTATATGCAGACTCGAATGATTCTATTCCTCTTCAACAGCTTAATGAAGTTGTAGTTAGTGCAGACAGGGGCTGGATTGAAAACGGCATTATCAATTTCATACCCTCAAAATCAGAGAAAAAGTTATCAAATAGTCCGGCAACACTTATTAAAGCTATGCACCTGCCGTTCATAAAAGAGAAAGATGGCGCAATCGTAAGTGTATCAGGCGAGATAATACCTATTTTCATAAATGGAGAAAGAGCTGATAACATAGATTTGGCTACATTCTGGACCAAGGAGGTCAAAAGAGTGCAGTATATCGAAAACTCCTCCGACCCTAACTATGAAGGTGTAAAAATTGCGGTCAATTTCGTTATGCCTAAGTATAAAGCCGGTGGAGTGAGCAGGGTCAATCTATTTCAGAAGGTTCCTAATAATGGCTACTATACGGCAGCGTCAAAACTCGTGTATAAAAAGATGACTTACGGCGCACTGTTTTCAGGGAATTATTACAGAGACCACCGTTCCCGTATGACGGGCGAAACCCAATACCGAGATATTTTTTATGGACAGGAAGAATATGAACTTATAGACAGGATGGAGGACAATTACAGTTTTAGCCGGGATGAAGGGATTCGCTGTGCATTGAACGCAAAGTATTCAACAGAAAAATCCCGTATTATTCATAGTTTATCATTAGGCTGGAACCGTAACCCCGGCAGTGGATCACACAGTCACGATATATGGTCCGAAAATCTATTTGATTCATCAACATCATCAACCTACTCAGAGTCAAACAACATTACGCCTCAAATTTCAGGAAACTACTACTTCATATTGTCAAACAAGTGGTATCTGTATGGACTATGGCTATATTCCTATGCAAAAAATAAAAATTCTTCCTCGAATCAGATTGGCGACTCCGACCCTATCCAAAACAGCAGCCTCGAAGATGTAAATTCCTGTAAATTCATAATTATGCCGTCATTTGTCCCATCAAGGAAATGGCTTATTCAATTAAAAACAGAAGTCAGTTTAGACTGGTATTCCTCACTTTACAGAGGTTCAACCAATACCAAGCAAGATCAGGCTCGACAGGACATATCTACTGCCTTTAAAATCAATTGGATTCCCTCACAATCCGTAACTGCGTCTTTTGAACCCGGCATACTGACATCATTAAGGAAAATCGGAGCTATCGCTCAACATACCATAAATCCGACTGTCAGCGCAGGAATAAATTGGAATCCTGCCCGTAAATTTTCACTTAACGGAAACTTACAGTTTTATATGCGTCCTACCTCGGCAAGCGAATCAAATCCGGTCTTAGTCAAGACCTCAGAATTACTGTGGCTTATGGGTAATCCGTATCTCAAAAATCTCACCTCATGGGATACATACCTTCACTCAACCTACCTACCGAAAAGCTGGCTGACAGCATCCTTTGGCTTTGGATATGTAAAAACATACAATAACATCATATCTATCTACACCCCGGCACCGGCAGAGGACGGAGGTCTGATAAAACAAACTATAAATGCCAAGCCGTCTGACAATGTAAGAGCCAATATGGAACTAAGTGGATCTTTTTTTGACGATAGGTTTTCTCTCAGTATTTCTCCTCAATGGTATTATACATACGTGCGAGGATCCTATAAAGATCACTTCAACTACTTAACCTTGTCGGGGAGTGCTGACTATACAATGAGTAATTTCAGAGTGCAGTTGTGGTATGAAGGACCCTATAAGGATTTGAGCGTATCCGGGATGGAGAAATCATGGAAGCAGGATAATTGGAATATGTCTCTGACTTACGGGACCGGTAATCTCTACTTAGATTTTAGAATCGAGGATATATTTAACAACAAACGAAAAAGTTGGATTCATTACAATTCACCGAATTATGCCACAAGATATAATTATTTTGAGACAGGAAGAAATTTTTCAATCAATCTGACCTATACCTTCGGCTACGGAAAGAAGGTCGATAACCGTATTGACATACAAGCCCCGGAAGCAGCAAAAACAAGCGTTTTACAAACAAAATAATTTTTGTGATGTTTATTGGGGTGAGGTTTTACAGAAGGGCGATTTTACGGTCAGCTATTGGCTCTGCTGACGGAAAAATTCGTAACTTTGCCAGAGAATAACTCGATGCCAAATCTTTCACGAACCTGAAATTATGAAATATTTCATTGCCACACTGCTCGTCGTCGGCGCGCTCCTCGGACTCTCCGCCTGCTCGACGACCACCGCAAAAGCGGACACGACTCCTGAAACAGACAACCAAACGATTACACCTATGGACAACTACACTATCCAACCGGGTGATGTCAAGGTGCTGCTCCACACCACCCTCGGCGACATCACCATCCTGCTCTACGGCGACACTCCCCGCCACACGGAGAACTTCGTCAAGCTCGTCAAGTCGGGCCACTATGACGGTCTGCTCTTCCACCGTGTCATCAACGACTTTATGGTTCAGGGCGGCGATCCCGACTCGAAGGACGCGCCCAAGGGCAAGATGCTCGGCGGCGGCGACATGGGCTATGAAATCGAGGCCGAAATCGACTTCCCGAAGCACTATCACCACCGTGGCGCAATCGCTGCCGCACGTCAGGGCGATGCGGTGAATCCCGAGCGCAAATCGTCGGGTTCGCAGTTCTACATCGTCACCGGACGCAAATTCTCTGCCGGACAGCTCGACGCTATGGAGCAGAAGGCTGTCATGCAGCACAAACAGGACGTGTTCAACCAGCTTTCGGCTGAATACCGCGACAGCATCATGTCGATGCGCCGCAACCGCGACCAAGCCGGACTCGACGCGCTCCGCGACAAACTCGCTGAGGAAACCGAGCGACTGACCGCCAACGATTCCACCTATTTCACTCCCGAACAGCGCGAAACGTATATGCGTGAAGGTGGCACTCCACACCTCGACGGCACCTATACCGTCTATGGCCGTGTGCTTGAAGGAATGGATGTGGTCGACAAAATCCAGCAGGTCGAAACCGACGGCAACGACCGTCCCGTGGATGATGTCCGCATCATCTCTGCCACCGTGCTTCCTTGACATTTTTTTACTTAAAGATAGGGTTGAATTTCACAATTTAGCCCTATCTTTGCATCCACAAGCAACATCGCGCTCACACACTCCATTAAATTCATTAACGGTATGTCAGAAATTAAATGTGTAGGTATCCTCACCTCGGGCGGCGACGCTCCGGGCATGAATGCCGCCATCCGCGCCGTCACCCGCTCGGCAATCTACGGCGGTCTCCGCGTCAAGGGCATCTATCGAGGCTATAAGGGACTCATCACCGACGAGATCCAGGAATTCAAGACTCAGAACGTATCAAATATCATACAGGCCGGCGGTACTATCCTGAAAACAGCCCGCTGCAAGGAGTTCACCACTCCCGAAGGCCGTCAGCTTGCCTACGACAACCTCAAGCGCCACGAAATCGACGCGCTCGTAGTCATCGGCGGCGACGGTTCGCTCACCGGCGCACGCATCTTCGCCAACGAGTTCAACTTCCCCATCATCGGTCTCCCCGGAACCATCGATAATGACCTCTACGGAACGGACTCTACCATCGGCTACGACACTGCCCTCAACACAATCATGGAGTGTGTCGACAAAATCCGCGACACCGCTACAAGCCATGAGCGCCTGTTCTTCATCGAGGTAATGGGCCGCGACGCCGGATTCCTCGCGCTCAACGGTGCGATAGCCTCCGGAGCGGAAGCCGCCATCATCCCGGAAATCTCCACCGAGGTCGACCAGCTTGCCGAACTCATCCAGAACGGCTTCCGAAAGAGCAAGAACTCTTCGATAGTTCTTGTAGCCGAAAGCCCCGTCACCGGCGGCGCAATGGGTCTCGCACAGCGCGTGAAGGACGAGTATCCCGGCTATGACGTGCGCGTATCCATCCTCGGCCATCTCCAGCGCGGCGGTTCGCCGACCGCCCACGACCGCATCCTTGCCTCGCGCATGGGAGCAGCCGCTATCGACGCACTCCTTGAGGAACAGCGCAACGTGATGATAGGCATCCGCAACGACGAAATCGTCTATGTCCCCTTCTCGAAGGCAATCAAGAACGACAAGCCCATCAACCGCGAACTCCTTGAGACCCTCCGCCGTCTCTCAATCTGACATAAGGAGTCAACCTTATCCCATCATCCCTCAGTCCAATCTCTCAGCCACGACATGATAGAGGTCACAGACATCCATAAGAGCTTCGACGAACTCAAAGTGATTAAAGGTGTATCGCTCACCATCCCCGACGGCGAGATGCTGACCATTGTCGGACCGAGCGGAGCGGGCAAAACCACATTGCTGCAGATCATCGGCACGCTTGAGCGTGCCGATAGCGGCAGCGTGAAGTTTGACGGCGAGGACATCACCGGAATGAAGGACGCGAAACTCGCACGTTTCCGCAACCGCAACATGGGCTTCGTCTTTCAGTTCCATCAGCTCCTCCCTGAATTCACGCTTGAAGAAAACGTGGCTCTCCCGGCTCTCATCGGTGGAATGAAGCGACCCGAAGCCCTCCGCAGAGCCGGAGAACTTCTCGATGAACTCGGACTCGGAGAGCGTCTCAACCACCGTCCATCGCAACTCTCCGGGGGTGAACGCCAGCGTGCTGCCGTGGCCCGCGCCCTCATCAATGACCCAAAGGTAATCCTTGCCGACGAGCCGACCGGCAGCCTCGACAGCTATAACCGCGAGGAGCTTTACAAACTGTTTTTCCAGCTCCGTTCATCGACAGGCAAGACATTCATCATAGTCACTCACGACGAGACCTTCGCCCTCAATTCCGACCGTGTAATCCGCATGAAGGACGGCCTGATTGTCTGACCATCTGTCAATCCTCCCCTCTTTTGTTTTTACACCGTCCCTCCCGGCCTGAGGCTCTGAAACAACCGTCCAAACCAGTCACAAACATACCGATGTCACATCTCCGTCACCTCCGTCATGCCACCCCCATCCTCATCGCTACATCCATGCTGATGCTGACCGCGTGTGCCGACGACAATGGAATTGACGGCCCCATCAGGATGCAGCTATGGGACATCGTGACCTACGAGGGCCCGGCATCCGGCTCGAAAGGTTCGGTGTTCACATTCCGTCAGGTCGACGATACCCCTCTCGTCACCCTCACCGCCGACGAAACCATCGAAGAGACCGAAGCAGGGACGCGCATTATGATACGCTACATCCCCGAAAACGGCGAAGCCTATCGGTCGGACCACATCGACCTCCTGACTGCCTCCCGAATCAATCAAGGCCCGGCGACGACAGAGTGGAAGAGTGACTATGACAACTGGAACCGCGACTCGGTCTGGGTTTACAGCGCATGGCGCAGCGGGACATACATCAATTTCCATCTGCGCCTGACCTACTCCAACGAGCCACGCATCTTCACACTCGCGCTCGACCCTGCCACACGCGAATCGGAAATGCCTGAATTTTATCTGGTTCACCGGATGAAAGAGCCGGTCGACTATCACGACCGCGCCTACTTTGCCTCCTTTGACATTGCCGAGGTGTGGAATCTCCCTTCCGCACGCGGAGTGAAGATACATCTGGCGGATACCAACCTCCATAAAGATATATTCACATTCTATAAATCTAATTAACTTTTACCAAATCCTTAAACCTTTAACTTGCGGTGGATTAGCCTATCTACACATCTGTATATATATTGTGCAAATGGTTAAAGTTTTATTAAAAACATACATATACAAATATTTATCGTTAAATTTGTGTTGAAAAAGTATGTTTTTCGATGAGGCTTTTTCCCTATCCCTCCCCGCCTCGTCGTTCACTTAATCGCAATACGATATGGCAAAAATTATAGGAGCTGTCGACATCAACCGCGAGCGATGCAAAGGATGCGATCTCTGTGTGGTCGCCTGCCCGTGTGATGTCCTTAAGCTCCAGCCCAAAGAAGTCAACGACAGGGGATATCATTTCGTAACCGACGAGAATCCTGACAAGTGTATAGGCTGCGCCGCCTGTGCAACTGTCTGTCCCGACGGCTGTATCACAGTCTACCGCGTCGTGGAAAAATAGACGGACATCAATATCCCTGACTCACCACAACTTAACAAATCACACACACAATTCTCACAAACTAATCCCTAAAAACCCCGGCGTCCGGTCACGGCGCACGACACAATATGGAAGACGAAGTCAGACTGATGAAAGGTAATGAGGCCGTGGCCCACGCTGCTGTCCGCTATGGCGTCGACGGCTATTTCGGCTACCCCATCACCCCTCAGAGCGAAATACTTGAGACACTCGAGCTCCTGATGCCTTGGGAGACCACCGGTATGGTTGTCCTTCAGGCCGAGAGCGAGATTGCCGCAATCAACATGGTCTACGGCGGTGCCGCCACCGGTAAAGCCTGCATGACCTCATCGTCAAGCCCCGGCATCAGCCTCAAACAGGAAGGCATATCATATATCGCCGCCGGTGAACTCCCGGCATTGATTGTCAACTGTATGCGCGGCGGCCCCGGCCTCGGCACCATCCAGCCCTCGCAGGCCGATTATTTTCAGGCGACCAAGGGTGGAGGCCACGGCGACTATCACCTGATTGTCCTCGCTCCCGCCTCGGTGCAGGAAATGGCCGATTTCGTCGGTCTCGGGTTTGACCTCGCCTTCAAGTACCGCAATCCGGTCATGATGCTTGCCGACGGTATCGTCGGGCAGATGATGGAGAAGGTGGTGCTTCCCCCACAGCGTCCCCGCCGCACCGACGAGGAGATAGCCTTGCAGTGTCCGTGGGCTGTCACAGGCCGCCCTGCCTCCCGCAAGCCCAACATCATGACCACGCTTGAACTTGACCCCGTCGCCATGGAGCGCAACAATATCCGCCTTCAGGAGACCTACCGCCTCATCGAAGCCAACGAAACCCGCTTCGAGGAACATTGCACGGAGGATTGCGAATATCTCATCGTGGCCTTCGGGTCGGTGGCGCGTATATGCCAGAAAGCCATGGAGGAGGCACGCGAGAAGGGAATCAAGGTCGGTATGCTCCGTCCAATCACCCTCTGGCCCTTCCCCTCGGAGGAGGTCAAGCGACTCAGCAAGCAGGTGAAAGCCATCCTCGTGGTCGAGCTTAATGCCGGACAGATGATAGAGGATGTCCGTCTGAGCCTCGAAGACCGCGTCCCTGTCCATCACTACGGACGCATGGGTGGAATCGTCATGGATCCCTCCGACGTCCTCACAGCTCTCGAAAACATCATTGAAAAGTAAGAGCGAAATGACACAAGAAGAAATCAAACAAGCCTCCAACATAGTCCAGACCAAGCCCCGCTTGCTCAACGACAACACAATGCACTATTGCCCCGGCTGCTCCCACGGAGTGGTCCACAAACTCGTGGCGGAAGTCATCGAGGAGATGGGAGCCGAACACATCGCAATCGCAATCGCGCCTGTGGGATGTGCGGTCATGGCCTACAACTATATCGACGTGGACTGGATCGAGGCCGCCCACGGACGTGCGCCCGCCATCGCAACTGCCGTCAAGCGACTCAATCCCTCGCGCCTCGTCTTCACCTATCAGGGCGACGGCGACCTGGCCGCCATCGGCACAGCCGAGACCATCCACGCCGCAAACCGTGGCGAGAACATCGCCATCATTTTCATCAACAACGGCATCTACGGCATGACGGGAGGCCAGATGGCACCTACCACCCTTGAAGGACAGGTGACATCCACCACCCCCTACGGCCGTCGCGTGGAGCTTAACGGCTATCCCCTACGAATGACCGACATTTTGGCGATGCTCGACGGCACCTGCTACGTCACCCGCCAGAGCGTCCACACCGCAGCGGCTGTCCGCAAGGCAAAGAAGGCCATCCGCAAGGCTTTTGAAAACAGCATGGCCGGTCTCGGAACCTCTGTTGTGGAAATCGTCTCGACTTGCAGCTCAGGTTGGAAGATGTCGCCCGTCAAGGCCAACGAATGGATGGAGGAAAATATGTTTGTAAAGTATCCCATCGGTGATCTCAAAGACACCACTTCCACCAACACCGCTCCATCATCATTATGAAAGAAGAAATCATCATAGCAGGCTTCGGAGGACAGGGTGTCCTCTCGATGGGCAAAATCCTCGCATACGCCGGACTTATGGACGGCCTTGAAGTGACATGGATGCCCGCCTACGGCCCCGAACAGCGCGGAGGTACGGCTAATGTCACCGTAATCCTCTCCGATGCCCCCATCAGTAGTCCGGTGCTGAACAGCTACGACACCGCTGTCATCCTCAATCAGCAGAGCCTCGACAAATTCGAGTCGAAAATCAAGCCGGGAGGCACACTCATCTATGACCCTTACAGCATCCACCACGCACCGACACGCACCGACATCAATATTGTCCCGGTCGATGCTATGGAGGCCACCTTTGAACTTCCGTCGAGCAAGGCATACAATATGGTTCTCCTCGGTTCCCTGCTGAAAGTGCGTCCCCTCGTGCCCATCGAAGCCGTGATGAAAGGTCTCAAAAAGACCCTCCCCGAGCGTCACCACCGGCTCCTGCCTGTCAACAAGGAGGCCATACTAAAAGGGATGAGCCTACCGAAATTGTAACAGTCAAACCATAGAAAAACAATACATCCTCCCGCCTCTCCCGTCAGAATAAGCCTGACGGGAGAGGCTGTTTTATTCCGTAACACACTGACAACCTTACTATTACACACCATACTACACAAAATCCAAAAAAATTAACACTTTTCTGAGAACCGGGAGCGACCATCGTCCGTTATAGTTTTACAAAACGGTTACAAAGCCGTTACAAATCGATTATAAACTTTTAAGATGGATGTAATATTATGGAAAAGACTATTTACTCACGCTTCAAGGAGCTCGTCAACAACGACCCCGACCACCCCGCTATCATTGATGAAAGTACCTGTGTCACTTACTCAGGACTCGATCGCTTCATCGACACTCTCATCTCACGCTTCCCCTCGTTCATTCCCGCCCGCGTCGGCATCGTGATGGACCATAGCGTTGAAATGGTAGCAGCTATGATGGCTGTCATCAAATCAGGTGCTGCTTTCGTGGCAATCGAACCAGACTTCCCTACCGGACGCATCGTCAGCTTCCTCGTGGAAAACGGTGTCGACTTCGTAATCACTCAGGAGAAATATGCAGGTATCGTCAACGAGTTTACCCGCCTCATCATCAACTCCGACATCTACGTTGACCCCGCAATCCACCCGCTGCCCGACCGCTCGCGCGCCGACCGCCCCGCCTACATCATGTACAGCACCACTCCCGAGGGTTACTCACTCGGAGTAGCAGTAGGCAACAGTCAGGTGATTCACTTCGCCGACTCGTTCAAGCGCACATATAATATAAGTGGCGACGACATCATGCTGCAATTCTCTGCCTGCATCAACAATATTTTCATTCAGGAAATATTCGGCGCGCTCCTCAGCGGCGCAGTCATCGCCATCCCCTCTGCCGAAACCCGCAACGACCCCGAAAAGCTCGTCAAATTCATGGACGACCAGTATGTATCCGTAGTCAGCGGTTTCCCCTACCTCATGATGGAACTCAACGCAATCAAGGCTCTCCCGATGACAGTCCGTCTGCTCATCAGCAGTGGCAATGTCCTCCACGCAGCCGCTGTCAGCCATCTGCTCGAACAGGTTCCCGTCTATAACACCTACGGCCCTGCCGAGGCCACCGTCAGCGTGACCACTTACTGCTGCAACACAGGCGTTGTCCTTCCCGACGGCACATTCCCCATCGGAAAACCCATGAACGGAACCGACATCATGATTCTCGATGAAGACCTCAATGAAGTCGCTCCCGGTAAGGAAGGTGAAATCTGCCTCGTAGGTGACGGTCTCGCCGACTACTATACCGGCGACCACAGAGCGGATCTTCAGCCCTTCGCCAATCTCGCTGACGGACGTCGCGTATTCCGTACAGGTGACATGGGTCGCCAGCTCGCCGACGGAAACTATGTATTCCTCCGCCGCAAGAATTCTGAGGTCAACATTCTTGGCCGCAAGGTCGTCACCGGTGAGGTTGAGCGTGCAATCCGCAAGAGCGATCAGGTCGAGGACTGTGCAGTGGTCCACTATACCGACGAGCAGGGTCTCCCCTATCTGGTGGCATACGTCGTCCCCAACTCCAAGTCGTTCCACCTCTCATGGGTCAAGAACACTATGGCACAGTATCTGCGCTCATACATGATTCCCGAATTCTTCGTTCTCCTCAGAGCGCTCCCGACCGATGCGGCAGGTGCAGTCAATCCCCTCGCCCTCCCCATTGTCCTCAAAGATAACAAGGCTGTCTAAATAGTCACTCCATAATATACATCACCCCTACTCTGTTCACTATGAACAAACACACATAAGAACACATATATTACTCCATAAATCAGACAATTATCCAGACCTCCATAGCAAACAAGTAGGTTAACCCTTCCCGCACTCCCTTCGGCCGATATAGGCGCCGGCCGACGAGAGTGCGGGAAGATTCATTTTACGGGGTCGGAGAAGATGGAGATTCAGCGGTGGAGTGCAGTTGCTTTTCGGTATATTTTGAGTATTTTTGCGGACAATTTCTAAAACGGTACAACTTCAAAATTTTCCGTCCATGATTCTCCAATGTGCTGTCCTGTTCGCGTTTCTCGCTCTGGGCGAATTCATAGTCTATGTGACCCATATCCCGGTTCCGTCGAGCATCATCGGAATGTTGCTGCTGGCAGCGGCCCTCAAATTGCGAGTGGTGAGGCTTATGTGGGTCGATAAAGTCGCGGACTTCCTTGTAAAGAACCTCGGATTCTTTTTCGTCCCCGCAGGTGTAGGACTCATGCGCTGTCTCGACCTCATCTCGGAGCAGTGGCTGCCGATTGTGAGTGCGACAGTCATCAGCACCTTCCTTATAATCGCCGTCACGGGCTGGGTTCACCAGATTGTACGCCGGAGTTTTTCCCATCACCATCACCGCCCCTCCGACAGAGCCTGAATTCATCACACGTCAACTTTTCAATCTATCCGCAGACATGACATTCCTTGAAAATAAATTTTTCCTTATCGCTCTCACATTCATTGTTTTCTTGGGTGCGAAGCTCCTGCAAAGACGGACAGGAGTCGCGCTGCTCAACCCGATACTCATTTCCATCATCATACTCATAGCCATACTTATGGGATGTGGTGTCGACTATGACACTTATGCTTCCGGTGGAGAATACATTGAATTCTGGCTCAAACCCGCTGTGGTCGCTCTGGGTGTCCCTCTCTACCGTCAGCTTGAAAGCATCCGCAAACAGATGCTCCCGCTCTTGCTGGCGGAGGTAGCGGGATGTGTCATCGGTATAGTGTCGGTCGTGGCAGTGGCAGAGCTTCTCGGAGCAACGCGCGAAGTAGTCATCTCACTCGCCCCCAAAGCCGTCACTACACCTATCGCCATGGAAATATCTGCTGCAATGGGCGGAATACCCTCGCTAACGGCAGCCGTGGTTGTAGTCACCGGAATCTTCGGAGGCATGGCAGGATTCAGGATGGTCAAGATGAGCCATATCAAAAGCCCTATCGCGTGCGGGCTTTCCATCGGCACCGCTTCCCACGCCGTCGGGACGGCATCGGCTATGGAGCGCGGAGAACGTTACGGCGCTTTCTCGTCACTCGGCCTCACACTCAACGGTCTCCTGACAGCCCTCCTCTCACCCATCATCCTCGACCTTCTCGGCTATACTGTTTAAAGCATTTAAGGGTAGAGAGTTTAAAGTGTCGAGAGTAACACAGCCGACTTAACAATAGGAAATACTCTCTACAAAAATATCTCCATGATGCAAGACCTGCGTAAGCGAGGTTCTGAATCATGGAGATATTTTATTATTTTGACAAGCCTCTTTTTTTTACGGCTTAATCCATATACTCTATATTTTATTGAAAAATCTATTTTCTACGCTTTTTTGCAGACGTGGACTTCTTTGCAGGAGCGGCCGACTTAGCAGGGATTTTAAGAGTTTTTCCAATCTGGAGATTGGTACTTTTGCCCATACCGTTTGCACTCTGAAGGGCGGCAACGGTGGTGCCATACTTTGCAGCAATCTTACCGAGGGTGTCACCCTTACGGACAGTATAAGTGGTCGAGGCAGCCTTTGCGGGAGCGGCAGCCTTCTGAGTCTTTGCCTGAGCTGTCTTTGTCTGGGCGGGAGTGGATTTCGTTGAGGCCTTAGGTTTCTGAGAAGCCCCCTTTGAAGAGGTAGCGGCAGTGGCCGGAGCAGTCTCCTTTGCCGAGGAATCATCCTTGACAGCAGCATCGCGGAGTTCCTGCGGACTTACCTGAGCCAACTGCGAGGCAGCGACCACCTTGACATTTTCGGGGCTGACACGCTCGAACACTTCAATCTTCAGCTCGTCCCCCTCCTTGACCTTTCCGCGGCGCAACTGATTCCACCGCTTGATGTCGGTTGCGGAGACTCCGTATTGGCGTGCAATGTCGCGGATACTTTCGCCGCGTCCAACTATGTGAGTCTTGACCGTCATCCTCTCGGTCACCTGCGTCTGGGCAAGTTCATTATTTGCCTCGGCGTTGACCGACTGCTGACTCATGCTGGCAAGATTTGCCGCACCGTTGTCGCCGAGAAGTTCGGTCTGGGTCGGTTGTGCGCCCGGTTCGACATGACTGCGGCGGGCATAGCGGTCTGCCTCATAGTCGACAATACGCTTCTCGCTCATCACATAGCTCAGACACTGCTGCGTGGGGAGTGTCAGGGTGTACGGACGGTAGTCACCGGGGATGATGTCTTTGAGATACTGCGGATTGAGCATCCTGATTTCCTCGACAGGAATGTTGAGGACAGCCGCAATCTGATTGAAATGCACATATTTGTCGACGACGACGGTGTCGGTCGTCAGATGGCGCTTGATGATGGTCGGCGATATGCCATGCTTATTGAAATAGTTCATCACATAGTTTGCAGCGATGAACACAGGGACATATCCTCTGGTCTCCGCCGGCAGATATTCATAAATCTGCCAGAAATCCTTTTTACCCTCACCCGCACGGCGCAGAGCCTTGTTGACGTTACCGGGTCCGCAGTTGTAGGCGGCGATGGCAAGCGACCAGTCATTATAAATCTCATGCAGTTGTTTGAGATAGCGTGCGGCGTTGCGCGACGAGAGGCGGGGGTCGCGGCGCTCGTCAATCAGTGAATTCACCTCCATCCCAAGCCCCTTGGCGGTCGCGGGCATGAACTGCCACAGGCCGGCAGCGCCCGCCCTCGAGATGGCGTTGGGGTTGATGGCCGACTCGATTACCGGAAGATACTGAAGCTCCGTCGGCATCCCCTCCTTGACAAGCTCCTCGACGAAAATAGGTCCGTAGTAGCTGTGGAGCGCAAGCATATCGGCGACAAGCGTACGCTTCTTGTTGAGATACATATTGATGAAGCTCCCGACGATTGAGTTGTAGGGCATCTCGATTTCCGTAGGAAGGACTTTTAGACGTTCCTCATAGTCGGCAGGGCTTACATCGGCGGTAGCACCGACATCAATACCGGGAACTACATAATTCTTGATGTAGAAGTTCTCCTCAAGCTGTCTCGTCTGTGTCTCGAAACTTTCGGGGACTATTATATTGTCATCCGTTATTGACTGCTTGATGTCGAGAATCGACCGCGCGCTCAGTGGAGCGAGGGCCGAAAGACTGACGGCAAGCAGGGTGGCAAGAAGTGATTTTTTCATGTTCTGATGGTATTCTGTCTGATTGGAGAGTTAGAAAGAGATGTACGGTGATTAGGTGGAGGAGGCGACCGGGAGCTTCTTTGACCGTCAGAAGTTCAATGCCCAGTAGAACCCGACACCCGGCAGCGGGAAGCGTCCCGATGTTTCGGCCGGAAGTAGCGTCGGGGCAATGTCGACACTTAGGTCGGGGGATATGTCGAAATGTGCCAACTGCGCGTCGACGTATGCGTCGATCATAGCGATGGCATAGACACCCACCATACAGATTATGCAGAGGTCGCGGTTGCGGCGATACATATTCTTGCGCGTGCGCAGCAGATTGGTGAGCCACGCCTTGTCGAGATCCTCCTCCTTGACTGTCGGAGCGAAAAAGTCCATATAGCTCTTTGTGTTTGGGTCGCTGTCCATGATGTCCGAATAGGCGCGTGTGTAGTCACGGAGCATCGTGTTGTTCCAGTTCGTGGCGTATCCCAAACCCATGTAGGCTCCGATGACGATGGGGAGCTTCCAGTAGCGGCGGTTGTAAAGCTGGCCTAGACCGGGAAAGAGAGCCGACATCCAGACGGCTTTCGTAGGGTCAGGCACAAAGGTGAACGACTGTTCCTCATTCCACCGCGAGGGACGGATGGAATCATTGGCCGCACGGACAGTGGGAACAGACAATGCGACGGTATCGACGGGTATGACCGCCACACTGTCGCCGTCGACGATAAGACTGTCACTGACAAGTACAGGCGAAGAAACGACCGGAGCCTTCGGCCTTCTGGTCGGACGGACGGGGCGGTTCGGACGGCTGACGGGGGCTGCCGTCACTGTATCGGCAGATATTGAGTCTGATTTCTGCGGAGTTTCAGAAAAAATGTTAAACGGGCAAGTCAGCACGATGAAAATCATGCCGACAAGCACGCCTACATAGGGCCTTATGTTGCGATTTCCTTTTTCCGCTGCTGATTGCATTTTAATTTATTCAACTGAAATCCAGCTTATTGACTAAAATCAGCGCACTAATCTTAGTCATTAGCCGGACCGGTCATTGCTTTGCAGTGTCAAAGATAGCAATTAATCTTTCAAGTTCCGCCTCATCGCGGAAGGAAAATGATATTTTTCCCTTGCCGGAGGAGTCGCAAGTGAGCTTCACAGGGGTGCTGAATCGCTGTGACAGATGATTTTTTAAAATATCATAATCATTGTTAGAAAACCTTTTGTTCTCCTCGGGCGGAGTCTTACCGTCGAGGGCTGCCTGCTGGTATTTCTTGGCAAGTTCCTCGACGCGGCGCACCGATAGCCCCTGACGGAGAATCTCCTCGTAGAGACGCAACTGCAACTGAGGGTCGTCCACGCTCAGAAGGGCGCGGGCATGACCCATGTCGATGCGCTTGTCGCGCAGTCCGAGCTGCACCTCAGCCGGGAGGCGGAGCAGACGCAGGAAATTGGCAATCGTGGTGCGCTTCTTGCCTATGCGCTCACTCAGACGCTCCTGCGTCAGGTCATACTGCTCAATCAGTTTCTTGAATGTCAGGGCAATTTCTATGGCGTTAAGGTCCTCACGCTGGATGTTCTCGATGAGAGCCATCTCGGTGAGTTCCGTGTCGTTGGCAGTGCGGATATAGGCCGGGACAGTCGTCAGACCTGCCATCTTCGCCGCACGGTAGCGACGCTCACCGGCGATGATCTGATAGGTGTCGGGACCGGTCTTGCGCAGCGAAAGAGGCTGGATGATGCCGAGTTCACGGATTGAGCGCGACAATTCTTCAAGTGCCTCCTTGTCAAACTGGGTTCGGGGCTGGTCGGGATTGGGAGAGATATGGGTTATCTCTATGTCGTTTATAGCTGTGGTGCCGCGGGCCGGGGTGTCGTCCATCGCAATGAGCGAGTCAAGTCCGCGGCCGAGAGCCGGACGTTTTGGCAGCATTTCTTTGTTTTATGACTGGATTTTGAAGCTGATTGGAAAAAATTGTTTTACTGCGGGTGCGGTCAATGCCCGTCAGGAAGCCTTGGCGCAATTCTTGGCTATGAGTTCGCGGGCAAGTGAGATGTGCGAGGTCGCGCCACGCGACAGCGGGTCGTAGACCAATGCCGGGAGTCCGTGGCTGGGAGCCTCGCTGAGACGGATGTTGCGGGGAATCACGGTGTCGAACACCATCGGGCCGAAATGACCTTTAAGTTCCTCATAAATCTGATTGGCGAGACGCAGGCGTGCGTCATACATCGTCAGGAGGAAGCCCTCTATTTCAAGCGTCGGGTTGAGCTTCGACTTGATGATGCGTATGGTGTTGAGGAGCTTGGTGATGCCTTCGAGAGCGAAGTATTCGGCCTGCACAGGGATGATGACCGAGTTGGCGGCAGTGAGCGCGTTGACAGTGATGAGTCCGAGTGACGGAGAGCAGTCGATCAGGATGTAGTCATACACGTCAGCCACCCTTCCGATGGCCTTCTTCAAGATATTTTCGCGCGAAGGTTTGTTGATAAGCTCGATTTCCGCACCGGCGAGGTCTATGCGCGACCCGACGAGGTCAAGGCCCTCACAGCAGGTCGAGACCTGCGAACCTGCGATGGGATAATCGTCAACAAGACATTCATAAATCGACGAGGCCATTGATTTGGGGTCAATGCCGTAGCCCGACGTTGCGTTTGCCTGCGGATCAGCGTCGATAATCAGAGTCTTCTTTCCTTCGGCGGCGAGAGAGGCCGCAAGATTGATGGTTGTCGTGGTTTTTCCTACACCGCCCTTCTGATTGGCGATAGCAATAATTTTACCCATAAGGTCTTTATTATCAATTTTGTTGTACAAAGTAACGAAATATCTTGCTAACAATCACACTCTCAACTCCCAAAACGTGTTAAAATGTTGAAAACTTATCCTTATTGTTAATAAACCTGCAAATAAACTTTCAAGCACTATTAAATGTTAAATAAGTACACTCACATATTTCAACTAATACGCGTTAACTTTATTATTAGATTATGAGACGATTGATTACTTTTGCCATGACTGCCGCCCTGACAGTTCTGGGAATGTTGGCCGACACCCAAAGCGAACTGAATGTCCATCTGAAAGCCTACAATACCCGCTTTGCAGCCCAACAGTATCTACCGGCCGCCCAATCTATGGCAGAGGCAGCAGCCGTCTGCAACGAAGCCCACAACTACGAGGGTTCATTCCGGCTCCTGAGCAATTTTGACCGCGCCCTCTCAGGCGCAGGGGTCTCCGCTGACTCACTTCCGGCCGTGCGCTACACAATCGAGAAAGCACGCTATGATACCTACCGCCATTTCCACAGCCACGCCAATGCCCTGAAATCACTCACGAAGATGGGTCAGTACGCGCGCAAGGCAGGTTCGAAGGAGATCGATTCGGATATGCTCTTCAACGAGGCGCAGTACTACTACTCCGTCGGGCAGGATGCAAAAGGCGACATCTGCATCTCTCGTCTCATCAAAGAATTTGACAACTCCAACGACTACGAGGCCGCAGACAAGGCCTATCAAGCCATCATCGACCGCGCCGTCAAGTCGGGCGACGCCAAGATAGTCGGCCATACCTACCAGAATTATATGCACTGGACCGACTCCATCGAGGCGGCCACCGCCGACACTCAGCTCGCCAAGGTGAAGAAGGCATACGCCGCCGCACAGCAGACCATCGAGGAGAAGGATGGCACTATCGCCGCCCGTACCGGGTGGATCGTCACCTTCGCTGTCCTTTTCGGCATAGCCGTCGCAGGACTGGTCATCGGAGCCATCCTCTATCTCCGCATACTCGCCAAGAACCGACGCTTGAAGAAAGCTGTTCAGGCAGCCGACGCTCAGAGCGCGGCCAAAAGCGCAATCCTTCACAATATGTCAGCACAGATGGGTCCGACCCTTGAACGCCTTGACCAGTCAGACCCCGCCGTGCGCAATCTCCGTGGCTACGTCGCTCGCATCGGTGAGCTTTCCGATGTCGAGAATTCCAACCCCGACATCAAGGATTCGCTTCAGGAAGTCAACCTCGACACGTTCTGCGAGACCATCGCAGCCGAAGTGCGCCCCAAACTCAAACCCCACGTCATCATCACCCTCAGCGGGACCAAGAGCTACGCACGCATCAACCCCGACGAAGTACGCAAAATCCTGACCCATCTGCTCGAAAATGCAGCCAAGCATACACCCGAGGGGGGTAAAATCACCCTCACCTACAAGAAACGTGGAGCTAAGATAAATCAGTTCATCGTCAGCGATTCAGGTCCCGGTGTTTCCGAAGAAGAACGCGCCACGCTCTTCACCGCCTTCTCCTCGCAGAGCGACCTTGCCGAAGGTGACCGTCTCGGACTCCCCATCTGCGCCCTTCGCGCCGAGAAAATCAACGGAACACTCGAACTCGACCCCGCCGTCAGCTCAGGCGCATCCTTCATTCTCACGATACACAATCCCTGATTGAAAAAGTATAAAACAAAGATTAGGGTCTGTGGCGGAAATTCCTGCCACAGACCCTAATCTTTGTAAAAATATCTCGACAGACTACTCGCCTATCAGTTCGCTTATTTTGGCAGCAAGTTCCTCACCACGGAGATTCTCGCCTACGAGACGACCCTCTGAATCCACAATATACATTGTTGGAACAGCCGTGACCTTATACTTGTCAGCAATCGTATGCTCCCCGTCACGAATATTAGTCCATTTGAGGTCTTCATTCTTGACTGCATTGAGCCAAGGCTTCTCCTCTTTGTCGATAGAGATGCTCACAATGTCGAAGCCCTTGTCGGAGAACTTCGAATAGATTTCTTTCAGATTTGGAATCTCACGGCGACACGGGCCACACCATGATGCCCAGAAATCAAGCAGCACATATTTCTTGTCCTTGCAGAGAGCAGCGAGATTGGTGTTCCTGCCGTCAAGGGTGACAGCCTCGAACTCAGGGAGCTTATCGCCGGGGCGCCCTACGGGATATAACTCCTCGCCTACGATACGTCCATGAAACGAATTCTTTACCTCCTCGGAAAATGACTCGTAGAGTTCACGTTGGTCCGCGGAGAGATATGAAAGCTGTGAAAGCATGGCGATAGGTGCCCAGATAGTGTTCTTATTCTGCTCGACGGTCGCACGCAGCACGGAGTCGAATCCGTTAAAGCAATACTTCTCAACCTCGGCATAGTGCTTGAACTCCGGGCTTGACTGGATTGAATCGACTTTCTGACGGTCATTATTCTTTCGTGCATCATAGTATGCCGCCATAAGCTCCGCCACCTGACTCTGATTGACAGTCATTATGGAGTCGAGACGCATACGCGGTGCCATCATCGCATAGTATTCATCGGTAAGAGGCGAACCGCTCACATTGAGGCCGGAGAAACCGTAGAATGTCCCGCGGTCGGATGATTGGCTATCCACCATACCGGAAATCTTCATGTCGGTGTTTTCAAGCATGAACGTCTTGCCTCCGTAAGAGTCCTTCACGTTGAGTCTGACAGCGATAGGCTCATCGACTTGCCCGGTGAACTTAAATTTTCCGTTTATGACGGTTGCTTCTGTGATAGGTGCCATCTCCGAGTGGGCAAGTGGAGTCAGGACCACGACTGAGCTGTCAGGAAGTCCTTCGACTTCACCGACAATCGTATAGGTAGTGTTGTCCTTGCCGGAACAGGCGGCGAGCATGACACCGACAAGAGTTGTGAGTGTGATTTTATTCATTGGTGATTCAGGATAAAATATTGATGATTATTACTTGCTGTTCTGTGTAAGTACACCATTACCGGGACGGTTGATTGCATTAGCAGGGAAAACCATAGTCCAGAGATGGGAATCAGGACGCAGGGTATAGGTCTTACCGTCAAATTCCTTGGTGAGTGTGCGGGCGTAGGTTCCCTCGGCATTGTAGCGCTTCATATCGATGAAGGGAATGATGGAATTGACGAGATCATTGTCCTTAGTGCGGCGGATGAGGTCAATTGCCTCGGCTGTGTTAGCTGCTGCCGAAGGCTTGTAGAAATCGGGATGGATACGCGACTCACGAACCTTATCAAGTGTTGCAAGCGCCTCGTTGATCTGCCCCTTGCGTGCCTGACATTCAGCCTTGATGAGATAGACCTCGGGGGTGGCTATGCCGGAAAGATTGTAGTAGCCTGAAAGCATACCTTTGTGATATACATCGGTAGCCGACTGATACTTTTTCCAGCGCACGAGAGCCTTCATGTCACCCTCCTCGAACTGTGCGGCGCGCTCCTCCGAAATATCAGTGTCGGCACAGGGATAATTGGGATTGCCGTTGCCGGAACAGAACCATAGGTTCTCCTCGCAGGTATGAGCCATCGGAGAGGTAATCATCGTATAATCTTCAGGATTATCAATGCGGTCTTTGTTCTCATTGTAGAATGTCAGCCAGTCAAACAGCGCACTGTTGCGCTGAAGAGCAGCCTCGGCATGGCTAAGGGCGGCATCATAGTCGCGCATCGAAAGGTAGACTCTTGCAAGACCGGCTTCGACAGCAGCTCGGGAGGGATGGATGATTGTCATCGAATTCTCAGGCACACCAAGCTCGATAGCCTTGTTGAAATCGGCAAGAATCTGGTCATAGACCTCCTTGACTGTTCCTTGGTGCCATGATGAACCGAGACCGCCACTGTAAATCAGAGGTATGCCGGGAGTTGTGGCTGCTTTGTCGGGGCTATATGCATCGGCATAGAAGTTGACAATCAGGTGAAGCACGAAACCACGGATTGCGTAGGCATAGGCAAGCACCTCGTTCTTCTCAGCTTCGGTCGCTCCGGTAGAGCCGGGCACCTCCTCGATTATGGTATTGACTATACCGATGATGCCATAGCCGTTGTCAAACATCTCTTCGGTCGACGAATTGAGTTCACAGCGGTCCCGGTCCTCTTTCCACATATAGTTGGCGGTGCGCAGATCATCGACGTTTCGGCAGTTGTTCACGCCGACAAATTTGTCGTTGATTAGATAATTTGCTTGAATACCGGGGAGATAGTTTGCCGAATATTCGTTACGCAGTAGTGCCTCATAGTCGGCAAGTGTCTTGGGGATGCGCGTACCTTTCGGCAACACGTCAATGTAGTTGTCGCAAGCCGAAAGCACGACCATCACGACAAGGAGTGCCAATGATATATATTTTTTCATTTTTATTTCGGATTTGTATTAGAAACTGAGGTTGAGTGACATCATATAGTCAGGATTATTATAACCGCCGAGAGCATATTTCACACCCTTTGACTTGGCAAAAGTAGCGACATTCTCGATGCCGACCATCACACGCGCTTCCTTGGCATAGAACTTGGAGCATAGGACGCGAGGGAGGCGGTAGGTAAGAGAAATATTGCGCAGACGCAGGTTGGAGGCATCCTTGATGACAGCCGACGAGCGGTTGTAGAGATCCATATTGCAGTAGAGTGATGGATTCTCGGAAGCCACATAGCGGGGAACGTCAGTCTTCGACTCGTCGCCCGGCTGATGCCAGCGATCTGAATATGTGAAGTCTGTACAGCGCATCTTGTGGCCACCTTCAAAGAGCAGTAGGGCCGAAAGGGTGAGGTCGCGCCAACGGAGATTGGTCGAAAGTGAACCGCTGTAAGTCGGAGTGTAGCTTCCGAGATACACTATGTCGTCGAGATTAGTGGGTGTGTTTTGTGTACACAGGTTGCCAGCGGCATCATAGACTTGCGGAAGACCCTCTGCCGACAGACCAGCCCACGCATAGCCATAGAGTGCGGTAAAAGGAACACCGATACGCGGGAAACTCTCGGGATAGTCAAGCTGAAGGAAGTAGACAGGAGCTTCGACGTTCACATAGTCAACCTTCGAATGGTTGTAGCCTATGACACCTTGCATTGTCCATGTCCAGTCACGGTTCTGGATGATGTTGCCGCTTATGGTTGCCTCGAAACCACGGTTGGTCATTTCTCCGTTGTTTATAACGTTGGTAGAGTAGCCCTGCCCCTCGACGGATACGCCATTGGAGGATGCGAGAAGATCGGTACCCTTCTTGTTATAGTATTCCACCGAGCCGTTTAAACGATTGTTAAACATAGCGAAGTCTATACCGATATTGGTCGTGGTAGTTTTTTCCCACCGGAGCTTAGGATTGGGACGCGAGCTTATCGTACCCTGAATACCCCCTACTCCGGGATGAGTATTTGTACCGTAGTATGCCACAGTGTAGGGCCATTGGTTCTTGGCTATATTACCACCAATACCATAGGAGGCACGGAGTTTAAGCATATTGATCCAGCGGGCATTGAAGAATTCTTCCTGGTCGATACGCCATGCTGCTCCGACAGACCATATTGGCTTTCCCTGATACTTGCTGCCTGTACCGTAGAGGTTGGTGCGGTCAGTACGGATTGAGCCGTTGAGCATATAGCGATTGTCGTATGCGTAGGCAGCGTTGGCATAGAAGGAGATGAAGCGGTTGGTTAGTTCATTGATTGAGGCAAAATCTGCCGATGAAATCCATGGACGGCTGAAAATTGCACCGGAAAATGACTGGATGGCCGACTGGTCGACAACACTCCAAGAGTTCAGGTCGTCATCATATCCATATAGAGTCATACTCTCGTAGCGGGTTTTATTGTGCCGCATCTCCATACCTGCGATAGCGGTAACATCATGCACTCCGGCAAACAGTTTATTAAAGTCGAGCTGATTACGGAAGTTATAGGCACGTTGGTTATTGGTCTCTTTGGCATATATATCGCCGTAAGGAAGATTATAAGTGGTGCTGACCCCGTCAGGTGTCGAAGCGAAATTATTGATTTTGTTGCGCACGGTATATGTCTCCTTTTCGGAAATCTTTTTCTTCTGGAAATTGCCGAATTCATACTGGAACTGGGTAGTGAAACGCAGCCAGTCGGTAATCTTGAAGTTGAGACGAGCGTAGACACGGGTGAGTAGATCACTGTTGTTTGTATTGGAGCGTCCGAGTTCATCCATTGGATCGATGTCCTCATTATAGAGTCCATATTTGTTGATGGCGTTGAGACGCGACTGGGTGAGACGATCCTCCTGACGGCTGACGATTGTCGAACCGTCCTCGTTGTAGAAGCTCATGTAGGGGGCGACGGCAAAACCCGGGGAGGCAAGCGAGTAGCCAGCGGTCTGTCGGTTACCGTAGTTGACGTATGCACCGAGGTCTACTGTCAGCCACTTTGTCATGTTCAGGCTGTTGCGGAGTGCGATGTCTATGCCCTCATTGTACGAGCTGCGTGCCGAATAATTGTCGCGGTAATACGATATAGTTCCGACGAAATTATTATTTTCGCCTGACGAAGATAGCGAAAGATTATATCGCTGGGTCGTGGCATCGCGGTTCTCGATATCGTCGATTTCGTCATAGTAGCGGTAGCCCTGACGCGACCAGTTATCGAGCATCGAATTGAGCTGCTGTTCGGTGATCTGCCCTGCATAACGCTGATAGATTGCCTTGGTATGTGGATCGAGACCCGATGAATTCTGAAGCATCTGTTTGGCATAGTCAGCCGCACCCTCGCCACTGAAATTGGGATTCTGAGCCATCCAGTCGCGCGCCATAGCGATTGTCTCCTGTGAGCTTGTCAGATAGGTCTTGTCGCGTTTGTAGGGCTGGATGGAGAAGGTGGCGGAAGCAGAGACATTCACCTGGCCGCGCTGTGCCTTCTTGGTAGTAATGACGATGACACCGTTGGCTGCACGCGCACCATAAATGGAGGTAGCTGCGGCATCTTTCAGCACCGTAATGCTCTCGATGTCGTCCACGTTGATGTTAGGCACTTCGTCAGAGAACGCACCTCCGGCATAGCCGACAGTCGTACGCTCCACGGGGAAACCGTCGACGACGTAGAGGGGCTGTGTGACACCCTGCATTGAAGTGATGCCGCGGATCTTACCGTCGGTATAGCCGGCGATATGACCTTCGAGCATATCGCTGACCGAGGTGATTCGCTGAGATTCGAGTTGCTTGCTATCGATTTTAGCGAAAGAACCTGTGGTACGCTCCTTCGAAAGAGTCTGATAACCGGTGACTACAACCTCATCAAGCATCTCATTATCGGGACTAAGCTGGATTTTATAGGAGTCCGAGTCAGTGAGTTTCACTTTCTTTGTGGTGAAGCCGAGAAAATAAGCCTCGATTTCCTTTGCCGTCGAAGGAAGTGAGAGAGTAAAATGGCCTTGATAGTCGGTGATTACCATCGCAACTGAATTGCCGGTATTCTGCGTCACTTCGCGGACAGTGGCACCGGAAAGAGGCTCGCCGGTATCATCGAGGACAATACCTGAGATGGTCCTTGCGCCGGCTGTCAGGGCGAGGATGCAGGCAAGCAATGTCAGCATACCCCGCTGGGTAAGGGCGGTTAAGTTTTTCATAATGTGAGTTTGAATGATTGGTGTTACTTTTTTGCAAATTAAATATAAAATAGTGAAATAAAGGCAAAAGAAACGTTACAATGTCGGAAATTTTGCTGTTTATGAAAGAATATGAAAGCTAGCAGTTGGATTTTATAACAAATCGAAACCGGCTTCCTGAATCTATCCCTATACTCCCCTCGCCTTCTCGCGGAAGGCAGCCGGAGTCATACCTGTAATCTCATTGAATTTGGTGTAGAAAGTCGTCATGGAATTATACCCAAGCTCTGATGCAAGGGCTTTGAGCGGAGTATTGCACTCCGGATCGGATATGCGGCGTATTGCCTCCTTTATGCGAAGTTCGTTGATAAATTGTGGGAAAGTCTTATGATAGACCTCGTTGACCAGACGAGAGACGTATGTGCGATTTGTATCAAGCATCTGGGCTATCTTGTCCTTGGATATCATGTTATCCGTATAGACAGCCGGATTTGACATAAGACTCTCGAATGCTGCCACGAGTCTGTCAGGAATCTGCAATGTAGATGACTTTTTTGTAACCGGCGAGTCAGACTCCGGCGAACTCTTTGAACTCTCGGCGACTGTCATACGCTCCTCAAGCTGACAGATGGTTGCACGCAGACGGCTCTCCTCGCGGGCAGCATCAGTAGCCTGCTTCACAATAGCCGCGTACAGCCGACTTTTACGGCGATAGAGATACAGGAAACTGCCTGTCAGCACAAACACCACTGCAATCAGTCCAATAAGCAGATTGACCGTCCGCTCTTTTTCAAGAAGCTCAACCCGCTGACGGTTTATCTCGTTATCAGCACGCTCAAGGTCATAGCGCATCTTGATATGCTCAATAAGCTGCTCTTTCTCTGCCTTATCCTCCGCTTTATCCTCCTCAATTGCCATAAGGTTATACTGGTTTGCTGCGGCCTCATTCCCCAATGATCTGTTTGCAGCAACAAGAGCATTGAGGATATCGCGCCGAAACATGACCGAGTGACCTTCATTGGTGATATGCAGTGCGGAGTCGAGAAGCATGACAGCTTCTTGTCCCTTTCGGTCGGCAAGTGCCATTTCAGCAAGCCCGATATAGCTCCTGACATCACCTTCACCCCGGTTTCGTTTTAGCCAGTTGACCGATTCACGGAAATGTTCCGCCGCCTCATCCGTATGTCCGGCAAGTTGCGACAGGATACCATATATATAATAAAGCGACGAACCGTTGCGTATAGAATCTGTATGGAGAATCACCTCAGCCTCCTTGATGTAGTCCAGAGCCTTCGGTATGTCAGTGTGCCGCAGTGCATAGAAATAGGCGGCAGTCATAGAGCCGGTATAGATAAGGAAACGGTCGCCGTAACGTTTACCATGACGGTAACATTCAAGGGCGTAGCGTAATCCGGTGGCATCACGGTTAAGTGCATATATCGAAGCTATGTTGACGAGAAGAAGCGAATGGAGCCTCTTGTTAGACGAGCGTTTTGCAGCCTCAATTCCAAGGAAAAAATAGCGCAATGCACCCGGAAAATCATTTTCAATGTTCGAGGCATATAGTCCAAGACCATTGTAGACGGATGCAAGGGCGGAATCATTACCCCATTTAAGGCATAGGTTCTCGGCTTCATGCAGATGGGGATAGCTGCGCTCAACGCTGTCGCCAAAAAGATAGCCCTGTCCCAGAATAATGTTGCCGTAGATGGAGGCAGTTATAGCTGTCTTGCCGGAATGTCGTGCCGCGATTTCCAGCAATTCCTTTCCCCTGCTAACAGCACTGTCAAAATCTGCTATATTAAGTGAATGCAGTCCATCGCGCCTAAGCATTTCGATATCCGGACTACTTGTCCTCCTTCCTGCAACTCGGCTCCCTCCCACATTACCGCTATCGCAAGCGACAAAAAGGAGAGAAAGAAATAATGTCAAAAACAATATTTTATAGCGGCAGCAGGACATTTTGCAAAACCGGATTAATCCTAATGAAACTAACGTTTTTGCAAATTTAGGCATTTAAGCAGTAATGACAAATATCCGTAACTGAATTGTAGCGGGTTGATTTTTTTTGTAACTTTACGTTCCAAATGATTCCTACCGGACGACACGCGCATCCTCCGACAGGCGGCGTTATCCCTTAAAAATCTTTAATCCGTATGATTGAAACAACGAAAGTTGCTGAATTTGTAGTTTTTTTACACTTTCAGACACCTTTTGGCGATGCGCTCAGATGTTATAAACGGTAGGAGGCTACGATTATGAAAAAGTTACTGTCCATACTGATGATACTTTGCGCCCTCACCGCCGGGGCTGCTCCCAAGTCACCCAAAAAGAGCAAGGCAAAGAAGGCAAGAACCACAAAAGTGGTCAAGGCCCCGACCGTCCCGCGTCCTGAACGCGAGCCGTTCGTGCGTCGTGTCGATTCACCGACAGCCGATGCAACAGGCGGACTCTCTGGAAAAAACATTGCTCTCTGGCAGAGCCATGGTCGCTATTTCGACCAGAAGGAGGATCGCTGGACATGGCAGCGCGCACGCCTCATGGGGACTGTCGAGGACCTCTATCCGCAAGCCTACGTCCTCCCCTATCTCATCCCGATGCTTGAAAACGCGGGGGCATACGTCATGACTCCACGCGAGCGCGATACCGGTACGGAGGAAATCATAGTCGATATGGACGGTGGTTTCGCCCAGAAGGGCTATTCCGAGAAAAACGGGACTCACAAGTGGGAGGCAGCAAACGGTATCAACGGCTTCGCTTACAAGAAAGAAATTCTCTCAGGGACGGACAATCCGTTCCGTATGGGCAGTGTCCGTCAGGTACAGACCACGACCGATCCGAAGAAAGCCTCTACCGCCTGTTGGTATGCCGACTTTTCGAAAGCGGGAACCTATGCCGTCTATGTCAGCTATGCCTCGCTCCCGAACTCGGCACGCGATGCACGCTATATCGTCAACTCACTTGCCGGAAGCGAGGAGTTTGAGGTCAATCAGCATATCGGCGGAGGGACATGGATCTATCTCGGCTCCTTCCCCTTCGCTGCCGGACAGAGCAAGACGCCGGTGGTCGAACTCCTCAACGTCTCGGCCGAGGAAGGTAAGGTGATTACTGCCGATGCTGTCAAAATCGGAGGTGGCATGGGCAATGTCAGCCGTTCCGCGGCGGGAGGCGAGGCAACAGTCAGCAGTTATCCCCGATTCACCGAGGGTGCGCGCTACTGGCTGCAATGGGCCGGGATGCCATCAAGTGTTTACAGTGTCACCGACGGCAAGAACGACTATGAGGATGACTACAAGAGCCGTGGAATGTGGGTCAACTATCTCGCCGGAGGTTCGTCAGAACTTCCCGGACAGAAGGGTCTCGGGATTCCTGTCGACCTCTCGTTTGCCTTCCATACCGACGCGGGAACAACTGCCGATGCCTCATCAACAATCGGGACGATGCCTATTGTCTACACCAAGGGTGCAAAACTCGGCAACGGCGAAGCCCGCACTACGTCGAAGCACTATGCGGAGATAGTGACCGACCAGATTGTCAATGACATCCAGCGTCTGTATGAACCGACATGGAACCGCCGCAAACTCCGCGACCGCCCCTATCACGAAGCGATGGAGCCACAGGTACCCGCAATGCTCATCGAACTCCTGAGTCATCAGAACTTCGCCGATATGCGCTACGGTCTTGACCCTACTTTCCGCTTCACGGTCAGCCGCGCCATATATAAAGGTATATTGAAATATCTCCACGAGAAGGACGGTATCCCCTACGTCGTCCAGCCTCTTCCTGTGAGCCATTTTTCAATCGGAGGATCCGGTGACGAATATCTGCTCACTTGGCAGGGTGTCGACGACCCGCTTGAACCTACGGCAAAACCTGCCTATTACATAGTGTATGAACGCATCGACGGCGGTGCCTTCACTGAACTCGCCGTAGTCGACAAGCCCGCTGTCACTGTCAAGGTCAACGACAACCGTATTTACAGCTACAAGGTGGTGGCAGCCAATGCCGGCGGTCTCAGCTTCCCTTCCGAAATCCTGTCGCTATGCTATATTCCTGAATCCGACAAACCGCAGGTGCTTGTCGTCAACGGCTTTACCCGAATCTCAGGGCCAGCCGAAATCTATGCTGACGGCAAGGTAGGCTTTGACTACGGAGAGGACCACGGCGTGCCTTACATCAGCGACATTCACTTCACAGGCCATCAGACCGAATATCGTCCCGATGTCAAGTGGACTACAAACGATTCACCGGGTCACGGAGCAAGCCGTGCAACCCACGAGACGGAAATTTTCGCGGGCAATACATTCGATTTTGTATATGTCCACGGACGTTCCATCCGTGCCGCCGGTTTTCCCTTCATATCCTGCGGTGTCGATGCCTTCGTTGCCCAGACCACTGACCGGACCCCTATCGTTGACCTCATCCTCGGCAAACAGAAGGAAATCACTGTCGGGACTTCGGAGGAACGGAAATTCAAGCCGTTCACTGACGAGTTGAAACAACGGCTTGCCATGTTCTGCGATAACGGCGGCTCACTCCTTGTGTCGGGCAGCTACATAGGCTCTGACCTTTTCGACAATAATTTCAGTAATTCCGATGAGCGCGTGGCCGACAGCCGGTTCGGTCATACATTCCTCGGACTGCAATGGCGGCAGGCAAAGGCGACAATCACCGGGAAGGTCCGTGAGGTACGTTCCCGCTACGGCGAATTCCGCGGCGGACTCTCGCTGACTTTCAACCAGCAGCTCAATGCCGACTGCTATGCTGTAGAGTCGCCCGAGTCTTTCGCCCCGATGGACACAAGCAACGCTTCGCCCATTCTCCGATATACGGAGAATGACTACATTGCCGGCATAGCCTTCGACCCGGGTTCACACCGTGCCGTGACCCTCGGTTTTCCGTTCGAGACCATCACCGGCGGTTACGAGCGCGACGCGCTGATGGCTCAGATATTGAAATTCTTCACCGCTCCCGCCGGCTCCCATCCGGGTGCGCGTCCGAAAGTATATCCCGAAACCATAGTCGGGCTTGAAACCCGCCCGGTTGTCCCGCCGAACCCCTACACCCGCAACGTCAATCCGAGGGAGCTTG
This sequence comes from Bacteroides sp., assembly GCA_014802345.1. Lineage (GTDB taxonomy): Bacteria > Bacteroidota > Bacteroidia > Bacteroidales > Muribaculaceae > Duncaniella. The sequence continues at coordinate 84,512 of JAAVCM010000019.1, forward strand.
CACAACGCTCCGAAGAGGATGACGAAGGGCTGACCGACGAGCGCAAACGCCGCCGCAAGGGTACGCCCGGAGGACAGGAGACCGACGGTGCGGCATAGCCGTCCGAAAATGAAACCGAACCAACCATCATTCATCATATTTCTCTGCAATGTCAAAAGTATCACCATATTCCCGCCTCTCCTCTGAGGCCATGCGTGTAATAGCCCGCGAATCAGACAGTCAACCCGTAGTCATACATCTCACTGGTGACAATATTGAATTCATGCCCTCGGGAGAGGAACGGATGTCACAGGTATTGACCGAGACAGGAGCATCCATTGTCTATTCCGACTATTATTCAGTGGACGCGCCAAAAGGTTTCATCCGTGCAAACCTTATTGACTATCAGTCTGGTTCACTGCGCGATGATTTCGATTTCGGAAAAATCGTGATGGCCGACCCAAAGATGTTACGCATGGCTGTCGGGGAGATGACTGACGATTTCGGGGCTGCCGGATGGTATGACCTCCGTCTGCGGCTGTCGCGTATGGGAAGCGTAATTCATATACCTGAACCCCTTTACACCTCTACCGCCCCCACCGAAACCGCAGGCGAGAAAGGGGAAGCGCAGTTCAGCTATGTCGATCCGCGCAACCGGTCGTCGCAAATCGAGATGGAGAAGGCTGCGACATCCCATCTGAGGGCAATCGGTGCGCTGATAACTCCGGCAGACATAACGCCTGTCAATATCGACGATGGTTTGTTTCCTGTAGAAGCATCGGTCATTATCCCTGTGCGCAACCGCGTGCGCACAATAGCCGACGCAGTCAGGAGCGCACTGAGCCAGCAGACTGATTTTGATTTCAACGTGATAGTGGTTGACAACGGAAGTGACGACGGCACCTCGGAACTTCTTGCCGGCATCGCCGCGAAGGAGCAGCGGCTGATTGTTGTCAATCCCGAATCCCAGCCCGCTCCGGGAATCGGTGGATGCTGGAACCTCGCCATCCATTCACCTCACTGCGGACGTTTTGCCATCCAGCTTGACAGCGATGACATTTACAGCCGCCCCGACACGCTACAACTTATCGTCGACAAGTTCCGCGAGAAGCATTGCGCTATGGTCATCGGCTCATACAGTCTTACGGATTTCGAAGGCAATCCCCTTCCGCCCGGACTTATCGACCACCGCGAGTGGACAGATGAAAATGGGCCCAATAACGCTCTTCGCATCAATGGGCTGGGTGCGCCACGTGCATTCTACACCCCCATAGCGCGTGAAATCAATTTCCCCGACGTGAGCTACGGCGAGGACTATGCGATGGGGCTTGCCGTCAGCCGCCGTTATCCGATTGGGCGAATCTATGAATCTCTCTACTCATGCCGACGCTGGGAAGGAAATTCCGACCACGCACTCAGCCCTGAGCGCATAAACCGCAACAATCACTATAAAGACCGCCTCCGCACCATCGAGATAATGGCCCGTGGTTACAAACACAGATAATCAGGATAACACAATTGGTGACTATGAAGCAGAATCAGGGACTTTTTCTCGAATCGGAACTCGCGGCATGGCCGATGGCTGCTGAAAATTTCGCAAGAATACGTCGGGCGGTTGACGAAGGTAACAGACTCGCATTATCAGCCCCGAGCGCGCCGTGGCACATCGAAAAAATGGCTGTCAATCACCGCCGAGCATCCACAACGGCAAAAACCGATGCCGCAAGCGTCGCCGCACGCCCTTGTTTCCTTTGTCCTGCCAACCGTCCCGCCAACCAATCGGCTCTCAGATGGAGAGATTTCGAAATTCTCGTGAATCCATTCCCGCTCTCGGCGCAGCATTTCACCATAGCATCTACCCGTCACGAGCCTCAGAGCATTGGCGGTCGTTTTGAGGTCATGGCACATCTTGCAAGAGAGATGGAAGGAATGTGTGTATTCTACAATGGTCCGCGATGCGGCGCATCCGCTCCCGACCATCTTCATTTTCAGGCGGTGGCAGCGTCCGATGTCTCCAACCTTCGGATGAATATTGCAAAAGAGCGAATCGAAGGGATCGGAGATTCCGATGAGGCGACTCTCAGTCTCCCTCCCTCAACATCAACCCCTTTTCCTTTCTTTATAATTGAATCAACCGACGATAAGGCACTTTCCCGACTCTCGGAAAGAATCATTGATGCACTCGGCAACCTGTCAGCTTGCAGTTGCGGAGAAGAACCTCCGGTCAATGTCGCCATGCTATATGACTTACCTTCCGGTACAACCCTGACCTACATAATCCCGCGCAGCAAACACCGGCCAGCCATCTACGGCAACGGCGAAGGGCAGATGCTCGTCAGCCCGGCGACAATCGAAATGCTCGGTACAGTCGTCTGTTCACGTCACGATGATTTCAACCGTCTCGACCTCCCCACCGCCACCGCTATCCTCCGGGAAGTCGGCCTCCCTCATGAAGATATGAAAAAAGCCATTTCATACCTCATGGCTACACATCGACGGTGCTAAATCTCCTTTATCTCCTCTCCTATTTGCACATCTTCATTCAGTTTTTCCTTAAATACTCTGTTTTTTGAGTAATTTTGCATATTAACAAAGTAATATCTTCACATTATACCCCAACGCATGAATCAGCAACCACAGGTCAAGGTCGGCATACTCTCCGCTCCTTCCATACGCTTCACTCTCACCGGTCTTTACGAAGGGCCGGAAAGGGAACTGATGTCAGGGTCGTTTGAAGCGCGTATATGCGATTCCGGTCTGTCGTTCACCATCGGTGAAAAGAAATATACCTCGGTTGAGTTTAATCCGACGGCCTACATCGGTGATACGTTTGAACTTGAAGGGGTCACAATCGGCGTAGATTTTCACTGGCAGCGCAAGGAGAACCAGCGTTTTCGCGGTGCTTTGCGAATCGTAGTGGCCGACGGCAAACTGACGGCAATCAACATCGTAGATGTGGAGGATTATCTGGTGAGCGTAATTTCCAGCGAAATGAGTTCCACCTCCTCGCTTGCGCTCCTCAGAGCCCACGCCGTCATCTCACGCAGTTGGGTTCTGTCAATGATAAGCCGCAGCGACAAGCCACTGGCTTCGGCGACAAGCCGTCCCGATGTCCGCGCCCTGAATCCGGGACCTTCACTGATAAGTTATCGTGACCGTGAAGACCATCTCAACTTCGATGTCTGTGCCGACGACCATTGCCAGCGTTATCAGGGAGTGAGCCGTGTGTCGACGCCGGTTGCCGCCGGAGCGGTTGCCGACACTCACGGCGAGGTGCTGACCTACCGGGGTGAACTGTGTGACACCCGTTTCTCAAAATGCTGCGGAGGCGTGTTCGAGCGTTTCGAAACCTGCTGGGACGACAAACCGCGCCCCTATCTTCAAGCCCGGCGCGACGGCGTGAATCCTCTCGACTATCCCGACCTCACACGCGAAGAGGATGCCCGGCAATGGATACTCGGCAACCCGGAAGCCTTCTGCAATACGGCGGACAAACGTATCCTCTCGCAAGTCCTCAACGGCTACGACCGCGAGACTCCCGACTTCTACCGCTGGACCGAACGCCTCAGCCGCGAAAAAATAGCCGGATTGCTGCGCGACCGACTTGACCGTGACTTAGGCGACATCATAGACCTCGTTCCGCTGACAAGAGGCACATCCGGGCGTATACGCGAACTTAAAATCATAGGCACAAATGGTGAACTCACCATAGGCAAGGAGCTGACAATACGCCGTGCGCTTTCTGAAAGTCATCTTTACAGTTCTGCCTTCGTTGTGGAGGCGGGCAAACGTGATTCCGACGGTATCCCCGACGCGTTCACTCTCTACGGAGCAGGTTGGGGTCACGGAGTGGGACTCTGCCAAATCGGGGCTGCCATCATGGGTGAACGCGGTTATACCTACGACGAAATCCTCCGTCACTACTACATAGATGCCGATCTTACCCGACTTTACTGATTATTACGAGGGATATGAAAAATAATGAAATGAATACCCCGCAGAAATCCTCACGCAATCCGTGGGCATGGATTCCGACACTGTATTTCGCACAGGGACTCCCCTACGTCGCCGTGATGACCATTTCGGTCATAATGTACAAGCGTCTCGGTCTGTCGAATACAGATATAGCCCTCTACACCGGATGGCTCTATCTGCCATGGGTCATCAAACCGTTCTGGAGTCCGTTTATCGACATCATCAGTACCAAACGACGCTGGGTAGTCACGATGCAGTGGCTCATCGGGGCAGCTTTCGCCGGAATAGCCTTTGCACTCCCGACTCCATTTTTCTTCTCGCTTACCCTTGCGGTGTTCTGGCTTGTCGGCTTCACGTCAGCCACACATGACATCGCCGCCGACGGCTACTACATGCTTGCCCTAACGGAGCATCAGCAGTCACTCTACGTCGGTATCCGCTCGACGTTCTACCGCGTAGCGACCGTAGCCGGGCAGGGGCTTCTCGTAATCCTCGCCGGAATGATTGAGGACTCCACCGGCGACATACCTTTCGCATGGGCTGTCGTGTTCGGCATACTCTCAGCCCTGTTCCTTCTGTTTGCCCTCTATCATTCGTGGGCTCTCCCGAAAGTCGAACATCCCGCCAATCGTTCACTCAACACGGCCAAGGCTGTATGGGATGAATTTGTGGCCGTATTCGCGGAATTCTTCCGCAAAAAGCAGGTCGGAGTCGCAATAATATTCATGCTGCTCTACCGTCTGCCGGAAGCTCAGCTCGTAAAGCTAATCAATCCCTTTCTCCTTGACCCGACGGCTGCCGGTGGTCTCGGCCTCTCGACCGGTCAGGTCGGTATGGTCTACGGAACGGTGGGTATCATAGGACTGACCCTCGGAGGTATCATAGGGGGTATCGTAGCCGCACGACGCGGACTGAAATTCTGGCTGCGCCCGATGGCGTGGAGTATGTCGCTCACCTGCCTGACATTCGTCTACCTGAGTTTTGCCGTCGCTCCATCGCTGACAGTGATAAACGCCTGCGTTTTTGTCGAGCAGTTCGGCTACGGATTCGGCTTCACCGCCTATATGCTCTACCTCATCTATTTCTCCGAAGGTCGTCACCGCACGGCGCATTACAGTATCTGCACCGGCTTCATGGCTCTCGGCATGATGCTCCCGGGGATGGCCGCAGGGTGGATTCAGGAGACGATGGGCTATCAGAATTTCTTCCTGTGGACAATGGTCTGCTGTGCCGCCACAATTGGTGTGACATACCTCATAAAGATTGATCCGTCATTCGGCCTGAAAAAGCATTGAGCCGAAATGAATTCACGTTCAGCGTAAATTCATTTCCGGATTTCAAGTGCGCTATTTTCAAGATAAGCATTTGGTTATAAATCCATTTCAGCATATAATACAATTATAAATCCTGTGGAAAACAGATAAGGAAAAGAAAAAATTGTTTGATATCCACTATTTGCCATAGCGGATTTGTTATAAATCATATTGCCGATAAAGAACCGAAGAGGTCAATATCAGGTCAAGCGCACCTTTTTTCTCAACCATCAATCAGTTTTCCGCCATGCAAAAAATCAAAATGACAGGACTGCTTTCAGCCATAATCCTATCGCTTGCCGCCATCAGTTGCGGAAGCAACCAGACTTCGGAGGTCAGCGACAACCGGATTGCCACTGAGACCGACGACCTTAATTTCACATCCCGCAATCACCGCAGGGCGGACGAAGCCGTACTCCCCGGCATCGAAGTGCTGCGTAAATCCGGATTCAGCGCACTCAAAGGGAAACGCGTGGGACTAATCACAAACCCCACGGGAATAGACAATACGATGAAGTCGACCATCGACATCCTCGCTGAAGCCCCTGAAGTTGAGCTGACAACACTTTTCGCGCCTGAACATGGAGTGAGAGGCAACTATGTGGCAGGAGCAACCGTGGTCAATGAAACTGACCCCAAGACCGGAGTGCAGGTCTATTCCCTCCACGGTAAGACCAAGAAACCTACCCCCGAGATGCTGAAAGATGTCGATGTCCTTGTCTACGACATTCAGGACATCGGGACACGCAGCTACACGTTCATTTCGACCATGGGACTTGCGATGGAGGCGACTGCGGAAGCCGGCAAGGAGTTCATGGTGCTTGACCGTCCGAATCCACTCGGAGGCAACAAAGTCGAGGGCAATATCGTAGAACCGGGTTTCACCTCCTTTGTCAGTCAATATCCCATCCCTTATATCTACGGTCTGACCCCCGGCGAACTTGCCCGCTTCCTCAACGGCGAAGGTATGCTGAAAAACGGTGTCAAGGCGAAACTCGAAGTCATCCCTATGGAGGGCTGGCACCGCGCCATGACCTTCGCGGAGACAGGAATGCCTTGGGTACTCCCCTCGCCCCATATCCCCGATCCCTCGACCGCACTCCTCTATCCGGCCACTGGCATCATGGGTGAGCTTGACTATGTGTCCATCGGCGTAGGCTATACCCTCCCCTTCAAACTTGCCGGCGCACCGTGGATTGACGCGCCGACTCTCGCCGACCGTCTCACTGCCCTTGAAATCCCGGGGGTCGAGTTCCGTCCACTCTACTATAAACCCTTCTATGCAATGTTCAAAGGGGAGAATCTCAGTGGAGTGGAGATTTATGTGACCGACCCGGAGGCTGCCCCACTCTCGCTCGTGCAGTTCTACATCATGCAGGAACTTGCAGAGATGTATCCCGCACAGAAGGCTTTCGCAAAAGCGACACCATCGCGCCTGAATATGTTTGACAAGGTGTGCGGGTCGTCCAAGGTACGCCAGTTGTTCTGCAAAAACTACAAGGTTTCCGACCTCCTACCCTTCTGGGATAAGGATGCTGATACATTCCGCGAACGCAGCCGCATCTATCAGCTCTATAAATAAAATACGTTTATAAACAAATATGTTAAATACGGATGTAGGGACGCGCCGTGGCGCGTATGCCAAATAAACCATGTATTTAAACCTATGATTCTGATTGCAGATGCGGGGAGTACAAAAATCGAGTGGACGCTCCTCGGTAACGACAGAAAAGTAGCATTGCGGACAGTCACACGCGGCCATAATGCTGCGCAGGCCGATGTCGATTCATTTCTACGCCTTCTCCACACGGATGCCCCCGCGCTGATTGAGAAAGCCAAAGGTGCGGACGAAATTTTTTACTACGGAGCAGGCTGTGCGGGAGAACGCGCGACTGCGATGAGCCGTATTCTATCAGAGACATTCAACGCAGCCCGATGTCACGCCGAGAGTGATATGCTCGGGGCTGCACGCGCCCTGTGTGGCCGTGAGGCGGGAATAGCGTGCATACTCGGGACAGGATCCAACTCCTGTCTCTACGACGGAAAGGAAATCAAAGCCAACATCCCCCCTATGGGCTTCATCCTCGGCGACGAGGGAAGCGGTGCGGTGCTTGGTCGGCGGTTGCTCGGCATGGTGATGAAAGATGGATTTTCCGCAGGTATCGTCAGAAAGTTCAGGGAACGTTTCCCCGAAGCTACGAAAGAGGAAATCATCGCGCGTGTCTACCGCCACGAGCGTCCGGGCGCCTATCTCGCATCTTTCGCGCCATTCTTGGCGGAGAATATCGGTGAGGATGAGATTTCCGGCTTTGTCGTAGAGGAATTTATCCGCTTCTTTGAATTCAACGTCAGAGGCTACGATACACCTCTCCGCGACAATGCCGAAATTTTCGGAAATCCGGCCGACACGACATCTGTCCCAGTCAGCTTCATAGGCTCGATAGCCCAACATTTCGCCCCGCAGCTCCACGAAGCAGCCTCCCTCTGCGGCTATACCATCAACCGTATAGAAAAATCCCCTATGGAAGCCCTCATAGAGTTCCACAGGGGAAAATGACAAACGAGAATTAAATACTCTCTCATATCATCCGGCTGTCTCCGTCATGGACATCAGCGTTTGCGGATGATGAGGTGGTGATTCTCGGTGATGACCACATCGACGCGGACATCGTGAGGTTCGGAATCTATTTCATCGACAAGCTGGAAATCGTAGGCGACCCCGACCTTGCGTGCGCGACTGTCGGCAAGCAGACGGTCATAGTAGCCCTTGCCGCGGCCTACGCGGTTGCCGCTGCGGTCGTAGGCCACACCCGGGATGACTATCATTTCCATATCGTCGATAGCAGTTGTGTCGCTGCCGGTCGGTTCCTCGATGTGGAACGAGCCGAGAGCCAGACGGGACTCGTCGTATGGAAGAATCTCGAGGTTCACCCCATTGACACGCGGAAGATAGAAATGCTTGCGTCCTGCCCACTTGCGTATAAATGCGCGCGTCGAAAGTTCGTCGGGAAGAGAATGATACATCAGTATTCTGTCCGAGAGCAGGAAATCGGCCGTGCGTTCAAGCAGATTGAACACACTTTCGGCAGCCGACAGTTTCTCCTCCTCGCTGAGGAGTGTCTTGCGCGCCTTGACGTGACGCCGTATGTCATCTTTTTTCATTGAATCTTTACCCTTAATAAAAAGTTCTACTTATTGATTATAGGGAAAGCCGCCTTGCCGGTCTGCAAGGCATCGACGCCTGAAAGCACAGTCGGGTCGACATCGTTGAAAACCTCGAAGTAGCCCTGAACGCCGAGCGCATTGCGCGCAATCATGGCTTTCAGTTGGTTAACAATCAAATCACGAGAAATGTTTATGTAGTAGGGACGCTTGGGGATACCGGCTTTCTGCGCGTAGCTGACGAAGTCCTGAAGCAAGGTCTCGTCATCGGGAAGGAGCTTGACGAGATCGGCGGCATTGTCCACAGTTTCAAGTCGCTGACGGTTGCGGTCTGTGTAGTCAAACGTATATTTCTGAATCAGTCCGGCATTGAGTACGTTGAGATAGTAGCTGGTGATACCGATTGTATCGTTGGGGACGAATATATCAGGCATGATACCACCACCGCCGTAGACGGTGCGGCCGTGGAGCGTCTCAAACGCAAGCGACTTGTCGAGCTTGATGGAGTCGGCATTGTAGAACTCACCATGCTCATAGCGGTTGACGATGTCGCGGTCATAGTCGGTGCCGGGTGCGTAGGTCTTCTGGATGCAACGCCCCGAAGGAGTGTAGTAGCGTGCGATTGTCAGGCGGATTGCACTGCTGTCAGGGAGTTCCATCTGATTCTGCACCAGACCCTTGCCGAATGAACGGCGACCGATGACCAGACCTCTGTCATTGTCCTGTATGGCTCCCGAGAAGATTTCGCTTGAACTGGCGGAAGTCTCGTCAATCAGCACCACAAGCTCATTGTTGAGGAAACTGCCTGAGCCGTCGCTCATTGTCGGGCGTGAATCGGGGGTTGTCTTCCCGCGCATACTGACTATGGGCGACCCGGCGGGAAGAAACTCGTTGACCATCAGTACGGCAGGCTCCATAAAGCCGCCACCGTTGCCACGGAGATCCACGATGAACTTCTCGGCACCGTCGGCAACGAGATTCATCATGGCCGTCAGGAATTCACTGTAAGTGTTGGCACTGAACTTGCTGACTTTCACGAAACCCACATTAGGCTCGATAAGATAGGCAGCGTCAATGGATGTCATCGGAATGTCACCACGGACCACATCGAAATTAAGCGGGGTCTTCGAGGTCGGGCGACGTACGGTCAGCTTGACCACACTACCCTTCTCGCCCCTGAGTGAACTGCGCACCTTCACGTCGCTCCATCCCTGACCGGCAACGACGGTATCATTGATGGCAACGATACGGTCACCGGCGAGAAGCCCGGCCTTTTCCGATGGGCCTCCGGAGATGACTTCAAGCACGTTGATGCTGTCGTTGAGAAGATTGAACGAGATACCTATGCCGGAAAATGACCCACCGAGTTCCTCGTTGACGTTCTGGAGGTCCTTTGCGGGGATGTAGACCGAATGTGGGTCAAGACGCGAGAGAAGCCCCGGAAACGAGGCCTCGAGAAGGCTGTCGGTGTCGACATCATCGACGTAGGAACGCTTGACGATTTCGAGTATGGTGTCGAGCTTGCTGCGCGAGCTCCACTTACCCGAATCATTGAAAAAGGTGCTACCGATCCACATTCCGGCCACTACCGACACGGCAATGGCGAGAGGCATCCAGACGGATGCTTTTTTCAGACGGTTGTTCATAGAAGATCTTAAACAGATAGAAATAGAAATTTAGCTTTTTGTCAAAAATCAGGAATATCCACAAGTCAGGTATTGTCCGTATGACCGTCAGACACAGCCGCCGTCACCNCACGCGTCGGGGATGTGGCAGCACTCTATGCCCGCACGCCGGAGGAGGGCAATCCCGTCGACGATACGGTAGAGGTCACTGTAAACCACTCTCCTTATACCCGACTGGATGATGAGCTTGGCGCAGTCAAGACAGGGCGATGCAGTGACATAAAGCGTCGAGCCCTCCGCCGAATTGTTGGAGCGTGCCACCTTTGTTATGGCATTTGCCTCGGCATGAAGGACNTAGGTCTTTGTCACTCCTTCATCGTCCTCACATATATTCTCGAATCCGGCAGGAGTGCCGTTGAATCCGTCGGAGATTATCGTGCGGTCCTTCACCATNAGNGCGCCGACCTTACGNCGTTCACAATAGGAGTTTTCTGCCCAGATGCGTGCCATGCGCAGATAGCGTCTGTCGAGCAAATTCTGCTTGCCGTTGTGTTCCATACTGGTCATTTTAGGTGCAAAGGTAGTGAGTTTTATTCGATTATGACACATTTCATCGAAAAATATTACACATTCATCCCCTGAAATGTGCAAAATTGACGGAAAGNCCCTTTGAGGAGAGGGGGTGCAGACAGCGGAGCCNCCCGACAGGACATTTTTGTGTATGTTGGGGAAAATGACTACTTTTGCGTAGGTCATCGCACAAAGTATGCTNCCTGTTCGTTCTAAATATGATACTCACCTTCCTGCGATGCCCTGCATATTCCCGGATATGGCCGGACGGTGAACAGCCACAAAAACGATATTTACAAAATCCTCCGTTACTCATGAAATTTGTTTCACTATTTGCATCAGCCATAGCGGTCGCCTCCCTCGTCAGCGGATGCGGCACCATTAAAAAGGCAACATCATCGGCAGCCACATCCGGCTCAGAAGAAACCCAGACCACTCCCGTGACAACAGAACTATCCTCCTACGACGAATCACAGATTGCCCCCCTACTCGGAAGCTGGGCGGTCACATCCATCAACGGCAAGCAGGTCGTCATCAACGGCGACAACCATCCGCAGATAACATTCGAGTCAATCCCTGACGCCAAGACCGCCCTTCTGGTCATCGGCTTCAACGGCTGCAACTACCTCAACGGCTCGTGGATTGTCAAGGGGAGCAAACTCGAATCCAACGGCGAGTTCCTTTCGTCGCTCAAAGCCTGTCAGGATGCTCCTTACGAGACAGCCATGAACCTTGCGCTCCACGAGGTGAAATCATACAGCATCATCGACGACAATTCNCTCTCGCTTAATTCAGCCGACGGCACATCCGTCATCACCCTGCGAAAACGCAACCTCTCGTTTCTCAACGGTGCTTGGCAGGTGACGACCATACAAGGTACACCTGTTCCCGCCAANACCGCCATAAAATTTGTCATCGANATNGACAACTGTACCATCCACGGCAACGCGGGGTGCAATATACTCAACGGCTCGATAGTGGTCAAGCTCGACAAGGGGGACGGAATAGAGTTCAAGGACCTTGCGACAACACGCATGACCTGTCCGGCNATAGCTACCGAGCAGGCNTTCCTCCTCGCGCTCGAACAGGTGGATACCTGCNTCGANGGTGCATCGGCTGATCAGGCTACANTGAAAGGAACCGACGGCAAACCGCTCCTCACCCTCATCCGTATCCCCGCCAATCAGGTCGGCGAGTNATAACACTCACGATAACCCAACCTCACGACTTCAATACTATGCGACCTCTTGATTCAGACAAACTGATGCTCATCGGGCATGAGGAGTATCTCCGCAGGCTCGACAGAATAAAATCACAGATGGCGGAGCAGNAGATTCCTGCCCTGCTTATCTCGGACAACGCCAACAAATATTACCTNACCGGACGCGTCTATGCGGGCTATGCCTACATCCCGGTCGAAGGTGAACCCATATTCTTCATCCGCCGCCCCGTCGAACTGAAAGGGGACGGTGTGGTCTATATCCGCAAACCCGAGGAGATAGCCCTGACAATAGGGCTGAATGTCCCCGAAGCCATCGGGCTCGAGCTNGACGTACTCCCCTACTCGACNGCTATGAGGCTGAAGAAAATCTTCCCGGAAAGCGAACTGAAAAANGCCTCGACCGTGATGCGTCAGGCACGCGCGGTGAAGACCGAAGAGCAGATTGACATGATACGGCGTTCAGGCGTGAAGCACGTCCATGTTTACAGCCGCATCCCCCATCTCTTTCAGCCCGGCATGACCGACCTCGGCCTCCAAGTGGAAATCGAGCGCGTCAGCCGTCTNGAAGGATGCCTCGGTCAGTTCCGCATCAGCGGCGACTCGATGGANCTTCACATGGGCAATGTCCTTGTCGGCGATAATGCCGATGCCCCGTCNCCCTACGATTTTGCAATGGGCGGTGCAGGACTCGACCCTTCGATTCCGGTGGGCGCCAACGGAACCCCGATAAAACCGGGCGACACCATCATGGTCGACATGAACGGCAACTTCGACGGNTATATGACCGANATGACCCGTGTCTTTGCCCTCGGCGAAATCAAGCCGCTGGCTNTCGAAGCCCACAAATGCTCCATCGACATCCACCGCGCCCTTTGCGGGATGATGCGTCCCGGTATGCTTGCCAAGGATCTCTATGCCAAAGCCGAGGAGATTGTCAAGGAACGTGACCTACACCCATATTACATGGGACANCGNCAGCACGCAGGCTTCATCGGCCACGGAGTAGGCATCGAAATCAACGAGCTTCCAGTCATCGCCCCACGCAGCCGCGACATCATAGCNGAGGGAAATGTCATTGCCCTCGAACCCAAGTTCGTCATCCCCGGGACAGGAGCTGTCGGTATCGAAAATACATACGCGGTCTATGCCGACCACGTCGAATGTCTCACCCCCGCCCCTGAGGATATAGCCTATTTCGACGTATAGCCTCCGCTCCCACTATATCTCACGCCCATACGCGACCACCAATGCAGTCATTAGACACCATACTGAAAAAACTCGATACACCTCTCTANCATACCATCGGNGATGCTGCCGATTCAATAGACCGTCCCTGTTATGCCGTCGGGGGATGTGTCCGTGATTTNTTTCTTGACCGTCCGTCAAAGGATATTGATTTCGTGACGGTCGGCAGCGGCATCGAACTGGCCGAGATAGTGGCGCGGCAACTCGGNAAAGGTANACACCTCAACGTGTTCCGCAACTTCGGGACGGCGCAGGTGAAACGCCGTGACATCGAACTGGAATTTGTCGGTGCGCGCCGCGAGTCCTACGACCGTAATTCGCGCAAACCCATCGTCGAGGACGGTACGCTCGAAGAGGATCTCTCGCGCCGCGACTTTACGGTCAACGCCCTTGCTATCCGCGTCAACCGTAAGGGTTTCGGTGAACTCATCGACCTTTTCGACGGACTCGGAGACATGGAGCGACGTCTGCTCCGTACCCCNCTCGATCCCGACGTGACTTTCAGCGACGACCCTCTGCGCATGATGCGTGCCGTCCGTTTCGCCACTCAACTGAATTTCACCATCTGCCCCGAAACGTTTGAGGCAATCAGGCGCAACGCNGAGCGCATACGCATCATCTCTCGTGAGCGTATAGTCGACGAGCTGATGAAAATCATGCGTGCGCCGCGTCCCTCCGTCGGCTGGGACCTGCTCCTCAAATCAGGNCTNCTCTCCATCATATTCCCTGAACTTGCAGCAATGAAAGGCGTGGAGGTGGTCAACGGCAGAGGGCATAAAGACAACTTCTACCATACCCTCGCGGTGCTNGACAATGTGGCTGAGAAAAGCGACGATGTATGGCTGCGCTGGGGTGCGCTGATGCACGACATAGCCAAACCTGTCACCAAACGCTGGGACGAAAANCTCGGTTGGACTTTCCACAACCACAATTTCATCGGNGCAAAGATGGTNCCGCGCATATTCCGCCGNATGAGGCTGCCNCAGGATACAAAAATGAAGTATGTAGCCAAGCTCGTCGAGCTTCACATGAGGCCGATAGCCCTTGTCGAGGACGAGGTCACCGATTCGGCCGTACGCAGGCTCATCCACGATGCCGGCGACGATATTGAAGACCTGATGACGCTCTGCGAAGCCGACATCACTTCNAAAAATCAGGAGAAAGTGCGNCGCATACTTGAAAATTTCGCCCTTGTCCGNGCGAAGATGGTGGATCTCAACGAACGCGACCACATACGCAACTTCAAACCGCCGGTNGACGGCAACGAGATTATGGAGACATTCGGTATCACCGGGGGACCTGTCATCGGCATAATCAAGACCACCATCAAAAATGCTATCCTCGACGGCATCATCCACAATGACTACGAGGAAGCACGCCAACTGATGCTGAAAGTCGCCGCTGACCACGGCCTACATCCGGTCAACGCNAATTCCGTCACCTCTGTTCCCTCAACCGAAGAATGAGAATNTGGCACAAATGCAGGCTTCCGAACCTACATTTGTGCCACTCTTATACCTTGAAATCCATATCCGTACCTATGCTGGAAAGATTTTCATTTCTTTGAGGGAGAGATACCANGTTACANGACCGTATTCTATCATTATAGGAAATNGTGCAAGCCTCGGAGACTGGGAAAAGATGTTTTCCCGGTTGGTAAGGAGTAACCTGTTTTTATTGGAAATCTTTTGAAATTCTGTGTACTTTGATTAATTTTAAATCACCGAAGGATGATCCCCGGACATGATTGTCGTGAATTTTTTTGTNAAAAATGGATTTAGTTTTGATTTTATCTGATGGNAGGTCAACTTTTCTTAACAAAATTTNGTTTTTGAAAATATACTGAACNTTAATATTATGACAATACACAACATGCCCATAAATCCGACCGGAGGCCCTCTGAAAGGCGTTCGCGGTATGATGCTGACGTTTACCGACGATCCGTTCCTGCGCGACGAGTCGCAGTGTTACAAACTCTATAACGACGGGCTGGCCGTGATTCAAGACGGCAGATTCGTAGATGTAGGCGAATATTCCGATATCGAGCCGAAATATCCTAACCTCAAGGATATTGATGTGCATGAGGATGCGCTTATAATCCCGGGGATGATCGACTGCCACCTGCACTATGTGCAGAGTCCTATGATCGGATCTTTCGGAGATTCGCTGCTTGACTGGCTCAACACCTACACATTCCCGACAGAGAGCAAATTCAAGGACAAAGAGTTTGCCGACGAGGTGGCAAGAATGTTCTTCCGCCAGATCCTATCGCAGGGCACGACTTCNGCCAACATATTCGCCACTACATTCGCCACAAGCGTGGATGCCATCTTTGAAGAGAGCGAGCGCTACAACACCCGCATCATCAGCGGCAAAGTGCTTCAGGACCGCNATCTGCCCGATTCACTGAAAGACCCNGATACGGAGGGGTCAATCATCCTGACAGAGGAGCTTATGAAGAAATGGCACCATCGCGGCCGACAGCTTTACGCAGTTGTACCTCGATTCGCACCCACCTCTACCCCACTTCAGCTTCAGCTTGCCGGCGAACTTTATCAGAGAAATCTCGACCAGGGTGTGTATATGCACACTCATCTTGACGAAGTGCAGAGCGAAATCGATTGGGTGACACAACTGTTCCCCGAGCGTAAAAACTATACCGACGTATATGATTATTACGGCCTTATCGACCGCAATTCCGTGCTGGCACATTGCTGTATCGTTCGTGAAGAGGAGTGGCAGACGCTCCACCGCCACGGATGCGGAGTGGCCCATTGCCCGTCGAGCAATCTGTTTCTGGGCGACGGAGAATTCAAATACTGGGAGGCTAAAAATCAGGAACGCCCCGTGAAAGTCGGCATGGCAACCGACGTAGGTGGTGGCACGAACTTCTCCGTGTTCCGTCAGCTTGGCGAAGCCTACAAAGTGGCGATGCTTCAGGATCATAGCCTTAATGCTATCCGTAGTCTGTATCTTGCCACACGCGGAGCTGCCGAAGCTCTTCACCTCGAGAACACAGTCGGTTCGATTGCTCCGGGCTACGAGGCCGATATGGCTGTGCTCGATCTTAAGCCGTCGAAGTTTGCGGCATGGCGCCTTCAGTTCTCCGATGATATTCTTAAAAAATTGTTCGTGTTGATGACACTTGGTCTTGACAACAACAACCGTGCCACATACGTTGCCGGCCGAAAGGTCTACGACCGCAACCGCGACCAGCAGTTCCTCTATGCTGATAAGGCTCTTTGATTATTAAACACACTAACTAAATAACACTCTTCATTATGGATGCAGATACCAAACCAATTCCCGCGACCGGTAAGTATCGGCTCGGAGGGCCAAGAGCATGGTGGATATGGATTATCGTCACGGTCTTCACTATATATCTGTTTAATGTTCAGACTATGTTCTCCGTCGTGCAGGGCGACATCAAATCGACCCTTCATCTTGACGACTCACACCTGACCATGATTGCCGCCACCTACACATGGGCATTTGCAATCTTCCAGTTTTTCGGAGGCGCCTTCCTCGATTGCTTCGGCTCACGCAAGGTGCTGATTCCGGCATTTATATTCGTTACGGCCGGAGTGTTTCTCTACGGAATCGCCACGAGCTATTCAATGATTCTCGTTGCGCAGGTGCTGATGGCTCTCGGAGCTTGCTGTGGATTTGTCGGCGCCGGCTACATCGGCGGTGTATGGTTCGGAATGGCCGCCTACGGTACGATGTTTGGCTATGTGCAGGTGCTTTCCTCGCTGTCGAGCGCTATCCAGCAGCCTGTCACTGAGAATATCCTGAACCACCTCTCTTACGAAAAGCTATTCGTGTATCTAGGATTTTTCGGAATACTCCTGGTGATTCTAGGCATCCTTTATATGCGCAATCCTACCCCCGTCAGCACCCATAAAAGTCCGTTTAAGGTAGTAGGACACAACCTGATTCAGATCGTGAAAATGCCACAGATGTGGATTGCAGCCATCTGGGGCGGTATCGCCTTCGGACTCAACCTGGCACTCGGGGTGGTCTGGACGCCGAAAATCTTCACCAATGCCGGATTCACTCTTACCAACGGCAACGTCGGGTCAGCACTGCTATGGCTCGGTCTTGCAGCCGGATCATGTTTCTGGCCGAAATGGAGCGACAGAATCCATAGCCGTCGCATTCCGAGCATGATCGGCGTCGCAATGATGCTTCTTGGACTTGTAGCTGTGGTTTATATCGACATGCCTGTCTATCTCATGTATGCAATGATGTTCATTATCGGCATGGGAGCCACGTCCCATATGCTTGCGTTCACCGTAGGTGGCGATGTGGCGGGCGGTCCGCTTGTAGGAACCTCAAGCGCATTCCTCAACGGTATCATGTTCATCTTCGGCGGTATTCTGCAAAATATTCCGTCGAGTCTTCAGAGTCATGGAGCCGGCGTCCACGGGATGTTCCTTCCCTTCATCGTAGCTGCAGCGGTCGCTCTGGTGTTCGTCTTTATCCAGAAAGAAACCGCACCCCGCTCTTAATTTCATAAAATACGACATATCAACACCTTGAAATTGGGTTCGCCCGATCAGTCACCAGATTGCCTGATCGGGCGAATTTTTTATACTGATATTTTTATATTGCAATTTAACTAATAGTTTTGCATCTCTGGTAGATATTCGGCAAAAAGATGCAATCCGTAGATTGCATAAATGACATAAGTAATGTCGCTGTCGCACATTGACGGCCCGCATACTCCGGCGGTACGAGGTGGCGAAAGTGTTGAATATCAAGGACGGAAGAAACGCAAGACAACCAATTCTATTTATTTTACAGATAGACAGGGGCTGCCGTTGGCGATGTCCGAACCTTACCGATCTTTATGAGATAAAGGAGAGCGTGGACAGCATAGCTTTTTCAGTTGGACGGATATGGGATTTCTCTTGACGGTATATTCAATAATGCCTATGCCGGCTTTGACGCCCGGTCTTTTCGACAAGTGCTTGACAAATATGGAATCATCGCTAATGTCTGTCCGAATACCCGAAATGGAGAGCCTTATGAAGAGTACCTCTTTGATGAAGTGATGTATAAGGAACGGTTTGTGATTGAACGTACTAATGCCTGGATGGATAGTTTCAGATCCATTCTGTGCAGATTTGATACAACCGTATCCAGTTGGAAGGGGTGGAACTTTCTGGCGTTCGCCGTAGTATTCCTTAAAAAAATTCACAAATCAAAAAAGTTTAGATGACTTCAATATTTGATTTTTTAATACGTTAAATATTTAATTCAAAAGACCGTTAATATACTCATAAGAATTTACCGAAGCATTGATTTATGGACACCAAAATGTCATTCAAGAACTGGCTCCCATTGTTAGGACTGACTTGTGCGGCTTTTATATTCAACACATCCGAGTTTATCCCAATCGGATTACTTAGCGA
>JAAVCM010000020.1 GCA_014802345.1 Bacteroides sp.
GGATTATAACTCTATCTTTGGATTGAACAAAGCCTCTAACTCCTTAGCATTCAGTTTGACATACTTACCACTTCTGAGCTTGGTTATTTTGTATGTTTTGACGTAGTGATAGAGTTGGTCGCGTGTGAGCGAGTATTTTTCCATAGCCTCCGCCACCGAAATAAACTCTATATCTTCGGCAGACTTGGCGCCTTTTGCCACATCGAAATGATATTTAGAGTAGAAGACCTTAGAGCCTTCTTTTCGCTTCGGAATACCGACTTTTGACACAAGACAGTAAATCGCCGACAGCGTCATTCCATATTTTGCCTGAATATCTTCCACTGAATACCACTCGGTAATTTCCGGATTTTCCTTTCTCGCCGAGAAAAGGCGGTCAATGTGCGACTTGCTGAAATATGCCTTTCCTCTGATTATAGTCTTAGGCACATTATTCTCAGCAACTACCTTGTAAATCCACGAATCCTTTACGCCGTATTTCTCCCGGATGTCAGCTCGGGTATAAAGTTCGGTAATTACACTATGCTCTTTCGATTGTCTCTTTATATATGGGGAACCGTCAAGCATCGCCTCTATGCTTGTCCGTTTTATCAAAGTAAGACGTGAGCTGAGTTTTGACGCAGTTAAGGAACCTCGATGGATCAGCTTGTACACACCTTGTCTTGTCATACCAAGAATCTGTCCAGCTTCGGCTACGGTGAGATAATCTTTCTCTTTAAGTTCAGAATTCTTAGGAGAAGGCACAGCCTTTGCCAATTGGATTTTTTGTTGCCTCAGTTTTTCCTTATAGGCGTGTTCTGAGCACCGCTTTGAACAGAAGCGGGTAACGGTGGTCTGAGCGGTAAATTGTTTTCCGCACCACTCGCAAATTTTCTCAATTCTAATATTGCTACTCATTTCTTTTTGTGGAGATTTCTCCGTTGTTTGTAAATGTTCGTAAACCATTGACAACTATTGTCAACTTTCTCCACCACCTTGCTGATGCTTGGGGTGAAATGAGTCGCTGTCGTACAGAATCCGTACAAAATAGTGCATAAAAACGCCTAACACTGACAGTTATCAGCATTAGGCGTTCTCGAATGTATTAACTTTTATCGCTCAGTAACAGTCAATTGCTATCAATATAAATCATTGATAATCAATTAATTACTTGCCGATGCAGAAGCGTTCAAATATAGTTTTAAGAAGATCGGTAGTGGTGATGGTGCCGGTGATGGTGGAGAGGTGGTGGATGGTTTCGCGGAGGTCTTGGGCTATGAAGTCGCCGGAGAGGTTACTGTCTATTCCGTCTATCACACGTTCAAGCGACGATTTAGCATGGATGAGTGATTCGTAGTGTCGGGCATTAGTGACTATCAGGTCTGCTTCTTCCACGGAGTTGGCTCCTGACAGGTCTTTGAGCATCGATAGGAGGGCAGGGATATTCTCACCTGTTGCAGCTGAGATTTTTAAGAATATCCCTTCGTTGTCTATAGTCTCTTTTATTATGTTATCCTTGGACATAGAACTACCATCAGACACAACATCACCCCTTGTCACTGAATCTTCCCGACTTACAAAATAGTTCTTAGCATCTGAACCGCTTTCATCAGCAAAATCATTCACAGTCATCAAATCACAATTGATGGTGGTACTATTCTCAGACATAGACCCTCTTTCTGGCAGGAGGTCTATTTTGTTGAGAACGGTTATGAGGGCTGTCTCGGGAGAAAGGTGTTGCTTAATTGTGTCACGCAGTGACGCATAATCAATAGGGGAGAGGTCGGGAGTTATGAGCCATACAATTATACGTGCGCGTGAGATAGCATCGTAGGAACGTTCGATACCGAGATTTTCCACCGAATCGGATGTCTCGCGTATGCCGGCCGTGTCAATGAAGCGATACAGCACACCGTCGATTTCGATGGTATCCTCGATAGTGTCGCGTGTAGTTCCCGGAATGTTGCTCACTATGGCGCGGTCGTCATGCAGAAGAGCATTGAGGAGTGTGGATTTTCCGGCATTCGGTTCTCCGACTATGGCGACAGGGACACCATCCTTCAATGCTGTGCCGGTTGAAAATGAGGCAGCGAGTGAACTAATTCTCGTAAGAAGAGTCGCAGCCAATTCACGCAGATGGGCGCGCGATGCAAACTCCACGTCCTCCTCCGAAAAATCAAGTTCCAGTTCAAGAAGCGAAGCGATCTCAATCAGGCTGTCGCGCAGCCCGGAGATGTATTTTGAAAAATCGCCACGCATCTGGGAAGCCGCCAGACGGTGGGCACTGCGCGAGGATGATGCTATCACATCGGCCACTGCCTCTGCCTGAGCGAGATCAAGCCGGCCATTGGCAAATGCCCTACGGGTAAACTCGCCCGGCTGCGCCATGCGGCATCCGCGGCGTATAAGGAGATTTACGAGTTCTCTTTGAATCCATCTGGAACCGTGGACGGAGATTTCAACGACATCCTCGCCGGTAAATGAGCGTGGATTACGGAACAGCGTGGCAACGGCAGTGTCGAGCGGTTCCGAGGGATTGTCGGGATCAATTATATCGCCGAGATGAACGGTATGGGTGATAGCGTCAGCAAGAGGCTTCCCGCGCCATACGGAATCTACGATACTGATCGCATCCGGCCCGCTGACGCGAACCACGGCTATGCCTCCGACCCCCGGAGGAGTGGAGACTGCGCATATTGTATCTGAATCAAGTAGCTGGTACATGATACAAAATTACACATTTTTCCGTCAACGACCAATCCATAGATGAAATAATAGCAGGCTGCCGAATCTTCCGGCAGCCTGCTCAATGGGGCTTGATGTTGTCTGTCAGAGGCAGACAAGGTCAGTTTTACAGTAGGGATTATTCGTCGGCCTGAGCCTTCTCTGCATACTCCTTGAGGAGTTTTTCCTGAACGTCGGAGGGGACGAGTTCGTAGGAAGCAAACTTCATCGTGAAGGCAGAGCGTCCGCCGGTGATGGATGAAAGTGCGGTCGAGTATGACGACATTTCCTTCAGAGGCACTCGGGCGGAAATCTTCTCGAAACCATTGTCGCTCGACATACCCATGATGATGGCGCGGCGGCCTTGGAGGTCACTCATGACATCGCCCATCACATCTGCGGGAACCATTACGTCCACATCGTAGACCGGTTCGAGAACCTTAGGATTGGCATTGCGGAAAGCCTCGCTGAATGCGTTGCGGCCTGCGAGACGGAACGAGATTTCGTTTGAGTCAACCGGGTGCATCTTACCGTCGTAGATACATACGCGCACGTCGCGGGCATAGCTGCCGGTGAGCGGTCCCTGCTCCATACGGTCCATGAGACCCTTGACGATAGCGGGGATGAAGCGTGCGTCGATGGCACCGCCGACGATACAGTTGTGGACGACGAGTTTGCCGCCCCATGAAAGGGGTATTTCCTGAGTATCGCGGACATTCATCTTGAACTCCTGATTGCCGAACTTATAGGTGTCAGGTGCGGGCATACCCTCGCTGTACGGTTCGATGATGAGGTGGACTTCGCCAAACTGTCCTGCGCCGCCCGACTGCTTCTTGTGGCGATAGTCGGCACGTGCTGCCTTGGTGATGGTCTCGCGGTAGGGGATGCGGGGTTCTTCAAAGACGATAGGGAGTTTGTCGTTGTTCTCTACACGCCATTTGAGCGTGCGGAGGTGGAATTCACCCTGACCCGAAAGGATGGTCTGTTTGAGTTCCTTGGACTGCTCGACAATCCAAGTGGGATCTTCCTCGTGCATACGGGTAAGGATGCCCATAAGTTTCTCGGCGTCGCTTTCAGTGACGGGACGGATTGCACGGCGATACTTGGGCTCGGGGAAACGGATGAAGTCAAACTGATAGTCGCAGTCCCTCGCGTCGAGCGTATTGCCTGTGCGGACATCCTTGAGCTTTACGGTCGCACCGATATCGCCGGCGCAGAGCTTGTCGACCTGAGTCTTGATGCTGCCACAGACGCAATAGAGCTGAGCAATGCGTTCGCGCGAGCCTCTTGTGACATTCTCGAGATCCACACCCGGGGTGAGGGTTCCGGACATGACCTTGAAATAGCTGACCTCACCGATATGAGGTTCAACGGTGGTCTTGAAGAAATAAAGTGAGAGGGGACCGTTGCTATCGGGCTTTACCTCCACACCCTCGGTGGTCACGGGAGCGGGCATATCTTCAACGAAAGGCACTACGTTGCCGAGGAATTCCATCATGCGGCGGACACCCATATCCTTGGCTGCACTGACGCAGAACACGGGATATATCGAGCGGTCTACCAAGCCTTTGCGGATGCCTTCACGCATCTCGTCCTCGGTGAGGTGTCCTTGGTCAAAGAATTTTTCCATCAGAGCCTCGTCATTTTCGGCAGCAGCCTCCACGAGAATCTTGTGGAGTTCGTCAGCACGCTCCATCTCCTCAGCCGGGATTTCCTCGATGGTCGGCGCGCCACCTTCGGGACCCCATGAATATTTCTTCATGAGAAGCACGTCAATCATTGAGTTGAAGCCTGCACCGCATTGGAGGGGATACTGGATAGCGACGATTTTTTTGCCGAAATGCTCACGCATCTGCTCCATCACATTTTCATAGTCAGCCTTGTCGCCGTCGAGCTGATTGAGAGCGAAGATGACGGGCTTTTTGAGCGACTGTGTGGTGCGGAATATATTCTGGGTGCCGACCTCGACACCATACTGCGAGTTGATGAGGATGACACCAGTATCGGTCACGTTGAGGGCGGTGATGGCATTTCCGACAAAGTCATCAGCTCCCGGACAGTCGATCACATTGAGCTTCTTATTGAGGAATTCGGCATAGAAAACAGTAGAGAAAACACTGTAACCATACTCCTTTTCTACGGGGAATGAATCACTGACAGTGTTCTTTCCCTCGATGGTGCCACGGCGTTTTATAACTCCACACTCGTAGAGCATCGCTTCGGCGAGTGTGGTTTTACCCGAGCCTTTGCTACCGAGCAAGGCTATGTTTTTAATCTCGTTAGTTTGGTAGACCTTCATATTGATTTCGGTTTAGTTTTAGGTAAGAAGTGTGGTGACTTGGTGATACTTTTTCCAAATCGACCGCAAAATAGTAATTAATTTTCGTTTTCAGCCCTTTCGGTGATGTGTTTTACAACATACATTGTGATTTTCTGCTTCCCGGCCGCACCTCAGTCGGCCATAAATCACTATCTTTGCAGCAGATTATGGCAACACAGATGAATATTGACAAAACGAAGCCCTGCCTGATTTCACTTCCACGTATCTACGACCCTCGCGGGAGTCTGACATTCGTGCAGGACAATGACCAGATACCGTTCGAGATTGCCCGCTGCTATTGGACCTACGATGTCCCTGCGGGGGAGGCGAGGGGAGGACACTCCCACAAGGAAGCTCAATCGCTCCTCGTGGCTGTCAACGGATGCTTCAACGTCAACCTCTACGACGGTTTCACATGGATGACCTACACACTCAACCGTCCCTTCGAAGGACTGTATATCCCCCCCGGCTACTGGCGCACGCTCGACAATTTCGCCTCCGGGAGTGTCTGTCTGGTGATGACATCCATTTTATATGACCCTGATGAATATGTACGCGACTACGAGGAGTTCAAGCGCCTTGCAGTCGAAAGTGACCGCCGCCTATGATGAAATATCCTTTTCTTGATCTTGCAAAAGTCAACGAGCCTTACATGGATGAGCTCGTGGCGGCAGCCGGGAGAGTCGTCCGCAGCGGACGTTACATCGGGGGAGAGGAGGTGGAATCCCTTGAAGCTGACCTTTCAGCCTTGACCGGCGCGACATACGCCATCGGAGTCAGCAACGGACTTGATGCGTTGCGCCTGATTTTGCGTGCCTATAAGGAGATGGGTGTCATCAAGGATGGCGACGAGGTCATCTATCCCGCCAATACCTACATTGCCTCCGTGCTTGCGATTTCGGATTGCGGCCTGATTCCTGTCCCTGTCGATATTGACCCCGAGACAATGAATCTTGACACGGCTCTGCTCGAAGGTGCGATTACCGACCGTACACGCGCCATAATGACCGTACATCTCTATGGACGTGTGTGCTGGGATGCCAGTCTTGTGGACACAGCGCGCCGCCACGGACTCAAGATAATCGAGGATTGTGCGCAGGCACTCGGCGCACGCACTCTTGCCGACGGCCTTCACGCCTCGCACTGCGCCGGAGCGCTCGGTGATGCTGCAGGCATAAGTTTCTATCCCACAAAAAATGTCGGGGCTCTCGGCGACGGCGGTGCCGTCCTGACCCATGATGCCGACCTTGCCCGCACTGTCCGCGCACTTGCCAACTATGGGTCTGACCGCCGCTATCACAATATATATTGTGGTTTCAACTGTCGTCTCGACCCGATTCAGGCAGCGATGCTGCGGGTCAAACTGCCACATCTTGCCGACGAGAACGCCGACCGTTTTGCCCGGGCGCTGGCCTACGGACGCACTATACGCCGCCCGGATGTCATCCTGCCTATGATGAGCCGGGAGGTGACTGACCATGTGTGGCATCAGTATGTGGTCCGTGTCCCTGCTTCACGGCGCGACAGCTTTATGAAGCGTCTTGCCGGCGAGGGAGTGGGGACTGACATACATTACGCTGTTCCTCCCCATCTTCAGCCATGCTACGCCTCGCTTCCCCACCGCCCACTGCCAGTGACGGAGCTTCTGGCCGATGAGATAGTGAGTCTTCCGATAGGGACAGGTACGACGGTGGCTGATGCGGCAGAGATAGGACATATAATTAATAGACTTGATTTCTAAAAAACACAGTGACAGCAAAAAGAAAAAATCGTCGCTCACGTTCATCATCCGGGAGCGGGAAGATATATCGTATAATGTTGATTGTCGGGCTGATTCTTGCGTGTATCAATCTTTGGATGCGGCTTCAGGGAGAGTCGAAATCGACTGATTCGGCAAGAGTTTCAGCCGGAGCCTACGGCGACCTTATGGCAGTGAAGACCAATCCTTCATTGCAGGAGGTGAGAAAGGACTATAAGGGCATGGACGTATCGTTCAATCCGCGCTATCACATACCCAACTGGGTGTCGTGGGAACTGACTGCCGACGAGACCGACGGCTCGGTGACGAGGACAAATAAATTTTCCGCTGACCCTGACATTGAAAGCAGTGCCGAGACGTGGGACTATAACTATTCCGGCTATGACCGCGGCCACATGGCTCCGGCAGGTGATATGCGCTGGGACAAGGAGGCTATGGAGCAGACCTTCTATATGACCAATATAGTTCCTCAGGTCAAGGCTCTCAATGCCGGTACATGGAAGAATCTTGAAGAGAAGTGCCGGCAGTGGGCCGAGGCCGACAGCGCAATCTATATTGTCTGCGGACCTGTCATCGACGGAAAACCGATTGAGTACATCGGCGATACGCGTGTCTATGTCCCGAAGCGTTTCTTCAAAGTCATCATCTCGCCATACGCTGTCCCGGCAAGGGGCATAGGATTCATCATGCCTAACGGCAAGGTCAACGGGGGTATGCAGGCGTGTGCCGTTCCTATTGATTCGGTCGAGGCTCTGACAGGACATGATTTCTTTGCGTCGCTTCCTGACGATGTGGAGAACGCGATTGAATCCCAGTGTGATTTCCATTATTGGAGTACATACACGAAAAATTCATCAAAAAAGTCCAAACGTTGATTGAATCAGGAGGATGAGGGTCTGACCTGTCCGGAATTTCAGCCACATTGATTCCTCAGGCTATCATTTCATCCTCTAAAATTGAAAGTTACGGTAGTAGAATATGGATGATATTCAGCAAACCATGCAGGCAATCGGAACTGACCGCTTGCTGCTCCGCCATTGGCGTGAAGACGATGCCGAGGCGCTTTTCAAGTATGCTTCCGACCCGAGGGTCAGTGAGCTTGCTATGTGGCCATGTCACACGTCGGTGGAGATGAGCCGTGAAGTGATTAGGGAGGTTTTTATGCCGAACCCATATTCCTATGCCATGATTCTCAAGGAGACCGGTGAGGCAATCGGGTGTATGGGGCTTGTCCCGGCTGGTTCTGAGCATTACAAGCCGCTTGAAGGTGAGATGGAGGTCGGCTATTGGGTGGGACATCCCTATTGGAACAAGGGTCTTACGAGTGAGGCTCTGAACGGTTTCATCGGATACTGCCGTGATGTACTTCATCTCGGCTCACTTCTGATTACGACTGACGACAGCAATAAGGCTTCTCAGCGTGTGGCGGTCAAATGCGGTTTCAGCCCGATTGCCACCTATGACTACGGGAGTACCCCGTCAAGGGCATTCAGGCTTCCACTCGGGGTTTAGCCACAGTTTTTACTATCAAAATAAATCGGATGCGAAGTCACAGGCTTCGCATCCGATTTATTTTGATAGTATGTCTTGGTCCTTACGACTTGTTGGCACGTTTGCGTTCAAGTTCGTCGAGGATGATTTTGCGTAAACGCAGATGGTGAGGCGTGACTTCGACATATTCATCCTCCTTAATATATTCGAGGGCTTCTTCAAGCGAGAATACCACCGGGGGAATGATTCTGGCCTTGTCGTCGGCACCGCTGGCACGCATATTCGTAAGTTTTTTCGATTTAGTGACATTGACCACAATGTCATTGTCCTTGGCATTTTCGCCGACGACCTGACCGGCATAGACTTCCTCCTGAGGGAAGATGAAGAATCGGCCGCGATCCTGAAGTTTGTCGATGGCGTATGCGTAGGCCGTACCGCTTTCCATGGCGATGAGCGAACCGTTGGTGCGGCGCTCGATGTCACCCTTCCACGGCTGATATTCGTGGAAACGGTGAGCCATGATTGCTTCACCGGCAGAAGCGGTCAGGACATTGTTGCGCAGACCGATGATGCCGCGCGAAGGGATGAGGAATTCGATGTGCAGGCGGTCGTTCTGCGTAGTCATCGACACCATTTCACCCTTGCGTCGTGTCACCATGTCGATGATTTTTGACGAATACTCCTCAGGTACATTTATCGTGAGCATTTCGACCGGTTCGCATTTCTGTCCGTCGATTTCCTTGATGATGACCTGCGGCTGACCGACCTGAAGCTCGAAACCTTCGCGGCGCATTGTCTCGATGAGAACCGAGAGATGGAGGACGCCACGGCCGAATACGGTCCAAGTGTCCTCGTGGTCAGCTTTCGTGACGCGGAGAGCGAGATTGCGGTCAAGCTCTTTCATGAGACGGTCGTGGATATGACGCGAGGTGACATATTTACCGTCCTTACCGAAGAAGGGGCTGTCGTTGATGGTGAAGGTCATCGACATGGTGGGTTCGTCGATGGCTATGCGGGGAAGGGGTTCGGGATTATTGATGTCGGCCACGGTATCGCCGATTTCGAAGCCCTCGATTCCGACAAGGGCGCAGATGTCGCCGCTCTTCACGGATTCGACTTTTTTTCGGCCCATGCCTTCGAAAGTGTGGAGTTCCTTGATACGCTGGCGCACGGTAGTCCCGTCCTTTTTACAGAGGGCTATGTCCATTCCCTCGCGCAGTTCACCGCGGTGTACGCGACCGATGGCGATACGTCCGACATAGCTGCTGAAATCAAGCGACGTGATGAGCATCTGTGCGTCACCTTCGATGACTTCCGGTTCGGGAATAAATTCGATGATTGCGTCAAGGACAGCCGTGATGTTGTCGGTGGGCTGTGTGTAGTCCTTGCTCATCCATCCCTGCTTGGCGGAGCCGTAGATTGTTGGGAAATCAAGCTGATCCTCGGTTGCGTCAAGATTACACATGAGGTCAAACACCATTTCCTGCACTTCGTCAGGGCGGCAGTTGGGCTTGTCGACTTTATTGATGACGACGACCGGTTTCAGCCCCATCTGGATGGCCTTCTGAAGCACGAAGCGTGTCTGGGGCATCGGGCCTTCGAAAGCATCGACGAGAAGCAGACAGCCGTCNGCCATNTTGAGCACTCGNTCGACNTCGCCNCCGAAGTCGGCGTGTCCCGGAGTNTCNATGATATTGATTTTGTAACCGTTNTAGTTGATGGATACGTTTTTCGAGAGGATTGTTATGCCTCGTTCACGCTCAAGGTCATTGTTGTCCAGAATCAGCTCGCCGGTCGACTGGTTGTCGCGGAAAAGCTTACCGGCCATGAGCATTTTGTCTACGAGGGTCGTTTTGCCATGGTCGACGTGAGCGATGATGGCAACATTTCTGATCTTCTGCATTGTCCTTTAAATTTTCGGCTGCAAAGTTACAACTATTTTCGCAAACCGCAGTGGCTTAGGATTGAAAAATATGTCTCTCTGCCACAACACCCTCCGATTGTNGCTGCTGTCACATATAAATATATATGTAGATAAATATATATATACAGAGTAAATANATANTATCCGNCTGCTATGTNGCCACTCAGTGATAAAAANGGAGTAGGGGGAGCNTCAAAATCCATGCGTTGGAAAATCTGTTGAAAATGACAGTGAAAATTANATATAATGNTTTNGTNTTGTAATNTNNTGGNTATTANGTGTATATCTCTTTTNTGGGNCTAAAATGNNGTTTCCGATGAAATTTTTTTTTGAAAAAAGTTGCTAAAAAATTTGTGGGATTCAAAATTTACCCCTACCTTTGCACCGTCAAAAGGAAACAACGCCACTCCTGATGACAAAACAAAATAAAAATTGCCTTGTGGTGTAATGGTAGCACGTCGGATTCTGGTTCCGCCTGTGAGGGTTCGAATCCTTCCAAGGCAACTTAAAAGAAAGAGCTAAGTTCTTAACTTAGCTCTTTCTTTTTCATCCCCAATCATCAATGTCGGGAATGAAAAGTTTATAGATGNGAGGTCAACTGTTGATTGTGACCGGCGGACGTTCGGTGAATTTAGAGGCTATCGTGTCGGCAAGCTGAATNAGGGTGACGAGAGGATATTTTGTCTCGGCGGCACGGAAATAGTTGCGCTCCTCACTGTCGGCNTGATTGACGCTCCAAGCACCCATGTGCCAACGGATGGCGCAGATTTCTGCGTCTGTCAGCCCCAGTCCCATTTGCATCAGCATGACCACAGATTTCTCACCGTGACCAATCGGCAGAGGACCCGGNGTAGTGCCGAATTCAGCTTGTCCAAACTCCTTCTGAGCTCCACGCTTGGTGAAATAAATGTCACTCTTGCAAATATCGTGCAGTAGACTGGCAATGATGATACTCGCATCACTTATCTTTTCGAAAATATCGGGTCTGTCAATCATAAGNATCTTCTTCAACTGTAAGGCTGCCTCACAGACGTTGAGTGAATGACACATCAGACCACCTTCAAAACAGAGATGGTTTTTCATCGAAGCGGGGGCNGTAAAATATCCCGACTTTTCAAGCTCTTCGAGAAAATAGTCCATATCCTCGATACCNGTGGAACGGAGAAGGTCAATGATGCGATTTTTTACTTTTTTCAATTCTTCTTTATCCATAACATAAAATTGAGTATTCTATACGAAATCATCGGCTATANGCCTATGTTTATTNAANTTACAATTGGTCTGCAATGAAATGACGCCGNATGGAGTGAAAAACTNCATCAGCCGTCAGAGATGACTCAGAGGGGGAGGAGGATAATGGAATGAGGAGACTCGCCAAAGTTAGGGACGGCTGCGGCGAGTCGTCGGAGCANGTCGGTGAATCCTCCGGGGGCGGCTATGGCGTGNGGCATATCAAGTTCGGAAGGGAGCGAGAAGCCTTCNGGAGCGAAGATGACTATGCCGTTGTAGGAGGTCGTCGAATGTAGTTCGGTTGAGAATGGGATGATTTTCGGGCAGACCTTCGGGTCGGTCGGCGAATAGTTCACGATGCAGTTGCGGTGGACNTCTCCGTTGATTACCGCTGCATGGACCCTTACGGAAATGGTGTTCTTATCCATAGTATATATTTTCAATCAATGTTGGAAGTCGCAGATAGCGATTGTCAGCGCAGGTGTGCGGTCCGCTGGTTGCGGCGGGCAGCTACGTTGTCATTNTTGCCTCGCGTACGGACGATTGAGATTGAGTCGAGATATGANACCTCTCCCGGCGACGGCATATAGTGGATGGAGCCGTAGACGGATGTGGCAGTTTTCGCCGAGTCAAGCACGAGAGTCAGGCTTTTTTTGCTTTCCGAGCCTTCGTTGAGTGTGACATATTCAGCCGTGCCGTCNTTGTAGGANGCGACGATGGTGATGAACACGGGTGAACGCGGATTGACCGGNCGCAGCGAGACAGTGTAGCGGTCGCCATGCTCCCAGTTGCGGTCACTGTTGAAGTTGAAGGTGATGAAATCCGACGGNTTGTTAACGGAATTACGGATGCTTGCCGGTCCACGCCAGAGGTTGACAGAGTCGCCGTCGATGCTGACCGACTTCATGTGGTCGGTGCTTTTGCCTCCGGCCTTTTCTGCGTCNGAGATGCGTGATTCGAGGAGTGANATGGTCTTGTCGTAGACCTTNATGTATTCTTCAAGGTGCTGTCCATACCAGTAGAGCGATGTGTCAAGTTGCTGGGTCGTGACACCNTGGCGCATACATATCGACTGCATGAACGCCTGTTTTGTCGAGTCCCGGCGGAACGACGAGCCGTTAGCGTCCACGACCGCCTCGGCCGTNTGGATGTCCGCCATGATTTCTGCCATNTTGCTTTCCGATATGACATACCCGGGTGTCTTGCCGCAGGCAGCAAGGATGAGAAGGAGGGCGATGACGGGAAGCAGACAGCGCATTGGGACAGACTCTNTATTATTGACANTTTGAATAATCGGCGGGAAAGATTAGCGGGNAGGAAGTTCGGCAAGNGCCTTGGGCGGGAGGATGTAGCGATGGTANAACAGAACCAGCACGATTATGCCGCACGATATGGCTGCGTCGGCAATGTTGAAAATCGGCTGGAAGAACAGNAAATGCTCTCCGCCGACAAATGGCATCCATGACGGCCATACGAAGCTGAACAGCGGGAAGTAGAGCATATCGACCACNCGCCCGAGGAATACAGGGGCATAGCCTCCTCCGGCGGGGAAGAGCGAGGCTACTTGCGGGGGGAGGGGGTTGTTGAACATAAGCCCGTAGAACACACAGTCGAATATNTTGCCNGCGGCTCCTGCGGTCACGAATGAGAGGCAGACGAGATAGCCGCGCGGGACTGAACGGAGTCCGTAGATACGGGCTATGTACCATATAAGGAAACCGACTGCAACTATCCTGAACAGCGTCAGGGCGAGTTTGCTGCCGAATTCCATACCGAAGGCCATACCGTTGTTCTCGATGAAGTAGAGGTGGAACCACGGGAGGATTTTCANGTCTTCGCCGAGATAAAAATGGGTTTTTATCCAGATTTTNACTGCCTGATCAATAATCACCACAAGNAGGATTATGAATAGGACGAGTGTAGCTCTGCTACGCATTTTTCAGTGAATGAGTGGGATTGGATTTTGTAGGGCCGGCGCAAACGCAGGCCCTACAAAATGNAATTGTNTTACTTTCAAGCACCCCTCTTGGTNGCTTGAATCTGTTACTTCTTTTTCTGGGAGTTTTTAGCCTCGACACTGCGGGTCGCGTGGGGGACGGCGCGCAGACGCTCTTTGGGAATCAGTTCGCCGGTCTCGCAGCAGACCCCGTAGGTCTTGTTCTCAATGCGNATGAGAGCGTTCTGCAAGTGCTGGATGAACTTCATCTGACGTTGTGCGAGCTGGCCGGCCTCCTCTTTTGACAGAGTGCTGGCTCCCTCCTCAAGAATCTTGAAGGTGGGCGACGTGTCGGCNGTGTCGTTGCCNTCGGTGTTGTTGATAAGTGAACGGAGGGAGTCATACTCCTTCTGTGCCTTGTCGAGTTTCTGGAGGATCAGGTCTTTGAACTCCTGAAGTTCCTCGTCGGAATAACGGGTCTTGTCGCTCATAATTGTCGTGTTTTTATTTGAGGTGAGGCGGTCAGGNGGTCGCAGGAGTGATTTTTACTTTTGCGGTGATGTCGTCCATGCTCAGTTCCTCGACATTCTCGTCGCCGTCGGCGAGAGGTGCGATTTCNAGCGATGTGGCGAGTACCTGACGCGAAATGTAGTCGGCGAAGTCACGGATGGCATCGTCTGTGTCTGCACCGGGTGCGAAGACGAGGGCGATACGGTCGGTGATGTCATAGTCGCGTGATTTGCGGATGTTCTGGATGCGGTTGACGATGTCGCGCGCGATACCCTCACGGCGAAGTTCGGGAGTGACCGTCACGTCAAGCGCGATGGTGAGATTGCCTTCATTTGCCACAAGCCAGCCGGGGATGTCCTCCGAGATGATTTCAACGTCGGCGAGGTCGACTTCTGCCGGAGTCCCATTGAGGTCAAAGCTCAGTTTGCCGTCTCGTTCGAGAGCCGCGATAGACTTGGCATCGAGGTTCTTGATGATTTCGGNAGCAGCCTTCATCTGTTTGCCGAACTTCGGNCCNAGTTTCTTGAAATCGGGCTTCACGCTCTTGACGAGGATACCTTCGTCGTTGCCGACAATTTTGAGGTCCTTGACATTGATTTCGCTCTTTACGAGGTCCTGAATTGCTTCAAGTGCTGCACGGCGGTTGTCGTCGGCCACAGGTACCATGATACTCTGGAGCGGCTGGCGCACTTTCAGGTTCACCTTGCGGCGGAGTGCAAGTGCCATAGACGTAATGTCCTGAGCAAGTTTCTGACGCTCTTCAAGTTCGGGGTCGATGAGAGCCGGGTCAGCTACCGGGAAACGGTCGAGGTGTACGGAGTCGGACGANCCGGTGAGGTCACGGTAGAGGGNGTCGGCATAGAAGGGTGCGAAGGGAGCCATGAGCAGCGCTACGGTTTTCAGACAGGTATAGAGGGTCTGGTAGGCAGCGAGTTTATCGGTGGTCATTTCGCCNCCCCAGAAACGCTTGCGGTTAAGGCGGACATACCAGTTCGAGAGATTGTCGCCNACGAAGTCACCGATGGCGCGTGCGGCGCGGGTNGGCTCGTAGTCGTCAAGGGCGGTNGTCACNTCCTTGATGAGAGTGTTGAGGAGNGAGAGAATCCAGCGGTCGATTTCGGGACNCTCATTTACGGGAACTTCGGGTGTCGCCGGGTCAAAGCCATCGACGTTGGCGTAGAGGGCGAAGAAGCTGTATGTGTTATAAAGTGTNGAGAACAGTTTGCGCGAAGTTTCAAGCACNCCCTTCTCGTCATATTTAAGGTTGTCCCACGGAGCGGAGTTTGAAATCATGTACCAGCGCACGGGNTCGGCTCCGAANCGTCCGATCTGGTCGAAGGGGTCGACGGCGTTGCCGAGTCGCTTTGACATCTTGTTGCCGACCTTGTCAAGCACAAGACCGTTGGAGATGACAGCTTTGTAGGCAATGGAGTCGAACACCATACCNGCTATGGCGTGAAGCGTGAAGAACCATCCGCGTGTCTGGTCNACACCTTCGGCAATGAAGTCGGCGGGGTAGACCTCGCGGTTGTCAAACGCTTCCTTGTTCTCAAAAGGATAGTGGATCTGTGCGTANGGCATGGAGCCTGAGTCAAACCATACGTCGATGAGGTCCTTCTCGCGGTGCATCGGTTTGCCCGAAGGTGAGACGAGGACAATGTCGTCGACATAAGGACGGTGGAGGTCGATTTTCTCGTAGTTCTCCTTGTCAAACTTGCCCGGCTCGAATCCGGCTGTGCGATAGGGATTCTCGGTCATGAATCCTGCTTCGACGGCGCGGTCAATCTCGTTGAAAAGCTGCTCGACGGAAGTGATGCAGATTTCCTCCTTNGCATCCTCGGTGCGCCATATCGGGAGNGGNGTACCCCAGTAGCGGCTGCGCGAGAGGTTCCAGTCCTGAAGGTTCTCGAGCCATTTGCCGAAGCGTCCGCTTCCGGTNGANGCNGGTTTCCATTTTATCCCCTCGTTNAGCTCCATGAGGCGGTCGCGCACGGCAGTGGTGCGGATNAACCACGAATCAAGCGGATAGTAGAGGACCGGTTTNTCCGTGCGCCAGCAGTGGGGATAGTTGTGGGTATGCTTCTCGATTTTGAACACCTTGTCGGTCGCTTTAAGCTCCATGCAGATTTTCACGTCGAGCGTTTCGGTCTCGTCTGTGGCCTCAGGATTGTAAGCATTCTTGACATACTGTCCCTCCCAAGGTNTGTATGCTTCGACATCCACCATCTCCTCGACAAACTTGGGGTCGAGTTCCGACAGGAGATAGAAGCGNCCTGTGAGGTCGACCATCGGACGGATATTGCCGTCGCGGTCAGTNAGNTGAAGCGGNGGGATNCCGTTCTGCTTCGACACACGGAGGTCGTCAGCACCGAAAGTTCCGGCGATATGGACGATACCCGTACCATCCTCNGTAGTCACATAATCACCGGGGATTACGCGGAAGGCNCCTTCGCCCGGATTGACCCANGGGAGGAGCTGNTCGTAATCTATCCCGACGAGGTCGAGACCCTTGACCTGAGCGACCACTTCGTAGGGGATGAGCTTGTCNCCCTTCGAATAGCTGTCAAGGGGGAGGTCCTTGGCCTTGGCGTTGAANAGCGAACCCATGAGGGCATCGGCGGCTACGACCGTAATCGGCTTGCCCGAATAAGGATTGTAGGTGCGGACGATGTTGTANGTGATGTCAGGACCGACGGCGAGTGCAGTATTCGAGGGGAGGGTCCACGGGGTGGTTGTCCACGCGAGGAAGTAGGGGGTTCCCCATCTGAAAAGCAGATCGCGGTAGGGGGCGAGAGAGGGATTGTAGTTGTCGAGTATGCGGAACTGGGCGACGCAGGTGGTGTCCTTCACGTCGCGGTAGCATCCGGGTTGNTTAAGCTCGTGGGAGCTGAGACCTGTACCGGCAGCGGGAGAGTAGGGCTGGATGGTGTAGCCCTTGTAGAGATAGCCTTTGTCATAGAGCTGTCCGAGGAGCCACCATACGGTCTCGATGTAGCGGTTGTCGTAGGTGATGTATGCGTTTGGCATATCGACCCAGTAACCCATNCGGCGTGTGAGGTCTTCCCATTCGCCGGTGTATTTCATCACTTCGCGGCGGCAGGCGGCGTTATACTCGTCTACTGAGATTTTCTTGCCGATGTCCTCCTTGGTGATGCCGAGGTTCTTCTCCACGCCAAGCTCGACGGGGAGACCGTGGGTGTCCCATCCTGCCTTGCGCTTNACTTGGAATCCCTGCATCGTTTTGTAGCGGCAGAAAATATCCTTGATTGTACGGGCAAGCACATGGTGGATACCGGGCTTNCCGTTGGCGGAGGGAGGTCCTTCGAAGAATACGAAAGACGGACAGCCTTCGCGTTCAGACATTGTGCGGGCGAAGACATCTTCNTTTCCCCACTTTTCAAGGATGCTATCATTGATTTCCGGCAGCTTCAAGCCGTTGTATTCAGGGAATCTCTTTGACATTTCGAGATGGAATTTTACTGGTTGAGTTTAGGGTTGGATAAAATTTTTGCAAAAGTAGTAAATATTTCCCGAAAAACCTAACCTTTACACACTTGAATGGTCGGTGTGCAATTTNCGGTGNGAGATGNTATGCGGGTGATAATGGCGGCAATAAAGAATCCCCCTCTCAAAGCNGATATTCTTTGAGAGGGGGATTCTTTATTGTTTTGATGTGTCACGACACAATCGGTCAGCGCAAGCGCAGGCTTTACATTCTTCGATCGTGTGTGGTCTATATCCTGCCTCAGGCCTCGGGGGTTGGGTCGGTTTCAGGAGAGCCTGCGGTTTCCGCGGGGAGTTCGCGCGAAGCGGGGGGGATGATTTCGGTGGTCAGTTCCTCGTCGCCGGTCTTGAAGGATACGCGTATCTCGTCGCCGGGGTGGAGTTCGGACTCAATGATGAGTTCCGCCAGCTTGTCTTCCAGATACTTCTGGATGGCACGTTTGAGCGGGCGCGCACCGAACTGGGNGTCATAGCCCTTCTCGGCGATGAANTCGCGTGCCTCGTCGGAGATGTTGAGCGTGTAGCCCAGNTCNTTGACGCGCTTGTTGAAACCGGCGAGTTCGATGTCGATAATCTTGAAGATGGCCTCTTTGGAGAGAGGNTCAAACATGATTATGTCGTCGATTCGGTTGAGGAATTCCGGAGCGAAAGCCTTGTTGAGNGCCTTGCGCAGGACGCTNTGGCTGTACTCCTTGTCCTCGGCGGGACGGGCGTTGAAGCCGATGCCTCCTCCGAAGTCTTTGAGTTGGCGCGAACCGATGTTGGAGGTCATTATTATGACCGTGTTCTTNAAGTCGATACGGCGTCCGAGCGAGTCGGTCAGACGGCCTTCGTCCATCACTTGAAGGAGAAGGTTGAACACATCGGGNTGAGCCTTCTCGATTTCGTCAAGNAGGACGATGGAGTAGGGGTGACGGCGNACTTTTTCNGTAAGCTGTCCGCCCTCCTCGTAGCCGACGTAGCCGGGAGGCGCTCCGACGAGACGCGACACGGTGAATTTTTCCATATATTCGCTCATGTCGATNCGGATAAGCGTGTCGGAGGAATCGAAGAGGAGTTCCGCGAGNTTCTTGGCAAGATGGGTNTTGCCGACACCTGTCGGACCGAGGAACAGGAAGGTTCCGATGGGNTTGTTGGGGTCTTTCAGNCCGATACGGTTACGCTGGATGGCCTTGACCACCTTGTCGATGGCAGGGTCCTGTCCGATGATGAGGCTTTTGAGTGAAGGCGCCATNTCTTTGAGTCGCTTGCCTTCGGCCTGAGCTACGCGCTGGACGGGNACNCCGGTCATCATGGCTACGACTTCGGCCACCTTCTCGGCATCGACGGTCTCGCGCATGGCATTGAGTTGCTCCTCCCATTTGGCTTTGGCATCCTCGAGCATGGCTTTGAGCTGCTGCTCCCTGTCGCGGTAGGATGCGGCTTTCTCGAAGTTCTGCGACTGTGCGGCGCGAAGTTTCTGAGCCGAAACCTCCTCAATCTGCTGTTCGAGCTGCTCGATTTCCTTGGGGACGGCNATNTTGGTCACATGGACNCGGCTACCGGCCTCGTCCATAGCGTCGATTGCCTTATCNGGGAAGTTGCGGTCAGAGATATATCGCTCGGTCAACTGAACGCAGGCATCGAGAGCCTCNGGGGTGTANTTGACATTGTGATGTTCCTCATACTTATCCTTGATATTGTCGAGGATGATGCGGGTCTCTTCCGAGGTTGTCGGNTCGACCATCACCTTCTGGAAACGACGTTCAAGTGCGCCGTCGTTCTCGATGTTCTTGCGGTATTCATCGAGGGTGGTAGCACCGATGCACTGGATTTCACCGCGTGCAAGGGCGGGTTTCAGGAGGTTGGCAGCATCCATCGAGCCGGCNGCGTTGCCCGCNCCGACGATAGTGTGCAGCTCGTCGATGAACAGGATGATGTCCTTGTTCTTCGAAAGCTCGTCAAGGATAGCCTTGATGCGCTCCTCGAACTGACCGCGATATTTTGTTCCGGCCACAATCGAAGCCATGTCGAGNGACACCACGCGCTTGCCGAAAAGGATGCGCGACACTTTGCGCTGGACTATGCGGAGGGCAAGACCCTCGACGATTGCCGATTTACCGACACCCGGCTCNCCGATGAGGACGGGGTTGTTCTTTTTTCTTCGGCTGAGAATCTGGGCGAGACGCTCGATTTCAACCTCTCGGCCTACGACGGGGTCGAGGCGACCCTCCTCGGCTGCAAGGGTCATATCGTTGCCATACTTGTCGAGGACGGGGGTGTCATTGCCACGGCGCTGGGCGGTCGCAGCTCCCGTACGCTTGCGTTCAGATGACGACTGGCTNTCGGAGGAGGGGCGGGGAGGCATCTCGTCGTCATCGTCCTCACCTGCGAAGTCCGAGTTGTGGGCGGCAGGGATGTCNGCATCGGCTGCCACGAGGCGGTAGAGCGATTCGTAGCTTATCCCTGCGCGCTTGAACGAATCCATGAAGTCGGAGTTCTGTGCGTCGGAATTATGGAATATGGCAAGNAGGAGGTGAGTTGAGTCGACCTCGTTGCTTTTGAGCATACGGGCTTCGAGGACACTGAGCTTGATGATGCGTCCGGTGAGGTCGCTGACACTCACTTCGCTGATGCCGACGGTGCCGTTGTAGTCGGTGTCGGAGGCCGCGTTGAACAGTGCCTTGTCGAGATTCTCGCGCAGCTCNTAGGCCGAAGCGCCCTTGGCAGCACGGTCGATCAGGCGTGCCGGCTCACCCTCCATGTCAGTCAGGAGTGACAGGAGGAGATGCTCGGGCATGACGTAGCGGTTGTTGTGGCGCGCCGCCTGCCTTGGCGAGTCGGAGATTATTTCCTTGAATTTTCGTGAATAAACGGTGTCCATCTTTTATTGTGCCTTTCTATTATAGTGGTTAAAAGTGGTGAGTTGCCGGAGCCGGGCGGCGGGGACATCGCGCTGTCCGGTCCGCGGCGAGGAGAGGATGAATTTATGTGTAGCCGTCGTTGATGGCTGAAAAGTCAAAAAATATGGTTTATTTTGATTCAGGGAGCGTCGGCTGTCAGTCATTACAACAAAAACCATGCCAAACTCTGTCACTGATATTCTAATAACAATTAAAAAACATTTCTTACTCTGCAAAGATACAATTTTTGCAAAATATTTCTTACCTTTGTCGGGAAAAATCCGTTTGCGATTTCACACGATACACATTAATAATATAGTAAGAAGATAAAGTTTTCGGGAGGTTCAGTCGCCTGACAGGTTTTCTCTCCCACCGTCTCCCCCCTCCGGGCGGCACAGGCAGGTGACCTCCGCATTGTAGAAGCTATGATTGAATCAGATCGTATCATCAAAATCAATATTGAAAACGAGATGAAGAGCGCCTACATCGACTATTCGATGTCGGTCATCGTCTCGCGTGCGCTACCCGATGTGCGTGACGGCCTCAAGCCCGTCCACCGTAGGGTCCTTTTCGGAATGAACGAGATGGGCAACACCTCCGATCGTCCCCACAAGAAGTCTGCCAACTGCGTAGGTGAGGTTATGGGTAAGTATCATCCTCACGGCGACTCGTCGATTTACGGCACTGTGGTGCGCCTCGCGCAGCCTTGGGCAATGCGNGAGACCCTGATTGACGGTCACGGCAACTTCGGTTCGGTCGACGGCGACGGCGCTGCCGCCATGCGTTACACCGAAGTGCGTCTCTCCAAGCTCGGAGAGGAAATGCTCGCCGATATTGACAGCGATACGGTCGACTTCCAGCGCAACTATGACAATACACGCAATGAACCTGTGGTGCTTCCCTGCCGCTACCCGAATCTGCTTGTCAACGGTGCTTCCGGTATCGCCGTCGGTATGGCTACCAATATGCCGACCCACAACATTGCCGAATCCATCAACGCGTGTATCGCCTATATCGACAATCCCGAGATAGATGTCGANGGACTGATGAAATACATTCCCGCTCCCGACTTCCCCACAGGCGGTATCATCTACGGATACAGCGGTGTGAAGGAGGCCTACGAGACAGGCCGCGGCCGTGTGGTCATCCGNTCGAAGGCTGAAATCGAGGTTGAGGANAATCANGAGAACATCATAGTCACCGAAATCCCCTACGGTGTCAACAAGGCGGAACTCATNGCCTANATAGCCCAGCTTGTCACNGANAAGAAACTTGACGGAATAGCCGACATCAACGACGAGAGCAACTACAAGGGTATGCGCATCGTCATAAAGCTCAAGAGCGATGCCAACGCAAGCGTTGTCCTCAACAAGCTCTACAAGATGACCCAGATGCAGGCTTCGTTCAGCGTCAACAATGTCGCGCTGGTCAATGGCCGTCCGCGCACTCTCAGCCTTAAAGAGCTTATAGCCGAATTCGTCAAGCATCGCCATGATGTGGTCATCCGCCGCACACAGTTCGAGCTTAACAAGGCTCAGGAGCGCGCCCACATCCTCGAAGGTCTGATTATNGCCTCGCAGAACATCGACGAGGTAATCTCCATCATCCGTGCCGCTTCCGACACTCAGGAGGCACGCGAGTCACTCAAANCCCGTTTCGGNCTGACCGACCCGCAGACAGCAGCCATCGTCGAGATGCGTCTGCGNCAGTTGACCGGTCTGGAACAGGAAAAACTCACCAACGAGTACAATGCGCTTGAAAAGGAGATTGGCCGTCTGCAACTGATTCTCTCCGATGACCATACCTGCCGCGAACTGATGAAATCGGAACTTCTTGAAGTCCGCGACGAGTTCAGCGGNCCGCGTCTGACACAGATTGACTATACNGCCGGCGATTTCAACGCCGAGGACTTCTATGCCGACGACGACATGATTATNACCATCTCGCATCTCGGCTACATCAAGCGCACGCAGCTNAGTGAATTCCGCGCACAGAACCGCGGCGGTGTAGGCGCAAAGGGNTCCGACACACGCAACGAGGACTTCATCGAGCATATCTATCCCGCCTCNATGCACAACTATATGCTCTTCTTCACTGAGAAGGGACGTTGCTACTGGCTCAAAGTCTACGAAATCCCCGAAGGTGCGAAGAATTCNAAGGGACGTGCCATCCAGAATATGCTCAACATCGAGCCTGACGACTCGGTCAAGGCATTCATCTGCACCAAGTCGCTCGGT
This sequence comes from Bacteroides sp., assembly GCA_014802345.1. Classification (GTDB taxonomy): domain Bacteria; phylum Bacteroidota; class Bacteroidia; order Bacteroidales; family Muribaculaceae; genus Duncaniella. The sequence goes on from JAAVCM010000020.1 coordinate 22,497, forward strand.
GATGCCGAGTTTGTCCGCAGCCATAACCTCGTCTTCGCTACGAAGAAGGGTGTCATCAAGAAAACACGNCTTGAAGCCTACTCGCGTCCCCGTGCGCGCGGTGTCAACGCAATCATCATCCGTGAGGGCGACGAACTCCTGAGCGTAGAGATGACCGACGGCAACAGNGAAATCCTTCTTGCCAACCGCAATGGCCGTGCCATCCGCTTCCCCGAAAANAAGGTGAGGGAGATGGGTCGTATGTCGGCAGGTGTGCGCGGCATGACCCTTGACGGCGATGACGATGAGGTCGTAGGTATGATATGTATGCCCGAAGGCACAGCCAACGATGTGATGGTGCTGAGTGAACGCGGCTACGGCAAGCGCACTCCGCTCGACACGGAAATCACNAANGAGGCCGGCGAGACTGAGAAGGTTCCCGTCTACCGCGTGACCAACCGCGGCGGTAAGGGTGTCCGTACCCTGAACATCACCGAGAAGACAGGCCGTCTGGTGGCAATCGAGAGCGTCAACGACGAAAATGACCTTGTCATCATCAACAAGAGCGGNATCACCCTCCGCATCCATGTGGCCGACATCCGTGTTCAGGGNCGTGCGACNCAGGGCGTGCGCATCATTAACCTTGACAAGCGCAACGACACTATCGCGTCGGTCTGCTGCGTGGATTCCGACCCCGAGGAGGAAGTCGAGCAGGTGGAAATTCAGGAGTCAACNCCCGAGCTTCCCGAGGACGANATCATCGAGATTGATGAAATCGACGAGGAAATCATCGACGAGGAGGAGCCTGAGGAAACCGACGAGTCTGACGACGAGATGGCAGACGAATAGTCAGCAGTAAGTGAAACCGATAGAAACTCATCAATCACNNCCCCTTACAATCTAAAAAACTCAACCCCCTAAAATAATAAGACCTATTATGAAAAAAATCTGCGTCCTAACCGCTGGACTTTTCGCAGCCGCTTCCATGACCGCACAGGTAGCTGTGGTCAAAGATGCTGAGAAGGCATTNAAGAGCGTAGACAGCTATGCTGCCTATCAGAAGGCCCTTCAGATCATCACGCCCGCATTCACAAACCCCGAGACCGACAAGGATGCCCAGACTTTCTGGATTCCCGGCAAGGCAGGTTTCAAACTCTACGACGATCTTTTTGCAAAGAAAACTTTCGGTCAGGACGTAAATCTCGTNGATATGAGCAACGCTCTCCTCGACGGTTACACATACGGAATGAAGGCTCTTGCAGTCGACACNGTAGTCGATGCAAAGGGNAAGGTCAAGACCAAGTTCTCAAAGGATATCGCCAGCCAGATTTCAGGCCACTTCAATGACTTCGTGAACGCCGGTGCCGCCTACTGGGAGGCTCACGACTACAAGAAGGCATACGAGGCTTTCAACGACTATCTCGAAATCCCCGGTAATCCCCGTCTCGGTAAGAACGCTCCCGCCGCACTTCCCGACTCGACCGCAACCCAGATTATGTACAACGCAGCTCTCGCCGCATGGCAGGCCGAGATGCTNCCGCAGGCAGCAGCTACGTTCGATAAGCTCCTTTCCATCGGTTATGATGATCCCAACGCCTATGACTATGCTTTCAGCGTAGCCTACCAGATGCAGGACGAACCCCGCAAGCTCCAGTATTCTCAGGCTGCCCTCGACAAGTTCGGCACATCTGATCCCAAATTCCTCCAGCGCATCGTCAACAGCTACATCGAAAGTAAGGATTTCGAAAAGGCCAAGACCATGCTCAACAACGCCATCGCTGCTGACCCCAACAATGCCGCCTATTATCTNTCTCTCGGTGTGCTTCTCGAGCAGCAGAACGACGCTGCCGGCGCAAAAGAGGCTTACCAGAAGGCTGTGAACCTCGACGGTGAGAACGCCCTCAACAACTTCTACTATGGCCGTGCGCTCCTTCAGGAGTATGACGCTCTCGATCAGGCCGCTGCAAATATGTCGCAGCAGGAGTACAACAAGTACAACTACGAGAAGATGCGNCCCATCATCCTCGATGCAGCNAAGTATCTNGAGAANTCATATCAACTCGACAATGAGCAGATTGACGCTCTCCGTTATCTCAAGAACATCTACTATGTTCTCAATGACGGCGACAACCTTCTCCGCGTCGAAGGTCTTCTCGGTAAGTAAGACGGGTACCCGGTCGCTTGACTGACANAACCTCTCAGAGAGTAATTTATACACAANAAAAATNATAAGCCGTGGCCTGACGCCGGAAGCTGCTCATCGACTTCCTATGCCGTAGGTCACGGCTTTCCTATATAAAAAGTACACAGTAATCCCATGACTTCAAATTCATCAAAGGTTTCGACTACATTGGAGCAGTTTGATGCCGCCATCGGCAGTTGTCGCTCGGTTTTTGTCGATAAACTTGCTGACTACGGNGCTTCGTGGCGCATAATGCGNCCGCGTTCAATCACTGACCAGCTTTACATCAAGGCAAAACGCATACGCACGCTTGAAGAGGGGGTGGCAATGATTAACGAAGGAATCACCGGTGAATTNATGGCCATCGTCAACTATGGCATNATCGGCCTTATNCAGCTTCAGCTTGGCTATGCCGACGAGTCGGACATAACCAATCAGGAAGCTATCGGGCTATATGACCGCTACGCATCCTCGGCGCGTGTTCTGATGGAGGCAAAAACCCATGACTACGGNGACGCATGGCGCGGGATGAGAGTCAACTCCTATACGGACTTTATCCTCACCAAGATTCAGCGCATAAAGGAAATNGAGGGTAACGGCGGACATACCACCGTGTCGGAAGGAATTGATTCGAATTACATGGATATTATCAACTATGCCATCTTCGCCGTCATCAAGCTCACCGCGCAGGATTGATTTCATCTATCATCCGGCACTTGTCTGGCTTTGCCGTCTGCTTGTCGGCGGGACATTTGTCCTNTCGGGTTTCGTCAAGAGCATCGATCCTTGGGGGAGCTTCTACAAGATTGCCGAATACATAGATGTCTGGGGGCTTGANATACCNTCGTCCTTCGAGGTTCTCGGAGCGTTTGCTCTCGGCGGTTTTGAATTTGTAGCCGGATTCCTTGTGCTGTTNGGCTGCTACCGTCGTGCGGGGGTNTGGCTACTGCTGCTGATGATGGCCTTCCTGNTNCCNCTGACCCTCTATATCGTTGTGGCCGATCCNGTGGCTGACTGCGGATGCTTCGGTGATTTCATCATCCTGTCCAACACCGCTACGTTTGTCAAGAATATTGTCCTGACACTTCTGCTTGTCTATCTCGCCCTGTTCAATACGCGTGTCGGCGGTCTCTTTGTCCCATACATACAGTGGCTCGTCGGCGCNATTGTGTCGCTGTACATACTGCTCATATCGGTCATCGGCTTCAATGTCCAGCCTCTCATTGATTTCCGCCGTTTCGCGCCTGAGACATCTCTCTTGCCTGACCGTCAGGAGGAGGATGAAGAAGAGGATGTCNACTATGAATTTATCTANGAGAAGGATGGCCGTGANGAGACATTCACTATCGACAATCTNCCTGACTCCACATGGACATTCGTTGACCGCAAGGTCATCGGNGGGGGGAGCGAGGAGCTTGCCGACGGCTTTTCGGTGATTGTCGACGACGAGGATGTGGCTGCCGACATCATCGANACGGAAAACGACCAGTTTCTTGTCACCATACCTGACATGAACGGCGTGGATCTGTCGTACACTTATCTGCTCAACGAGCTTAACGACTATATAACCGACCGCGGAGGNTCTATGGTCGCGCTTGTCAACGGTGGCGATGCCGACATTGCACGCTGGCGTGACATCTCGATGGCCTCGTATCCGATTTACAGTGCCGAACCGACCATGATAAAGGAACTGGCACGGGGTAGGGCAGCGATTGTCTATCTTGACGGAGGAGTGGTGAAATGGAAGCGTACNCTTGCTTCAATATCCTATTCGGCAGTGACGGAGATACCCCCCGGTGAGCTACTCCGCGAACTTGACCCGGAACCGACCTACTGGCTATATCTCCTTTCGATTACCTTTGCCGGAGTGGTGTTCATCATCTTTATGCTTGACCGGAGCGGGAGACTTGTGGCATGGCATCTGCGCCAGCACCGCTATATACCGAGGTGGAAGCGCATAGGCCGTAAGAATGTCGCTTCCCCGGCCGATGAACCCAACCCCAAGGAATAAAATATCTATCGNCTTCCGACGCAACTTTAAAGCGTGACGGATTGTTAAGAACATATAATGATGTATGTCCTCTTGACGGTCCGTCATCGCTTTTTTTATAGTCATCGCTTTCTAAATATCATCATTCTTATGTCAACACACGTTTCATCATCATCCAAACAGGATCTGAACCCTACTGATTTTGAGTCGGGTGGCTTCGCGCACCATATTTTCTATTCCGCGCGTCAGGCTCTGCGCCATCANGCCACGGGTGGCAATGTCCTTATCCTCGCTACGATTCTTGCACTTATCGTCGCCAACATCCCGGGGCTTAATACGCTCTACAATGATTTCTGGAATCAGGAAATGCGCCTGCAAATCGGCGATTTCAATATATTTTCNCACGGTGGCCATCCGATGACCGTAATCCAGTTCATCAACGATGCACTGATGGCTCTCTTTTTCTTCACCATAGGTCTTGAAATCAAGCGAGAGGTGCTTGTCGGCGAACTCTCGTCGTTCCGTCAGGCTCTTCTGCCTATCATGGGTGCCATCGGAGGTATGATTTTCCCTGTCGGTCTCTTTCTGCTGCTTTCNGCAGGGAGCGACTATGTCGACGGAGCCGCCATCCCGATGGCTACCGATATTGCCTTCTCGCTGGGAGTGCTTGCCATACTCGGNTCCCGCGTNCCCCTCTCGTTAAAGATATTCCTTACGACTCTGGCAGTCGTCGATGACATCGGNGGTATNATCGTCATCGCCGCTTTCTATTCAAGCCATATCGACCTTGCTTTTATNGGCTATGCNGCCATAGGTCTCGCCATTCTTATCATCGGCGGTGGATTTTTCAAGATTCAGAGCAAGATTTTCTATGTNCTGATTGGCGGAATTGTCTGGTTCTTCGTACTNAACTCAGGAATTCACCCGACAATCGCCGGTGTACTTGTCGCCTTCTGCGTTCCGTCGGTACCTGTCTATGCTCCGGGAAAGTATGTGAAGATTATCCGTACNTCNATACGGCATTTCAACGAGGCTGACGATGAGGAACTTGGCAAAGGCAAACTCCTCAACCACGAGGAGATGGACTGGCTCAAAGAGATAGAGAGCGCATCNGACAAAGTGATTTCACCGCTTCAGGACCTTGAAGACTCCCTTCATCCTGTCGTTAACTTCCTCATTATNCCTCTCTTTGCNTTTGCCAANGCCGGAATCTATCTGCTCGACATGAATCCGCTGACGATAGTCTCGGGCATAAGTCTTGCAATCATTGTCGGNCTTGTGGTCGGTAAGTTCGTCGGCATCTTCCTCTTTTCATGGCTTACGGTCAAGTTCGGCTTTGCGCCNATGCCCGACAGGTCAGACTGGAAGATGATAGCCGGTGTCTCGATGCTCGGTGGTATCGGTTTCACGGTTTCNCTCTTCATCGCCAACCTCTCGTTTGGCGACGGCGGAGCCGCCGGGCTTGCACTGCTCAATGACGCTAAACTCGGTATTGTGGTCGGCTCACTCCTCGCCGGTGTCGCAGGCTATNTTATCCTGACCCGAACCCTCCCGCAAGCANCTCCGGGGGAGGAATCAGCGGAGGAACGGACACATTGACGGACAGCACACGGTCNTNATTCACNATCCTAAATATCAGGGCGTGTTTAAATAAACTTTAAACACGCNCTAAATTTTTGCGATTAATGAATTATTTCCGTAATTTTGCAACGTTGACAGTTATTTAGCTAACAACACTCTAATCAAAATACACATATTTTTTCGACATGACTATCGATCAGTACAATTTCAACGGCAAAAAAGCCATCGTCCGCGTGGACTTCAATGTGCCTCTGGACGAAAATGGTAAGATTACAGACGATACCCGTATCCGCGGCGCTCTCCCCACCCTCAAGAAGATTCTTGCAGACGGCGGCAGCCTCATCATCATGAGCCACATGGGTAAGCCCAAGGGCAAGGTCAACCCCAAAATGTCACTCTCTCAGATTAAGGATACCGTAGGTAAGTATCTCGGTACCGAGGTTAAGTTTGCCGAAGACTGCGCCAACGCCGCAGAGCAGGCTGCTGCTCTCAAACCCGGCGAAGTGCTTCTGCTTGAAAACCTCCGCTTCCATCCNGAGGAAGANGGCAANCCCGTCGGCATCGACAAGGAAGATCCCGGCTATGACGCAGCCAAGAAGGAGATGAAGGAGCGTCAGAAAGAGTTCGCAAAGACACTCGCATCATACGCTGACGTNTATGTAAACGACGCATTNGGCACAGCACACCGCCGTCACGCATCNACCGCNGTCATCGCTGACTATTTCGATGCTCAGGACAAGATGCTCGGCTACCTNATGGAGAAGGAAGTCAACGCAGTCGACGCTATCCTCAAAGACATCAAGCGTCCCTTCACCGCCATCATGGGTGGNTCGAAGGTTTCGACCAAAATCGGTATCATCGAGAACCTTATGGANAAGGTTGACAATCTCATCCTCTGNGGTGGCATGACCTACACCTTCGCTGCTGCCAAGGGTGGCAAGGTCGGTAAGTCAATCTGCGAGAAGGATAAACTTGACCTCGCTCTCGANATCATCAAGAAGGCTGAGGAGAAGGGTGTGAACCTCGTTCTCGGTACTGACTGCGTCGCTGCCGATGATTTCAGCAACGATGCCAACACTATGGTCGTATCGGCTATGGATATTCCCGACGAGTGGGAAGGTCTCGACGCAGGTCCCGTCACCCGCGAATCTTTTGCCAACGCCATCAAGGATGCAAAGACCATCCTCTGGAACGGCCCCGCAGGTGTATTTGAGTTCGACAACTTCACTGCCGGTTCACGCGCCATCGCTGATGCTATCGTCGAGGCTACCGAGAAGGGTGCTTTCTCGCTCGTAGGCGGCGGNGACTCTGTTGCCTGCATCAACAAGTTCGGTCTTGCCGACAAGGTGAGCTACGTTTCGACCGGTGGCGGCGCGCTCCTCGAAGCCATCGAAGGAAAGGAACTCCCCGGCATCGCAGCNATCCGCGGTTCTGAGAAGTAAATCCCTGACTGAATAAGAAGTCTAAAATAGAAATAGTTAAGGCCGGCGAAACGTCATCACGACAATTTCGTCGGCCTTACATTATACCTGAGAATACCTGAGAATGATGCCTGAAAATGTTTATGNCTANTGAGTNGNTGTAANCTGCATCAAGACTTGCGCCTGCTATAATNAAATCGGAACAAGGGTCACTCGCCGATGATGGTGGCGACTATGCGCCGGGAGCCGCCGTAGTTGCGGAACTCNCAGAGNTAGATTCCCTGCCATGTCCCGAGATTGAGNTGTCCTCCCTTGACGGGAATGGTCAGCGACGGTCCGACAAGCACTGATTTCGCATGGGAGGGCATATCGTCAGGACCTTCGTCNGTATGGAGATAATATGGGGCATTTTCAGGCACGAGGCGGTCGAAAATTGTGCGGAGGTCNTGGCGNACATCCGGGTCGGCGTTTTCGTTGAGGGCGAGTGCGGCGGAGGTGTGCTTTATCAGCAGGTTNAGAATTCCGCATTGAGGCAACTGTGGCAACTGACGCATCACCTCGCCGGTCACGAGATGGATNCCGCGCGGATATGCCCGCAGGGTGAATTCAACTTGTGAAATCATATTTTTTTATATTCTTTTTTTGAAGTAAAATTCGACTTAGGTTGAGAGGCGTGAGGTGGCTTTGACTATAAGTGCAAAGATAAATAAATTTGCCGAACAATTAGGGTGAGCGGTCCGTTTTATAATTACTATTTAACACTTTAAAACACCNAAGCAATGATTGCGCTTAATGTCCCCTTAGTCACTTGGTGTGTGATCGCTATTGCGATGGTCACCCTTGTCATTGTCAGAGCGTGTCAGAAGACCTACAACGCTTTTCACCGTCACAGNCATCTTTTCGAGATCGGCAGCGAGAGGGAGGAGTTTTTTATCCCCGGCGACCGACCTATGAACGATAAGTATATCTATGACGATGATGATTGACGATACAGCACCACGCCCGGTAGCGATCGGCGGGAGCGGTTGTCTCTGCGGGAACGAACTCCATTCGCTCAAAGAGGTCTGTGTNTTCCTTTCNGAATATGCCTCGATGCTCCTCGGCAGCGGAGCCACCTGCATACGTCTTGAACGTAACGTCAAGCGTATGGCNAATGTGATGGGATGTGAGGCGGTGATGACAATACTCCCGCGCCACATCCATCTCACCGTATGTCTGCCTGACCGCTCCGACAGCTATACCTATATTATCGCCACGCGTAAGATGGGAATTAGTTTTAACATCAACACNCGCCTGAGCGAACTGAGCTGGGCTTTGGCCGACGGAAAGATAAGTTTCACGGANGCGCGNGAGAAACTGGTGGCTATCGGACGCACACCACCGACCGACCGCCATGTCGTGCTTCTGCTTGCTTCGCTTGCCAATGCCTCTTTCTGCCGCCTGTTCACCGGCGACTGGCAGGCTGTCGCGGTCGTNTTCCTCTCTACATTGGCNGGCTACTACCTGAAACAGTTTCTATGCTCCAATAAGGTCGATCTGCGTCTNGTGTTCATCATCTGTGCGTTTGTGTCTTCGGTACTTGCAGCNAGTGCGGGGCTTTTCAGNCTCGGAAAGACACCGGCGATTGCCATCGGCACGAGCGTGCTGTATCTCGTTCCGGGCATACCGTATCTCAATTCGTTCAGCGATATGCTTGCCGGNCATTATATCTGCTCATTCNGGCGGTTCATGGATGCACTGATCCTCACTTGCTGTCTGTCGCTCGGGCTTTGCGGTGGAATGATGATGATGCACATCGGGATGTTCTGACCATTATAAAACGTTTCCGCTATCACACACCAAACAATTCATTATGTTAGTTGAATTTATTCAGGATGCCTTTTTCGCGGCGTTGGCAGCCATCGGTTTTGCCGCCATCAGCAATCCCCCCAAGAGGGCATATCTCTATTGCGCCCTCATCGCTGCTGTCGGTCACTCGGTGCGTTTCCTCCTTATGCACGAAAGCCTGTTAGGGATGCACATAGTAGCTGCNAGCACGATTGCCGCGCTTATAATCGGTGTGCTTGCCGTAGTGCTTTCGCCGATAGTCAAGACTCCCGCGGAGACCTGCCTTTTTCCATCGCTTCTGCCGATGATTCCGGGCATATATGCTTACAAGACTTTCGGTGGACTGATGATGTGTCTTTCGCACAGTCATGAGGCGGATTTTCAGCATTATTTCTATCTGTTTGCGAANAATGGCCTGACCTGCCTTTTCATACTGATTGGAATGGTGGTCGGCGCGACAATCCCTATATTTTTGCTGAAAGACATATCGTTTCAGGCTACGCGATAATCAGCGGCTAATTTCAGTTTTAAGGAATGATTAATCCACAATGCAAGGGTNGNNNCNNCACTTGCATNGTGGATTAAATTTTAGGCATAATGGAGGATGATTCCGGTATTAGTCGAGAGTCTTTTCAGGGTAGAGTGATTCCCACCAAGAGGAATCATCCTGAAGATATTTGGCGAACCATGCGAANATNGTGTCCTGCCACTGTTTGCGCTTGTTGAATTCCGTCACCTGATGGTTGGCATCCTTGACGGCAACGAATGCTGTCTCACGCCCGAGGAGTTTGAGTGCGGTAAACATCTGGATNCTTTCGCCGAAGGGGACATTNGTGTCGCCGTCGCCGTGGAGGAAGAGGAGCGGAGTGTGGATTTTATCGGCATTGTAGAGCGGACTTTGTTTCACATAGAGGTCGGCATGGCTCCACGGATAGCTATCGGCCATGCTCACCTCACTGTAAGAATATCCCCAGTAACCTTCACCCCAGTAGCTCGTGTGGTCGCTGATGCCTGCGTGGGAGATGGCTGCCGCAAAGAGGTCGGTCTTGGTCTGAAGATACTGTGTCATAAAGCCACCGTAGGAAGCGCCGATACATCCNATCTTCGAGGCATCGACCCACGGATTGGCAGCCGTGAATTGCTTCACACCTTCGATGATGTCCTCGGCCACACCCTCACCGGCGGTGTTGACGTGACGTGAGGCAAACTCCTGTCCGAAGCCTGCCGCACCGCTCGGATTGATGACCAGCACGACGTAGCCGTGGGCGGCATANACATGATGGGGATAACGCCCCTCGAATGTGCGGCTTGTCGGATTGCAACCGCCGTAGTAGTTGACTATGAGAGGATATTTGCGTGAAGGNTCGAAATCCGGGGGAAGGATGTAGCGTCCGCAGATNCTGTCGCCTCTTTCGGTTGTGTAGATCCACGGTTTGCACTCGCCGATGCGTATTCCGTCAANACGCTCCGCGCTGAGGTCTTCGACGAGGTTCTGGCGAAGATTGCGGGTGTTGAGTGAGTAAAGGCGGTCGGAGTTGGATGCACCCTGCCCGACATAGACCAGTACAGGTGCGGAACCTGCGATGTCAAACGAGCTTACATATTCCTCCTTTGCTCCGAGATTGTCGATTTTGCCGTTTGTCGGNTTGACACGGAAAAGCGACTGGNNGTCGCGGTCGTCGGCNGTGAAATAGATATTGCCGTCGCTGCGGTTCCATTCCATATTATCGATTGAAGGGTTGAAATCACGCGTCAGCGGTCGNATGTCTGCCGATGCCACATCCATGACGTAAAGCTGGAGGTCATACATACTCGGGATGCGTCCCTCGGGGAGATTCTTGCCTATGCTGCCGAAGGCTTCGGGTGAACCGACGAGAGCCACTTTCGTTCCGTCAGGCGAAAGGGATGCGCCACGCATGAAGCCGTCTTTTTCGAGCAGACAGCGGGTTGAGTTGTCGGTAAGGTCAAGAAGATAGAGTGAAGTGAGACTCGTCGGGCGTTTTTCCAGACGCGATTCACTGACNGTGAAAAGGAGTTTCTTTCCGTCGTCCGAAAGTCCGCACATACCGATGTTGCGGTTGCCGAAGGTGAGNGGCGTGGAGAGACCGGTAGCGAAATCATATTTCATCAGCGTGCCTCTGTCGCGCCATCCGGGTTGGCGGTCCTCGGGNTGCACGATTTCATATAGGTCTGTGCTTTTCTCCTTTGGTCCCTCCTGAATCTTCGTNTAGATGATGAAATCCTCGGTAGGGGAGATGGTGAAGCGGCGCGANGGGAGGTCGGAAGCAAGTAGCTGTTCGCTTCCGTCGNCGGGCGAAAGNGCGACAAGCTGGGTTTTNTCGTGGAGCTTGCNGGTGAAATAAAGACGGTCGCTCGACGGCATCCATGAGAGCGGTTCGGTACGGGTCATTATCGTGCGTCCCGATTCAAGTTCACTGAGGGCGTAGGTGAAAGTATTTGTNCCNCCGTCATGGGTNGTNTAGTANGTTCGGAGAAGATACTTTCCGCTTGGCGAAAGGGTTGCGGAGCTGAACCGTCTGCCGGTCATNACNTCGTCAAGGGTGAAGCGGCGGNGAGTCGAAGGATTGACAGACAGGAGTTCGGGANGTGGAGTCTCGACCGACACNCTGACNGTATCGGCTTTTGAGCCGTCGGTCAGACACTTGATTGTGATGCTGTGGGTGGCAGGTTTGAGCGTGAGGCGGTCACCGTCGAGCTTCTTGCCGTCAAGGTAGATTTCCCGGTTTTTGAGTCCGTCGACTTTCAGTGTGGCTGTGGCATAACGCTCGTTGTCAATGATGAAATTGAGCAGATGGAGNGCATGNCCCNNAGANNTGAGGACNACNTCGCCNCTGACCGGNGNNCCNTTTGCNGCNCCTGTCNATTGAGAGNGGNGTNNCAAGGAGGGATTCAGGANTGAATTTCTTTGAATTGACATCAACGCTGTCGACCATCGCGGGGAGATTGACCGAGAGTGGCCCTACATATTTAAATGAATTTATGTCAATAGTCTCGGCCATCGCCCCAAGACCGAGGAGCGCAAGGCCGCTTAATGAAAAAGCACGGATATTCATGGTCAAAAATTTACTTTATGTCACAAAATTACGCAAATTTGCTCAGACATAACAGAGATAGACAGGTAAAAAGGCTATTTTATTCCTATGGANTGGCAGATTGATTCAAAATCNCTCTAAATTTNATCATTTTAGCTATAATTTGAGATGATTTGCCTGAAAATGGAATAAAAAGTGTAACTTTGTGACCCAAAATAATTCTAAGGAAAAGATTTTTTATGTTACGAATTGCCATACAAGCCAAAGGCCGTCTCAATGANAANACGATGGCTCTGCTTGCCGATGCCGGAATTTCGGCTTCTGTCGGGAGTCGCTCACTGATAGCACACGCAAAGGGATTTCCGGTAGATCTTCTACTGCTCCGCGATGATGACATACCTCAGGCCGTAGCGATGGGGACTGCTGACATAGGCATCGTCGGACTTAATGAAGTCGAGGAGAAGGGTGTGGATGTCACCCGGGTGCTTGACCTCGGTTTCGGCGGATGCCGCCTGAGTCTTGCCGTACCCCGCGAGGCTGACTACAAGGGTATAGAATGGTTCAATGGGAAGCGTATCGCCACTTCCTATCCTGAAATCCTCTCGCGTTTTCTTAAAGAGAAATCCATCAATGCCAAAATCCACACCATCACAGGGTCGGTCGAGATAGCTCCCGCCGTCGGTATGGCAGATGCGATATTCGACATCGTATCGTCGGGTGGCACACTGATTCAGAACGGTCTTGTCGAGGTTGAATCTCTCCTTGAATCGCAGGCGGTGCTTATAGCTACCCCGGGACTCACCCCCGAAAAGCAGGCGGAGCTTGACAAGCTATGTTTCCGCTTCCGCTCAATCATCCAGAGCCGAGGCATGAAATATGTGCTGATGAATCTTCCCAAGGCATCGCTTGACGAGGCTCTCAAAGTCCTCCCCGGCATGAAAAGCCCGACCATCCTCAATCTCGCCGACCCGGACTGGCTCTCGGTTCACGTCGTCATACCCGAGTCGCAGCTCTGGGAGCGCATCGAGCGTCTGAAAGCCATAGGTGCGGAGGATATTCTGGTGCTTATGCTTGAAAACATCGTGAAATAATCAACGGTCATAACTCCTGTTTATAGATACTAATGCAGACATTCGTGAATCCCCCGCGCCGAGAATGGCCGCAACTGATAGAGCGCAATATCCCTGACGACCCTCTTGTCAGTCAGGCGGTCAGTGCCATTATTGAAGATGTACGCTCGAATGGCGATGACGCGCTCCGTAAACTTGCACTCAGATTTGACGGTACCACCGTCGGTGAACTTGAAGTTTCCGAGGCGGAGATTGCCGAGGGGTGTGCGTGCGTGAGCGATGAGGTCAAGGCTGCAATCGGTCTTGCGAAGGAAAACATCTCGAAATTCCATACTGCCCAGCTTCCGAAGGAGGTCGATGTGACGACCGTCCCCGGTGTGCGCTGTGTTCAGCGTCCGGTGGCTATCGACCGCGTCGGTCTATACATCCCGGGGGGACAGGCACCTTTGTTCTCGACTGTTCTGATGCTGGCTTGTCCGGCAAAGATAGCGGGTTGCAGGGAGATTGTGTTGTGTACGCCCCAGAGCCATGACCGTCCCATAGCTCCTGAGATTCTTTATGCCGCCTCGATTTGCGGCATCGACCGTATCTATCGCGTGGGCGGAGCGCAAGCCATCGCTGCAATGGCGCTCGGGACGGAGAGCATAGGGCGTGTCGACAAGATTTTCGGACCCGGCAATCGCTTCGTCACCAAGGCAAAGCAGCAGTTGAGTTCGGTCGTTGCCATAGATATGCCCGCAGGACCGAGTGAGGTGCTTGTGATGGCAGACTCCACAGCCGACCCTGTCTTCATAGCTGCCGATCTTCTCTCGCAGGCTGAACATGGTCCCGACAGTCAGGCAATTCTGGTGTGTGACTCCGAAGATATAGCCGAGGCCGTCGACCGCGAGGTGAGCCGTCTGTCAGCCTCACTGAGCCGCGTGGAGTCGGTCAGCGCATCGCTTTCACATAGCCGTCTGATTGTGCTGACTGACCCCGAGGAAATGATGGACTTTGTCAATGCCTACGCTCCCGAACATCTGATTATCTCAATGCGTGACCCTTGGGATGTAGCCGCCAAAGTACGTGCCGCAGGAAGTGTATTCATTGGAAACTATTCCCCTGAAAGTGCGGGCGACTATGCCTCGGGAACCAACCACACGCTCCCGACCGGTGCGTGGGCGCGTTCATACAGCGGCGTCAACATCGACAGCTTCATCCGCAAAATCACCTATCAGGAACTTACCCCCGAAGGGCTTGCCCTGATTGCCCCGGCCATCGTCACTATGGCAGGTGCCGAGGGGCTTGATGCCCACGCTCTCGCCGTCAAGGTGAGAACCACGGAGAATAAACATTCTTGAAAAGACAAACCACATTTACGCTTACCCTCAATCATCTCTGACGGATGAAAAAGATAAATCCGCTTGATTTCGTGCGCCCCAACATCCTTGCCCTCGAACCGTATTCGACGGCACGCGATGAGTTCAAAGGTGGCGACATATCGGTCTGGCTTGATGCCAACGAGAGTCCATATCCCTCAGGACTGAACCGCTATCCCGATCCACACCAGAAGAAACTGAAAACCGCTGTCGCCGCGCTCAAAGGCGTAGGGGAGGAGCAGATATTCATCGGGGGTGCGGGAAGCGACGAGGCCATTGACCTTGTCTACCGTATCTTCTGCCGTCCGGGTGTCGACAATGTGATTTCCATTTCGCCTACCTACGGTGTCTATGAAGTAAGTGCGGAAATCAATGACATCGAACTGCGCAAAGTTTCTCTCGGTGAGGGTTATTCCCTCCCGGTCGATGCGCTTCTTGCCGCCGCTGATGCCAACAGCAAGGTGATATGGATATGCTCCCCCAACAACCCTACCGGCAATGCTTTCGCCCCTCTGGATATTCTGAAGGTGGTCGAAGGCTTCAACGGCATGGTGGTGGTCGATGAAGCATACGTTGATTTTTCCCCTTATCCCTCCATGCTCGCCTTCCTTGACAGCCACCCCAACCTGATAGTCATGCAGACGTTCTCCAAGGCATGGGGGATGGCATCGCTCCGTATGGGACTTGCTTTCGCATCGCCGGAGATTGCCGAACTGTTCGCGCGTGTGAAATACCCTTACAATGTCAACGGCCCTACGCAGGAGGAACTTCTGCGCCGTATCGAATTGTCTAATCCCTCGGAGCAGGTGGCGGAGATTGTCAGTGAGCGTGTCAGGTTGGCGGAGGCACTTGAAGTGATGCCTGTCGTGCATAAGGTTCATCCCTCCGATTCCAATTTTCTTCTTGTCGAGGTGGATGATCCCGACGGATTGTATGATTATCTTATATCGCATGGCGTGATTGTCCGCAACCGCAACCGTGTGAGAGGTTGTGAGGGGTGTCTGCGCATCACCGTCGGTGTCCCTGCCGAGAACGACCGCGTGATTTCACTCGTCCGTGACTACCGTCAGGCCTAAATTATGAGCAAACAGACTGAATTTATGGTAAAAAAAGCAATATTCATTGACCGTGACGGAACGATAATCAAAGAGCCTGCCGACGAGCAGATTGACTCGCTCGAAAAGCTCGAATTTGTCCCCGGAGTCATCTCGGGTCTGCGTCAGTTGATGAACCGCGGGTTCGACATCGTGATGGTCTCAAATCAGGACGGACTCGGGACAGATTCATTTCCCGAAGATACATTTTGGCCGGCACACACCCGTATGCTCTCGACACTCAGCGGTGAGGGTATCGTTTTCGATGACATACTGATTGACCGCTCTTTTCCTGAGGAAAATGCTCCTACGCGGAAGCCTCGGACCGGAATGCTTACGAAATACATGACCGGTGAATATGACCTTGCCGAGAGCTATGTCATCGGCGACAGGATGACTGACATCGAACTTGCCAAGAATCTCGGCGCAAGGGGCATACTCATTGCTCCCGCAGCCACTACGGAACAGCCCGATGGGTGTGAACTTGTCAGCGACAACTGGGAGGAGATTGCACGCCACATATTGTCGGCCGACCGCAAGGCTACCGTCAGCCGCAACACTTCCGAGACACGCATTTCTGTCACTGTCGACCTCGACGGCAAGCTGCCATCGGCAATAGACAGCGGTCTGAAATTTTTTGACCACATGCTGTGGCAGATTCCCCATCATGCCGGCATCTCGCTCGACCTCAGTTGTCAGGGTGACCTTGAAGTTGACGAGCATCATACGATGGAGGATGTGGCGATAGCTCTCGGCGAAGCTATCCACTTAGCTCTCGGTTCGAAGCGAGGTATTGACCGCTACGGTTTTGTCCTCCCGATGGACGAATGTAAGGCAATGGTGCTGATTGACTTCGGCGGACGTGCTGATTTCGTCTGGGATGTCGAGTTTACCCGCGAATACGTCGGTGACACACCTACGGAGATGTACCGCCACTTTTTCAAATCGCTCTGCGTCGCCATGCGCTGCAACCTCCATATATCCGCCAAGGGTGAGAACAACCACCATCTGATTGAGGGTGTATTCAAGGCCTTTGCGCGTGCCATCCGTATGGCCGTCAGGCGCGATCCTTTTTCCTATTCACTTCCGTCAAGCAAAGGAGTCCTATGATAGCAATAATTGATTATGATATGGGCAATCTCCGCTCTGTCGGCAATGCCCTCGACCGCCTCGGGGCGGAATGGACCGTGACATCCGACCCCGCGGAGATACGCGAGGCGTCCAAAGTGCTGCTCCCCGGCGTAGGTAACGACGCTGAGGCGATGACCCGTCTGCGTGAACGCGGGCTTTGCGAAGTCATCCGCAATCTCCGCCGTCCTGTCCTCGGTATATGCGTCGGTATGCAGGTGATGTGCCGCCACTCGGACGAAGGTGACGTGGACTGCCTCGGCATATTCGATGCCAAAGTGCGCCGCTTCCCCGAGGAGGATGGTCTGAAAGTCCCTCATGTGGGCTGGAACCGCATCAACAATATCGAATCCAAACTTCTCAAAGGAGTTGACCGCGGTGCATACGTCTACTACGTCCATTCCTATTATGCACCGCTCTGTCCCGACACCATAGCTACCACCCGCTATGGCGATACGATGTTCAGCGCCGCCCTGAAATATGAGAATTTCTATGGAACTCAATTTCATCCCGAAAAGAGCGGCAGCGTAGGGGAGCGCATCCTCCGCAACTTCCTTGAACTTTAATCCTCCAAATTTTCCATCCTTTCATGATTGAAGTAATACCAGCGATTGACCTTATTGACGGCAAGTGTGTCCGTCTGAGTCAGGGTGACTATGACCGCCGCACGGACTACGGNGCNTCGCCGGTCGACATGGCGAAGATGTTTCTTGACCACGGCCTCACGCGTCTGCATCTCGTGGACCTCGACGGAGCCAAAGCCAGCAGCCCGCGTAATCTCCGCGTCCTCGAACAGATAGCGCGCCTCGACGGAGTATCGACAGAGTGGGGTGGCGGCATCAAGAGCGACCAGAGTCTGAAAGATGTCTTTAATGCCGGTGGCGACTATGCAATCATCGGAAGTGTTGCCGTCCGCCAGCCGGAACTGATGGAGAGGTGGCTTGATGAGTATGGAGGCGAGAAACTTGTCCTCGGGGCAGATGTGCGCGACGGAAAAATAGCTGTCAGCGGTTGGCTGGAAGATACCGCCGATACCATCGACAGCCTTATCAACCGCTTCCGTCCCCACGGACTGACTCAGGCTATCTGCACCGAAATCTCGCGCGACGGTATGCTCGAAGGGCCTGCCTATCCGCTCTACGAGCGTCTTGACAAAGAGTTCCCCGATGTTATCTTCACCGTCTCGGGAGGCATTAGCTCCCTTGACGACATCCTGCGTCTCGACGAGATGGGGATGCGCCGTGTCATNACCGGAAAGGCTCTCTATGAGCATCGCATATCGCTCAGCGACCTGAGCAGATTTGCCCGNTGAGGGGTGCATAGTGGCGGAGCCGGACTGACCTTGGCGAAGCAAAGGTNAATTTTGGGTTTCGGCAATAGTAGAGTTGTTTGTAACTTGTAGGCAAAAAACTCTACTGGAAATGGCATCTGTAAAACTTAAATTTATCCCGTTGAAGCCTGTCTCCGATAATGGCTGTCAGGCTCTCGGCAAGGAAGGGCAGCTCGTTGTTCAGGTGACCCACAACGGTCGGTCGCGCAATGTCCCTACTGGTTTTAAAATCTTGGACTCCGAGTGGGACAAGCGTAATCATGTCTTCATCCTTCCCGCTGATTCCGAGCGGCTGCGTCTGGTGTGCCTGTGCCGTGTCGAGGTGAGGCGTGACATGGAGCGTCTGCGCCGCATAATGGCGCGTCTTGATCTGCGTCAGGAACCTTACTCTGTGGATGAGGTGGTGGACTCGTTCAGCCGCTTCAAAATTGANTACTCCATCTCGGCATACATGACCGACATAATCGCTGACCTNCGGTTGCGGGGGCATCTGCGTACATCGGAAATATATCAGTCGACACTCAGGAGCTTTCTGCGTTTCACCGAGGGCAAAGATGTCTGCATTGATATGCTCACCCCAGAACTCCTTTCAGGCTACGAATACTATATGCGCTGCCGGGGGCTTACGCCAAACACCACGTCGTTCTATATGCGTGTCCTCCGTGCCGTCTACAACCGTGCNGTCGATGCCGGGGNGGTCGACCCGGTCAATCCGTTCCGTCATGTCTACACAGGGGTCGACAAGACACGGAAACGCGCGTTGAGAATCGACGACATCCGCCGAATCATGCGTCTTGANCTCGGCTCGCTTCCGTCGCTTGACTANGCGCGCGACATTTTCATGCTCAGTTTCTATATGCGNGGCATGAGTCTTATCGACATGGCNTATCTCCGCAAGAGTGACCTTTGCGACGGTTACGTCGTCTATCGCCGTCGCAAGACCGGACAGAAACTCTATGTCGCGTGGACTCAGGANCTTCAATATATGGTCGANAAGTATTCGGACGACAACTCACCCTATCTTTTCCCGATTTTCCGCAGGAAAGTCTCCAATCCTTACTCCTCCTACCGCAATGTCTCCTACCGTATAAATTACAGTCTGAGGAAGATTGCGAAGATGATAAACTATGGTTCACCGCTGACGCTCTACTGCGCCCGCCATTCGTGGGCATCCATAGCGCAGGCAAAGAACATTCCGCTGTCGGTCATCAGTGCGGGTATGGGTCACAACTCCGAAATGACCACCCGTATATATCTCGCGTCGCTTGACAATACGCTCATCGACCGCGCCAACAGCATCATTCTTAAAGCCATCAGGTGAGAAATTTTTTGCGGTCCGATTTGGATAATAGCATCAAGGCTGTTATCTTTGCAATGTAAACCATCCGCGGCAGGTATGCAGGTGACTCCTCTGCATGGCTTGCCGGGGATTTGTCCAATTCAAATTTGACAGCAGATTTATGTTGATTATAGGCATAGCCGGAGGCACCGGCTCAGGCAAGACCACGGTCGTGAACAAGATTATCAACAGCCTTCCCCCCGGCGAGGTGGCTGTTCTGCCGCAGGATTCCTACTATAAGGATTCCAGCCATATCCCCATGGAGGAGCGGAGTAAAATAAACTTTGACGAACCTGCTGCCATCGAGTGGCCGCTGCTCGTCGAGCATATACGTCAGCTCAAAGAAGGGAAGACCATCGAGATGCCTACTTACTCCTACCTGACCTGTACGCGCCAGAAAGAGACTGTCCCGGTGGCTCCGCGTGAGGTCGTGATAGTCGAGGGTATCCTTGTCCTGACCGACCCCGTCATGCGTGAGATGATGGACGTGAAAGTGTTTGTCGACGCCGATGCCGACGAGCGTCTGATTCGTGTCATTGCGCGTGACTGCGTGGAGCGCGGACGTACACCTATCATGGTCCTCAACCGCTATCAGGAGGTGTTGAAACCGATGCACGAGATGTATATCGAACCGTCGAAACGCTATGCCGACCTGATTGTCCCTCAGGGTGGAAGCAATGTCGTGGCAATCCAGCTTCTGACCGACTACATTGAGTCGCGTCTGCGCCGTGGCTCTAACTCTTAATTTACGTCGTAATGGCAGAAGAAACAAGTATCCCCGTAGGCACTCCTGAAAAGATGGTGCTTCGCACTGACAACCTTGTCAAGAAATACGGAAAGCGAACCGTGGCCAACCACGTTTCCATCAACGTCACTCAGGGCGAGATTGTCGGTCTCCTCGGTCCNAACGGTGCGGGCAAGACCACGACCTTCTACATGACCGTAGGGCTTATCACGCCCAACGAAGGTCAGATTTTCCTCAATGACCTNAACATCACGAAATATCCCGTCTACAAGCGTGCGCAGAACGGCATCGGCTATCTCGCGCAGGAGCCGAGTGTGTTCCGNAAACTTTCGGTGGAAAACAACATCAAGGCCGTACTCCAGATGACCAACACCTCCGCCGAGTATCAGCGCGACAAACTTGAAAGCCTGATTGCGGAATTCAGCCTTGANAAGGTACGTCACAATCTCGGCGACCAGCTTTCAGGCGGTGAACGCCGCCGCACGGAGATTGCCCGCTGTCTCGCAATCGACCCGAAATTCATCATGCTCGACGAGCCGTTTGCCGGTGTCGACCCCATCGCTGTGGAGGATATCCAGTCCGTGGTCTATCACCTTAAAGAGAAAAACATCGGCATCCTGATTACCGACCACAACGCACAGGAGACGCTGCGNATCACCGACCGTGCCTACCTTCTTTTCGAGGGTAAGATACTCTTTCAGGGTACATCCGAGGAACTTGCAGAAAATCCTGTCGTGCGCGAGAAATACCTCGGCCGTGACTTCATGTTCTACCGCAAGAAATTCGACTACCCCGAATCCCGCTGANACNTTATGATGGTGTATATATCCTAATCTTCTAATGAATATGCTCGCTGTAATGTGGGCATATTGCTTTTTTACGACAAGGCGTTGTCAAGGGTACATTCATAGNATAACTCAATATGGTGTCGTTAGACTTGCAAAATATAGCTGTTTTTGCTAATTTTGCAGACAATCAAATAATTTAAGACTACATGAAAGGAATGGGATGTGAAGTCATTANTATCTCAAAAGATTTATTTGTCATTTGAGCTTCAATGTATTTCTTCGTCACATTAGTCCCCGTAAATTTCATGGAGTCTGATTTATAATAGTATTTCTATGCAAGCAATTATCCTGGCGGCCGGAATGGGACGGCGCCTTGGTGAGCTGACCGACGGTAATACCAAGTGTATGCTTGAAGTCAACGGTGTGAGGCTGATTGACCGTGTGATCAATAAGCTCTCACGACTGGACCTGACACGGATTGTGATTGTCGCCGGCTACGAGCGTGCCAATCTTATCAATCATGTCAGAGCGACGTTTCCTTCTGTAAATATAGAGTTTGTCGAGAATCCTGTCTATGACAAGACCAACAATATCTATTCACTCTGGCTTGCCAAAGATTATCTGATGGCGGACGACACGCTGCTGCTCGAATCGGATTTGATATTNGAGGACAGCGTGATTGACTGCGCGCTCGGTTCGGANTATCCCAATCTCGCACTCGTAGCGAAGTACCGTCCGTGGATGGACGGCACTATGATCTGCAAGGACGACGCGGACAATATCGTCACATTTATTCCTAAGTCGGCTTTTGATTATGCCGACACCGACAGCTACTATAAGACGGTAAATATCTATAAGTTCAGCCGAGAATTCTCGTCGAAGCGTTATCTGCCGTTTCTCGAAGCCTACATCAAGGCGATGGGCAATAACGAATACTATGAACAGGTGCTCCGCGTGATGACCCTTATAGACCATTGCGACATCAAGGCCGTCGATATTGCCGACCGTAAATGGTACGAAATCGACGATGTGCAGGACCTCCGTATCGCCGAGACTATTTTTGCAGATGATGCCTCGCGGCTGAGCAAGATGCAGCATAGTTTCGGCGGCTACTGGCGCTATCCGGGTATGCTTGATTTCTGTTATCTCGTCAATCCATATTTTCCGTCGCCAAAGATGGTCTATGAAATGAAGGCCAATTTTGATACCCTCCTCCGTGAGTATCCTTCCGGAATGGGTGTCAATTCCATGCTTGCAGGAAAATATTTCGGGATAAGGCAGGAGTTTGTCTGTGTAGGCAACGGCGCGGCCGAACTTATCAAGAGCCTGATGTCGAATATCACGGGTCGTCTGGGTGTGACCTACCCGACATTCGAGGAGTATCCCAACCGTCTTCCCGAGTCAGCCCGTGAGGTTTTCATCCCTTCAAATGACGATTTCAGCTATACCGCCGATGACCTTATGGGCTTCTTTTCCGATAAGGATATCGCTGCGCTTCTCGTGGTCAATCCCGATAATCCTTCGGGTAATTTCATCGGACGCGAGGATCTGCTCCGTCTGGCAGACTGGAGCGCGGCAAAGGGCATCAGGCTTATAGTTGATGAATCGTTTGTCGATTTCTCGGCGGAGGGCGAGGCTAATACGCTGCTTGACAATTCAGTGCTTGCACGCTATCCAAACCTTTGCGTGATGAAAAGCATCTCGAAGTCTTATGGTGTGCCGGGACTTCGTCTCGGGGTACTTGCTTCTTCTGACCGTGAACTGCTTGACTGGATGAAAAAAGATGTCGCTATCTGGAATATCAATTCATTCGGTGAATACTATATGCAGATTTATGGTAAGTATGAAGCCGATTACCGCCATGCCTGTGAGAAATTCCGTGAGGAGCGTGATATATTCTTCCGTGAACTTTCGGAGGTTGACTTCCTCCGTGTGATACCGTCGCAGGCAAACTATTTTCTGTGTGAAGTGAATGGCGGCCTGTCGGCCTACGGACTGACCTTGCGTCTCCTTTCTGATTTCAATATTCTTATCAAGGATTGTTCGGGAAAGAAAGGTTTCGGTCCGGGAAAGGAATATGTCCGTATCGCCGTCCGCGACCGCAATGACAATTCGCTTCTGACGGACGCTTTAAAATCATTGAATTCATGAGTTATAAACCGTCTATATGTGTCTGTGGGGGAGGAAGTCTCGGAACGGTTATCGCCGGTGTCGCCGCCTCCAAGGGGTATGAGGTGAATCTTCTGACCGGGCATCCTTACTCGTGGAACAAAGTCATTGAAATTACAGACCCGGACGGACAGATTTTTGAAGGTTCGCTCACGCGCATTTCCGATAAGCCGGAGGAAGTCATCCCCGGCTCGGACATAATTATCTTCTGTCTGCCCGGGACAGTCATCTATGATGAACTTGTCAGAATCCGTCCCTATATTTCAGACGGTGCATTGGTCGGGAGCGTTTTCAGCTCGACCGGCTTTTTCATAATGGCTCTTGATCTCCTCGGTGAGCAATCCCGCCTGTTCGGTTTCCAGAGAGTGCCTTTTATATGCCGCATAAAGAAATACGGTCATTCCGCCAATCTGCTTGGCTATAAAAAGTCGCTTAACGTGGCATACTGGAATGTAGAAGACACGACAACTACCACCGAGTGGCTGGCAGACATATTTCAGACCCCTATCCATATTCTGAACCATCCTTTGGAAGCCACGCTGACAAATAGCAATCCGATTCTTCATCCGGCACGACTCTTCACTCTCTTCCACAATTTCGAGGAGACAAAGCCGTTTGTCAATCCCCCTCTTTTCTATGAGGACTGGGACGATTGCAGTTCTGAAAATCTTATTGCCTGCGATAACGAATTTCAGTCGTTGACAGCGGTCCTCGGTATAGGGAGNGAGGTCATTCCATCGCTGCTTGACTACTACGAGTCAACTGATGCTGCTTCACTGACTGCTAAGATTCGCTCAATCGAGGCATTCAGAGGAATCTATGCACCGACAATCCGGATTGAGGGTGGATATGCACCTGACTACGATAACCGCTATTTTTCCGAAGACATCCCTTTCGGACTGATGCTGATAAAGTATATGGCGGAAATAAATTCAATTGCAACCCCTTCGATAGACAGAATTATCCGATGGTATGAGCGGCTGTCCGGCAAAGTGTTCCTTGAAGGGGACAAGGTGGCTGATAATGCCTTTACGGGAGAGATTCACAGTCTCAACCGTGCAGTCATCATGNGTCTAATCTCAACCCTGCATGGCTGATTCGCTTGGTAAGAAAGCAATAAAGGGAACCATCTGGGCCAGTGTGGACCGGATAGGGAATATGTGCTTGCAATTCGGGGTAAACCTCGTTCTGGCACGCCTTCTGTTGCCAAGTGATTTCGGTGCCATCGGGATGATAGAGATTTTCATAATCGTTTCCCAGACGCTGATTGACGGGGGGTTTGCGGCAGCACTTATTCAGAAGAAAGCTCCTACGCAGACNGACTATTCGACGATTTTCTACTGGAATATGTTCATATCCATAATATTTTATGGAATCATATTCCTTATNGCGCCTTGGGTCGCTGATTTCTTTAATTTACCTGTCATACGGCCATTGCTGAGAGTGATTGGACTTGGATTGATTATCAGTTCATTGTCCATCATACAGACTAATCGTTTACGCAAACAATTAGAGCTTGACAGGCTTGCGGCAGCCAATTTCTTATCCTACCTTATAAGTGGTGCAATGGCAATTCTGGCAGCCTATTCAGGGTGGAAAGTGTGGAGTCTGGTAGTGCTTCAGCTTGGCTACCATACCGTGCTCGCCACTTTGCTGTGGCTCGTTGCCAAATGGCATCCATCCCTGACTTTCTCCATGCGTTCACTGCGCGAACTTTTCAATTTCGGAGGCTACCTGCTTGCTGCCGGATTGTTGCAGGAAATATGCAAGAACCTCCAAGGCATCATCATCGGTAAGCGGTTTTCCCCGACAGCGATGGGACTCTATTCGCAGGCTTACAAACTTGACCGTATATCCTCCTACACGCTCCCCAACATACTTGTGCAGGTGATGTATCCTGTCTATGCTTCCGTGCAGGACGAAGAGGGACGTCTGGTCAGTATGCTCGGACTCAACACACGTCTGATTTCCTTCGTGATTTTTCCTTTGATGGCCATATTGATTCTTATCGCCGAACCGTTGATAGTGTTCCTCTACGGTATGAAATGGGTGGCTTGCGCGCCGTATTTTCAGATTCTTTGTGTCGGCGGACTGTTCATCTGTCTTCAAAACACTAATTTCTATGCCGTTGCAGCCAAGGGGAAAAGCAACGTCCTGTTTTTCTGGAGCATCTACAAATGGAGCTTCCTGATTGTCTGTCTGCTTGTCGGAATGTTGTTTGGAATCTACGGTCTTCTGTGGGGCATGGGATTGAGCAATTTCAATATATTCATGGTCAATGCCCTCCTCGCATCGCGGCATACAGGCTATAAATTTTCAATGCAGTTGCGCGACACTCTTCCTCTGCTGCTGCTTGCGGCAGTCTGCATGGCGCTGACATACGTTATAACCATATACCTCCCTCACCATTTTATACTTACGGTGATCGTATATCTCCTGATATATGCGATGGCGGCATGGTCGCTTAATTTGCAGGTNGTCGGCGAGATAAAAGGTGTGGTGATGCGATTCATCAATAAGAAACANTCTCATCTGAATTCCTAATGATAGATAAAGTGACCCAAAACTCTCTCCGGCAGCGATTCAATCCTGACGGCTCGTCATTGCGACGGCATCAGTTNCTGATGCTTGATATGCTGAAAAAGATAGACNCTATCTGCCGGGAGAACGGTATCACCTATTGGCTGAGTTCCGGCACCTGCATCGGGGCATTGCGTCACGGCGGTTTTATCCCGTGGGACGACGATGTGGATATCGAGATGCTGGAAAGTGATTTTAAGAAACTACGGAAAGTGATGCTTGCCTATAAAGGCGACGATATTGTCTGGCAGGATGCGTCGACAGATGTCGAATATGTGCAGCCATTTGCAAAGCTCCGCGACACGCACAGTGTCATTAACGAGCTTGAGGATGCCGACCGGAACTATAAGTATCGNGGAGTNTACATTGATGTTTTCGTGCTTCGGCCCAGTTCCTCCGACCGTCTTTACAGGTTAAGCAGCAAATTTCAGAACCTGTTTCTCTATCGGCCTATGGGGATTGGAAACAAGACCCTTCGGCGTGCAACCCTGAAATTTTCGCATACACTTATTACAAAGGGGCTGTTTTCCATCTTCTCGGCGATAGGAGCGATAGGGAGTCGCGGGCAGTACCGTCATCTTCCCGGTACGTCTTATAACCGTCCGCGTTTCATAAAGGACATAGAGCGGACAAGACTCGTCGAGTTTGAGGATACGATGCTTCCTGTCCCGATAAATGCCGAACACTATCTCGAAGCTATTTACGGAGACTATAACCGTCTTCCGAATCCGGATTCAATCACAGTCCACGTCTCGGATGTAGAATATCTGAAATAGGGNCNTNTGATATTTTATTATCGATTGCAAAAACACCATCGCCGCCTGTCCTATCCGATGATTTTACGGATGACAGGCGGCGATGGCGTTTCTTACTGTTGGCGGATGACCCTGCGGTTAAATACGGAGAAATTACTGACCGATTTTTTTCAGGATTCCCTTATTGACTTTNACTTTATATTTCTTTCTGAGTGAGTCGACCCACTGCTTTTCAAGTGCCTGCTGATAATCAGTCGTGAGTGGTCCGCGGACATCAGTGGCTTCCTCGGGTGCATCAATCACACGTCCGTTATGACCGAACCATGCCACCCATTTTCCGGGAGCCTCAGGTTTCTCGCCATTAAATGCCAGATGATCAATTATACCATTGTCGCCCTTGGCGGTCACGACACTTTCCACCTTTATGTTACGGCCGAAGTTAGCGCGCATACAGTTGACCAGTGAATCATTTTCAACATGGTTGNCAGCAAGATAGTTTTGTGCTGCCTGAGCCACAGAGTCGGAAGTTGCGAAAATGACGAAACCTTTGTAGTGGGGAGCATCCCATGAATATTTGTCGCGGTTGGCCTCAAAGAATTTTGCAAGACCTTCGGTGTCAGAGGCCGACTTTTCCCAAACATTGCGGTTGCTGATTTCAAAAAGAAGTATGCCGTCGCGGTATTCATTGACAATATTGCGATAGTCAGCATTTTCTTCTGCCAGTCTTTCACGGGCTACGCTGACGGTCGTGTCGTCAATCATGCGGTTCATGGCCGTATGGAACAGCGTAAAGGCATCCTGACCCTCGACACGCATATTTTCAGGGATTGAAGCAGTGATGTCGGCAGCAGTAATGGTCTTGCCGGCAATACTGAAAATGGGATCATNCATACCGGCCGACACACCGAGGGCGGCAGGGGCATCCTTTTCACCGGCCATCCTGACCTTGACGGCGAAAAGCGCTGTGGAGTCAACNTTCAGTCCGTAGGCGCGTTTCAGGGCTTCCAGACGCTCTTTTTGCGGAAGGTTCGCACGCATATCCCTGTTGATGGCAGAGGTTATGCCCGGAAGTTCCTCTTCGAGTGTACCGATTCCCTTACGTCCGATGGTCTGGACAATGTGATAACCGAATTTAGTGCTGAAAGGTGCTGAAATCTCACCGTCTTTCAGACCAAAGGCTGTTTCCTCGAATTCCCTGACCATCTCGCCGGGGCCGAACAGACCGAGCATACCGCCTTTGGCTGCCGATCCGGGGTCTTCGCTCTCTGCNCGGGCTATCGTCTCGAAGTCTGCACCATTGATNAGCAGGGTGTGGATGGANTCGATCTGAGCCTTTTTCACTGCAATTTCCTCCTCGGAAAGTCCCCGTGTGATTTTAAGGATATGGCGTGCCTCAATCTTGCCGGGGTTCGGACGCTCGTCTTCAACTTTAATGATATGATAGCCGTAGGGNGCATCCTCAATCACCTCTGAAATCTCACCGACGGGGGTGGAGTAGGCTGCAAGTTCAAAGGGGTANGGGAAACGGTTGACATTTATGTAGCCCATCGAGCCGCGGTTCTGAGAGGCGCTGCGGTCCGAGGAATATTTGACGGCCATGTCGCCGAAATCAGCCTCACCTTTCAGGATGGCGGTGCGGATGCTGTCGAGACGCTGGCGGGTNGCCTCGTTTTCATCGTATGTCGCACCGATGGGGAGAAGTATGTGGCTCACATGGCGTGAGGTGGCCATACGGCCGTAGGCTTCATCAATCAGGCGTTTGCCTGTGAGTGAATCGCTGAGATATGGTTTTGAGAGTTCTGCGCAGTAGCTTTCGAATTCTTTGCGGAAGTCGTCGGTCTGGTGCAGTCCGGCAGCTTCAGCTTCGGCTACTTTTAGCTTGTAGACAACGAACATATCGACATACTCCTCCATGCTCTGTGGAGCAAGCTGCTGAGCATTGTTTTTCTGATACAGATATTGAAATTCGCTCTGTCTGATCTCTTTTCCGTTGACTGTCATCACGACGGGGTCAGCATTTTGTTTTGTTGCAGAGGCCGAGAGTATGGCTGCTGATGCCAAGGCCGAAAAGATAAGCGTTTTTTTCTTCATGGGAAAATATTACGGCTCACCGATGATGGGTTTATAGCTTTATTGTTTAAATTCTTACATTATATCTAACGGATTGTCGGGCGGTTTATTGCAGTGACGTTAAAAATCGGGGGAATGTATCAAAATTCACTCAGGATACAGAAGCAGNGCTTGCATCGTCNGGCGTTCATTAGACAATTGCCTGATTCTCAGTAATAATTGAAACCCGGCCTGCGCTTTTGCAGACCGGGTTTCCTGAATTATACTTTTTCGCTGCATCCTCCGGCTATGTTTGCGTCAGATGTGCGGTGAGACCGTTTAGCGTGAAGATGCGCTGTAATTGGGAGCCTCGGAGGTGATGGCTACATCGTGGGGATGGCTTTCGGCCACACCTGCGTTGGTGATGCGGGTGAACTTAGCCTCGTGGAGGTGTTCGATGTCAGGCGCGCCGCAGTAGCCCATACCTGCACGGAGACCGCCGAGCATCTGATAGACCACCTCGTAGAGAAGNCCCTTGTAGGGGACACGCGCTGCAATTCCTTCGGGGACGAGCTTTTTCGCGTCGGTCTCGTTGGCTTGGAAATAGCGGTCTTTCGAACCCTTCTCCATGGCTTCGAGCGAACCCATGCCACGGTATGACTTGTATTTACGTCCATTGTAGATAATGGTGTCGCCGGGCGACTCCTCTACGCCTGCCAGCATACCGCCGAGCATTACGGAGTATGCTCCGGCTGCAAGTGCCTTCACGATATCGCCCGAATAGCGGATACCGCCATCGGCAATCAGGGGAACGCCTGTACCTTTGAGTGCCTTGGCCACATCGTAGACCGCACTCAACTGGGGAACGCCGACACCGGCGATGATGCGGGTGGTGCAGATTGAACCCGGGCCGATGCCGACCTTCACGCCGTCTGCTCCGTTCTCAACAAGATATTTTGCAGCTTCGCCTGTTGCGATGTTACCGACCACGACATCAATGTGGGGATATTTCTCCTTGATGGCTTTGAGTACGCCGATGACACCCTTTGAATGTCCGTGGGCAGTGTCGATGACGATAGCGTCCACACCGGCCTCGACAAGTGCGTCGACACGATCCATGGAGTCGGCGGTCACACCTACNCCTGCNGCNACGCGCAGNCGTCCGAGTTTGTCCTTGCAGGCAAAGGGTTTGTCCTTGGCCTTGGTTATATCCTTATAGGTGACGAGACCGACGAGACGGTTGTCATTGTCGACCACAGGTAATTTCTCGATTTTGTGCTGCTGGAGTATCTGTGCTGCCTCTTCGAGATCNGTCGACTGGTTGGTGACAACAAGGCCTTCCGAGGTCATCACTTCATCAATGAGGCGCTGGGGATTCTGTTCAAAACGAAGGTCACGGTTAGTGACGATGCCGACGAGCTTGCGGTCTTCGTCGACTACGGGGATACCACCGATATGATATTCCTTCATCATGTTGAGGGCATCGGCCACTGTGCTGCCGCGCTTGATGGTCACGGGGTCGTAGATCATACCGTTTTCCGCACGTTTCACTGCATGGACCTGACGCGCTTGCTCCGCGATGGGCATATTCTTGTGGATAACACCGATTCCGCCTTCGCGTGCGATGGCAATGGCCAATGCTGCCTCGGTCACTGTGTCCATTGCGGCAGAGACGAGGGGAACATTAAGCGTGATGTTGCGGGAAAATCGGGTGCTAAGGTTTACTTCGCGGGGAAGAACTTCCGAATAAGCCGGAATAAGGAGGACATCATCAAAAGTGAGTCCGTCCATTTTTACTCGATCAGCAATAAATGACATATAACGATTAAAATTTATTGCGTGCAAAGTTAATCATTTTTTTTCATATATGAAGAAAATTTCGCCCTCTTTTGTGGATTCTATCCCCTGAAAGGTACTTTCTCCGACGATGGGATATTATTAAAGGTGGAAAATGGAAGTGATTGGCAGGGGAGGCGGACATGGGGGATGAACCGTTGTGAGCGGGTANACGTTTTAGTAAGTACAAAAAATGGATACGTCTATGACTATGAATAATAATGATACTTTGTTTGACCTGACCGGAAAGGTCGCCGTCGTAACAGGTGGCGGCGATGGCATCGGTAAGGCTTCGTGTGAAATTCTTGCGGCAGCCGGAGCAGCCGTGGTTGTGAGTGACATTTCGCTTGAAAAGGCNCAGACTGTGGCCGACGGCATTATAGCGTCAGGCGGAAAGAGTGCGGCGGTGAAGTGTAACGTACTCGACAGCGATGACCTGAAACATCTGATAGAGTTCGCCGTGGCTACTTTCGGGACGGTCAATATCCTCGTGAATAATGCCGGCATGGGGGGAGGCGGTCGTGAAAATCCCTTTAAGATTGACCGTGAATACGTCGAGCGCATCTACGCCATCAATGTCTTTGCCCCTTGGGAACTATGTAAACTNGCAGCTCCCTATATGCAGAAATCCGGCTANGGCAGTATCGTCAACATAACTTCGATGAGCAGTATAAACAACAGTNCGGATATGGCTATCTACGGTTCGTCGAAAGCCGCTCTCAATCATCTGGCATCCAATCTGGCGTTTGACTATGGACCTATGGGAATACGCATCAACAATATCGGNCCCGGTGCCACCCGTACACACGCCCTCTCNACCGTCCTCACTCCCGAGATAGAGGCAAGGATGCTGGCTCACACTCCGATTCATCGTCTTGGCGAGGNCTCCGACATAGCGGGTGCAGTCCTTTACTTCGCTGCCCCAATCTCTTCATGGGTCAGTGGACAGACGCTGATGGTGAACGGCGGTGGAGTCCAGACGCTCGATTAAATTAAAAAATTCCGATATTCTTCCCGATAAATGGANGGATTTTATGGTTATTGTTAGATAAAATTTACCTATCTTTGCCGTCAGATAGATTTAAAGACATTAAAGNGTGTCACTTACATCTGATTACAGNATATAAATAATTGTTATCATATTANTTAATCTTACTTAATCATCTAATCCATTTATGAAACAGAACCTACTCCTTTTAGGTGCGTTTTTCCTCACATTCGGAGGAATGTCGGCGGCCGACGGTCTCACCGTCAACCCCGTGACCGGAACAGACATCGCGGCTGCTATCGCTGAGGCCAAGGCCGGTAAGGAAAATGTCGGTAACATAACCGTGAATCTTGCTCAGGACGGTAATTATACCCTCGGTGCATCAATCGAGACAGGAGCCGGCCTTATCATCAACGGCAANGGCGCGACCATTGATGCTTCGGCTCTTGAAGCTCCTTTCGTGCTTATGAGCGCAACCCCTACTGTGGATGTGGTTAACGACTACTCACGCGTGGATTCTGTGAGTATCAGCAATGTAATTGTCAACGGACTGAAAAACTCAATCTTTTATGACAATGACACCAAGTATTGTGTCGTAAACTTTATCCTTGACGGTGTTAATTTAGGGCTTGCCACGACTGAAGTCCAGAACGAAGCTCTCATTTCGTTCAAGAGCGGCGGTGCGAAGGATTTCACCNTTAAGAATTCTACCATCCNTGGCAACCGTGAGGTGGCAAAGTATTTCATCCGCTACAATAACAATGCCCGTCTTGACCGCTACGGNTTCGACAAGGATACCGAGTTCCAGACGATGACCTATCAGAACAATACTTTCTATAACCTTCTCAAAGAAGATGGNCAGTGGGGTAACTACAACGGNATCGCAGGTCAGGCNTANTCGAAGTTCGATGTNCAGAAAAATATCTGGTTCGACTGCGGTAAGGANATNATCCGCCGTATGGCAGGTGGCCGTTTCAACGGCAACAATCCCATGGANTTTGCCTACAACACTTACTTCAACGACGGAGTGAATCTTGTAGCTTCCGAGGCAAGCTATGACAAGAGCGGACTTATCCTCGCCACCAATCCTACATTCGCTGACGCAGCCAAGGCTGATTTCGCAGTAGGGGCAGGCACTCAGCAGGCTCAGTTTGCTACGGGTGCATCGCAGTGGAAGGTCGATTATAATGCCGAACTTGCTGCTCCGGCCGTAGCNATCAACGTGGCTCCTGAGGATGGCAGTGAACTCGCTTCCGCCATCAATACTGCCAAATATGCTGAGATGACCGAGGGTAAGGTTGTCGGTGANATTACCGTGACTCTNGCCGAAAACGGTAACTATAAACTCACATCATCCATCGAACCGGGTGCATCCCTTGTTGTCAAGGGCAATGGCGCCACTATCGACGCAAGCGGTCTCGCGGCTCCGTTTATCCTGATGAGCAAAATTCCTGCTGTCGCCAACATCAACAACTTCTATCGTGTAGGTTCCATCAACCTTAGCGACGTGACAGTCCAGAATGTTGCCAACTCNATCTTCTTCGANAACAGCACCGCATATTGTGTCGTGGACTTCACCATCGATAACTCTACTCTCGCACTCGTAACAACCGAAGTNCAGAACGAAACTCTCATTTCGTTCAAGAACGGCGGAGCGAANGATTTCGCTGTTAAAAACTCTACCATCTACGGCAACGGTGAGGTAGCTAAGTATTTCATCCGCTACAACAACAATGCCCGTCTTGACCGCTACGGTTTCGACAAGGATACCGAGTTCCAGACCATGACCTATCTGAACAATACCTTCTATAACCTTCTCAAAGAAGATGGTCAGTGGGGTAACTACAACGGCATCGCAGGTCAGGCTTACTCGAAGTTCGATGTTCAGAAAAATATCTGGTTNGACTGCGGTAAGGACATCATCCGCCGTATGGCAGGTGGCCGTTTCAACGGCAACAATCCCATGGAATTTGCCTACAACACTTATTTCGAGGATGGTGTGAGCCTTGCAGAGAGCGAAGCAAGCTATGACAAGAGTGAGACTATCCTCAACTCAAATCCTGAGTTTGCCGATGCAGCCGCAGGTAACTTCACCATCGGTGCAAAGACCCAGCAGGCAGAGTTCCAGACCGGCGCACCTAAGTGGCTTGTACCTTACGAGGGGGACGCAAGTGCAATCGAGTCAATCGAGGCTGCTGAGGCTGACGCTCCCGCCGAATACTTCAATCTTCAGGGTGTGCGCGTNGACAATCCCTCAAACGGTATCTTCATCCGCCGTCAGGGTTCAAAGGTATCGAAGGTCGTCATCAAATAAGGAAACAGACACATTACNTCATTAACAGAATCATCCATCTGACNNNNGTCAGATGGATGATTTATTTTGTAAGTAAATTGGGTGNCGGGGGATAATTATCTGCTACGGCCGGGTCTGACCATTGCCGTTGATNAGGTAACGATAGGTGGTGATTTCTCGTAATCCCATCGGTCCTCGAGGGCCGAGCTTCTGAGTGCTGATACCGATTTCCGCACCGAGNCCGAACTGTCCGCCGTCGGTGAAGCTCGTCGGCGCATTGACATAGACACAGGCGGCATCNACCCCCTCCTGAAAGCGACGTGCAGTCTCGTCGTTGTCGGTGACAATGGACTCGCTGTGGCCTGAACCGTAGCGGTCTATATGGTCGAGAGCTTCGTCGAGGCCTCCGACGGTTCTTATGCCCATCTTATAGTCCATCCACTCCGTAGCGAATGTATCCTCGTCGGCTTTCGCAAGGAGTTGCGGTGGGTANTGACCGTCAAGAGCTTTAAAAGCCTCCTCGTCTGCGTAGATGACAACATTTTTTTCCGCGAGTCCTTCGCAGAGTCCGGGGAGGGAGGGAAGGCGGTCACGGTGGATGAGAAGGGTATCGAGGGCGTTGCACACACTCACACGGCGGGTTTTTGCATTGGTAACGATGTCACGACCCATTTTCTCGTCGCCATCCTTGTCAAAGTATGTGCTGACAACTCCCGCTCCTGTCTCGATGACCGGAATACGCGCATTGTCACGCACGAAATCTATGAGTCGCCGACCGCCGCGCGGGATACAGACATCTATGTAGCCGACCGCATTGAGCATGACGGCAGTAGCTTCATGGGTGGAGGGGAGGAGTGCGACACAGTCGGTCGGTATCCCTGCCTCGGCAAGCACGCGATGGATTAGTCTTACAGCCGCCTTGTTGGAGGCGGAGGCATCTGACCCGCCTTTCAGCACACAGACATTCCCGCTTCGGAAACAGAGGGAAAATACATCGAAGGTGACGTTGGGACGAGCCTCATAGATGACACCTATCACACCGAAAGGCACCCTNACGCGTCGCAGCCGCAGTCCGTTGGGGAGTGTCCGTTCCTCAATGACCTCTCCGATAGGCGAGGGGAGATTGGCGACGTGGCGGATGTCGTCGGCAATGGCTGTCAATCGTTCAGGGGTCAGTTGGAGGCGGTCGTAAAGCGGATTGGAGCGATCCATCCGTGCGAGATCCTCGCTATTGGCGGCGAGGAGTTCGGCCTGAGAGCTGTCAACCGCGTCGGCAAGCTGCATCAGCAGAGCCTTGCGCTCTTGGTCGGGCATAGAGGCGAGTGTCCGCGATGCCCGCTTGACAGCAGCGAGTGTGGTGAGTATTTCTGTCTGTATATCTGCCATAATATTAAGTCTGTACAAATGTGTTTATTCAATGAATAGATAATCATAGTGAACCACAGGTCGGCCTCCGCGCTGGCCGGCAAGTGCCGCGGTCTCACTGCTGCTGAGGGCGGCACGGCCGACACCGATGACCTCTCCTGATGGTGCGGTCAGCGTCACGATGTCACCCTCCTCCCACTCACCCTCAGTGGCCGTCACGCCTATGGGGAGCAGACTGACCGCACGGTCGCTGCGGAGTGCGGATGCGGCATTTTCGTCGACCTTGACTATCCCCTTGGCGAAACTTCCGCTGTGTGCAATCCAGCGCTTGATGTTGCTCAGAGGTTCCGGCCGGGGTTCAAACAGCGTGTGAGGTGTGGAGTCCGGGGATGTCACAAGGTCGACCAGTATGTTCTGACGGTCGCCACGCGCTATGTAGACGCTCACTCCCTCCTCGGAGAGTTTGCGTGCAATCCCACACTTTGTTCCCATGCCTCCGCGTCCGAATCCGCTCTTGGCAGCTACGACGTTGCTGCTGACATCCTCTCCTGATTTCACACGTTCAATCAGTCTGGACTTCGGGTCAGCCGGATTTCCGTCATAGATACCGTCGACATTCGAGAGAATCACGAGCATATCTGCATCCATCATTGCTGCAATCAGTCCCGAAAGTTCGTCATTGTCGGTAAACATAAGCTCGGTGAGGCTTGCAGTGTCGTTTTCGTTGACAATCGGAATGACTCCGTTTTCAAGCATGGTCTGCATACATGAGCGTTGGTTGAGATAGGATGTGCGTGATGAAAAATTCTCTTTCTGCGTCAGCACCTGACCTACGACGTAGCCATACTCGCTGAAAAGCGTATTGTAGATGTTGATAAGCCTGATCTGTCCGATGGATGAAAACAACTGACGCTGCTCTACTGAATCAAGCTGCTTTCGCGGGGTGAGCGCACCGCGCCCGCACGCCACCGCACCGCTCGAGACGAGTATCAGTTCATGCCCCATGTCGCGCAGGGTTGCAATCTGGTCGACGAGAGCCGACATATTGGTGATATTGGGCTTGCCGTCAGGACGTGTAAGCACATTGCTGCCTACTTTGACGACTATACGGAGTTTCTCACTCCCATTTTTGGTATCTTCTGCCATAGAAAGTGCTGAATTATTTTACCGATGCTTTGAGTCCACGGATTACGGCTGAGGTGAATCCGGCGTGTTCCATTTCGTTGAGTCCGCGGATTGTTATGCCGCCGGGAGTCGTCACCTTGTCGATTTCGCTCTCAGGATGTGCGCCGTCGACAGCCAGCAGCGCGGCTGCTCCGCGCAGGGTCTGGACTACCATCTTTTGAGCGGCAGTGGCCTTGAACCCAAGCTCTACGCCACCTTCGACAGCCGCACGCACATAGCGCATAGCGTAGGCTATGCCGCAGGATGCGAGGGCTGTGGCAGCCGGTAGGTGTGCTTCGTCAATCACCATTGTCTCGCCGAGGCAACTGAAAACGGCCTCTACCTCCGAGATAAGATTTTTATCTGCATTTACCGGCACTATGAATGTCATCGACTGAGCGACGGCCACTGCGGTGTTAGGCATCGCAATCAGAAGCGAGGCTTTCGTTTCACTGTCTTTTTCAAGCCACTCCGCCATCTGCGCTCCGGTCAGTCCGGCGGCAATGACGACCACGCTCTGTACGGTATAGTCGAGGGCGGGTTTGAGTTCCTCCATGACACTTTGGAGAATCCACGGTTTTACGGCTATTATGACCATGTCCGCATCACGGACAGCCTCCTTATTGTCATGGGTAGTTTCCGCGCCGAGTGGCGCAAGCCTTTCAAGGGGTTCGGAGGAGGGGTTGGAGACCGATATGCAATACTTGTTGTCACCATATCTGAGCAGGCCTGACGCAACAGCGCCACCCATAGCTCCCGCACCGATAATCGCTATTTTCATACTCGTGTAAAATTTGTTTATAGTTAAATCCGGAGCATCTGCATCGGTCACAAAGTTACGGATATTTATCAAATATTTCTTACCGCAACGTATTTTTCTGCGGTCGTCTGCTGATGATTTGTGAAACTTCGGCGTGGACATCAGAGGTACGGATACGAAAAAGGCTGTCATCCCGACAGCCTTAGTTCGTTAATAAACCAATCATTATCACATTTCTTGCAATGGAAAAAGTAATTTCTTTATACCATTATAACGCGGTGATGGAAGAAAGGTTCATTAATGATGAAATTTTTTTCAAAAAAATCAGATCATATCCGCGATAATATCCTTGATGCGCTGGGCGAGGGCATCGGCCTCGGCCATTGTCGAGGCTTCGCTGTAAATGCGGATGATGGGTTCGGTGTTGGATTTGCGGAGATGTACCCAAGAATCCTTGAAGTCAATCTTCACACCGTCGATGTCTGTAATCTCTTCGCCTGCGAACTTTTCCTTGACGGCAGCGAGAATCGCATCGACATCAATTTCAGGAGTAAGTTCCATTTTGTTCTTGGCAATTTCGTAGGCGGGATAGGTCTTTTTGAGTTCGCTGACCTTCTTGCCACTCTTTGCAAGGAGCGAGAGGAAGAGAGCGACACCGACGAGTGCGTCACGGCCATAGTGGGCGGCAGGATAGATGACACCGCCATTGCCTTCACCACCGATTATCGCGCCTGTCTCCTTCATTTTAGTGGTTACGTTGACCTCGCCGACAGCGGCAGCCGAATAGTCGCAGCCGTGACGGTGGGTGACGTCGCGGAGTGCGCGCGACGAACTGAGATTGGAGACGGTCGAGCCGGGTGTATGGGCAAGAACGTAGTCGGCGATGGATACGAGTGTGTATTCCTCGACAAACATCTCTCCGTTCTCCATGACGATTGCCAGACGGTCCACGTCAGGATCGACGACGAAACCCACATCGGCACGTCCGTCGGCCATCAGTGATGAAATCTGGGTGAGGTTCTGGGGGATTGGCTCGGGCGTATGTGCAAATTTACCGTTGGGTTCACAATTGAGTTCGATGATGTTCTTTACGCCGAGGGCGCGGAGAAGCTGGGGGATGACTACACCGCCGACAGAGTTGACCGCATCGACAGCGACAGTAAAGTCAGCCTTACGGATGGCTTCGGTGTCAACGAGGTCAAGAGCGAGAACCTGTTCGATATGACGCAGATTATAGGTATTGTTGGTGTATTCGTGACCGAGGCTGTCGACATCAGCAAACGTATAGGCTTCCTCCTCGGCTATGCGCAACACTTCCTTGCCCTGCGCGTCGTTGAGAAATTCGCCATCCTCGTTGAGGAGTTTGAGAGCGTTCCACTGCTTGGGATTGTGGCTTGCAGTGAGAATGATGCCGCCGCAGGCTTTCTCGCCGACCACGGCAATCTCGGTGGTGGGGGTAGAGGCGGGGCCGATGTTTATCACGTCAAAACCCATTGCGGTCAGAGTGCCGACCACAATGTCATTGACCATCTTTCCGCTCAGACGGGCATCGCGGCCGACGACTATCGTGCGGTTCGGACGTGTGGTGTGCTGCCCGATGAAGGTTGCATAGGCTGCCGTGAATTTTACAATGTCAAGCGGTGAAAGACCGTCGCCGGGAGCGCCGCCGATTGTGCCGCGGATACCCGATATACTTTTGATGAGTGACATGGCTTTATACTTAATTTTAAATCATTGATTTGTAGTAGGTGATTGTGTAGAGATAGGGAACGACATAGGAAGTCTCGTCCGAGAAGCCTTCCTGCGATTTGACGATGAGGTTCACTTTGGCATTGTAGCCAAGATACTTCATGGGGAGCTGGATGCCTTCGCCGTACTGGTAGGAGTCCGAGACAGTGTAGTTGTCAAAAAGGAAATAGGTGGGACTCGTGTTCATTCCGTCCGCATTGCCTGAACCAAGGGCGGCATTGTCGCCTCCGATGACATAGTAGAACATATTGTAGCGCGTGAAGCGGAAATACACGCGGTCGTTCTTCTCAGGCTTTTCGTCAGTGCCGAGCGCAAGTACCTGCATATAGACGTTGGCCTCTTCGTCAAGCTGATAGTAGGGCGCATCGGGACCTACTTCGAAAATACCGTTTTCAGGCACCTGCTCTATGACACGGTGCTGGACAAGGAACTTGTTGACGGCCTGATTTTCGTCCTGAAGAAGTTCGGCATAGCTTTTCGAGTCGTTGCATGACGAGAGTGCGGCTGCGAGTGCGAGAAGCAGAACTATGGGAGAAAGAAATTTTTTCATTATAATGCAGAGGATTATTTACTTTGGACTATGTTGGTGGGATTATTTGTTATTTTCAGAGATATTCGTCGTAGAGGGGTATGATGTCAAGCAGCTTTTGGATTGCCATATCAAGCGACCCCTTGAACTCTCCTCCGGCAGCATTCGTGTGGCCTCCGCCACCGAAATGTTCCTCACACATACGGCTTACGGAGAACTCGCCCTTGCTTCGCATGGAGACTTTCACGCAGTTATCAGCGTCTTCGCGCAGAAAGACTGAGTAGGTGATTTCAGGAATGGATAGGGGGACATTGACAAGCCCCTCGGTGTCACCTTTGGTGTAATCGAATTCTTTGAGCTGTTCCTCGCTTAGAGTGATGATGGCGGCTTTGTGAGCCGGGAGTAGCTGCATCTTATACTGACCGTAGCCCATGATTCGTACCCGCGACTCCGAGGCGGTGTTCATGACAAGTCGGTAAAGATTATCCTTGTCAATCCCCTTGCGCATCAGGTCGTATATTATAAGGTACAGGTCAGGGTCGTTGGAGTTGTAGGAGAAGTTGCCGGTATCGGTCATCATTCCTGTGTAGATACAGGCGGCTGCACTGCGGTTGAGGTAGCGAGTCCAATGACTCTGCCAGAGTACCAGATAGAGCAGGGCGGAGGTCGAGGATACTTCCGGACGTGAGATGATTACGTCTGCCTCAATCCGGGGGTCCAGATGATGGTCGATAACTATCTTGCGGGCCTTGGAATTCACGAGGGAATTCATCAGGCGGTCGACACGCGACGGATCATTGAAATCCATGCAGAAAATAAGGTCGGCCGAAGCGAGGAGCTCACGGGCGCGGTCGCCCTGACGGGTGGCTGCTACGAGTTCGCGCACTCCGGGAAGGAATTGGAGCGCACGCGGGGCACAGTCGGCCGTCACGACATTGACTGTCTTTCCGAGTCCTTTCAGGACATACCATAATGCGAATGAGGAGCCGAGTGCATCACCGTCAGGACTGACATGGCAGGTAATCACGATGTTGCGTGACACAAGCACAAGCTGCTTGACCTTTTCGATGAGGTCGTTGGCGATGACGGTGCGGAATCTGGGCTGTTTTTTGATTTCTGCCATAATGAATGCAAAGTTACGAAAAAATCTCAGAGATTCTATGCTCCTGCGAACACATATCTTTATTTCTGCGGAAGGGTGAGGATGAATCTTGCACCCTTGTTGTAGTGGCTGTCGACAACGATGTCACCACCCATGAGGCGGGCGAGCATACGCGAGATGGTCAGTCCGAGTCCTGCTCCCTGAGTCTCTTTATCGAGTTTGACGAAGCGGCCGAAAATCGTCTCATGTTTGTCGGCTTTGATACCGATACCTGTATCGGTGACTGAGAAGATGACTTTTTCTTTGTCGGGATCCACCGTATAGGCGAGGGTGATGCTTCCCTCTGAGGTGAATTTGGCAGCGTTTGTCAGAAGATTGAGCAGTATCTGATGGAGACGCTGGGGGTCGGTAAAAAGGCTGATTGAGGGTGAGCTTTCATCAAATTTGAGGGTGACACCCGGGGAGACGCGCGGACGTACACCGTCAATCACCATCGAACACAGTGATTGGAGGTCGGTCGATTTGTTCTGGATGGGGACAGAATTACTGTCGATTTCTGAGATGTGAAGCACGTCGTTGATGATGGTGTTGAGGAGGTCGCAGTTCAGTTCGACGAGTGAGGTGAAGCGTTCAAGATATTTTCGGTTTGAGGCATCGGCACAGTCGACGATAAGTTTGGAGTACTCGGTGATGGCTTTCAGCGGTTCGTTGACCTCGTAGCTCATATTCTTGATGAAATCGGTTTTTAGATTGTTGGCCTTCTGAGCCTGATCGCGTGCTTCGACCAGCTCCTGACGTGAACGCTCGAGACTCTCACTCTTTTCACGCATCTCACGGTTGGATTTGTCAAGGCTGCGCACAAGCTGACGGTTGCGGCGGTTGAGACGGAAAAGCACCACGACTGAAATAAGGAGGATGAGTACGGCGATGGCTGCTATCATGCCAATCATGCGCAGTCCGCTGGCTTCTGACTGCTGCTTCTCGAATTGCAGGCGGTTGTAGTTGTTGGTGAGTTCGGATGTATCGGAGATGACCTGAAGTTCACGGTATTTCTGGTCGAGTCGCTGGTTGAGTTCGGCTTCAAGAATGTCGTTATATTCGCAGGAATATTTCAGCAGGGTCGCATTGTCGCCGAGAGCCTTGGCACATTTTATAGCATCTTTCAGCAAGCGTCTGCGTAGAGCTTTGTTATATGGTTTGTCAATACATTCGTTTATAAGTTGGAGAGCCTTGCCGTAGTTCTTATAGAAAAGATTGTAATAGATCTGCGGGCCGGGAGAGACTGCATTGGTCTCTGCCGACGTATGGTCGCGCTTGACCATATCCATTGCCAATCTGTAATAGTTCTCCACTTCGTGTGGGGCAAGCAGTGAATAGTTGGAGAGGAAGCGGGTATAGATGAGATAGCGGTTCGCGTCATAGTTGCGGTAGTTGCGTCCCGTCGCCTTGTTGTGCTTCTCGAGATACTCGATGCCTTCAAGCGTTTTTCGGTCGGCTTGCATGGCTTTTTCAAACTCACCGTTGTTGTTGTAGACCACGGCGGCATGGACGGTGTAGGCGTTACGCAGACCGATTGCGCTCGGGGGAAGCTGATTGATGAGTTCGCCGAGTTCGTCCATCTTGTGCGATAGGATGTCGCCCGCACCCATCTGGGCGAGTAGCATACAGACGGCGTGCTGGAGGACAATACGGTCATAGAGATTCGACGGCGGATTGAGCGAGGTGGTTTTCAGCAGATCCATCAGCAGGTCATGTCTTTCGTCCGGATTGCTGTAATTGGCCTGACCTATGTTGCGCGTGAGCTTGATGAGGGTTCGGGTCTCGCGTAACTCGTCAATCTGCGCTGACGAGAGTGTTTCGTTGCCGAGTTTTGAATAGCGCAGTGTACGGTTATAGAGCTGTACCAGCATCGAGTCCTGACGGATATACCTGTTGGTGAGATGGCGGAGGATTTCAAGTGCCATGCTTACGTTTTCGGCACGGTTTGCGACATCGAACATTTCAAGTCCGAGCGGTGTCCCTTTGTCGCGCGGCAGCAGGTCATAGAGATTGCCCATGATGGGGAGTGAATCCGCCGGCGTTTCTGCTTTGGCGAGTTCGATATAAAGCGAATCGGTGATGACTTTTGCCTCCTCATCGGTGATGGCTCTTGCTGTAAAAGCTATCACCGCCATCAGGAGTGCGAGTCCAAGCCTGATTATAGTTGGTCTGTGGTTCATTTGGAGTAGTGTGAATGATTGGTTGGTTAGAGGTTGGAGAGTCGTTATGCGTCAAGTTCGAGTCCCGGACGCTTCACGATGGCTACAATGTCGGCGGGGGTGTCGGCTATGTTGTCGGCATGATTGTCGCGGAGTTCCCTGACCGAACGGAATCCCCAGCTTACGCCGCAGGAGTCCACACAGGCGCGCCGTGCGGTCTCCATGTCGACTCCTGAGTCACCGACATAGAGTACCTTAGCCTTGCGTGTCGGGCATTTCGCAAGAATCTCAAAGACAATCGAGGGGTCGGGCTTGGTCGGTATCCCTTCCTTCTGCCCTTCGATGACCTTCCAGTCTATGTCGGGGAAATAGTGGCGGATGAGCGAAACGACTGCCGCCTGATACTTGTTTGAGGCGACTGCGACCTTGACACCGAGTGATGTGAGTTCATGGAGCATTTCGGTAATGCCGGGATAGGGCTGCGTCAGGTCAGCCTGATGTTCGTCGTAATACTCTTTGAAACAGTTTCTGACTTTTTCGATAGTTTCGGGCTGACGGGCATCTTCGGGCAGGGCTCGTTCGATGAGGCGCGTGACGCCGTCGCCGACGAGTTTCGGATAGATGGCAAGGCTATGTTCGGGATAGCCGTAGACACGCAAAGCATGGTTTGTCGCGGTCCCGAGGTCGTCTATCGTGTTCAGCAGAGTGCCGTCAAGATCAAAAATAACGAGTTGTTTCATAGATATATTCTTGCTGTATATTTTTTATTGTTGGATATATAGTAGTGATGAATTGGTCTGTGATGATGTTTTGAGGGATTCAGAACGGATAGCCCACCGCGAAGTGGAACGTCGTGTCACGATGCCAGTCCGGATGTATGATGGGCCATTGTTCCTGTCCTTTTGCAGGGTTGTGGGCCTTCACTCCGAGGTCAAAGCGGAGGAGGAAGTAGGTGAAGTCAAACCTTATGCCGACACCGTAGGCGAGGGCTATCTGCTTCCAGAACGTATCGAAGTGAAACATTCCTCCCGGCTGGTTCTCGTAGCTGTGGATGGTCCAGATGTTGCCGGCATCTATGAAGGCCGCACCTTCGAGTACCCAGAACAGTTTGGTGCGGTACTCTGTGCTGAGGTCAAGCCTGATGTCACCGCACTGATTGATGAAGTCTGTGACGGAGTTGCGTGAGTCATAGCTGCCGGGACCGAGCGTGCGGACTGCCCACCCGCGCACTCCGTTGGCACCTCCGGCATAGAAACGCTTCTCGAACGGAAGTACGGACGAGTTGCCGTAGGGGATACCGATGCCTGCTCCTGCGTGGAAGGCCACCGAATGGCGGTCGGTAAGGTTTCGGGTGACACCGTAGTCAATCTCAGCCATGACATACTGTGAATAGTTGATGCCGAACACCCGGTAGGCTCCGTCGCGTCGGCGCGCGCCTGTGGCGGTTGAGATACCGTAGAGGAGATTGCCGGCGGTTTCGACTGAGGTTCTGAGTGTGTAGACAATCGGTTGGAGCTGGTAGGTGCGGAGAGTGGAGGAGGGGATGCGTTTGTTTGTGTTGTAGAAGCGGTAGCCCATGCTCATGATGAAGTGGTCTTCGTAGCTGTAACGGAGCAGCGGGTTGTCGGGGGCTATCTGGTCGAGGAAATTGTTGGTGCTTTCGGGCAGATAGACATAGTTGATGTCCACGAGGTCGAAATAGTGTCGGCGCGTATTGTTTCGGTTGGCCCATTTGTATTTCCACGCGGCACCGGCGATGATACGGGTGTATTCGGGACGTTCCTGATAGTTGAACGAGAGTGCGAACTCTGTGCTGACGTGGAGACGGCGGCGCAGGCTCTGTGCGGCTACCGGAAACTCGAATTTCGGGAAAGTGATGCCGACTTCGCCCGCATACTCAGTGTAGCGGTTGTTGATTAGGCCGTTGAAGGTACCCGAAAGACTCTCGTAGTTCATGCGGAAGCGTGCGGTCAGCAATTGTGACGCTTTTGCCAGATTACGGTGCTGATATGTCGCACCTACGCCGAAACCGAGGTCGCCTTCGGAGTTCGTTCCCTCCACGTCGAAG
The DNA here is from genome assembly GCA_014802345.1 of Bacteroides sp. Lineage (GTDB taxonomy): Bacteria > Bacteroidota > Bacteroidia > Bacteroidales > Muribaculaceae > Duncaniella. The sequence goes on from JAAVCM010000020.1 coordinate 66,987, forward strand.
GTTATTGATTGTTTTTTGTTGCGCGAGAGGATAATGTAGGCGTTGAGTAGGTGCTTTCCGTCAACATTGCCGGCCGGGACAAGCTCGATATTGATTGATTTCAGTATGCCGAGCTGTGCCAGAGCCTCGTAAGTGCGGTCGACGTTGGCTGCGCGGTAGATCTGACCCGGAATGAGGTGGCATTTCTGTTCAAGTATTCCCGGATTCAGGTAGTGGTCATTGCCGTAGATTACCTCGATATTCTTGTAGCTCACGGTGTCGGAGACGAGTCCGGATGTCTTCGTCCCGGGCGACGACCCGTTGGTGACGAAATAGATTTTGTTGATGTAATATTGGCGGTGTGCGGCGAGGCTGTCGGCTACGAATTTTCCCTCCTTCATCACACGCGGAGGCCTTACGGTCAGCGTAAGGTCTACATCCTTGGAATATTCCGACGTGTCGGCGTAGAAGGTGATATACTCCTTGTTGAATGAATAGTAACCTCTGTTGCGTAGCCTTTCGGTGATTCTTGCGCGTTCAGCGTCGAGCATATCACGGTCGAAACGGCTGCCGGGTTTGAGGGTGAACAGCATGGAGTCTTCAAGAATGATGCGCCCGATGGCAGTGTCGGGGATTTCGTAGGCCACCGACGAGATGATGCGGGGAGCATTGGTGGTGATGCGGTAGACCACATCCATTTTTTTCTTTCTCGGGTCCGCAATCGTGTCGACCTCGATTTCCGCTTCGAGATAACCACGGTTGACGAGTGCCTGACGAAGCTGGCGCACGGAAGCATCCGTCAGCGAAGGTGAGTAGAGGACAGGAGGCTGCCCCATGCGGCGCACCCAGCGGTTATACCATTTTGTCGAGTCGTGTCCCGACAGATTGTAGGTGCCGAGCTGAAGTTTCCAGAAGCCGAGAACTTCATGATTGGGGTGCTGTTTCAGGTAATTCGAGAGTTCCTTGGCCGAAACATCCTCGTCACCTTCGATAGTTATGTCCACCTCGTCAAGCAGGTAGGAACCCTCCGGGACATGGCGCGTAGAGCTACATCCTGCAAGCAGCAGGATGCCCATTGCAAGCAGCAAACTTCTGAGAAGATGCATGGTCATGAGATAATGCGCGTATCGCCAGATGGTAAATAACTGCAAAATTACATCACCTCGTCCAAATAACCAAACCGCGTTTTCAAAATCTCACCTCGCAGACCTTAGCATGGACATTCCATATTGATAGAGGTGGGTAATCAATGTAGTTAAGTCGGTCAATCCATACCTTTAATCTAATTTAGAAGAATTATGATAAAAATGTCGGCTCGAAAGCATCACTGTTTTCGAGCCGACTCACTCAATAGATATTTATTGCATCAATATCCGGGATTTTGGTATTCAAGGGGATTGTCAATGACCTGAATCTCTGCCAAAGGTATGGGGCGCAGATAGTGAATGTTCTTGTCGAAGTTCTTAATCTGCGGATTTGCTCGGGCTATGCGTGATTCAAATGCGCGGAAGCGTTTCAGAGTGCTCCACCGTGACCATTCTCCAATCATCTCGCGGGCATATTCGTCAAGTAGGAAATCCTGAGTCAGATCGCCCGATGAAATATCCATGCTATGGTCTTTGTTCGTGCAGGCTCGGTTACGGATTTCGTTTATGCGGCTTACGGCAAGTTGATTGTTGCCAAGTCGCCATGCGGCCTCAGCCGAAAGGAGGTAGGTCTCCCCGAGGCGGTAAACTATACAGTCTGCCGATGAATAGGGCTTGTTGGCATTCGAACCGGCATAGAGCGACGGGGTATCAGCTTTTTTCAGGCTCGGGAAGAAGCGTAGAGGCTCAGATGGATTTGCATAGTTATCAGCCAAATTGTAGATTGCATAGCGGCAAGCATCGCGTTCGACCTGAGAGACTGTCTTGCGTGAGAGATAGACAGCGGTATCGCCGAGGGCGATATTAAAGGCCGGATTTCCGACACGGACATCTGAAAGATTGTAGCGCTGGGCGTCCGCCAGTGTCCAGACATAGACGGTGCCGTCGTTCTCGGTGGGCTTATTAACGTAATAAGTATCCTTAAAGAAGGCTGCATAGCGGCGGTCATTCTCCCCATAGAGGTCTATCATGTACTTACTGGGCTGCATATAGCAATCGCCCTTGGCGAGTTTGGGAACGTCAAAGCCATTGATAGACGTGGCATAGCTTGCGACCATACCGTCAAGATATATTCCGGCAGTATTGGCACTGAATGCCGAAGGATGTTTCCATGCTCGGTTGAAGTAGTTGCCACGGGGATTGTAGGCAGTTATTGATGAGTGGCAGACGACGAAGAGTGCTTCCTCGTTAGTCTTATTGTTATTCTCATCAAATACATCCTCTACATCCGCATAGAATTTTACGCCCAGTTCCGAAGCATTATTGATTAGATACTCGGCTGCTTTCTGTGCCTCATTGAGCAGATCGGTGCTTTCGGCCTGAGAGAGAGCATCCGTGTTACCGAGACCATCAGTATATGTGGCGTATGTCATGGCTGCTTTGGCATAGAGATGATAGGCAGCCGCACGAGTCACATGACCTCTGACAGATTGAGAGATGGGTAGCTTGTTCATGGCGAATTTCAGGTCATCGAGGATGACTGAATAAAAATCGTTGACCTTGCTGCACGGAAGGGAGGCCATAGGTGCGGTGGTCGGCTCGGTCGGGAGATACTTACCACCCCAATGTTCGACGATATTGAAAAGCGCGTGAGCTCTGATAAAGTGTGCTTCGGCTACGAGTGCGTCGATTTGATCCTGACTGAGACCGTTGACCTTGTCGGCGTAGAATATTGCTGCGTTACATGAGTTAAGGACAGCATAGAATCCGGCATAGCCTTCGCTGAGCATACCGGTGGTCGCGCCGAAACCGTCATAACGGAGTATTTGGCTCCAACCGCCGTTTGAGCCTCCGGCTACCGCATCCTGCCAGATGTCGGTTCCCGCCTCGGAAACCATAAGATAGGTATCTTCTGCCTGACCATAGATTATACGGATAAGGTCAAAGTAGCAATCATTAATTTTTTTCTCGAAACCACTCGGAGTGCGCCACTCCTCGTCGGTAGAGATGCCTGAGGGATTGTTTTCCTCAAGGCTACATCCTGTGGTTAACAGGAGACAGGACAATAGGCCTGCGGATAGTATTTTATGAAATTTCATGATGATTTTTTAGATTTTAGAAAGATATGTTTACGCCAAATACATATTGTTTGGTCAGGGGAGCGTCATCGTCGTCGCCACCCTTTTCGGGATCATAATCTTTGAGGTAGTGTGATTTGGTCCAGATAAATGGATTACTTGCGGTGAAATAGAAACGGACATTGCTCATCTTTGCTTTGGAGGCAACCTTTTCGGGAAGGGTATATCCGAAGGTAAGATTACGCACTTTTAAATATGAACCATCAAAATAGTTGGCCCATTGCTGGTATGGATCCTGACCGTTGGAAATGCTTGCATCGGGACGAGGATAGCGTGCGCTCTGATTTTCTGGAGTCCAGTAGTCGCAGATTGTTGGCGAGGGACTCAGTCCGTCGGTGCGGTACCATCCTGTCAGACCGTATGGGATTGTCCAGTCCCAACGGGCTATGAGGAGGAAGCTGAGGTCAAAGTTCTTGTAGTTAAAGCTATTGAGCAAACTACCTGACCATTTAGGGTCAGCATTGCCGAGAATATAGTAGTCGTCAGAGTTGAGTTTATAGTCAGCCTCGCCTTTTTCGGCAATATGTACCTGACCCGGTTTCTGTCCATATTTAGCTGCTTCGTCAGCCTGAGCAGTTCCCCATATTCCTGCATATTTGAAGCCGTAGTAAGTATGGATGCCTTCGCCGGGAATCAGATAATAGTCGTTGAATTGCAGGGGGCCATCGCTCGTTGTCTTGATGACTTTATTGCGGTTGGTCGAGAAGGTGAGGGTAGTGGTCCAACGGAAATCGCGCGTATTGAAATTGTGGCTTGTGATGGAAAGTTCGACACCGGTATTGCGAGTCTCGCCAACGTTAGACCACATTTTAAAGGATGAACCGCCGTAACCACCCATTGCGTAGGGAAGATTCTTTTCAAAAAGAAGATTTTTGGTGTCGGTTCGATACCAGTCAAAAGTGAGGCTGAGACGTTCGTTGAAAAGGCCGAGGTCAAGACCGATGTCAAGGTTATAGGATTTTTCCCATCCGAGATTACGGTTGGCAATAGAGAGGGCGTATCCGCTGTAAGGTACGGCTACGTCCTGAAAGCCTATGATACCTGTGCGGCTGTAAGCGAGGGTTGCATATTCTTTTGCACCGGCATTACCGGTCACACCGTATTCAGCACGGAGTTTCAGGTTTGAGACAGTGCGCTGCTCGCTCATGAATGGTTCGTCGCTGATACGCCATGCGATTGCTCCTGCGGGGAACACGTCCCACTTATGACCGCTCGCAAGAATTGACGAACCATCCCAGCGACTACTGATGGTAGCGAGGTAACGACCCTTGTAGCTGTAATTTACACGGGCTGCATACGACATTTTCTGGCTCTGGATGTAGGCTGAGCTGACCGTAGGAGTACCTGTTGCGGCGTTGAGATTATGGTAGCCGTAGGAGTCATCGTCAAACTTGTTGGCTATCGCGGTGACTTTCTCCTGTCGGTCTTTTGTCCATTCGGTGATACCTGTGATGGTGAAAGCATGATCTTTGTTGATTTTGAAATCATAGGTCACGACGTTCTGCCATTTGTAGTTGTAAGTGAACGTGTTGGGGATTTCAGCACGCACCTTTCCGCTTTCAAGTCCCTCGTAGGACTTATTGCCGGTGTAAAGACCCTGCTTCACATTGCGGAAGTAGCCTCCGAGAACACTTTTGAAGGTCAGTCCTTTGAGTGGAGTGAGTTCAAGATAAATCTGGGGGGTTACACTGAGGGTCTTATAATTGTTAATATATTGGTTTTCACCCATATCTGCAATGGGATTCATATTGCCGTCGCCAAGGGGATAGTCAACAATATTTCCGTTTTCATCGTAGGGTGTACCGAGCGGAGGCATACAGAGGACACGGTTCCAGATTCGGCTATAACGCTTGTCGTTGTTGGAGTACATAGCGTAGAGATTAAGACCGTATTTCACGACCTCGCTTGCTTTGAAGTCCATTTTAGCGCGTGCTGAATAGCGTTGAAGTTCGTCCCCTTTAAGGATACCTTCAACGTTGTAGTAACCGAGAGAGAAGTAAGAGTTGACGCGGTCATTGGAGTATGATGTGCTTAGGTCATAGCTCTGAGTGTGGCCTGTCTGCGATGCCTCGTCAAACCAGTCGACCCACTGACCGTTGTCAATGAAGGCCTGCATATAGTTGGGGAAGAGTTTGGAGTCATCCTCAGGGCCGTTCCATGCTCCTACCGTACGCTGGGCCTCACGACGGAATTTGATGTAATTCTCACCGGTGTTGACATCGGGGAACTTTGTGATGGTATTCCATCCGTAGTAAGCGTTGAAATTGACGGAGTATTTTCCCTTCTGGGGATTTTTGGTTGTGATGATTATTACACCGTTTGCGCCGGCCGCACCGTAGATGGCCGTACTTGAAGCTCCTTTAAGGACTTCTATTGACGCAATGTCGTTGGGGTTGAGTTCGTCGTAAGAACCCTCCATACCGTCAATGATGAAAAGCGGATTGTTGTCGCCGTTGATTGAGCGTGTACCACGAAGGCTCATATTAACTCCGGCTCCGGCCTCACCGCTTGTGCGGGTAATGTCAAGACCGGCAACCTGTCCCTGAATTGCCTCGATGACATTGCCTGTCGGGACTTTTACGATGTCATCACCACTGACTGACGAGAGCGCACCGGTGAGGTCGCGTTTTTTCATCGTGCCGTAGCCGATGACCACTATGTCGTCAAGCACTTGGGTATCCGGCTCCAATGTGATGTCAATTTCTGTGCGTGAGCCGGGTTTGATTTCAATTGACTTGTAGCCTACATAGGTAAGTATAAGGACCTGGGAATCGGTGATGTTGATAGTAAATTTACCGTCAAGGTCAGTTACTGTACCGTCCTGAGTTCCCTTTATCTGCACATAAACACCGGCAAGGGGTTCGCCGCTTTCGTCAACTACTGTGCCAGAAAATAAATGTTTTGTTTTAACTTGTTGATTTACAGGCAAATTACCCCCCCCGATACCGGGGCTTCGGATAGCGTGGCCGAAGCTGACAAAACGGACAAAGCCGTCAGGCAGCAAGCCCATGTCCTTTTATCTTTCAGTAGTTGAGAAAAGGACGGAATTTTGTGGTTAAAGATTGATTCTCTCATACATGGTTTGATTATGGTACTGTGTCAAGAATATATAAATAAATAGGTAAAAGATTATATGTGATAAATGAAAGAGAGATTTACTTACTGTTATTTATTGCATGGTTATCAGTTTCCGTTTTTGCAGGAAGTCGAATTAAGGCAAGACAATAAAAGCAATGAGTGTAAATTTTACACTCCGCAAAGGTAAATTATTAAATTGTAAAAACCAAGAGATAAGGCAAAATTTTGTGAAAAATGTTTGTTAGATTTTAAAAATACAATAAGTGCGTTTTATGGAAGAGTCATCTTATTGTATCAGCGACAATAATATTTGGGGGTTCCGTGTGGTTGGTTTCCAAATCTGTTTTCTGTCTGTCAGTTCCGTCAGTCAGGATGAGGCGGAGGGGGAGAAGTTTGGTCGGTTCGTTGAAAAGTTCTACCTTTGTGCATCATATATTGGCCGACGGCGTGGACATCTGATTATGTGCAGACCGCATGGTTGATCGGCAGGTTCATTTAATTTCCAAGTATTTAAGTATAGCCATGAAAATTCTATCACGACTCGGCCTGCTGGCCGGGATTGGTCTTTGTCTGACAGCGCTGTCGGTTTCTGCGCAGGACGCGGACTACAATCGGTATTACAACAATCTCCCTGTTGAGGTCAGAGCAGCCAAAACTCCCGTTATTCCACCGCGGACGGTAAGGCTGGAAGATTTCGGCGGTGTAGGCGACGGTATCACCCTCAATACCGAGGCATTTGCAAAGGCTATAAAACATCTGTCAGAGCTTGGAGGCGGGCATCTCGTGGTCGGTGACGGCGTATGGCTCACAGGACCTATCACCATGAAAAGCAATATTGATCTGCATGTCGAGCGGAATGCCCTCGTCGTGTTCTCCCCTGACAGGAATCTCTACCCTGTGCTTCCTCCCGACGAGGGGACGATAAGCAAACTCGTCACTGCGCCTATCAATGCTTCGCACGAGAGTAACTTTTCCATCACCGGCGAAGGTGTCTTCGACGGAAACGGCGAGGTGTGGCGTCCGGTCAAGAAGATGAAATTCGGCGAATGGGAGTGGAAAAAGTTTGTAAACTCAGGAGGGACTCTGTCGGCCGACGGCTCGATATGGTATCCCACAACAGCCAACGAGGAGCAGGGGCAGAAGCGTCCGCGCCTTCTTCGTCTGGTCGGATGCGATCGTATCCTGCTTCAAGGTGTCACCTTCCAGAACTCGCCGAGTTTTCATGTCAATATGTTCCTCTGCACCGACATCGTCATTGACGGTATTAATGTGCGTTGTCCATGGAACGCACAGAACGGCGACGGCATCGACCTCAGTTCGTGCCGCCGGGCGCTTATTGTCAACAGTGCGGTCGATTGCGGCGACGATGCCCTCTGCCTGAAAAGCGGAGTGGGGGAACCGGGACGTAAACGCGGACAGACATCCGACGTGCTGATTGAAAATTGCACGGTGTTTCACGGTCATGGCGGATTCGTCATCGGTTCGGACGAGGCCGGAGGCATGGACAGGCTTCTCGTGCGTCACTGCCGCTTCATCGACACTGACACAGGACTGCGCTTCAAGAGCGGACGTGACCGCGGAGGAGTGGTGGAAAACGTATATGTCGAAGATGTGGTGATGAACGACATTGACGGTGAGGCCATACTGTTTGATATGTACTATCAGGAGAAGCCGAAGCTGACCGGCGACGTTGAGCCGCGTCCGGTCACGGTTGATACCCCGGTGTTCCGAAACTTCCACATCAAGAATGTGGTATGCCGCGAGGCGGGACGTGCCATCCTGTTTCAAGGTTTGCCGGAAATGCCTCTGAGCGATGTCACCATCGAGGACTGCACCATCAATGCACGCCACGGAGTGCAGATTAATGAAACGGACCGTCTCACCATCAGCAATCTCAGACTTGAAGTCGCCGAAGGCCCGACAGTCGGCATAAATAATTCGCGCGACATCACGATAAATAACCTGATGGTCGTCGGCGAACCTCTCACCACTTCTGTGACGGGCAGCCGCAATGGAAAGCTGACCCTCAATGGTGCGAAGCTCTGAAGATGACTGGGCTTCTTATCGGAGTCTTTTGCTGCCGGATGTGTTAAAATTTATTATCACGGATTTGGATTATCGGTGAGGGTTTAGTAATTTTGCAGTTTAACAGACAGCGCCCTTGTCCATGCACGGGTGAGGTCTGTTGGACTGACCCGAAAACCACATTAAAAACTATCTAACAATCAATTTGATCATATCCGGAATAGAGTTATGAAAGGAAAAATGTCGCCCATGGTCATCCTGACCATTGTTCTGGCTGCTTTGCTGCTTATTGCCGTAGGTTTCGGCGTGACTCAGGTCGCCTCCCTGAAATCGCAGGTGCAGGAAGCACAGCTTGAAAACGAGGAACTCAAACTGTCAAACGAGCAGTTGCAGCTCTCAAATGAATTTGATGTGCTTAATTCTGAGTTCCAGCAGTATGAGGATCAGGCCCAGCGACTTGCCAACGATACAATCCTTGCGAAATACACTGCTGCGAAGGCCAAGGTCGAGCAGCTCATGCAGGAGCTGAAAAGCGAGAAGGTGAAATCAAAAGCCCGCATCAATGAACTTCAGAAAGAAATTGCGACTCTCAAAGGCCTCCTCCGTCACTATATAGCCCAGATTGATTCGCTCAATAAGGAAAATGCCGGATTGAGGGCGGAGAATCAGGAGATAAAGGACCAGAATGCCCGCCTCTCGTCGCGCGTCAAAGAGGTCACCCGCACCGCGGAGACCCTGAGTGAGCGCATGACTCTTGCCGAGAAACTCAATGTCACAGGCGTTTCGCTGACCGCACTCCGTAAGAACGGTAAGGTGGAGAAGAATGTCACCAAGGCGAAGCAGCTTATGGTCACCTTCACCATCCCCCAGAACAATTCGACCCCTGTCGGCGAAAAGACTATCTTCCTGCGTCTAGTCAACCCCGAGGGACAGTTGCTCGGCAGCGGAGGCTCGTTCAGTTTCGAGGGTAAGTCCATACCGTGTACCGCACGCAAGTCCGTGGAGTATGCCGGCGATGAGATTGCCGGTGTAAAGATGTATTGGGACGTTAACACCACCCTTACTCCCGGCGACTATACGGTCGAACTGTTCACCGACGGCTACCGCCTCACCTCGCGCCGCTTCACCCTTAAAAAATAACCTCCCACACCGACCGACTACTATTTCTCTATGGAGCAATTCTGGCATATAGTCACGAGCGTTGAACTCACGACGACTTCCGCCATCTTCCGCATCACCGTCAGCCTGATTCTCGGCAGCATCATCGGAATCGAGCGCAAGAGGAAAGGGCAGATGGCGGGTCTGCGCACATTCTCGCTGATTTCAATGGGTGCGTGCATAGCCATGATGCTCTCCATCTATGTCTGTCAGGAGACTGTCGGGCTTCTGCGCGGCGACCCGAGCCGAATAGCCGCGCAGGTGCTTTCAGGTATCGGTTTCCTCGGTGCCGGAACCATCATACAGATGAAGGGTTCGGTGCGCGGACTGACTACGGCAGCCGGTATATGGATTATTGCCACCATCGGCATGGCTGTCGGCTGTGGTCTCTATCTGATAGCCTCCTTCGCCACAATTCTCGTGCTGGTGGTGCTGACCATTCTTGAGCAGATTGAACACCGCGTCAATGTCGGTAACGAGGCGCGCACTATCCGCCTTAAAGTCCGAGGAATCGTCAGGACGATAAAGCCATACCGCGATGTGCTTGGCCGCTATAACATACATCTGTCGCGCGTCTATGTCGAGTATGACTATGAAGCTGACACCACACGCCTCAATCTCCTCATACTCATCCGCGAACATTCGGATTTTATCGAGGTGTTCTCGGCTCTCCACGAAGTCCACCCGACAATTTCCATCTCACTTTCAAATCAGGCAGACCTTTCCTGACGGCGACCCCGACCGCAGAGGAAAGCTGCCGATTTCCTTACAACGACTATGATACTTAACCTGATTCTTGCAAATGCGGCAGCGGCCGCAACGGAGACCTTCAATGTGGAGGGTCTCATCAGTGATCTCGCCTTTATCCTGATTCTCGGAGCTATAACCACGCTCCTGTTCAAGTGGCTCAAACAGCCGGTGGTTCTCGGCTATATCGTAGCCGGTTTTCTTGCGAGTCCGCATTTCGAATATCTTCCCTCGGTCACGACTGAGGACAATATCGAATTCTGGGCGCAGATAGGCATCGTGGTGCTGTTGTTCTCACTCGGTCTGGAATTCAGTTTCAAGAAACTTGTCAATGCCGGCGGTTCGGCCGTAGTCACGGCGCTGTTCATCGTCTGCGGAATGATGGGGGCCGGATTTGCCGTAGGCCATGTGCTTGGATTCTCGCATATCAACAGTCTTTTCCTCGGCGGTATGCTCTCGATGTCGTCGACCACTATTATTATAAAGGCATTCACGGATCTCAACCTCCGTCACCGTAAGTTTGCCTCCCTCGTGTTCGCCGTGCTGATTGTCGAGGACCTTTTCGCCGTACTTATGATGGTGATACTCTCGTCCATTGCCATCAACAACAGCGTGGCAGGAGGGGAGATGCTTTTCAGTATCAGCAAACTTGCATTTTTCCTTATTATATGGTTTCTGGTCGGGGTATTCGTGCTTCCGTCGCTGCTCAACTCACAGCGCCGTTTCCTCAATTCCGAGACACTGCTCATCATCTCGATGGGACTCTGTCTGGGTATGGCGGTTTTCTCCGTGGCGTGCGGTTTCTCGCTTGCACTCGGAGCATTCGTCATGGGTTCGATTCTCGCGGGGACAAGTTTTGCCGAGCGCATTGAGAAAGTGACGCTGCCGGTCAAGGACCTTTTCGGTTCGGTATTCTTTATCTCGGTCGGCATGATGGTCAACCCCGACATCATCGTCGAGTACTGGGCGCCGATTCTCGTCCTTTCGGTAGTGGTGATTGTCGGTATGATTTTCTTCGGCACCACCGGTATGCTTCTGACAGGTCAGTCGCTCCGTGTAGCCATCGAGTCAGGCTTCTCGCTGACACAAATCGGTGAATTTGCATTCATCATCGCGTCGCTCGGTATGTCGCTCGGCGTGCTTGACGCGCAGATTTATCCGATTGTTGTTGCCGTGTCGGTCATCACTACCTTCACTACTCCTTATTTCATACGCATGGCCGATCCTGCCTGTGACTTCATCGAGGCACATCTGCCCAAACGTCTCCACTTCCTTATTGACCGTTACACAAAGGAGGCCACGACATCGGCAAGTGCTACTCGTCAGCTCTGGAGCTCGCTTTTCAAACGCTATCTCTGGCGTGTGGTTCTCTATTCGATAGTTCTTATAGCCCTCTCGCTCATTTCGCTCAACTATCTGCGTCCGATGTTCGTCGGGCTGTTCCCGTCGTGGGGACGATTCTTCACCACAATAGTGTCGCTCGTCATCATGGCTCCCTTCCTGCTGGCGCTCACATATCCTGCCTCGAAGAAGACGGAGCGTGAGCGACTGAAAGCCGCCAACGCCCACTATGACGTGCCGCTGATTATCATGACAATTGTGCGCCTTCTCATCGCCATGCTGATTCTCATCTATTTCCTCAGCTCGATGTACTCGATGGTCGTAGGCTGTATCATCGGTGTGATACTCTTCTTCACCCTTGCGCTCTCCTTCTCCAAGTCGGCACATCGGCGTATGGTGAGGATTGAATCGCGCTTCATGGACAATCTCAACGAGCGTGAGCTGCGACGCAGCGGTGCCAAAAACCGCCTCGTACCCAATATGCACCTCGCCTACATGACCGTCGGCTACCAGTGTCCGTTTGTCGGCGAACAGCTTAAAAATTCCGGTCTCCGCAGCCGTTTCGGTGTCTCGGTGTCATCGATTCAGCGCGGCGGAACGATGATTATGGTTCCGGGTGCTGAGGAAAGGATTTTCCCGGGCGACGTTCTCGGTGTGATAGGAACCGACGAGGAGATTCAGAAGCTCCTTCCTGTCGTTGAGGCTAACGACGACGAACAGAGTGAGACCACGGCTACCGATGTAAAACTGACAGGCATATTGCTCAAACCTTCGTCACCTCTAATCGGCAAGACCATCGTAAGCTCGAATTTCCGCAACAATTGGGAAGCGCTGCTCGTCGCTGTCCAGCGCGGCTCAGAGTATCTGCAACCCGACGCTTCGATTGTCTTCACCCCGGGCGACACTGTCTGGGTGGTAGGCGACCTCAACCGCATCGCGGCCATTGAAGGGTAGGGAATAGCCACGGACGGCTGGCGCACCCTCTTCCGTGCTGTCAGGATGATGGCCCTCAGGTCAGCATAAATGTCCCTTTTCGTAACTTTTCAAATTATTTTTGGAAAGAAACGGAAAAGATTGTATCTTTACCGCCAAACCGGTGAACTTTTTCCCGGCCACGATGTTTTAACTTTGTATAAACTTCAATTAACCCTCAAAACTACTTAAAAGAATGAAAGCTTTAAACATTGTCCTCGCAGTAATCGGCGGTGCAGTTGCCGGTGCAACAGTTGGTCTTCTCCTTGCTCCTGAAAAGGGTGAAAAGACTCGTGACAACATCATGAAATATCTCGAAAGCAAGGGCGTGAAGCTCCAGAAGAGCAAACTCGAAGAACTTGCCGACGAAATCGCTGAGGAAATCCAGAAGTAAGCCATTCAAAGGCTGAACGTTCTCCCCGGGGAGTCAACACTCTGTCCGCGGAGACGAATTATATGTCAATCAAACTAACATCATTTTTCCGCTATGTCTAATTTATCAATGCTTTATGCCTTCATCGGCGGCGCTATCGTAGGCGCAGGTGCAGCTCTGCTTTTCGCTCCTGAAAAGGGCGAGGACGTCCGCAGCCGCATCGCTGAACTTCTCCGCAAGAAGGGAATCATCTGCTCTGACAATGAGATTGATGCCCTTGTGGAGCAGCTCACCACTGAAATCGATGACTGATTAAAGGCATGACCTGAATATCTCATTCGCGCAAGCTCGCCTCGCACTTTTTCGCCGCTTCCGGCTGATCAGTGCGGTGCGGGCTTGAGTTCGGGAATATAGTTCACACATTTTATGATTTATGGCTGACAAACAAAACCAAATCCATGCGCTCTGGGCTGAAATCAAAGAGTCGTTAAAACTTAATGTAGACTATGCAAAGTTTACTGCGGCCGAAAAAGTAACCATGCTTCTCACGACGGTTACCTTTGCCCTTATTGCCTTCATACTTATATCGCTGTTCATGTTCTTCCTGTCGATAGCCATCGTGCGCTGCATAGCGACAGGCGTAGGCATGATCTGGGCTTATTTCATTATGTGTGGCTTCTACATTATCCTTTTAGGGGTGGTCATCGCTTTCCGCAAGCAGTTGATTGTAAATCCCATCGCACGATTCATCTCGCGTCTTTTCTTTAATCCCTGACGTGCGCTGCCGCTGCGCCACATTATGTCTCAACAAATTCTCATAAATACGCTATGAGCAACAATACAAAGGCACTCCCTCACGATAAGCCCGAATGGAAGGGCTATACGCTTGATGAACTCCGCTATATGCGTGCCTACACGATGGCGCGCCTTGAAATNAACAAGGAACATCTCCAGCACAATGTCGTGTCGATGAAGGATTACAGCCCGGTGAGCAAGTCGGGTATGCTCGGCAAGCTGCTCGGCACTCTGAGCTATATCGACATCGCGCTCCTGACCTACCGCATTGGCAGCCGTGCGTTCAAGACTGTCCGCTTCTTCCGAAAAAAACGCTGATAACCTCCTGTGTCTGGCCGGGAGGTGCAGAAACCGAATACCTGTTAGTATAGAAAGATGAACGATTACGTTGAAGTGCGTCTTGACCTCGATCCGTGTGACGAGACGCGCACCGATATTCTTGCCGCACTCCTCGGAGGAGTGGGGTTCGAGAGTTTTGTCCCTGATGCCGGAGGACTGACGGCCTATGTGAAAGCCGGATTGTATGATCGTGCTGCCGTCGATGCTGTTCTGGCTGATTTCCCGATGGAAACATCCTTTAAGGTTACTGATACGACCGTAGAGGGACGCGATTGGAACAAGGAATGGGAGAAAAATTATTTTAAGCCGATTGTGATTGANAATCAGTGTGTCATCCACAGTTCGTTTCACAAANANATTCCCGAATGTCGCTATGACATCGTGATAGACCCCAAAATGGCATTNGGTACCGGCCATCACGCCACGACCACGCTAATCCTNCGTCAGCTCCTCACGATGAATCTTGAAGGNCTTAAAGTNGTCGATATGGGTACCGGNACCGGTATTCTCGCCATTCTTGCCTCAATGCGTGGGGCAAAGCGGATAGATGCGGTCGAGATTGATGAGTTTGCCTTCACCAATGCAGTCGACAACGTACGCCTGAACTTCGCCGAAAATATCTATCTCCATCTCGGGGATGCCTCGCAGCTTGGAGTGATAGGCAATGTCAATCTTTTTATNGCCAANATAAACCGTAATATCATCACNGCTGATCTTCCTGCCTANGTCGCAACTCTTGCTCCCGGAGCAACCATGCTCCTGAGCGGCTTCTACGAGGAGGATATACCNGTGATTATGGCTGTCGCCGAACCTCTGGGTCTACACTACAAGTCCCATCAGGTCATGGACGGCCGCTGGACCTGTCTCGTGCTTGAATATTAAGCGACTCCGCCCCGTAATCCGATAGGAAACGGTTGCGTAAGGACATTTTTAAATTTTTTAAAGAATAATCGTCATTATTATCAATAATGGCGATTTTTTGATGGCTGTTCGGGAATTTTTAAGTAATTTTGCGCCTTGATTTTACAGTGCTGAAAAGCTATGCTTAAAAACATATTTATAGGACACTTATACATAATATAATCATACAATGAATTTATCCGGTTCTATTGATTTCAGGCCGAAGTTGATTTCGGCTTTGCGCCACTACTCAGCAGAAAAGTTTAAGAACGACCTTGTGGCAGGTATCGTCGTGGGTATCGTCGCTCTCCCGCTCGCCATTGCTTTCGGTATCGCCAGCGGTGTCAGCCCGACAGTGGGTCTAATCACAGCCATCATCGGCGGTTTTATTGTCTCGGCAGCCGGTGGCTGTTCGGTGCAGATTGGTGGCCCGACAGGTGCGTTCATCGTGATTGTCTACAACATCATCGCCACCTATGGTCTTGAAGGCCTNGCCGTCGCAACATTCATGGCCGGTCTAATACTCGTGGCTCTCGGCTTTTTCCATCTCGGAACGGTCATCAAGTTCATTCCTTATCCTATTGTGGTAGGTTTCACTGCCGGTATCGCCCTTACGATTTTCTCCACACAGATCAATGACTTCTTTGGTCTCGGATTGAAGAATGTCCCGAGTGAGTTTCTCCCGAAGTGGGGGCTTTATATCCAGAATTTCGGTAATATCGACTGGACCACTCTTGCCGTCGGTCTTGCTGCGCTGGCAATCATCATTCTGACCCCGAAGGTGTCACGCCGTCTGCCCGGTGCGCTTATCGCAATCATTCTCGTGACCGTGGCCACGACGCTCATCCCCGGTGTGGATGTCGAAACCATCGGCGACCGTTTCGGTTCGCTTTCGACCGATATTCCTCAGCCCCACGGATTTGAACTGAACATGGCAACCATCAACCTCCTTCTNCCTTCGGCGTTCACCATCGCAATACTCGGTGCCATCGAGTCGCTCCTTTCAGCTACTGTGGCTGACGGTGTGACAGGCAACCGTACCAACAGCAACACGGAGCTTATCGGTCAGGGTATGGCAAATATAATCGTACCTTTCTTCGGCGGTATTCCTGTCACAGGAGCAATCGCCCGTACGATGACCAATATCACCAATGGCGGACGTACACCCGTCGCAGGTCTTGTCCATGCAGTCGTCCTGTTCCTGATTTTCCTTTTCCTGATGCCCCTGATCAACCTCATCCCGATGGCCTGTCTTGCAGCCGTCCTTATCGTGGTGAGCTACAACATGAGTGGATGGCGCACAATCCGCTCGATTTTCCACAATCCCAAGAGTGACATCTCGGTGCTTGCCGTCACATTCCTTCTGACCGTCATCTTCGATCTTACCATCGCCATCGAAATGGGTCTGCTGCTTGCCATCATCCTCTTCCTCCGCCGTGTGATGGAGAATACTGAAATCAAGGCTTATTCCGGCCAGCTTGACGTTGATGAAGGCACTGAGCTTTCCCATCATGAGGTGCTTAATGTCAATCCCGGTGTCGAGGTCTATGAGATTGACGGTCCGTTCTTTTTCGGCGTGGCTACCAAGTTTGACGAACTTATGCGTAACACCATAGGCCGTAAACCTCTCGTGCGTATCATCCGTATGCGTAAGGTGCCTTTCATCGATTCGACCGGTATCCACAACCTTGAAACCCTCATCAAATCCTCGCAGGAGGAGGGAATCCACGTCGTGCTTTCAGGTGTGAAGGACAATGTGCGTGAAGCTCTCGTCCATGCCGGTGTCAACAAGCTCCTCGGCGAAGACCATATCTGCTCACACATTACCAAGGCTGTCGAAATGGCAAATAAAATTGCCGTTTCCAATACTGCCTCGGGCAGTGAGCGATGATTGTCAAGGCTCACTGATAAAATAAAAAAGTCCGGTGGAAATGCCAATCGACATTTCCACCGGACTTTTTTTGTATTACCCGCATAGGTTAGACGGCCTTATTCCTTGATGCTAACGTTGTCTTTGTCCATACGCTGCATATAGCTCTGGATGATGGCACACATCTGGCGGTACATATCCTGTTCGATTTCTTTCGGAAGTTTGTCTTTAAGATTGTTCTTTAAAAGAGGGTCTTCACGGTAATTGA
Organism: Bacteroides sp.; assembly: GCA_014802345.1. GTDB lineage: Bacteria > Bacteroidota > Bacteroidia > Bacteroidales > Muribaculaceae > Duncaniella. The sequence goes on from JAAVCM010000020.1 coordinate 84,055, forward strand.
AGATTTCTGATATGTCATTGCCGTTTTCCATGCGCATGACATAGTCACCTTTGAAGAACTGGGGGTAGAAATCCCAGTTGAAAGCCCATGATTCCTCAGCCGGAGTATTGAAGACATCTTTACCGAAAGCGATATAGGGACGGTCGTAGCCGACATAGTTGAGAAGTGTCGGCATAATGTCCATCTGCTGCATGATGCCGGGCTGACGGCCTGTCGGAAGTTCTCCCGAGGGATCATAGATGATGATGGGAATCCTGAAACCGCCGACTTCACCCATGTACACATCATGTGTGCGCTTGCTGCTGGCATGGTCGGCGGTGATTACGAAGATAGTGTTGTCGAACCACGGCTGCTTACGTGCGCTTTCGAAGAAGCGTTTGATGGAGTAGTCAGTGTAGCGGATACATTTGTGGAGCTTATGCAGACCTTCGTCCACAAAAATATCCTTGTATTTATCAGGTACGGCAAATGGATGATGTGACGAGAGTGTGAAGACGGTTGCGAGGAAAGGCTGGGGAAGTGTACCGATTTCCGCACAGAAGAATTGCAGGAACGGCTCGTCCCAGATGCCCCATTTGCCGTCAAATTCATTCTTGCCTCCGAAGCGCGGGTCGGCGATGAATTCGTTCTTGCCGAAATATTTTTCAACTCCGGCCTGTTTCACGAAGGCGTTGAAGCCGAGCGATTCGTTGTCGGCACCGTGGAAGAAAGCCGTACTGTAACCCATGTTGCGCAGTTCGCTTGCCAGCGAATTGATGTGGTTGAGCGAATGGGGTGAGAGGACAAAGGGGCGGTCCATGCGCGGAATCGAGGCAAGCACGGCGGGAATGGCGTCAATGCTGAAACCACCGTTGGCAAATGTCTGGTCGAAATAGAGGCTGTGTTGCAGAAGGGAGTCGGTGAAGGGAGTGTAGCCCTTGTAGGTGCCGTTGTCCAGATCCTTGTTCAATGCTCCGACAAATTCCTGAGCAAAACTCTCGACAATGAGAATCACGATGTTTTTCTTGCGCTCCACGAGGGAATCGGCGGGGATGTGAAGGGGGGAGTAGACGGCTGCCAGCGACTCCTCGTCGGCAAAGAGAATCGGGGTTGACTTGGCAAGCTGATTGACCGTACGGAGCATTGAGAAGGGAGTATTCAGGACTATGCCGGTCTGCAAGGGGTCGTTCACGAACTTATGGGCATAATTGACGGAGATGGGGCGCGTGGCTGTCAGGAAAGTATTGCCTCTCATTCCGCAGATGGCTATCGGGGCTATGACGATGAGGGTTATGACCTGAGTGAGATAATAGCGTTTCAGCGGTCTGACAGGAGTCTCGGGATAGCGGTAGCATTTCCAAAGGAAGAGAATCATTGCCACAGCGAGGATGACGAGATACCAGTGGCTGACGATTTCCGTCCCGATAATGCTTTCAAGATTGTTGTCGCCCTTGAATTCCTGAAAAAGAGCCATTGACGAGCGGTGTTTCCTGAACTCGAAAAACACGGAATCGGCGAGATTCGCAAAAATAGCGATTGAGTTGATGATGACGTAAAGCCATTTGGTCGTCAGCCGAAACCACCGCATCTCCTTGAAGTGGAGCGGAAATAGATAGAGCAGGATGACTATCGCATTTGTGTAGAATATGGCTGAGGTGTCGAAGCGCCATCCTCCGAGGGTGATGGTCCAGAATGATGACCATGTCATCGAGGCACTGAAAAGTCCCCAGTTCTCAAATAGGAAAGCCAGTCGGCAAATTTCGTAGCACACATAGACCCATAGAAGATTGAGTATGATGCCGACAGGATTTGAATTGATAAAACGTGGTTTGTTTCTCATAACATTTTGTATCTGTCGAATGGTTTTATTGGTCGTGGTGTCTGCGGATTGAGTGACTCGCCTCTAAGGACTCTCTCATACATTCCGAGATAGCCGCCACCGTTGCATTTTTCTGCCATGGCGTTTGCGCTGAACATCTCCCGTGCGTATTCGTGACATAGTTTGGGGGAGAAATCGTTGGCTTTGATGCTCTCTACGAGTTCCGTCTCCACATTTGAGAGAAAGCCGACCTCGGGGGTGACGAGTTCGGGAAGTGAACCGTGGGTTGTTCCGAACACCGGCGCACCGCAGTAGAGGCTTTCGGTGATTGCGAGTCCGAAGGGTTCATCCCATAGGACAGGAAAAATCAGACCTTTCGAGCTTTTCAGGTAGTCNACCTTTTCCGTCCCGCCGACCATCCCCTTGAATCGTGCCTTGGGGGTAAGGGTAAGGCGGAACCCCATTTTAAGGTTCAGCCTTGTGCCGCCGAGGACGTTCAGCTTCTCGCCGGGAATCTGCTTTATGATGTCGATGGCTCCCCTGACATTCTTGACGCTCCATGCGGCTTTGCCGAGGAAGTGATAATCGTGGCGTTTCGCTGAAAGGTCAATATCTCCGTATTCATCCCAGTCGAGACCGTTGTAGACATAGCAGGTGCCGCCGAAACGCTCGGCATGATTGCGCGACACGAAGATTGTATTTTTGTCCAGTGTCCCTGACGGACGGTTTCCGTGAAGCGTGACGACGTATGGCTTCGCGTTGAATCCTTCGGGGACCGCATCATTGAAATGGACGATGTCGGTATCTGAGGGTATGAGAGTGGCGATGTCGACATCCGGCTGATATTCAACGATTCTTGCAAAATCGCAGGTCGAGCCTTTTCCGGCTATAAATGTCACCTTATGTCCAAGTCTCGCAAGTTCTTTTCCGAGACTCCACATGACTCTCTGGGTTCCACCGTAGAGAAACACCGGAATCTTTGATTTTATTACAATGACGATGTTCATGGTGTCAAATCTTATTATCTGTTTTCCGCAAGGTCTTTGTAGAGGGTCTGGAGAATGGCGCGTCCTTTGCGCTCACGCTCTGCGTCAGGACCCTCGATGGCTTCGTCGGACACGTTGTCGACAATNGTCCATCCGCGCTCGTCGGTGAACATGAACCCGTTTGTGTAGGTGTGGAACGAGAATGTATCCTTATAAGTGTCGGCAAGGATGTCGCGGCTGAAAATAAATTCGTCGTGGGGGAGGTTCATCTGTCCGAGCAATGTGGCTGCGAGGTCGGTCTGACTCATAAGGGTGTCTATTCTGCACCCTTCTGCCACGGCTCCTCCGGTCAGAAGAATGGGGATATGTGCGTATTCCTGACGTGACACCGGATGATGCGAGACATTATATCCGTGGTCGGCTACACAGATGACGAGCGTATTGTCCCACGCAGGACTTTTCCGGAGTTTGTCGATAAATTCGCCGAAACAATGGTCGGTATAGGCAAATGAATTGTCGACCTCGTTGTCAAGGCGCTTGTAGGGGACGGTGAAAGGCTCGTGGGAGCTTAGTGTCTGGAATGTGGTGAACCATCGCTCCCCCTTGCGGGTCTTTTCCATGATGTCGTCATAGAGGAAGTCGAACATATATCCGTCCTGAATACCCCATTTGCAGGTAGGAGCGGACGATGGAAGGTCTTTCTGACTGACGAGGGTGTCATGGCCGGAGGCAAGATAATAGTCCGCTTTGTGCATGATTGTCAGGTCGCCTCCATGGACGGCGGTGGTGACATAGCCTTCCTCTTTAAGCCGTCGTGGTAAGGCGGGGAGATTGGGGAGCTTGCGGGTGTAGCGGATAACGCTTGTGGTCGGTTGTCCAAGATAGCCGCTCAGTAGGCAGACAAGTCCGCGGTCCGTGCGGAAACTTCCGGCGGTGCAGCGGGTGAAAAGTACACCTCCGTCAGCAGCGATGCGGTCGACATTGACGGCGACATTTTCCCTTCCGCCAAGGGAAGGAACAAATTCAGCCCCGAGGCTTTCCCAGACTATCAGGAGGATGTTGGGACGGTCGGTTTTCAGCAGCTTCTTCTGTGGAGTTCCGGATGTGGGAAAGAGTGGGGCGGTGATGCGTTCACACTCGTCGTCACTGAAAAATCGGAATTTATCCTTGAATTCATCCTTTGTTCCGAGGGAATAGATGAGGTTATAGGCAGGGTTGAGCGCCCAGTGGTTGAAGAAGGGATTTTTACTGTAATACACGACGCTCGGATTGTTCGGGCGGATTTTCAGGCCACGGATGATGGCAAACAGTCCTCCGGCCATGACCGCCATGAGGAGGAATACGAGCAGGCATTGCCACCACGCAAGCCATCCGCCGGAAAGTAGCGGAATCATACAGATGTGACAAAGCCATTCAGCCCCTGCGAAAAAGATTNCCCCGCAGANGAACACNACTGNGAAGGCNGCGATTATATATNCTGTCGAAACCGATGCGAAAGCCCCTTTGAGTGAACGTAGGTAGACGAACACTGANGCATCGAGCTTATAGTTCCAGAATTTGTAGAGAAGGGTGTCGGACACACAGATAAGAGCGATGGCGAGAGCGACGATTACATTGTAGACCGTCAGGATAACCCCGACATTGAAACAAGGTAGCANCGTATGGACAGCACTCAGGATGAGGGGAAGCGCCGTGAGATAGGCGGCAATGATGAAATCCGACACNAGTCCGTGGCGGTAGANCTGCATGACGGACTTNAAGGTAAGAGGTTCCTTNTTTACNGCGTTGTTATACAGTCCGAAAAACGGTTTTTGTACTATCTCGAAAAAGAGTGTGCANAACGCGAAGTACAGTATCGTGAAAATGGCGAATCCAAGCATTGGCGGGGTATTCGGTGCTTATTTCAGCGGTTTGACGACTTGTTTGATTTTCCCGACGACCATTTCGGGGGAAAGGCGGCGCATACAGTCAAAATGGCCTTTCGGACATTCGGGTGANCCGCCGACGGTGCATGGCTGACAGGGAAGATTGAGGCAGAGCGAACGGTCGCGCGGCTGGTCGTAGGGCATGAAGCCACAGGCAGGGGTGGTGCTTCCCCATATACTGATGACTTTTGTNCCGGCAAGAGCTGCCATGTGCTGGTTTGAGGAGTCCATGCTGACCATCGCACCCATCGCACCCATGAGGGCTATTTCCTCTTCGAGCGGATATTTTCCGGCAAGCGAAGTCACTTTATCATTGTCGGCGGCCCATTTTTCAAGCTCCTCCGCTTCGGCTCCACGTCCTCCGAAAAGATATANATTGTAGCCCTCTTGGGTAAGGCNGTCAATCACTTCGCGCATCTGGGCNCCGGGATATGTCTTGTTGAAGTAGCGGGCAAACGGAGCCACACCNATGGCGGGACTTTCGGGAATCAGCGGAAGTGACGGACNGNAATNGNCATAAAGATTCTCAAANGTGAGGTCGACCGGATAGCCGAGTTTTGCAAATACGTCTGTGTAACGCTCNATGAACGANGGTTGNGGTTCACCTGTCTTGAAAAGTCGTTTGCGACGTGAGCGCATCTTGTCTACCATAGCTACCTTTATCCCGCGCAGCCGGAAATATGTGTCGATNATCCATGAACGGCTGACATTGTGGAGGTCTGCAACGCAGTCGGGATGNAACGCTGAAAGTCGGCGCAGAAGTTTCAAAGTCCCTGCCACGCCTTTGAACTCNCCTTTGAAATCAATNCCGANGAGATTGANATTCGCAGGCCGATTTATGAAAAGACGTGCGAAAAAAGGGCGTGTCACCACGTCGATGTGCAGTCGGGGATAGCGTTCGGCAAGTGAATATATGGCCGGTATGGTCATTGCCACATCGCCAAGTGCCGAAAGGCGTATTATCAACATTCGTTTCTCTGCCATGCGCTGATTCAGGTATGGAAAGTGGATATTCAAGACTTGATTTGNCCTGTGAGCTGAAAGTAGCGGGCGGCCGTCATTCGCCCTATCAGNATTTCACGGTCGCGGTTACGGAAGCGGTCGACGTAGGCATGGGCGTGGCTGNTGATGGCCTCTGCCTTATCAGGATTGGCTATGTAATAGTTCAGTTTCTCAATCAGNTCCGAATAGTCGGGCTTGACTTCGATATAGTGATAGTCCGGGATTAGTGTTCCCTCCATGAACCACGATTCGATTCGCGGACGCGGCATGACCGCTANTGAGTTTGACGACATGACCCATTTCAGGTTGGTGGCAACATCATTTCCCTCAATGCTGGCTATGAATTTAAAGTCGAGCTGGTCCTCCATCGGGAGATAGGGTTTGATAAACCGGNGNTCAGNNGCATCATGGTTGATCTGNCCGACATCACACATCGGATGGTCAATGAATTTCTCAAGCAGNAGTGAACGATGGGGCTGATTNCGCACGACATTGCGGAANACCATCATGTCTTTTTTATCGCGGAAAGACCGGGGGTCGGTAATGAAACGGAGATGACGCACCTTGTTGAGCGGCATGACGACCGTATTGCTATCCCCTGAGCAGATGGGACGTGTCTTGGCGAAAGTAGGACTATCGAAATTCCAGTCTACATCACCGAACCTGTAAGAGAATCGCCATGTTTTCGGGAAGCAGCGCACACATTCGAAAAGGTCGAAGAAATAGGTCGTGAATTTGTGTTTGGCTTTCCAAGGGAACAGAAATTCGCCTACGCTTACTGCCGTGGACTCGTCGACACGCACTCCGTTCCTGAGCCTGACATAATAGTCGACACGACGGTTGATTTCCGCGCGTTCCTCCTCTGTGAGTCTGCCGATGTCGCCACGGTAAATTCCGCGAAAGATGGCATCGGGGAGGAAGTAGCGCGAGAAATTACCGACGTAGAAGGCCATACGCTGATAGCCCTTGACAAGTGAACGGAAGTCAGTGCGTATCCTCATCGGAATTACTTGTTGAGTTCCCTGAGATATGCCTCCACACCGTCGATGTCCTTGCGGTTGTCGACCGAGAGTGACTTGCAGTGACAGTTGTAGTAATAGATGGGCTGATGGTTCTCAATGAAGCGGAACGAGTCGTTTTCCTCAATCTTTTCTATTGGACCGCGGGGAGTGTTGTGATAGAAATCGAGGGCTTTGCGGGTGAAGGCACCGACACCGACGAACTTGTGGAACACATAGTCCATCGCGCCCTTGGGATAGGGGATGGGACTGCGTGAGATGAACAGGCAGCGGTCGTCCTTCGCAGTGACAATCTTGAGGTTAGTGGCGTCGACCACTTCCACCGGATTAGTAAAGTCGGTCATCAGGTTGGAGACGAAGAAGTCGTCGGGTTTGAGGCCGTCGGGGATACACTGGATGATTGCGTCGCGGGTGAGAAGCGGTTCGTCACCGTTGACCATGACATAGAGGTCAGCTTCGATGCGTGTCGACACTTCATAGAGGCGCTCGGTAGCGGTGTCGTGGTCCGAGCGGGTCATGACTACCTTTGCGCCGAAGGTTTCAGCAGCGGTCTTGATTTTCTCGCTGTCGGTTGCCACATAGACCTCCTCGAAAACTTCCACCTCCTTGCAATGCTCGTAGACCCACTGGATCATAGGTTTCCCACAGATGAGTGCGAGGGGCTTTTCGAAGAAACGGCTTGACTCGGCTCGTGCCGGAATCACACATATTATTTTCATGTCGGTATGTTTTTTACGATTTTTACAGAATTTTCAATTATTGATGATTGTGCGGGNCTGGATTCGATGGCTGCGGATCATTTGTAGCGCCAACGGCGGTGCGACCAGAGCCAGAGGCCGGGACGACGGCGTATGGTTTCCTCAAGCATCTCGAGATAGCGGCGCGTGTAAGGTGACTCGGCTTCCATGTCGGTCGGGACTATTTCCTTTATGGTGAATCGGTAGTGACCGCGCGACTTCTTCTCAACGTCGAGATAGAGATAGGCCGCATTGATGCGTTTACCGATTTCCTCACCTCCCGGACTGAACGGGGTTATCTGGTTGAGGAATGTCGTGCGGTGGTGCGAGACATCGGCATTGGCACGGTGGTCCGAGATAAAGCCTGTGATGAATTTACGCCCCTCGTTGCGCCATCGTATCAGTGTGCGGAATACCTGTTTCTGCGGCACTGAGACCGGGTTGAACCGAGAGCGTACTTTCAGCATCAGTCTGTCGAAAGCATGGTCATGCTGAGGCTTGTAGACCTGAGCGCAGAATTCAGGCTTCTTGAAGTGGCGGACCACTGCCGGAACCCACTCCCAGTTGGCATAGTGGCCGAGATAGAGGACCACGGGATGGCCCTCGTCAATATATTTGTCGACAATTTCTCCACCGACGACCTCAATTCGCTTGTCGGCTTCGCGGTCGCTCATGTTGAGCAATTTGATTGTCTCTACGATGTTGTCGGTGAACTGGTGGTAGAAATCCTTCTCGATTGCGCGCAATTCGGCGTCGCTTTTTTCCGGAAATGAGTTTCGAAGATTGGTCCGGATGACATTGCGACGATATTTCATCCCTTTACCGATTATGCAGTAAAGCATATCGCTCAGGACATAGAGCAGGCTGAAAGGGAGAAGGGCAATTGCGCCGAAAAGTCCCCGGTAGAGTGCATATCTTAATTTTTCACGCATATATCCTTCCTGATTTGGTTGACCACGCGGGCTGCCGCCCCGATGTTACGGTTGACATATATAGCCGCTTTTTCGGCAATCTCTCTGAGTCTCCCGGGATTGTCTTTCAGACCGCAGAACCAGCGGTCGAGAGCATCCGGGGTCGCAGTGACACATCCGATACCCAACTCAATCATCTGCAAGGTGACAGGCTTGCGGTTGACATTAGGTCCGAAAGCCACCGGAAGACCGTAGACGGCGGGTTCGATTACACTGTGGAGCAAGCGGGTGAATCCGCCCCCGACGTAAGCCCATGTCGCATAGCGGTAAATGTAGGCGAGCGCACCGACAAAGTCAATCACAAGCACCTGAGTGTCCGCGAAATCAGTGACGTGTGAACACTTGGAGTAGCAGACGGTCTTGCCATTGATTTTTTCTTCCAGATGGCGGATGATNGCGGTATCGATTTCGTGGGGGACGATTATGAAACGTGTATCGGGATGCCGGTTGGCGAGTGTGGTGACGAGTTCAAGGTCTTGGTCGTCATGCAGACTTCCGGCTATGAATACCTTCCGTCCGTCGGTGAACCGCCCCACGATTTCATCCTCCCACTTTGTGGCGGCGACAAGACTGACGTTGTCAAAGAGCGGATCGCCATTGACGGTGACATCCTTTTGTCCGAGTTGTTCAAGCCGTGTGCAAGACTCTTCATTGAGTGTGAAGATTTTGGTGAAACATCCGATGCTCCGGCGAAACAGGGAGCCGTACCATTTGAAGAACGGCGAGTCGGGACGTATGACAGCCGACACAAGATAGGTCGGGATGGAGCGTTTGCGGAGTTCGTGCAGACAGTTAGGCCAGAATTCCGATACCATGAACACCGCGCACGCCGGACGGAGCGAGTCGAGGAACGTGCGTATGTTGGGTTTCGTGTCAAAGGGAAAATAAAGGACCGCGTCCACACCGTCGGGGCGGCGGGGATTGAGTGCCTCATAGCCGGTCGGTGAGAAGAAAGTGACGACGACGTTGCAATCACACTCACCTTTGAGCAGACGGATGATGGGGCGTGCGATGCCGAATTCGCCGAGCGACGACGCATGAATCCATACCGTAGGACGGTCTCCGGGAAGACTTGCAGCCACTTTGCGTGCCTCTGTGATTACACTCCTCTGTCCCTGCGCGAACCGCACGAATTTCGACGGCTTTGCACCTCGCGCCATTCTTGCGGTCGCAAGAACAGCACGCCGGCCTATTCTCATTCCTAAATCATATATACAGAGCATGGAGTGCGGTCGGTGTTATGGAAAAACTGACTTCAAACCCGAGGCGGCTGTGCGGATAGGGCTGAACAGTCTGCAAAATTACGACAAATGTTTGGATTTATTCTATTATTTTGTACTAATTTTGCATAAGTCCACGGATATGGCCGGGGCAATGGATCTGTGTCCGTGGCGGTGGATGTTTTAACAATGTGTAATCTAAAATATAGCAAAAGAGGTGATGAAGACTTTGCGAATGTATCCCACAAGCATCAACGAGCGCTATCTCGACGAAGCGGTCGAGTGTCTGAAAGACGGCGGGGTGATTATCTACCCGACGGATACGCTCTATGCCATCGGGTGTGACGCGCTCAACAATTCGGCTATTGAGCGGCTCTGTAAAATCAAGGGAGTAAATCCCCAGAAGCAGACTCTTTCGGTGGTCTGCGACGGCATTTCTATGGCGAGTGACTATGCGCGTATCGACAACGAGGCTTTCCGCATACTGCGTGCCAATCTTCCCGGCCCCTTTACGTTTATCCTCCCGGCTGCCACGTCGCTCCCGAAGGTGTTCAAGGGGCGTAAGGAAGTGGGGATACGCGTGCCGGACAATGCCGTAAGCCGTGCCATTGCTGAACGTCTCGGTCATCCCATACTTTCATCATCACTGAAAGTCGACGATGAGATTCCCGAGTTTGATGCCCACGAGGTTGCACAGGCTTTCGAAGGGGTGGCCTCACTGCTGATTGACGACGGTGAGAGCGGCAACGGTGATTCAGGATGGACTCCCGGCCCTTCAACGGTCGTTGACCTGACGGACAGCCGTAATCCTGAGATTGTCAGAGAAGGAAAAGGGGAGTTGCTTTAATCCGGATTTAAACATCACTGAGACTGATTCCTGATATGGAGATTCTGCGCTACACGCCCGAGATGAAGGAGCGGTGGGACGAGTTTGTGGAAGGGTCCAAGAACGGTACCTTTCTGCTAAAACGCGATTATATGGAATATCATGCCGACCGTTTCCCCGACCATTCGTATGTATTCGTCAACGATGCCGGAGAGTTTGCCGGCCTTCTGCCGGCTACTTTGCGTGGCGATGTCCTTTCAAGCCATGCCGGGCTGACTTACGGCGGTCTCGTCATGGACATGAAGACTTCGGCTACGGATGCGTTGGAGATGTTCGGACTTCTACGGTCGGAATTGCACAAGGACGGTGTGACCTCGCTTGTATATAAGGCTGTCCCTCACATTTATCACCGCCAGTGTGCCGAGGAGGATCTGTATGCACTGTTCCGCAACGATGCACGTCTGATTGTCCGCAATGTGTCGACCGCCATCAATATGCGTGACCCTCTGCCCTCCGGNCGCCTGAACGTCAAGGCAGAGAAACGTCGCAATAAGGCGGGAATAATTGTGAGGGAAGTGGAGTCGGTCGAATCGTTCTGGGATATGGCGACTGAAAACCTTCTTTTGCGTCACAATACACGTCCTGTCCATACGGCAGCCGAACTTGACTATCTGAAAAGCCGTTTTCCTGCCAACATACGCTTCTTTACGGCTACCGACCCTGCCGGAGAGTTGCTGGCGAGTGCGGTCATCTATCTTGACAGGGGTGTAATACACCTTCAATATGCCTCCTCGACTCCNCGTGGGAAGAAGCTCTATGCAGCGGATGTCATTTACCATGAACTTATCCACGACATCCTCCGTGANAACGATTATTTNGATTTCGGAATCTCCAACGAGGATGGNGGACGCTATCTCAATGCCGGGCTGCTTCACCACAAGGAAGAATTTGGAGGCCGCTCCGTGGTCTACGATATATATGAGATGACGGTTGGAGAGGAGTGACGGCNGAGTTTCCCCGGACGAAGGTTNGTATTAAANNTTTTTTAGTATGGATTTAGCTTTAATNTCAGNCGATTAGATGTGCCTGANAATTGAATCGTTAATTTTANGATGAAAAAAGTATTGAAAACATTTGGTTAATTCCGACGAAAGTTCTAACTTTGCAGTGCTTTTAGGAAATACAACATCGTTTAAAGCCGAATTTTTCTAAAACTTTTCTGAGCGCAGAAATCCAAAGATTTAGAAAAACAAAGGAGAGGTGGGTGAGTGGCTGAAACCACCAGTTTGCTAAACTGACGTAGGAGCAATCCTACCACGAGTTCGAATCTCGTCCTCTCCGCAAAAATTAATCAAAAAGCCTTGTAATCAGATGATTGCAAGGCTTTTGATTTTTGACTCAGACAAATTTCAGACAACTTTTCCAAGTATGGTCAAGTATAAGAGTGCGAGGCTATTTGCCCACCATATTTTTCAGTCGTTTTATACCTTCGGCACCGAGAATTGTCAGACCACCGTATTGGGCAGTCTTTGCCAATCCGAAAAACAGGGCCCAAAGGACTCCTTTTGTTCCGGCCGAGAATGGGAGTGCCATCTGTGCGAATGAAATAATATAGAAAGGCACACACATCGACAATACGATGACTCCCGTGCGAAAGGAAAGTCTGTCGAGGCGGGATTTAATCGACATACCGAACTTATAAAGATATGCTTTCATATATGCCTGTTNACTTAATATGTAATATCTGATTTGGTTTTCATCCCCAAAGATAATCATTTTTCATTGAATTGGGCGACCATGAAAAAAGATGTGGCGNAATATAGATTGCTTTGGCTACGTTTTTATAGAGGGAAGGATGAAATTTTTTAGTAAATTTGTGGGTAGAAAGTGGGGTAATCCCAGACAAATATGTAACGCTATGAAGATATTGTTTTCTATCCTTTATATAAACATATTCCTACTTTTTGCCTCGTGTGGTTCGCAGGTGGGACAGGAAAAGAAGTCCCGACCGGCAGAGCCGTATGTCAACACTGACGGTGGACTACTCCAACAAGCGGATTCAACCATGGCCGCGTTATACTTTGCAGGGGATTTCAAAGGGGCCCTTGCCGCAGGCGATTCTGCGATTAAAAGTGATTTCTTTCCCGATAGATATACTCCCGAGTGGGCCGATTTCATGAACGACTATGCCTTCATGCTGCAAGGTGCCGGAAGGCATGACGAGGCCATTGCGCTTATGAAGGAGATTATAGCGAAAGTTCCTGCCGGTGTGCCTCAGGAACATATAAGCCGGATGGTGTCACTTGCGGAGTTCAACCTTAATTACGGGCGACTGAGTGAGGCTAAGGAAAATCTTTCGGAGATTGACATGGATATGGTGTCGGATATGCCGGAAGCCCTTATAAAGATAAATCTGATTGCAGGAGTGATAGCCTACGGTGAAAGTAGGGCAATTCCTGTCAATCTCATGCACAATACCGCGAAACAAGTGGAGGCAAGCTATCAGAGGGCGCAACTTGCACGGCAGGAAGCACAGGAGAAAAGCAACCGGGCGGAACAGGAAAAAATGCGCCTTGACCTGCAACGTCAGCGGTTATGGATAGTCATTGTCTCGCTTCTTTTGGTGATTGTAGCGGGTGCATGGATTGTGCGCAACAATCTGCGTAGGAAAAGGGAGCGGATAATGAGTGCCGAGGAGCGTGCCGAGACTCTTGACAGGCTGCTTCGTCTTGCGNAGTCAGAGAAGTCAGCCGACAAGTCGGAGACAGTCCGAAGATTGATTGTCGGCTATCTCGGGATTCTGAAGACTTTTGCCGTCGCACCGACTCAGCAGAATCAGGATGCACTGCGCCGTATTTCCGGAGTGGAACATAGCGGGGGCACAGAACCCTCGATAGTAGATTGGGATAAGGTCTACCTGCTCATTGACGAGCTGTATGATGGCTACTGTTCCTCAATTCGCAACCGCTATGGAACGACATTTACGGAGAAAGAAATCCAGATAATCATGCTCCTGAAAGCAGGTTTTTCAACAAAGGAAATCGGTGTACTGACAGAACTGTCGGCCAATTCAATTTACGTCAGGAAAACTGCTATCCGAAAGAAGCTGGGGATTGACGACGGAGGTGATTTCATGGCTGTTTTGGACGTTTAAGATACAAAANGGCCTATTTAAGATTTTATTGAGATTAANCCTTTTATTTATAGGTGATTAATTGATGGTATTTAAGATTAAATAGATGATGTTTAAGTNGGCTTTTGTCAGTCTGCGGCTGTAATTTTGTGGTGAGAAAAGTTCTCGGTTCAATACTGTTCCTAACACAAAAATTATAGTTATGATGATTACAAAATCGCTACTGAAAACATTTGTACTATCCATGCTCCTCTCTGTCGCTGCAACAGTGGCAAGCGCACAGAACGTCACGGGCAGGGTGGTCGATAATGACAATCGTCCGATCGACTATGTGAATGTCCTCCTGTTAAAGTCCGATTCGACTTATATNGTCGGAACGTTGACGGATACCGACGGAGTNTTCACATTTGAAAATCCACAGGGCAATCCCTCTTTCATCAGTCTTTCATCCATCGGTTATCTAACAAAGACACTNCCGATTCCTCATGGNGGTGACTTCGGCCTGATAACGCTTACTCCGGAGAGTCTGATNCTTGNGGAAGTNGTNGTGAAGTCGCAACGTCCTGTGACTGCGATAAAGGGTNATNCTCTTGTGACNAATGTGGNGGGTTCGCAGCTTGAACACNCCGGGACAGCAAACGATGTCCTTGCGCAGGTTCCGATGATGCTTGGGCGTGACGGTAATTTNGAGGTATTTGGCAAAGGANCTCCTGCAATATATGTAAACGGTAGGGAGATTCACGACCTGACTGAACTATCCCGGTTGAATTCCGCNGACATCAGGTATGTCGAGGTCATCACNAACCCCGGAGCAAAATATGGAGGTTCAGTNAAATCCGTCGTCCGTATCCGCACCAAACGCCCGCAGGGTGATGGGTTCAGNGGAACTCTCAGGATTCAGGGAGTGGTGCAGAAATACTTGCGCACTGTTGATCAGGCTAATATCAAATTCCGTACAGGCGGANTGGAANTATTCGGCAATTTNGGCTATCTGGGNGGCAANTTTCCCGGGGGNAACCNCGTGGACATGACGACNCGCTCCGCAANACTTTGGAATCAGCTTCTCACACAGAAAGGNTCAACAAGCATAGATGACNTTTATGCCAAAGCCGGTTTTTCATATCTTTTCAACGACAGTCATTCGGTGGGTGCCTACTATTCCGAAGGNTTCACGAAACAGAGAGGTGCAAATACGGGAATAAGNAGCATATCAGCCGATGGAANGCCATACGACGAGCTTACNATGCTTGGACGTTCAAGAACCGACGCGCTCCCAAAGCATCATGCCAATCTTTATTACAATGGNGAAGTGGGCAANCTGGGTGTNGATTTCAATGTCGACTATATGTGGCGTAAAAGCAGCAATCTGATGTGGAACGACGAGAGGAGTTCCGCAGGCCCAAATACATCTGTCAGCTCTNCGGGAATCAACAGAAGCCGTATGATAGCTGAGAAACTGGTGTTCAGTTGGCCTTTCTGGAAGGGTGGCATAGAGTTCGGAGAGGAATACACAGCCTCNCGCTTCTCNACAGACTATGTGACAGATGCCGCTATCGTAGATGANGGAGAATCAAAGGTTGATGAAAACAATATCGCCGGATTTGCAGAAATAGGCCAATCATTCGGTCTGTTCAACGTCGGCATAGGCCTACGATATGAACACGTCAGATTCNATTACAGNGAAAACGGACAGCGCATGNACGCACAGAGCAAGGCTTACAACAATCTATTTCCCTCCTTCCAACTTTCGACGATGCTCGGCTCAATGCAGCTTTCCCTCAATTACACCCACAAGACACGACGGCCGGGCTACGCTGACCTTGACGGAACNGTGGACTATATCAACCGTTTCACTCTCGAAGGTGGCAATCCNNATCTGAAACCNGAGAAAATACACTCGGTAGAACTGACAGGCGCATGGCGACAGTTTTTCGGCCAATTGTCCTATACCTATAAAAAGGATGCGATAATGAACACGACNCGCCCCNACGGTGAAGATGGCGAAGTCAAGTTCATCACTATGGATAATTTTCCCNGACAACGTGCATTGAGGGCTTTCGTCGGAGGACNCTTCCANGTAGGCGTGTGGCAGCCTGTNGTCAATCTCGGTCTCGTGAGCCAGAGTCTTACCATAGACTACGACAACGGACGTAAGAAACTTAACAATCCGGTNGGTCTCGTGCAGTTTCAGAATGCCGTTCATCTGCCGNGGGATNTATGGCTCAACGTCGATATGCAGTGGATGAGTGCCGGAAATGATGACAATACCTATCAGGGNGCATCCTCCTATCTCAATATGAAACTCTACAAGGCTTTCTGCAANAACCGTTTCAGCGTGACCATTGAAGCCAATGATATTTTCAATGGCAGTAACCGAGACATNACTCTTCTCAACAAGGATGTGACAATCTGCAAGGTCAACACGACCAACAACCGCAGCTTCTTCCTCACGCTTCAATATTCCTTCAACACAACCCGTGACCGATACAGGGGGCAGGGTGCCGGAGCGAATGAGATGAATCGTTTCTGACCGCATTTCCCCGCATTTTACCTCCCTGAAAGATATTATNGCTTATTACTCAGATGAATACATCTNAATATGNNATAAAATTCTTACCTTGATATTTACGAAGCCGTATTTCTGCNGTATNAATCGGNNAATAATTGCTATTTTTGTAAAAATCTTACTTATCAACCTTAAACCAAGAATGAAAAAAATAGCATTAAGCGNTCTGGCACTCCTCGGGACCATGGCGGCTNCCGCAGGTAGCGGAAGGGAAATGTCGACTCCCGCCATNCCNGTTGACCCGGCTATCGAGGCCAAGGTCCACGAGATTGTCAGCGGAATGAGCCTTGACGACAAAGTAGGGCAGATGTGTGAAGTGGTCGTTGACCNTGTATGCAAGGACAAGCCGGAAGATGGAAAAGTGGTTCTTGATCCAGCCAAGCTGAAGAACGTTTTCGGTGACTATCGCGTAGGCTCTATCCTCAACACCGCTCAGGGTCACGCACAGACTCAGGAGACATGGTATCGGCTTATCAGCGGAATCCAGAAGGCCTCGATGGAATATATCGGTATCCCCGATGTTTACGGAGTTGACCAGAATCACGGTACAACATATACNATCGGCGGTACGCTCTTCCCTCAGGAAATAAATATGGCNGCTTCGTTCAACCGCGACCTTGTGCGNGAAGGTGCTGCCATAACCGCCTACGAAAGCCGTTCATGNGACATCCCTTGGCTCTACAACCCGGTGATGGATCTCAGCCGTAATCCGGTGTGGAGCCGCGTCTGGGAAAGTTTCGGTGAAGATCCTTTTATCAACGGTGCGATGGCNGTGGAGATGGTGAAAGGCTATCAGGGCNANNACAACAATAATATCGGCGTGAACAATGTCGGAGCCTGTCTGAAACACTATATGGCCTACGGCAATCCGGTGACAGGAAAGGACCGCACNCCCTCGTCAATCAATCCGATTGACCTCCGTGAAAAATATTTTGCCCCCTTTAAGGAAGCTATCCGCGCCGGAGCTCTCTCAGTGATGGTGAACTCCGGNATCAACAACGGACTGCCGTTCCACGCCAACCACGAGATGCTCACCGTATGGCTGAAAAATGACCTGAACTGGGATGGTATGATTGTGACCGACTGGGCTGACATCCATAATCTCTGGAAGCGNGACAAGGTGGCNGCCGACTATAAGGAGGCCATCATGCTTGCCATCAATGCCGGCGTGGATATGTCGATGACCCCCTACGATATGGAGTTCTGTACGCTGCTCAAAGAACTTGTCAACGAAGGCAAGGTGAGNATGGAGCGTATTGATGACGCTGTGGCGCGCATCGTCCGTATGAAANTGCGTCTGAATCTTTTTGAAACACCCGACACTGCTCCCGAGAACTATCCTCTTTTCGGCAGTCAGGAANACGCGGCCAAGGCTCTCGAACTTGCCGTGCAGAGTGAAATCCTGCTTAAAAACGACGGCNATATNCTCCCCCTTGCCAANGGAACCAAAATACTCCTGACCGGCCCTAATGCAAACTCAATGCGCACGCTGAACGGNGGATGGTCCTACACNTGGCAGGGTACGGACGAAGCCCNGTATCATGACGGCTATAATACCATCTANGAGGCTCTATGCAATGAATACGGCAAGAATAATGTGGTGCTGGAGCAGGGCATGGACTATGTGNGCGANTANGGNAAGTGGGAGATAGAACAGAACGTAAGGATAGACAAGGCGGTNGAGGCTGCAAAAGCTGTCGATGTGATTGTCGCCTGTATAGGAGAGAACTCCTATTGCGAGACACCGGGCAATACAAATGACCTTCATCTTTCNGCAAACCAGANCGAACTGGTAAAGGCNCTTTCTCGGACNGGCAAACCNATCNTGCTGGTTCTCAACGAGGGGCGTCCACGAATCATCCGTGAANTCGAACCGCTGGCACAGGCTGTTGTCGACATACTNCTTCCNGGTAACTATGGTGGTGACGCGNTGGCACAGCTNCTCAGCGGTAAACGTAATTTCAGTGCAAAGCTCCCTTACACCTATCCCAAATGGATTAACTCACTTGCTACATACGACCACAAGCCGTGTGAAACTGTTGCGACCATGACCGGTGCATACAACTATTCCGCNGACATAGATGTGCAGTGGCCTTTCGGATTCGGCATGAGCTATACGACTTTTGAATATAGCAACCTTACCGTGGACAANCCTGAATTTTCTGCNTCAGACGACATCACCATAAGTGTGACCGTGACCAANACCGGAAAGACCGACGGCATGGAGCCTGTGATTTTATATAGCANTGACCTCGTTGCCTCCATCTCTCCTGACGTGCTTCGCGTCCGAGGATTCGATAAAGTGAATCTNCGAGCTGGTGAGCGCACGACCGTGAGCTTCACTATTCCCGCCAGTGACCTCGCTTTTGTGAACTACAATGGAAAATGGACTCTCGAAAGAGGTGACTTCAGATTCACCGTAGGCAATCAGACCNCCGGTGCAGTCTGCACTGAAACCAAAGTGTGGGATACAGCTAACATAGAGTAGGGTANGATATTGTAGTGACGNGCTGAATTTTATTTCTNCACGATAAGGTCGNCANCCCTAAAATAGGATAGGTGGAGAATAAAAATGGTTGNNTNNNCAACTATTTTTATTCTCCACTTGTTGTAATATCACTATGACAAATGANTATCAGTTTTACCAAATGCCCAATCTCGGCTGCCAATTAGGGAAAGCCTATCAGCGACTTCTGAGTCAGCTTGCTTCGGCACTTGCCGAG
The DNA here is from genome assembly GCA_014802345.1 of Bacteroides sp. Classification (GTDB taxonomy): domain Bacteria; phylum Bacteroidota; class Bacteroidia; order Bacteroidales; family Muribaculaceae; genus Duncaniella. Next base: position 102,961 of record JAAVCM010000020.1, read on the forward strand.
GCGGGACTGGATGTCACGACGAGCGAATATCTGNTTNTNCGTGCGCTCTACACCTCCGACGGNCTTCAGCCCTGCGAGATAGCGGCACTGTTGTCTAAGGACAAGGCGGCGGTCAGCAGANGTGTGACAGCAATGGCTNAAAAAGGTCTNGTCGTGACCGAACCTGTGAGCCACAAATGTCTGCGCGTNTTCCTTTCCGAAAAAGGGAGNGGNATAGANCCTGNAATCATGAAGGTTTCGGAGGCGCGCCATCAGGCACTGGTCGGGTTGGTCAGCCCGGAAGAATTGAAATCTTTTGTCAAGGTATTGAATCTCATAACAAACCAAACAGATAAATAAAANTTTAAACGAAAGGAAAAACACTATGATGAACCTCACAATCTGGAGCGATTTTGCTTGTCCCTACTGCTACATCGGTGAAACACGTCTTCAACGCGCCATCGAGGAACTCGGNCTTAAAGATGATGTAGAGATTGACTTCCGTGCATTCGAGCTCGACCCGACAGCTCCTAAGGAAGTGACCACNACGACTCCCGAGCGTTTCGCTATGAAATANCGCCTGTCGGTCGAAGGTGCAAAGAAGCAGATTGAGCAGATTTCGAATCTCGGCAAGGAACTCGGAATTGATTTCCGCTACATGACGACCCAATATTCCAATACCCGCGATGCCCATCGCTTGATGAAGCTCGCCGAGGCGAAATATGACCGCGCAACCGTCGGCCGTCTGAACGAGGCTCTTTTTGCAGCATATTTCACTGAAAATCTCGTGCTTTCNGACCATGCCGTACTTCTTGNGAAAGCTATCGGCGCCGGAATGAAGGAAGACGAGGTGAAGGAAGTGCTTGAATCAGACAAATATGACGACGAAGTNCGTCTNGACGAGCGNGAGGCCGGTATGCGTGGCATCCACGGAGTGCCTTACATCGTTTTCAACGGCAGTTTCGCAGTCCCCGGTGCAATGTCCATCGAAGGTTTCAAGGATGCTCTTGAACGCGAGTTGAGAAAGCAGGGNAAACAGTCGGAAGAAAAGCCCGGTGAGCGTCCGCACGCCTGCGGTCCCGACGGNTGTCAGTTACTTTAAAATTCGGGAGGATAGAGCCATGATCAGAGAACTNACTGTGCAGGGCGTTTTTGCTGAGAACTGCTATTTCTATATCGACGATGCTACGAAGGCAGGNTTCATAATCGATCCCGGCGCTCAGGCCGGAATCATCTATGACACCGTTGTGCGCAACGGGTGGAAGATAGAGAAAATCCTCCTGACTCATGGACANTTCGACCATTTGGGTGCCGCCGAACTACTGCGTGAAAAACTCGTCGCCCCGATTTACGTCTATCCGTCTGATGCCAAGTATCTGACTGATCCATATCTGAATCTGAGCGCNAATTCAGGAGAGCCGATGACGGTGCCTCACTACGAGGAACTGTATGACGGTGAGATTATCCGTCTGAAAGCCCATTCAGCTTTTTGGCTCAAAGTCATCCATACACCGGGACATACGCCCGGCTCNGTAACGTTCTATTCTCCTGATGCAGGAGCAGCCTTTGTCGGTGATACGCTCTATCAGCATGGTCCCGGCCTTACCAACTTCCCCGGCGGGAATAGGCGNGAGCTTGAAGACTCGATTGTCAACAAAATCCTGACGCTTCCTCCTGAAACCGTATTGCTCTCAGGCCATTCGTCGCCNATCACGGTCGAGGATGAACGACGTATGTTGCTCGGCTGACGGAACAGCGGATATATTAAGTTTTAAATTAGGTGTTGTAGCCGCACGCCATCATTATGACAGTGATGACTGCGGCTGCACACAGTATGTAGAACACCCATTTTTCAGTCGGNGTGAACANTGGGGAGGCGGGATCCTTCTCACGNCGGGCTTGNATGTAGAACTCTATNCCGATGACATAGAATACGGATGTCATGAACATACCNGTCAGACCTCCGGCGTATGCCATCCACANGCAGAAAGCGGAGGTGATGATGGCGACCGTGCGGATTTTCCATGAACCGGCCTTCTTTAACATAAACAGCCCTGTGAAGANGTAGCAGGGTATAATCATNAGACCNGTAATTTGGAGGGCGGCGAGATACACGTCGTCGGCTGTCACNACCATAAGGAGGAAAATCTCCATTACGATGCTTGATGCGAAAAGTCCGAAAGTCGGCATTCCGTGTGAGTTTGTGCGGCTGAACGCNTTGGGNAGAATCCCGACGAGTGAGGCCTCGTAGGGGACTTGGGCNACTACAAGCGTCCATGCGACCCATCCGCCGAGAAGCGACACGATGACGGCTGAGATAACAAACCAATAGGCCCATTCGCCGCAGCTTTCACGCAGNATATAGGCAATAGAGGGGTCNGGGAGTTCCGAAAGTTGCGCTCTTGCCATCAGTCCGTAGCAGAGGAGCGATACGGCCATGTAGAGGACAAGCGAGATAAAGAATCCGACTATACCGGCACGCCCGACATCGGAACTCTTTTTTGCGCGTGCCGACATCATTACCGCTCCTTCCACNCCGAAGAAACAGAAAAGCGTGACCATCATTGTGGCCTTGACCTGCTCTGCGGTTGTCCCGAGGGNGGCTGCCTTACCCCATACGTCAGCATCAAATAAGTCNGATTTAAAGAAAANCAGTAAGATAGTGATGATGAAGATGAGCATCACNACCTTTACACCGGCAAGCAGGGTATTGACAATCTTAGCCGTTTTCACTCCGCTTGCGACAATGAAAAACATCAGCCATATCAGNACCGACCCGAAGGCGACGGTCTCCCATCCGTGGTTCAGAAGGGCAGGGAAGAATGACCCGAAGGAATCATTGAGCATCACGGCGTAAGCCACATTGGAGAATGCCGTGCAGAGCCAGTAGCCCCATGCTATGTTGAACCCGGCATAGTTGCCGAACCCTGCCTGAGCATACTGATAGATGCCGGCATTGTATTGCGGATAATGGTCGCTGAGCCATTTGAAGGACATGACGAGNGGAAGGATTCCGGCAGCAGTGACTATCCATGCGGTGAATACGGCTCCCGNCGAGGCGACGGAGGCCATNTTTTGAGGAAGATTGTAGATTCCGACACCGACCATCAGCCCGAACACGAGGGCGGTCAGNCCCCAGAAACCTAATTTACCGGATGTGAGCATTGGTTTNTATTGTTATAATTGGTGAGTGACTTTTGATTTTTATAATATTCCCGCAAAAGTACAACAAAATCGAGAAATTTCCTTGCTTTAATCCCACGCAGATTAGAGTGCCTGACATCCAATCTGNCTTCTGTTAATCAANAATATGAACCGGACGCATAATCGGGGAATATAATCGGGGAATAAAGCGTTAATGGTCAAATTAAGCCATGCACAAGCAATATCAAAATCGTTATCAACGTTCTAAATAATAGGCAACTGNTTAATATTTTGCTNAAAATATGTAACTTTGACACATGGAAATACGGACAAAAGCCTTTCTTATATTTCAAATAGCTGTGGCAATAGTCACGACAATNTTGGCATCNTTATATTTTATAATGATGTGTTATGTAACCAATGACAGATTTTACTTTGATTCCTGCATAATTGCATGTTCGATTTACACAATCTCTTATGCTCTATTCTTATTTCCTGCGTGGAGGTTATGGAATGGCAAGAATTGGTATTCACTTTCTCGATTGTTATTTTCACTAATAACCGGACTTGCCGTTATATGTTTTATTATTGGTCTAATAGACACNGGCGATTGGGGATTTTCTTTATTTTGGGGNGTCATTTTATTATANATTGTTTATCTNCCATTTNTNATNATNAGCTCTTGTCTTATCGGTTTGATTGGTAAGTATATTTCAAAAAAATATAATCGAGAGNTTTCATAAATTCCATCTGACCCTACTAAGCTGGATATCTCAATATTTGAATAAAATTTATGGTTTNNANATCGCATTATTTACATAAAAAACTCTAAGGAATTATTTTTGCCTCTTATNTGTACTTTTTCTTCNTAATGTACGCATTTTCAGGNCTTANANTTTTNNTATTCCNACTCTTTTGTGNGATTTGTNAACNAANTCANTATNATCAGTAATNCTATTCTNTAAAAGGTNAGAAATGCCTATTTATAGANAGAAAACACTGATTTTCACGACAAATGAGACAAATNTCCNACTGGCTANCAGATATTTTTCGTAATTTTGTAAATAACTACACGTATTTTTTATTGAAATACAAAAATTTCAATATTAAGAATTATTAGTATTGTAATATGATTTGGAAGCAACGGGATACCTTAACTAAATTATTAGCAATTATACCAATAGGTCTAGTTGCAATTATTTCTGTAATCTTATTCTTTAGAAATATTAGAGAAAACAATCAAAAATCAAATTATCGATCAGAATATTTCTCTGGAGTTGACTACAGTATCAATGGGAAGATGCTTTCTAAGACATTAGCTTTTGATGCAGGAACAGAGTCTAGAAATTTATATATTATTGAAATGGCAGTGGATACTTTCTTAGTTTCCAAGAGAACTAAAGAAGAAGGTCAATTTTTTGGAATTTATGACACTATATCCAGTAAAGCATATTTCATCTCAACTTTTAATGTAAAAGATGAAGAGGGTGTAGAATTACCAGATATAAATATTATTTCAACTAAACAGACTGTTTATTATTCAAATGGTCACGATTCAGACATGATATTACCTCGAGATCTAAAATCTATTTTGTTGACAAGAAAAAACAACAATTCAATTACATTCTAATTAACTATTTATATAAGGCTGTCCTTCTGTCAAGTACGCAGTTTTAATATTGCTTTACTGGTCAACTATGCAAGATGTGTTTTTGTCCGATATTCGCACAGCTTAATACCGACATTAAACACCCTTGCAAGTGGAAACCCCTCGACCCGATTTCAGATAAAACAAGAGCCTAAATTGGTTCGACAGCCTATTCAGCACACCAAATCGCCATATTTTACTGCATTAAATATTGTAAATATAAATAGAATAAAGTTAATTAACAAGTAGAATTTAAGAAGAAACACCTAATTTAGTCCATATACTTCCAACTGCCTGAAAACGCAAAACTTATACAAGGGAACACTTTTTNTGCCTTATCCTNTCAAAATCTGTNCCTTTCCTGTATTCTTTTNTATAAATCTATGNTGATTATCAGCATAGTAAGAACTTTCATATANAAGTNGTCTAAACTAATTTAGAGAAGTTAGATATTGATATGAGAAAAAAATTAAAANACAGTGTAATCTGATGATGACTTTAATTACTAATTTTGTATTTTGGAATCTATAGAATCAAAACTTACTATATGGNATTGAAATTTATTTCCGGCAGTGATCATTATTCCGAAGTGCTGGCACGGGTTGAGTCTGTACGGCGTACACTCTGGATAGGAACCGCCGACATCAAAGATTTATATGTAGGNACAGGCGACAACATCCGTCCTTTTCTCGGGGTAGTCTCCGACCTGTTGAAACGTGGGGTGGAAGTGAGGCTTATCCATGCCAAGGAACCGGGGCAGAGATTCAGGGAAGATTTCGACCGCTATCCATTGCTTGCAGCAGGTTTGGAACGTGTATTGTGTCCGCGCGTCCATTTCAAGATTATAATCATGGATCTTGAAACGGCATATATCGGGTCTGCCAATCTGACAGGTGCCGGAATGGGTATCAAAAGTCCGGGTCGACGCAATTTTGAAGCCGGGATTCTNACCGACGATGCCNCGCTTGTCGACGCTGCGATAGAAGAATTTGATTGTGTTTGGCGTGGAGGCCATTGCGGAGGGTGTGGCCGGAGGGAGTTCTGCATTGACCCTATTGTCTGAACGGCGTGGGAGATAGGGGGATAATCCGNAAGATTGTNAATTAGCACGACAATCCATGCGGAATTTTAAGGATTTATTTGTAATTTTGCCANANGATATTTANGCGGAAACAAATTGNTTTCCCNATTTANATCTTCCGCCTGGGAGATAAAAATTTTAATCATCTTATTTCTGATAACCTGTTTATGNAACTAAAAATCAAGGCTCTTGCTCTCGCATTTATGGCTCTCGCGGCTGTCGAGTCACGGGCGGAGTTCACGACTTTTCCTGATGGCAGCGCGGTGCCTGCGTGGTTCAATGACTCAAAGATTCCCGATATTGACAAGATGGGGAAAAAATATGTTGTCACAGACTACGGTGTAAAGNGCGACAGNACCATCATCCAGACTCCGGCACTCCAAGCTGTCATTGACAAGGCTGCNGCTGACGGAGGTGGAGTCATAGTAATTCCCGAAGGTACATTTCTCAGTGGTTCGCTGTTTTTCAAACCCGGAACCCACCTGCATCTTCAGAAGGATGGTAAGCTGAAAGGCAGTGATGCAATCACCCACTACGAAATCATAAAGACACGTCTTGAAGGGCAGACCATCGACTACTTTGCNGCCCTCGTCAATGCCGACAGATGTGACGGTTTCACNATTTCAGGAGAGGGAACTATCGACGGNAACGGCCATCGTTTCTACGATGAATTCTGGCTCCGCCGCAAGGTNAACCGCAAATGTACCAATCTTGAAGCCCTGCGTCCGCGNATGGCCTANATCTCAAATTCAAAAGATGTCACGGTCAGCGGTNTCCGCATGGTCAATTCCGGTTTCTGGACCAACCATCTCTACAACTGCGAACGAATCAAGTATCTCGGCGTGACGATTCTTGCCCCGACCGACGGGTATCCCAAAGGTCCGAGTACCGATGCCATTGACCTTGACGTATGCACGGATGTCCTCGTCAGCGATTGCTACATGAATGTCAATGACGACGGTGTGTGTCTCAAAGGAGGNAAGGGAACATACGTCGACACTATTGCAGGAAATGGTCCCGTCGGGCGTGTAATAATTGACCGCTGCACCTTCGGCAAAACGAATGCCGGTGTGACGTTCGGCAGCGAGGCATGGGACTGTTCAAATGTCATATTGAAAGACTGCAAGTTTCAGGANACCTATCATGTGCTTCTGTTCAAAATGCGCCCCGACACTCCACAGCAGTATCGCAACGTGNTGATTGACGGTGCTACCGGCCGTGTGCGCAATGCTGTCGAGGTGCAGACATGGACTCAGTTCTTCAATAAGGTCGACCGTGANCCGATGCCTGCTTCCGGTGTGGATAATGTGACTTTCCGCAACGGACACCTTGAATGTACGCGTGATTTCTATAAGGATAAAAAGACCGACGACTATACTCTCACAAACTTTACCTTCAAGGATATTTGGGCGATAGACCCGTCGAAATCATTCAATACCGAGAATATTGAAAACTGTGTAATCGAAAANGTTACNATAGAATAANCACAGTCAGTAGGTAAGACACTATAAAAATCATGGCTCTGCGATTTGACCTATTTCGCAGAGCCATAATTTTTTATAAGGGGNATTTACTTTATTTATANGCTACTACTTTATATGTTCCCTCACACGGGCGAGATAGGCCTTCATAGCCTCACTGTNGCGGCGTTTGATGATTTCAAGCAGTTCAGCCATCTGTTCCTGAATTTTCTCAATCTGTTCAGGGGTGTTGGGATTGAAAAGAATTTCGCTCACCAGAAAATCATCTTCCGACATTAGTCCGCGTGCAATCTGCATGTGGCGCTTGAAGGTNGTTCCGGGAGCTTCCTGATGCTTCATCACTCCTGCAAAGGCGAGGGTCGCAGCGAAGGGAATCGAGAGCGAGTAGGCTATCGTCTCGTCGTGTTCCTTGAAAGAATACTCAACAATGTTGAGGTGNAGCCGCGAGTAGAGGTCNCGGAAGAAGACCTTGCCGAGATGGTCGCCCTCGCTGATGATTATTGCATTCTCATTGCTGAGATTACTGAGCGACGCGAATGTGGGGCCGAACATCGGGTGGGTACTTACGAAGGGGTGACCGCAGTTGGCATAAAATTCCGGCAGNCCNGTCTTGACCGAAGCAATGTCGCTGATGATGCAGGTCGGGTTGAGATAGGGGAGTACGGCTTCAAACGATTGCAAGGTGTACTTGACTGTCGAGGCGTTGATGACCAGTTGTGGCTCAAATTCCCGGACTTCTTCAAGATCCTTGAAACGCAGGGCATTGAACGTGAACCGCAGACGCTGGTGGTCGGGATCATAGACGGCTACCTCGTGGTCAAACGACAGGAGATCACAGAAGAAACTCCCCATTTTTCCGGCGCCGAGTATCAGGATTTTCATCTCTGTTGTAGATTGTAGATGGATGGACGTTTTTTACTTATTTTCCGTAAGGGCTACCTGCAAGCGCACTGATTCCTCGTGGATGGTCGAGAGAATCTTACGCATGAAGTCCTCGTCGACGCCGGAGGCGGCTGCATTCTTGACGCGGGTATGCATGATGTCGCCGTAGCGTCCCGGCTGTACGATGGGCATATTGTGGTTCTTTTTGTAAGCNCCGATTTCACGCGAGATGTTCATACGCTTTGCGAGTATCTCGACAAGTTCATTGTCAAGTTGGTCAATCTGACGGCGCAGTTGCGCGAGGCTTTCGGTCGGGACGGGNGCATCGCGGTAGACGAGGTTATCGAGAATCACACCGAGNACCTCAGGGGTAATCTGCTGGTTCTTGTCGCTCCATGCACAATCGGGATTGCAGTGGCTTTCAATGATGAGGCCGTCAAANCCCATGTCGAGTGCCTGCTGCGAGAGCGAGGCGATAAGCTCACGCTTGCCACCTATATGGCTCGGGTCACAGATGATGGGTATCTGCGGATAACGGATACGGAGTTCGAGGGGGATTCTCCACTGAGGATGATTGCGGTAGATGTGTTCGCCGTAGGTGCTGAATCCNCGGTGNATTACACCGAGGCGTGTGATGCCGGCATTGTAGAGGCGTTCAAGCGCACCGATCCAAAGCTCGAGNTCGGGATTGACNGGATTTTTGACAAGNACNGGGATGTCACGGCCNCACTCCCTAAGGACGTCGGCGATTTCCTGCATGGCAAAGGGATTGGCCGAAGTGCGGGCNCCGATCCAGAGAAGGTCAAGGTCATATTCGAGGGCTGCCTCCACATGGCCNCGGTTTGCAACCTCTGTGGCGATTTTAAGACCTGTNTCCTCGCGTACCTTGTTGAGCCATGCGAGNCCGGGGACACCGACACCCTCGAAACCACCCGGTTTCGTGCGCGGTTTCCATATTCCTGCACGATAGATTTTGACACCTGTGCGCAGGAGTTCNCGTGCAGTCTGCATTACTTGTTCTTCTGTCTCGGCNCTGCANGGTCCCGAGATGATGATGGGTTTTGAAAGTTCCGACCCGTCGATGGCGAGCGGTTTGAGATTGTCCATATTCATGAGCGTAAAGCTATGTATAAGTTATTATTTTTGATTCATTTTTTTGATGCGGTCGAGGGCCTCGTTCATTCTGTCCTCAGTTGCGCAGAGTGAGATGCGGATGTAGCGGTCGCCGTTTGAGCCGAAGATGAAGCCCGGTGTGAGAAACACCTTTGCTTCGTGGAGCAGACGGTCGGCAAGAGCTTCGGAGGTGATTTCGGGATTGTCGATTCGTCCCCAGAGGAAAAGNCCGCTTTGTGTCGGGTCAAAAGTNCATCCCAGCTCTTCCATGATTTTCTCGGCGACCTTACGGCGGGAAGCATAGAGGGCATTGACTTTGTCGTGCCAGCTTTTGTCGGCTTCNAGAGCCTTTGCAGCGGCGAGCATGGTNGGTTTGAACTGNCCCGAATCAATATTGCTCTTTACTTTGAGNATCCANGANATGAACGTGGGNTTTGAGGCGGCCACGCCGACGCGCCATCCGGGCATATTGTGGCTTTTGCTCAGCGANTTCATTTCTATGGCTATTTCCTTTGCACCCGGCACTTGGAGTATGCTCATCGGGGTTTCGTTGAGNATGAAGGAGTAGGGATTGTCGTTGACNATGACTATTCCGTGCTTCTTGCCGAAGGCNACTGCCTTTTCGAANGTTTCCATCCGTGCGCGTGCGCCGGTCGGCATGTGGGGATAGTTGAGCCACATAAGTTTTATGCGGTCAAGCGGAAGTTTTTCAAGTGCCTCGAAATCGGGNTGCCATCCGCTTTCTTCAACGAGGTCATAGTTGAANATTTCCGCACCGACCAGCTTACTGATGGACGAATATGTAGGATAGCCCGGGTTCGGCACCAGCACTCCGTCGCCCGGATTGAGAAACGCGAGCGAGATATGGGTGACNCCCTCCTTGGANCCTATCAGCGGCTGTATTTCTGTTTTCGGGTCAAGTTCGACGCCATACCATTTCCTGTACCATTCGGCAAAAGCATTGCGAAGTTCGGGGATACCGACATGAGGCTGATAACCGTGGTTGGCGGGATTNTTGATGGCTTCTGTCATCGTGTCGATTACAGTCTGATGAGGAGGCTGGTCGGGTCCGCCGATGCCGAGTGACACCACGTCCTCTCCCGCAGCCTTCATAGCCGCCACTTCTTTTAGCTTGGTTGAAAAGTANTATTCCTTTATATTTTCAACTCTTTGAGAAGGTTTGATTTCCATCTGTGCTTATGTTGTTGTTTTATTTTTTATGCGTGGGTTATTTCAGCCTCGGCATATTCTCCGAGNATTTTGAGGTCCTTGATGAGAGGTCTNACCGCTTCAATGGCCTGATGATAGCGTACGAGGCTGTCGAAAGTCACATCGACGTAAAAACGGTATTCCCATTCGCGTCCCACGATTGGGGTCGACTGGATTTTGGAGAGGTTAATGTCGTAAAACGAAAGTATGGTCAGCACTTTTGAGAGCGCACCATGTGTATGNGGGAGAGTNAAGACGATTGAAGCCTTNTTGATGTCGCGTTCAGCCGGNCCTATCTCAGAAGCCACCAGCGGATCGGCTATGATTAAGAAACGGGTGAAGTTGCGTTTNTTTGTCTCGATGCTCTTTTCNAGTATGTTNAGCCCGTAAAGGTTGGCGGCATACTCTCCGCAGACNGCGGCATGGCCGGTCAGATTTCCCTCGGCTATTTCTTTTGCGCTTCCGGCAGTGTCGAGATGCTCGACTATTTTTAGATTTGGATGCCGGCGCAGGAACTGTTCGCACTGCATGAGGGCCATCGGGTGAGAATTGACTTCGGAGAGTTGGTCGATATTCTGTCCGTCAAGTGCAGCGAGGACATGGGAGATTCTGAGTTTCAACTCACCGATTATCCTCAGGTTGCTCTGCCGGAGCAGTTCATGGTTTTGCAGCAGGCTGCCGGCAATCGTATTTTCGATGGCAACGATACCGAGCANCGACGCATCGGTCGAAAGGGTNTCGAACATNGCGGGAAATGTCTCACATTCGATNGTCTGTATTTCTTCGCCATCGAAATAGAGATGCGCTGCTGCATCGTGATAGCATCCGGCTACGCCTTGTATGGTGACTTTCTTCATCTCGTCAGTCAGTTTATAGGGTTCATAACATAAAAAATCCCGTTCATGCGTGAACGGGATTTATATGATTTGGAAAAATATTTCGCAAATGGATGAAAAATTTACACACGCAAATCCCGTTCTTATTTTTTGTCAAAATAAAAATAATAAAAAAACGGATATGCGTAAAATCGTGTCATTTTCTTAAAAATTGCTTGTTTAGTTTTGATTTTATGCTGCAAAGGTAGGTATTATTTACGAAACACCAAATTTATTTGAGAAAAAATTGTNAATATGTAATCGCAGGTTCACCTATCAGTCGTGATTGGATGTGGATTATAGTTGCGANGGAGATTAATGATGATATGGATTGCANCCATCATACGACCTCCACAATCTGACCCGAATCAAGATAGTAGAGGAAGCCCCTGACATTTTCATGGCCAAGCTCACGCATAAGCCCGACGTATTCACGCACCTGTTTCATGTAGCGTTGAGGTTTCTGCNTTCCGCTTTTGAAGTCGATGATGTCTATGTAGCCGTCGGCGGTCCATACCACTCGGTCGGGACGGCGGGAATCATCACCGCCAATGGAAATCGGACGCTCAATCATCACTTTTTCATAGCCGTTGAACCATCTTTCGGCACGCGGGTCGTTGACTCGCTGCATGATGATTGAGTGGATTTCAGCAATGTCTCCGTCGGTCAGTTCCTTTGCCTTTTTTGAGTGGCGTAGATTATTGATGGCGACATTCACATCGTTAATGCTCACGACATTTGCCATGGTATCGTGAAGCATTATACCTCGGTCGCGCGCATCATCGATGTCGTAATACTTGTCTTCAAGGGTNGTATTTCCCCAGATGTTGCGCTGGGTACGGGTATAGTATTTTCCCATTTCGTAGAGCGCGGCGGGGGTGAGGGCTGTTTTTTCGGCCTCCTCTTTCTTTTCAGGTACNGTAGGAGCGCCGATGGTGAGCAGTCCGTCAGTCAGGGTAAAGGATGTGAAAGGGGAGAGNTCAGTTCCCTCAGCCTGTGATTCCAGTTNTGCCTTGAAACTTTCGTCGCAGTCGGCTATGGCTGCCTGTATGTCCGACGCCAGATTAGTGCTACCGCCGGCAAGACCGATGTTGAGTTCATTNACGGCTCTTGTGAAGGCGACGTAGAGCAGGTTGACATTGTCGAGCTTCTTNTGGCGGCTTACCTCGTTGTAACGTTCCTCAAAAGGTGTACCCACCATTGCCGACGATAGTACGAGAGGAAGCATCGGTGGGAGTATGTCGTCGGGAATACCGGGGATTGAATCGAGCCGGAACCATGTGAGTTCGGACATNTTTTTTTCCGACATCTCGGCAAATGGGATNTGGACACATGGATATTCCAGACCTTTTGACTTGTGGATTGTGAGGATATTTAGGGCAGTATCGTCCTGCGCGCCGGCGACAGGAGTGGAAAAGCCCTTTTCGTCCCACCAGTCGAGGAACGAGCGTATGTCACCATGACCGCGCCCNACAAATTCAGTCACGAGATCCTGAAATGCGCTGATGTAAAGGTTTTCTTTTTCAAGATTTTTCTCAGGAATGAATGTGGCGACAATTTCCTCAACNAGCGAAATGAGGTCTACCGAGTTTTCTCCGGCACTCGGCGGGACATCATGTTTGACCTCGGTCGTTGCACTGTCTTTTGCCAATGCTTCCATCAGGGCTGCTGACGACGATGCNCCACGGCTCTTGCTGTTCTCGAANTTGTTGATTAGGGCTGCGACTTCACGCTTTGTCTTCTTCTTGGGATCGTGCGCAAAATCAGTCGCACTTATTAGGCGCAGACGACTCACAATCAGTCCTACCGCAGGTGAATTGCCGAGATAAAGCGACGAGTCGGACACGATGCGGAAGGGTGGGAAACCGGGATCGTTCAGGACGGTATCTTCAAGATGTCTTATGACNATATTGCCCTCCTCCTTTTTCCTGACAAGAATGGCTATGTCTCCGGGACGATAGCCGGATTCAAGCTGTCGGCGAAGTTCCGATGTCAGATTTTCAAGAGCCTCTGGAAGCCAGTCNTCCTTTTTCTTTCCTGAATATACCTTAATCCGTACATANCCGCGATGTGAGGAATGTTTCGGTGAAATCTGNTGGGCTACATTNGAATAGATGTCCTCGAAACCGAGATTCCTGACAAGTGCNCTGAAAAATGTATTGTTGAACCGTATGACATCGACTGATGAACGCCAGTTGGTGTTTTCTTCTATTTTGTTACCGCGCACCTCGCTGCGCCCTTCNGCCATTGAGTCAGTGTGGAGATTGTGGAGAAGCGAAGGNTCACTGTTTCTGAAGCGGTAGATACACTGCTTTTCATCGCCGATGACAAGGTTGTCGTATTCGTAGGCAAGACTCTCCTTTATCAATGGGCGTATGTTGGACCACTGGCTGTATGANGTATCCTGAAACTCGTCGATAAGATAGTGCTTGAACCATACGCCGACACGTTCATAGAGAAACGGAGCATCCTCACCACCGATGATACGCGAAATCAGCGCATTTGTGTCGCTCAGAAGTATTGTTGAATTCTCACGGCGATATTTATCAATATATTCCGCGAGTGAAGANAGGAGTCCAAGCTGGTAGAGATTGGNGGCAATCAGTCTGAGCATAGNAATCCGGCTGTCGCTGATGCGTATGATTTCAAGGACTTCGTTGAGGATNCCGTCAAGTATCTCCCGGTTGCCTATTCCCTTTTTATAGGCTGTGCTTATATCCTCCATGGCTGCTACCAAGGTCTTTGACGGTCCCTCGCTATCATAACCCGTCACGGTCCATTTCGCAAGTCCCTTTATGATATTCGCCTTCACTTTATCCCCTTCGGGCGTATTGTTGATAGCCTCAATCGCTTTGCGGGCAGCTTCGGCNGTCCGTTGCTTTATCTCACGCATCTGTGTGTAGATGCGGTTTTTGAAATCATTGAACTTCGTTTCGTCAGAAAGATAACCTAAGAGTTCATTCTCGTTTTCACGATAGACATCATCAGTGATCTCATTGATGAATTTGATGAGGTTGCTATGTATTTTAAGTGANCGGTTGAAGACATTGAACGCGTTTCCGTCCTCAACCAGTTGTGTCATATAGCTTGAAAGCCAGTTGACGAGNCGGACACTCTTCGGGGTTTCCTGTCCGTGGTTGAGGTCNTGAAGGAGTTTGTCGACNCTCATTCCGATGATGGCCTCGTCGTTCAGTTCAAGCTCATAGTTCCCTGCCACTTCCGCCTCGCGTGCGAAAGAGCGGAGGATTGTCTGNAAAAAAGAGTCGATAGTTGAGACGCTGAAAAAGTTGAAGTCATACAGCAGNTNCCTCAGAGCTTTTGCAGCAGCGTTGCCCAGTTCGGTACGTGTNCAGCCGAAGGTGGAGCAGAGATCNTCCGCGTAGGGACTCTCCTTGGTCCAACCCTTTTCAAGTCCGGCTATGACCGCCAGTTCGTGGATGATACGNGTCTTCATCTCCTCCGTNGCCTTATTTGTGAACGTTATGGCAAGCACAGAGCGATGACCGCCCGAACCTTTACGGTTCAGGCGGTATTTNCCCGACTCATCTTTGTAGCCGAGTATAAGTTTTATGTATTCACGTGCAAGGGTATAGGTTTTTCCTGACCCTGCGGAAGCCTTGTAGATATTTATCATTTATTAGCTCTCCGATTTATTCAGCGTGTTTCCGGTNTATTTCTTTGTNCTGAATCCGAGTCCGGCAAGGANTTTTTTCACTTCCTCCACACGTTCACCCTGAATGAGNATTTCACCGCCACGGGCGGAACCTCCGGTGGANANTGCGGTTTTCAGTTTAGATGCGATNCTTTTCAGCTCGTCGTCCGGGCAAGTGAATCCGGCCGCAATGGTAGCACTTTTGCCTTTACGTCCNTTGCGGTCGATGGNCACCTCTATGATGTCCGGTTGTTTCTTCTGNTTTTCAGGTTCGGGGATAAATTCTTCGTGTGAGAGTTCGCCTGAATTGACTTTCTGTGCGAGTATTTCTTTCCAGTCCATGACCTAAGGACGTGCGTGTGGATTATGACAGTTTGAATATACTATNAGTTTCCTCNTCGGTTTCTATTGTGCTGAATCAAATGCGGAGTCCATCTGCTTCATTTCCTCCTCTGTCGGGTCACAGTCATGCTCNTCGGGTATATCCTTGGGATTGTCNAGGGTATGGACTATGGTCGAAAGTGTCATGGCATATTTCTCCTGATCGTAGGGGAGTGAGGANTAGTAGGCCTTTGCCGAGTCACTGTTGATTTTGTAGGCATCGCGGAAGCATTGCACCGCATACTCTACATCATTGGGGTCGTCGGTNCGTTCATTGAGTTGCATATAAAGTATGGAGAGCCTTGCCATCTGGGTCGCTTCCATTCCCGCACGGTCTTTCTGCTCCAGAATATCGCCACACAATTCGCGTGTGGCGNTTACGTTCTCGTTGGCGAGGGCAAGTTCGGCCGATGAAATCTGGTCGGCAACAGACTCACTTTCGCCACAGGCACCAAGCATGACAGTACCACTCAAAGCAAGACCTATTAAAAGCGCGTGTCTCATATTTTAGTGAAAAAAAGGAATGTGATNTAAGAATATATAATTTACTGCGTNTATTTCCGTCTCTGATAAAGATAGCTTATGCCGTCCGTTTCAAGCTGCAANGTGAAATCATTGTAACTCACGACTTTCTGGGCTATCTTTTCAGGTATATGCCCGATAAGGGTGCTGTCNCCNACAAATTTCAGGCTTCCGGGGTTAAGACGGACTATGAGCGAATCATGTTCGACNTTCCACTTGCCGTCCACGCTGTAAGAAAGGACTCCGGGTTTGATTGCCCGGATNACGCAGGTCGCGTCATTGCGCAGTTCCATCACTGGTTCGGTCTGGGAAAGCTCGGTGTTGTAGTAAGTCCCGACAATTTCCTTTGCCTCACTGCTCAGGCGTGAGCATCCGGCAAAGCAACTGNCGAATGTCACGAGGAGGAATAAGCGGAGTGTCNTTTTCATTTGATTCTACTCAATAGTCAAGTTGTATTAAATTTTCAAGTCGGACGGCTGTGTCGGTTCAGCANAGGCTCAGATACANCCTACGATTTCGTTGATGTCGCTTATGCCGTGGCGTTCNCAGTAGTCCTCCATAAAGTCAATGACCTTCATCGTGACTGCCGGATCGACAAAATTAGCGGTCCCGATTTCTACAGCGCTCGCTCCTGCAAGCATGAATTCGANGGCATCGCGTCCGTTCATGATTCCACCGAGTCCGACTANGGGGATTTTGACAGCCTTGGCCACCTGCCATACCATTCTNACGGCGACCGGACGCACGGCNGGACCGGAAAGTCCACCNGTAATGGTCGAGAGATGCGGNCGGCGGCGCTCGACGTCAATTGACATACCCATAATGGTGTTGATAAGTGAAACCGAGTCNGCTCCTTCGGCCTCGACAGCGCGTGCGATGTCAGCGATAGAAGTGACGTTGGGCGACANTTTNACGATGAGTGTTTTACCGGGATANGCTTCGCGCACTGCACGGGTCACTGATGCAGCTCCCGAGGTTGTCGTGCCGAATGCCATGCCCCCCTCCTTGACGTTNGGACATGAGATGTTGACCTCGATGGCCTTNACGCCGTCAAGTCCGTGGAGGCGGCGTGCGGTCTCGGCATAGTCGTCGATATTTGCCCCTGAGACGTTGACAATCAGGTGAGATTTGTAGTCCTTGATGCGGGGATAGATATGTTCAATNAAATANTCGACACCTTTGTTCTGGAGACCGACGGCGTTTAACATTCCGGCNGGAGTCTCGACCATACGGGGATAGTCGTTACCCTGACGCGGATTCAGGGTTGTACCTTTGATGATGTATGCACCGAGANGGTCAATGTCGATGAACGGNGTGAATTCCTCGCCGTAACCGAAAGTGCCGGATGCGGTCATCACCGGATTNCGGAGTTCAAGACCTCCTATGTTGACTGAAAGATTTGCCATTGTTTGAAAAATACGCTCTTAGAATTTACTCCCATGTTAGTTCGTTGATGTTGAAGACAGGACCTTCGGTGCATACGCAGACGTTGCCCTTGACGGTCTTCTCGACACAGCACAGACAGGCACCGAGTCCGCAGGCCATCATGTTTTCGAGCGACACCTCGCAATCTGTGCCGTTTCTGCGGGCGACAGCAGCGACAGCCTTCATCATCGGAGCAGGACCGCAGCAGTAATAGCGNAAACACTCTTCTTCAAGACAGGGATGTGCGGTGACGAAACCCTTGACCCCTTCCGAACCGTCCTCAGTGCAGACATGAACCTTACCGACGGCCTTGAAGTCATCAAGCGAAAGAAGGTCGGCGGCNGTACGCGCACCGAGCAGAAATTCCGGGGCATAGCCCTTTNCCTTCAATATTTTTCCGAGATAGAGNAGGGGAGCCACACCGACACCTCCGCCTATCAGAAGCAGACGTGAGCCTTCCNGTGCATCGGTATTGAACCCTTTGCCGAGCGGCAGCAACAGGTTCAGCCGCTCTCCNGCCGTCATTTCAAGCAACGCTGAAGTGCCTCGNCCGGCATTGCGCACAAGGAGGGTGAGGGTATTGGCCTCTCTGTCGACATCGTTGATTGAAATCGGGCGGCGCAGCATGACGCCGGGAGTCTCTACGGCTATTTCAACAAATTGTCCGGGTAACATTTCCGGCAACACCGCACCGTCTGCGGGGGCAAGCAGCATTCTGCAGTATGATTCTCCAATTCGGGAGTTATCAATGATTATGAAATCTTTAACTTGTTTCATGGCTGGCTTGATGGTCAGTTCAATTCTTATGGACTCCGGAGTAATGGATGTCTGCGGCAGACACAGCCGGAGTTTCAGTCACCACAAAAGTAGTAATTTTCGCCCGAATATCAAAAATNGNGTTTTAAAAACNCCAGTCAATAGTGTGTCCCTCACACTAAAAAATACAAGTAAAAAAAATGAGTGATTTTTGTAGATAAGCGTTTTTTTCGTATCTTTGCCAAATATAACCACCATGAAATTTAACAAGTAAGAATCTCAGGGATTCAACCAATCACATTTATNCAGATGAAAAAAATTCTACTATCAGTCTCCGCTCTTATTTTCGGTTGGGGACTCTCGGCCACTGAGACNGCTCCTGCGTTTCCCGGAGCGGAAGGTCATGGCCGTTACACTACGGGCGGCCGTGGNGGTGAAGTCCGTCATGTGACCAATCTTAACGACAGTGGGGCAGGTTCTCTCCGCGAAGCATTGAAAGGAACANCGAAGAAAATCATTGTTTTCGATGTAAGCGGCTATATCGATCTCAAATCACAGCTCAATGTAACCTCCAATACAACGATTGCAGGGCAGACAGCCCCTGAGGGTGGCATCACACTCCGCTATTACACGCTCTATTTCGGCAATGCCGATAACGTGATTGTCCGTTTCATCCGCTCACGCCGCTCTCAGGTNAAGGATGTCAATGACGGCGCTGACGCCACATGGGGTCGTAACCATAAGAANATCATCATTGACCACTGCTCGTTCTCGTGGAGTATNGATGAAGTCGCTTCGTTCTATGACAACCGCGATTTTACACTGCAATGGTGTACTCTTGCCGAAGGTCTTGCAAATCCCGGACACTCCAAGGGCGCGCACAGCTACGGCGGCATCTGGGGCGGCAAGAACGCTTCGTTCCATCACAATTTCCTTGCTCACGTCCAGAACCGTGCGCCACGCTTCAACGGCGCACGCTACGGTTGGACCGGTTATGACAAAGAGGCATATACCTCGACAGTCGACGCAGAGCGCGTTGACTTCCGCAACTGCCTAATGTATAACTGGGGTACAGGTGGCTGTTACGGCGGTCCCGGTGGCGGATACATCAACATGATCAACAATTATTATCAGGCAGGCCCCGGCACTAAGAACAAGACCCGCGTCACTCAGGTCAGTGTAGCGTCCGAAGGTAACGCTGAAGGATCAAGTCTCATGGGCTATTCCTCCCGCTATTATATCAACGGTAATTATGTTGCGGCAGCTTCCAAGCCTGAGAACTACGACTGGAGCGGCGTGGTCTATGACAGCGGTCTCCTGACTCAGAACGGTGAGAAGTACATTAAGGATGCGGCTCATCTGTTTGGCGATAATGTCACATACGTTCAGATTAACGAAACAGACTGTGTAAGCCTCAAACTTGACAGTCCGATTTCCGGAGGTGTGGTGACAACTCACTCGGCTACCGGTGTCTACGATAAGATCATCAACTATGCAGGTGCGTCGCTTTACCGCGATGGAACGGATGCCCGCTATATGGAGGAGGCCACTACCGGGACAACGACTTATACAGGAAAGGTGGCATACGTCGATGCAAACGGAAAGACTTATCCTACGTCCAACACTGCCGGTATCCTCGACTTCATCAATGACCCTTCCCAAGAGGCCAATCCCGGCACTGCCAGCTACCCCGAGCTTCCGAGCAATGTCCGTCCCGACAGTTTTGACTCTGACGGCGACGGTATGCCTGACGAATGGGAAATTGCCAACGGACTTAATCCCGACGACAAGTCCGATGCAAATCTCTTTACACTTGACCCGCGCGAATGGTACACAAATGTCGAGGTCTACATCAATTCGATTGTCGAGCCTATCATGAAAGCCGGCAATGCCGATGCGATTGAGGCGGTCGACGAATACTATCCCGAAGTGAAGGGTGGTAGCTCATCGATCGAGGAGAGCTTTGTCAGCGGTGAGGTTGAACGTATCGAATACTACAATCTTCAGGGTATCCGCCTCGCTGCGCCGACCGAAGGAATCAACATCCGCCGCATCATCTACACCAACGGAAATGTTGTCACCGACAAGGTCATAAAGTAAAATCAGCCTTAATTTAAGGAATATTCAAATTTCACCGAAAAAAACGCGGCGCTGTCTCGCCTGAGAGGGATAACTGAGGCTACGTCGCGTTTTTCTTTTATCCGTTCAGCTATTAAGATGAATATCAGATCTGTGTTTCTATCGGCATTACTGCTTTCTGCCTTTACCGGAATCAAGGCTGCCGTGCCTGAAATTCCCCGCGATACGTCATTCACCACACATTCCACTGCCATGAAGGTGCGCAAGCATCATCCTGAGGCCGTACTTGCCCGCCCTGAGCTGCCCGAGGGTGTCAGGGCTTACGAGAACGAGGTCTACACGACAATTAAGAAAACCAAGTACGGCGACCGCGACCTCCATGCCGATGTGTTCCGTCCCGACGATGACAAAGTCTATCCGGCACTCATAATGATTCACGGCGGCGGCTGGAATTCCGGTGATAAATCCCTGCAGGTTCCGATGGCACAGCAGATAGCGGCTCGGGGCTATGTCACGATTCCGGTGGAGTATCGGCTTATACCTGAGGCCGTCTATCCCGCGGGGCTGCATGACATCAAGACGGCTGTCCGCTGGGCGCGTGCCAATGCCGCAAAGTATGGAATAGATCCTGACCGTATCGCCGTCTCCGGCTGTTCGGCGGGAGCGCAGCTTGCCACGCTTGTCGGCGTGACCAACGGCTCTAAACGCCATGAAGGAAAAGGGGAGTGGGGGAAGACTTCGAGCGACGTTCAGGCCGTCGTCAATATGGACGGCATAGCCACCTTCGTTTCTGAGTCGAACATCGCTGATGCGCGTGAACGTTTTGAGAAAAAGGGGGTGCTACCTGTCAATTCACAGTGGCTCGGCGGTCTCTACGAAGATTCACCTGAAAACTGGCGCGAAGCGTCGGCACTGCTTTGGATTACCCCTAAGTCTGCGCCGGTATGCTTCATAAGCAGCGGACTGCCACGTTACAGCGACGGACGCGATTCGCTTGTGGCCATCTATGACTCCCTCGGCATCTATATCGAGCGTCACCGTATCCCTGTCGATGTCCATCCGTTCTGGTTTTTCCATCCGTGGGTCGATACGACGGTCGACCGTGCGACCACGTTCCTCGACCGTATGTTCAAACCCTCCGTAACCACGACTCCACGACGTTATGATATTACCGACTTTGGTGTGAGGAATGACAGCACCATTGTTCAGACCGCTGCGTTGCAGGGTGTTATTGACCGCGCGGAGGCCGATGGAGGAGGCGAGGTGATAATACCCCGGGGTACATATCTCACAGGTGCATTGTTCTTCAAGCCGGGGACGAAACTTAGGCTTGAAGAGGGTGCAGTCATCAAAGGTTCGGACGACATCAGCGACTATCCGCTGATACCGTCGCGCATGGAGGGACGGAGCATCTACTATCATGCCGCACTCATCAACGCCTATCATGTTGATGATTTTGAGATTTCAGGCCCGGGTACAATCAATGGTAACGGCTACAAGTTCTGGGTGGAGTTCTGGGATCACGTCGAGAAGGCGCGTCAGTCCGATCGTCCGTGGACCAATCTTGAAGTACGTCGTCCGCGGTTGGTCTTTCTCTGGGGTTGCGACAATGCACGCCTCAGCGGTGTGCGTCTCGTCAATTCAGCTTTCTGGACGTCACACTTTTACAGATGCAACGATTTGCTGATTGAGAACTGTGAGGTTCAGGCTCCGAAAGAACCCGTGCGCGCTCCGAGCAGCGACGCGATAGACCTTGACGGCTGTCATCGCGTCGTCGTGAGAGGATGCTATCTCAACTGCGATGACGACGGTGTTTGCATGAAAGGCGGTAAGGGTGTCTATGCCGACAGGTCGTATGAAAACGACAGTGTGACCGATGTTCTGGTCGAAGGGTGCGTATTCGGTCCCAATCTCCACGGTGTGCTTACACTCGGAAGCGAGTGCATCCATGCCGACAGGATTCTCCTCCGAAACTGCCGAGTGGATAACGATTGTTCGGTGCTGCGTCTGAAAATGCGTCCCGATACCTATCAGGTCTACGAGAATGTGAGGGTAGAGAATGTGAAAGGTCGTTTCGGAACATTGATAGAGATTCTTCCATGGAAACAGTTTTTCACACTCGAAGGGAGCAATGAAAAGCCTGTCGGGATAATCCGCAATATAAGTGTCAGCGGCATCAGCGGCAGTTGTGAGAGTCTTGGTGCGATAGCTGCCAATGCCGACGACAAGGTCGAGAACTTCACAATCAGTGATGTTAACGTGAAGGCGAAAACCGATATTTTCCGCTGCAATTACAACAATGTCAAGCTGATAAATGTCAAGGTCAACGGCCGTTCACCCGAAATCGTCACCGTCGACGACGATATGAAAGACCGGCTCAACTTCGACGCCCGCGATCTGGACAAGGCAAATGAAAAATGACATAAGTTAGGCATTGTCGCTATTGCTATTGCCGCATGGTCAGTTGACAATCATCCTCAATACAGGATATAGGGCTTTCATTGATAACTTTCAGGTAGTCTTGTATTGTGTCTTTCCATTCATGTCAGAATAGGATTCATTTCTTCCAGAAAATAATTGACCTCATCCTACATTGTGGGATGAGGTCAAAATTTGTATGAATAAGCCGGACTCTATAACTGACAATTTGAATCTATGATGTCTTGAAGAGTTACATGACTGTTGCGGTAGCGTGCATATCGGTTCGCTTCGCCTGCGGTAAGATATATGGCGTTGTACGGACAGTTCTGAACACAGGCGAAACAATGCTCACAGCCGCCCGAAGTCTGTGCGCGCCCATCAACAACTCGATAATTACCACATGGACAGACGCGTGTACAGATGCCACAACCTACACAGCCATCAGTTATGGTGAACTGGTCGCGTGCTTCTACGGGAAATGTGGGGCCATGCTCGAAGTTGGGAACGGAACGACGCGTGAAACGCACCTGTCGTGCCACATCATCCACCTGCTTAGCAATCTGCGCCTCAATATGTTTAGCAGGGTCAAGGGCTATCTGCCGGTTCATGTCGAATCCCGGCAACCAGTTGTCCACCATAATGATTGCGTTGACATAATCGGGTGTGATTCCACTCTTGCTACAAAGTTTAGTGAAAATTGAAGGTGCATTGTCACAGTTGCATCCATAGGTAAGTATGCCGAAAAAATAGTTGCACTTGAAGGTCGACTTACGGATAAATTCTTGCACCATCACGGGTGGCTTTTGCCAATAGATAGGATATACAATTCCTATTTCATCTGCCTCCCAGTGCATCTGCTCGTGTCCGAATTTCTTCATTACCTGAGGAATACTCAAAGGATGGGTGCTGAACTGACGTGCCACATAAAGGTCATTGCCTGTGGCAGTAAAATAGAATACCAGTCGTTGATGTTCCATATCTTCGTTGTTCTAATTGTCTCACATATCATTACAGGGTGTACACCTGATCACGGTAACTTCTGAGTCGATCTTCACCTAAGTCTATCAGCTCCTGAAGTTCCTGAATCATACGGTCACGATCTTCGGGTAGATGGCCTCGGATGGGCGAGGGCATGGTGACGTGTTCTGCCTTAAACACAGTGGGAATAGTCAGGCAACGCAGAAACTCCTGCATCTCCTTGAACCGTTCAACCTCTGTCGCCTCCACAAACTTACCGTCCTTTACGTCCTTCATCAACGGAGTATCAGGGAAGAGCGTCAGTTCGGAGGCATAAATCATATCCGGACGGATTATATTGCTGACTCTGGCAGTTTCGCGTGCATGGCTCAGGCCGTAGTTGTGACCGCCAAGACCACCGAGGAAATTACCCACGAAGTCCATGCCGGCTTCTCGAAGTTTCGACATCTGTGTCACAATTTCTTCCGATGTATAGCCTTTGTGCATACGTTTCAGCAGTGTGTCGTCTCCTGACTCTATGCCGAAATAGAAACCACCGTAACCCATTTCTTTTAGCTCACGCAATTGCTCCACAGTCTTATTCTTAAGATTATCAATACGTGCATAGCCCCCGATAGAGGTGACCCATGGTAGATGCTTGTGGATTAGCTCCGCTATCTCTTTGAGACGCTTATAGGGAAGTATAAGTGGGTCGGCTCCTTGCAGAAAAATTCTGGTGTAGCGCGGCCCGTAGGATTTGAGTTCGAGAATGTCGGCCTCAATCTCCTCTATTGGCGAGACACGGAAGCGAGCATCCTTATAAAATGTGCAGAAATCACACGTACCATGGCTGCAACCGCTTGTAACTTGTAAATAAGCATCGTTAGCCTCGTATGGAGGTCTATTTATATCACTTGAAAAATGCATATAAAATCCTTTCTTTTTAGTGTTGAGTTTCAATCGTTTGTATTATTCTTGGATATAAGACTCGTGATTTAATCCAATGGAATCTTCTTTTTTGCAAAGTCTACCATGCCGTCAAGCCAAGCCTGGAATCCAACCAGTAGTGAAGCAGAATGGGTCTTGGCAAGTTCTACGGCTGGCTTACCAATTTCTGATTCTTGTGTGAGGATACGAACTCTCCCGTCAGGTAAATTTTCAAAAAGAAAACCATGCAGGGCATCAAATCTTGTGTTTTCATCGCCGGGTACCCAGCCATGCCATGACAAGCGCCCGGGACGGTCTTTGGCTGGTTCTACAAACTCCACGACTTCGGCTGTCACGTCCCAGCCAATGATATTGAAAGAAAACTGAGTGCCTTGTTTGAGCTGCGGTCTATCATCACTTCCGATAAGTTTGACATCGCTTACCCCATCATAGTAATCAGACCAGATATGTGCATGAGTGAGATACGGGAATACTTCTTCGGCAGTGAGTCCTGCTACATAGGTTTCTGCCGATACAAAATTGTCGGTGAAACCGGGTGTAAATTCTTTGGGCCAATGTATTGCTTTCATATTATATAAATTTTATGAATATAACGTCTAACCTTATTGAAAGTTTTTTAGCTATGCTACTTAATATCAATAATTTATATAAAATGAGATTTTAAGATAGAAACAATTATTTCCCGAGGCCTGAGCAATCTCCTGAAAACCATTATTTGCGACAAATAAGTTACTAACAGATTAAAAAGTTACCATCTTTTAATAGAAATTAGACTCTGAATTTCCAAATATTGAGAAAAAATGTCCTTTACTACAAATGAGTGTATATATAAAATTCTGATACGTTAGCGGTGGAAATAACATCCGATGCACTTGCAAGGGTGATGAAAGTTTATTAATTTTGCAACATGATAAACATAGCGCAACATATTGAATATCTCCTGATGCACCATGATTGTGTAGTGGTGCCGGGGTTCGGTGCGTTCATGGTCAACCATGAGCCTGCGCGCTATGATGCTTCTGCCCGGTGTTTCCTCCCTCCTTCGCGCAGTCTCGGTTTTAATCCGGAGGTGCGCCACAATGACGCACTGCTGTTGGGGAGCATCTCGCGCCGCGAAGGAATAAGCCTTGATTCAGCCCGAGCAGCACTCGATACATCACTTGCCTCAATGCGTCATCAGATGGGCATCTGCGGCGAGTTTCACCTCGGAAACCTCGGGGTGGTGACTCCCGGTGCGACACCTGATGCACCTGTGTTTAATCCGTCGGCTGATACACTTTCCGTGCGTATCCACGATGGGTTACAGCCGGTGGCGGTAACGCCGCTTGATTTCGATGTCGATGATTCGGCAGAACATTCCGGGAAGGCTTCTTCCGGCGAAGTGACCGTCATTCCCTTCCCGCTTAAAGTCGTCGCTTCAATCGTTGCGATTCTCGTCTGCTTCGGCATCATTTATTCGACCACAAGCCTCGTCAACAGCCCGCGCATCAATTTCGCGTCGCTTGATACCGGTATAGGTTCGCGTCTCGAGCGTGTGCTTGATTCAGGTCTTGCTGTTTCGCGCGAAATCCTTCTCAATATTGCCATGCCTCCGGCTGAAACCGAAGAGCCGGCTCAGAGGGTCGCCCGGCACGCAGTTGCGCCTCAGCCTGCTGCCGTCGGTCCTCTGCGCTACATCCTCGTAGTCGGTTCGTTCCCGACTTCGGAGGCTGCAAACCGGTTTGTCAAGGAGACCGGCGACAGTTCCCTGCGGGTCATGGAGCATGAAGGCAATTACCGCGTCTATGCCGGAACTGCCGACCGTATCAATGAAGCCCGTGAACTCGCCGAGTCTGTCTCGGAAATTTATCCTAACGTGTGGGTCTGCCATCGTTGATGGAGTCTGAGGCTTACAGTGAAAAAGTAGAACCCTAAAACGCTTTTAAAACTTTATGGATTTTCATCAGCTTCTGATAGAACGTAGAAGCATCCGCCGATATACATCAGAAAAAATTGACCCTGAGTCAGTGAAACTTATTCTTGAAGCAGGACTTCTGGCTCCGACATCAAAAAGTAGCCGGGCATGGCAGTTTGTGGTCGTTGAGGACGAGGATATGCTGACTCGCCTGAGCCAGTGTAAGGCTATGGGCGCGGGACCGATTGGAAAGTGTCCTCTGGCCGTTGTCGTTGCCGTGGATGCCACCGCTACTGAACCGTGGATTGAGGATGCTTCGGTGGCCGCCACGATGATGATGCTTCAAGCCTCCGCCCTCGGGCTGGGTTCTTGCTGGATTCAGATCAGGGACAGGTTTACGGCTGACGGTACACCCTCCAACGAATACGTGCAGGAGGCGCTCGGAATACCCGAGACTTGCCCGGTGGTGTGCATAATGACTTTCGGGCATAAGGACGAGGAGCGTAAGCCTCAGGACCTCGAGAAGCTGAAATGGGAAAATGTTCACATCGGAAAATTTTAAAACGACGCTTTAAAAACATATCAGATGGCTAAGCCAAAGATAGTAATGGCCGGAGCAGGAAATGTGGCTACACATATCGCTCCGGCTATTTCTTTTTCGGGAATAGGAGAGGTGGTGCAGGTTTACAGCTGGCACATTGAGTCAGCCGTGGCTCTTGCAGCAAAGATTCCGGGTGCAAAGGCTGTCAATGCACCCGCTGAGATTGCGGACGATGCGGATATATATCTGATAAGTGTATCGGACGACGCGATTGCCTCCGTCGTTTCCGCGCTCCCGAAGCGCGATGCTCTCTATCTCCACACGTCAGGCTCTGTCGGGATGGAGGCGCTTGCCGGACTATCGGAGCGTTACGGTGTCTTCTATCCACTTCAGACATTCTCAAAGGGGGTTGAACTCGACGTGAGGAGTGTCCCGCTGTTTGTTGAAGGCTCGTCGGCCGCAGTCGAGGATCAGATCAGGGAATTTGCATCAGGATTGTTCGGGCGGGTCTATCATGCCGACAGCATGACGCGGAAGAAGATGCATATTTCGGCTGTATTCGCCTGTAATTTCACCAATCACCTTTGGTCTATTGCGGAGGAGCTTCTGAGGCGCGACAATCTGCCGTTTGACGTGTTGCGCCCACTGCTTGTAGAGACATTGCGTAAAGCGTTTGTCAACAGTCCGTCCGCCTCTCAGACCGGACCTGCGGCAAGGGGTGACCGCAGGGTGATTGACGGGCATCTCGAATTGCTTGACGGAAATGAGAAGGAAATTTACAAGCTGCTTTCCGAAAGCATAATGGCGAGCGGAG
This sequence comes from Bacteroides sp., assembly GCA_014802345.1. Lineage (GTDB taxonomy): Bacteria > Bacteroidota > Bacteroidia > Bacteroidales > Muribaculaceae > Duncaniella. Next base: position 130,763 of record JAAVCM010000020.1, read on the forward strand.
GAAAGGGATAATAAAAACTCCGTTATTTTATTTTTATGAATTCCGGTACCCATGCCTTCAATTTCAGTGTCGAGCCGGTGAGCGGGAAAGGAAGCTCGCAGTCGGCATCACTGAAAACGATGGCTACTACGTTTCCGCTCTCGCTGTCGGTCTTGGTGACGATAAGCACATTGGTTCCGGTGGCGGGGGAGACAGTCGCAAACTGCGCAGTCCCGCGCCATAGGGCAGGATTGGCTTTTCTGAACTCCATTGCTGCTGATATGTAGTCTTTCAGGGCCTTTTCTCCTTCATTCCGCGGCTGAAGATGTCCAGTGGTTCGGGCTATGTTGTCTTTCTGCGCACCCTTTGAATCACGGCTCATATCAGCGTACTCGTCGCCGTAGTAGAGCGTAATAGGGCCGGAGTAGGCGGCAAGGATGGCATGGCGTGTCATAAGTTTCTGGTAGAAATAAGGATCTGCGGGGTCGAAATGGTCGGCGAGCCGATAGCCGTCGTGATTTGAGAGAAACAGGTTGGGCATCACCGAATCATTGAGATAGCCGCGTGAGGTCGGTGGTGAAAGGACGGTGATGACATCCTCCCATCCGTCTTCCAGCCCCTCGGATGTAAGTTCCTGCATAGGTCCGCTGATTCTTTCTTTACCGTCGAAATCAAATGCACTGATGAGGCCACCGTCGCGGTAGACACCGTTGTTGATGACCTCAGCTGTACCCCAGTCCTCGCCGACGAGATAGCCCAATGTCCCCCAATTTTCACCCCTTGATTTACGGGCGGCACTGATCGAGTCGACAGAGGCACGCAGTTCGGTCCAATAGTTATGGCCGTTCTGCATTGCCTGATAAGCCTGATCAAGACGCCAGCCGTCTATGCCGTACTTGTCAATATAATATGTGGCAAGGTCCTTGAAATAATCAAGAGATTGAGGATAGGCCACATTACCCTTGCCCCCGGACTCGCCACGGTCGCTGAAAACCCATTCCGAATGTATGGTGTGACCGTTGGGGGAGGGAGTGGTGACACCTCCGTGATGGCCGAATACGCCGTCGAGAATCACATGGATACCGCGTTTATGTGCCTCGTCGACCAATTCCTGCAAGTCCGCTTCCGAGCCGAAATGCGGGTCTATCTTGAAATAGTCGTTTGTGAAATAGCCCGTAGCTTGTAACTTCTCTCCTCCTGTGGCTGTTGAACTATCGAAAATCGGTGTCATCCAGAGGGCGTTAGCACCGAGATTCTTTATGTGGTCGAGAGAATTGATGATACCCCGGAGATTTCCGTTCTTGGTTGCATCGTCGGGTCCCCACATTGCCGAATAGCCGGGCGCTCCGTCGGACGCGTGTTGAAACGAGGCAACCATGACCTGATAGATGACGAGTTCACGCGGATCCTCGACGGATGTCTGTGCTAGCGCATCGTGTCCACCAAACAAAGATGCAAGCAGACTGAAAAATATCATTCGAAATTTCATAGTTAAAGGTAGATGATTGGAAAAGTATGGAAGTATGACAGATGGAAAAGAGAAAAAATAATCTCCGAAATCACTGATTGTCAGTTTATTTTCAGGATTTTGGGAACGTTCTGGCAGAAATATTGCTTCCGAATATTTTTACACAGAAAATCAGTTATTTGCAGTAAATAATTCATAAAACTTTATCACATAATATACACAAGTTGCATCACACCTCTGTATTTGTATTTTGTGATGCAAAATTAACTATAAAATTTGAATTCTAAGACCAATTATCTCGAAGTTCTAAACTAACTTCGAAAGCTCTCCAATGCAGTCTAAATATTTGTTGTAGGCAAGTGGTTGTGGTCTTGGCCTGTGTTAAAAATATTCTTATAAAACAATAAAGATAAATAGTTATACGTTATACTAAAATTTAGTTTCCGGAGATAGCTGGATTTCCATAACTGAATTGGTACCCAATACAAAACTACGACTTTCTACAAATCGTATGAATAAGACGCATATACATAATTTTCTTTCTAAAGTCATATAAAATGGATTATAATAATATTATCTGCAAGAAAGAAGAAATAGAAGGACACAGGTGTCGTTTATTTCTTAAAAAGGAGGGAGAGAAACCATTAATTGTCATTGGTCTTAATCCAAGTACAGCAGATGAAAACAGTCCTGACGCTACGATGCGTAAGATTATTAAATTTATTGAGAAGTGGGATGAGCGGACATCCCACCATTTCGATAGTTTCATCATGCTGAATCTATACCCGCTTATAGAAACTTCTCCAGTGTTATTAAATGCAAATCATAAGTTCAACTCGCTCCTTCATGTCAGAAATATGGAGATTATCTCTATGTTCCTTGACAAGTATTCAGGTGCTGAAGTTTTACTCTGTTATGGTGATTCAATTGA
>JAAVCM010000021.1 GCA_014802345.1 Bacteroides sp.
ACTGCTGCAACCGGAAAAAGTGTAGTCGCCGATTTTGGATACGGTATTAGGAATAACGACTTCTGTAACTTCCTTTCCCGCAATATACAAGTGATGTGCATACTCTAAAGGATTACTATCATATGAAAAGTCAATACCGCATAGCGCCTCTATACTGGCGAACTCCGCAGAAGTCAGCCTATTGCAACCCTCGAAAGCATACCCTCCGATTGTGGTGACTGACTCAGGGATAGTCACTGAGGTCAGATTACGATGACTGAAAGCTGCCTCCCCCAAAGCGGTGACTGTATACTCCACATCACCATCCTTAGCAACCGAGGGGATTATTAGTGTTCCTGAAACAGAATTTCCAGCAAGAGTACCAGAAGGATAAAACGACCCATCTTTCGTCTTACAGGTCTTGGCTTCTTCATCGATGACGGTGTAGGTCAGTGTCTGCCCTTCATACGGGTAGGTAAAGTCGCGGGCAAGTGCCGGAAGTGCAAGCAGCACTCCCAACAGGGTCAATAAAAGTTTTTTTCTTTTCATTGTGAACAATTTGTTTACTTTAAAATTGGTTTATTTCAGTTTCATTATTTGTCTGTGGTATACGCAAAGGAAATGCTCGATGTCCATAGCGGTCATCCCCGGCAGGAGCAGCGCAGCGCAATCGCTCAGCGGCAACCGACGGGCTATCTTGGGTATGTAGCCAAGCTCAAAGAGCCGTCGTGCCGATTCAAGGGGTTTCGAATGGATATATACATAGCGTTCCGGGACGACACGCGGATCCTGATTCCACCCGTAGCGAAGGGCGAAATCATAAATGCAGGTATCGCCGAAATACGGCTGTTTTATTTTCTCTACGGCTGCGTAGAGTTCCTCAAAGTCAGTGAAAGTTTTTTTGTCACGTCCCTCCCAGAGGGCAGCCACCGTATCGACCGTCGGCCGACGGCTCGGGAAGCGGAGATGCCACTGGTGACCGTTGAGAATATAGGGGGAGCCTGAGGGAGCTTCGGCAGGATTTACCTCTCCGCATATATAGTCCGTGGTTGTGCGGAGCGACGAGAGGTAGTCCCCGTGTGATTGTCTGTATTGATTAAGGTAATCTTTGATAAGTCCCTCCAATGATGGAGGGGAGGACGGACGACAGGGAAACAGCCCTGCGGTCCCGTGGGGCTTGCAGCAGGAATTCAGTCTACCGTCCCCTTTATTCTTGGGGGGGGAGTAATACGCTGATTATTAGGATATTGAGCCATTATCCGAAAGACAATAGGAAATTTTTTGAAGACAGAATGAGTTGTATCCACTACAAAGATAATCAAAACCGGCGGAAAATACAAAATAATATGGTATATAATTTTGTAAATACCAATTGTTTAATAAAACAGGGCCGACGTAAACGCCGGCCCTGAATCAGATACGTTTGATTAATCGTATCGGGGGGAATTTCTTATTGTCTATGCCTGATTACTTCACTGCGAGAGTGTAGAGCGCGGGCATCGAGGGAACTTCAAGTTCAGAGTTAATCAGTGTGAGCGAACCGTCGGCGTTCACCATCAGGTAGACGGGATCGCTTGAAGCATCGCCCAGACCGTCCTTGGCATCGGGGGTGAGGCGGAGATACTCGATGGTCGTGCCGTTGACCTGCTTGGATTCCTTGGTGAAATCACCCTCGGAGTAGGAAGTCGACATATCTTTCAGACCCGAAACGGTGGCGGTGTCAGAATTGATGTAGTTCTGCACCATCACGAAATCGCCTTCGCTGAAATTATGGTCGGCATCATAGTCGAGCTTGAGGGTGCAGAGGATTCCCTGAACATCGGCGGCGGGGAGGATACCCGAATAAAGCACTTCCTTGTCGTTGCCGCTCTTTGCCTGAGCTGCATCAGATGTAGAAGCCGAGTTGCCGCAGGCGGTGAATCCGAGGGCTGCTACGGCTGCAAGCCCGAACATAACTTTCTTTTTCATAATTCTTAATTGTCTTTGGTGTATGGAATTGTTAGTATCTTTTCAGAATTAACATCCACACTTTCAAAAAAGTTCGGCACTCCTGCGGAAAATAGCGGAGGGAGGCAAATCCTGCCTTTACGTCAGAACAGGCCGCCCCACGGATAGCTCCCGGGCTTCATGGTGACATGGGTGCCGTTAGCGGCCATCATGCGTATCACGCCGGGGGCGAATTCGTCGGTGATGGTGAACGCCTCCCACCCCAGCCGGTGAAGGATGGCAAAGGCGGTAGCCCCGCCCTCTATGACAAGCTCCTTCGGGCAGTGGATACCGGCAAGTCCGCTGACAAGGTCGGCCATAGCTCCGCGGAGATAGACGGCGACCTCCTTGCCGGTGCGGTGACGGTCGCGCACGGCGATTATGAGCGCACGGGTGGCGGCATACTCCTCCGCGAGTTCCTGAAGCCAGCCGCCGACGGGGGCGACACCGTCGTAGACCGCGGTCGGCATATAGCGGGTAGCCACGCCGCAGCCGATAGGTTTGCTCTGGGTGCTTCCGCAGACAATCAGGCAGTCGTCAGCCGCGAGAGGGGTGTGCACGCCATCCGCCACACTCCCGTCCGCGGACGGAAACCGGTGCAGGAGGAAGGCTGTGAACAGGTCGGCGGCTCCGGCAAGGAGGGTATCCTCCCCTGCCCTACCGACCACACGGGCAACATCGGCAGCGGTCACAGCGTCGGCGCAGACCACTCCGCGCTCCTCTCCGTCGGGGAAACGCTCACTCAGCACAGAGGAGAAGGCGGGAAATTCGGGGTCGAATGAAAAATCAGTCTCGTGGAGCGGCTTATCACCGATATAGTACACACCGTCGCGTATTATACGCCCTTTCGAGGGATTGGCGGGGAGATACAGCGCCCGCCCGTAGCGCGAAGCGCCGAGCACGGCTTCAAGTTCGGCCACGACGTGGCCGCGCAACGCCGAGTCTGTCTTCCTGAAAAGGGCATCCACACCCTCCATGCCGCTCAGGGCGGCGGTGACGCGCGCAGTCTCGCCGACAGCCTCAGCCTCGGTCATCGAGCGGGTATCGGTCGCAACGACCAGCACATCGCACTCCCCGGAAGGCTGCGGGTGCATCGTCAATTTAACACGGAGGCCGAGACGATGGGCTATGCCCGCCATCTCGGCTGCTCCGGTAATGTCGTCGGCTATGACAGCAACCATTACTCCTTAATGCCTAAACGGTATTTTGCCATACGGGTCGCATAGTCGATGCTGAGGACCATGGCATCGTCGCTCGCCACTCCCTTTCCGGCTACGTCGAAGGCGGTGCCGTGGTCGACGCTCACACGGATGATGGGGAGCCCGAGGGTGATGTTAACGCCGTTGGCGCTCTGCATCTTTCCTGTCTCCTTGTCCCAGTTGAAGGCACAGACTTTCAGGGGGATGTGGCCCTGATCGTGGTACATGGCGACGCAACCGTCATACTTGCCGCACTTTGCCTTGGCGAAGATGGAGTCCGGGGGGACGGGACCGTCGACGTTGAAGCCGCGTTCTTTCAGCTCTTCGATGGCGGGGATTATTTCCTCCGCCTCCTCGAAGCCGAACATTCCGTTTTCGCTGCTGTGGGGGTTGAGTCCGGCTATGCCGATGCGGGGATTCTCTATGCCGAACTGCTTGCAGGCATCTGCGATAAGCTCGGTCACCTCGATGACACGCTCCTTCTTGACAAGGTCGCACGCCTTGCGGAGGGGGACATGGGTCGAGACGTGGATCACACGGATGTTCTCGTCGGCAAGCATCATCGCATACTTCTTGGTGTTGGTGAAGGTGGCATAAAGCTCCGTATGGCCGTCGTAGTGATGTCCGGCAAGGTTAAGCGCCTCCTTGTTGAGCGGAGCGGTGACCGTTCCGTCGACCTCATTTGCCATTGCAAGCTCTATCGCCTTCTTGATGCTGACGAAGGCGGCGTTGCCGCACTGGGGCTGCACTTCGCCGAAGCGGAAGGTGTCCATGTCGACGCAATGGAGGTCGAAGACATCTATCGTCCCGAACTCGAACTTTGCATCTCTCACCTTGTCGACGGCGTTGACTTTCAGGTCATAGCCGAGGAGTCTGACGGCCTCGCGGATAACGGCGGCATCACCCGTCACTATCGGGCGGCATTTCTCGTAGGTCTCCTTACGGCCGAGGGCGCGCACGACGATTTCAGGGCCGATACCGGCGGGATCGCCCATTGTGATAGCTAAAATCGGTTTCATTGTGTCAATAGAGGGAATTATAGATGTCCTTTGCATCCTGTTCGGTCACTTCGCGGGGATTGTTTTTCAGCAGTCGCTGGACCTCCATGGCAGCCTTTGCCATGCCGTCGACCGCGCTCTGGGGGATGTTGAGCTCGGTGAGCTTCTGGGGGATGCCGACTGCCTTTGAAAGCTCGCAGATGAAATCGACACCGTTCTGGGCGGTCTCGTCGTCATCCTTGCCTTCGGGCGCACCGCAGGCAATGGCGACCTCGGCATACTTCTTGAGGTTGGCGGGACGGTTGAACTTCATCACCGAGGGGAGCAGGATGGCGTTAGAGAGGCCGTGGGGGATATGGAACTCACCGCCGAGGGGATAGCTGAGGGCATGGACGGCGGCGGTGTTGACCGGACCGAGGACGAGTCCGCCGTAGAGCGAACCGAGGGCGAGAGCCTCGCGCGCCTCGACATCGTTGCCGTCCTTGACGGCGCGGAGGAGGTTGGCGGCAATCAGCTTTATGCCTTGAAGGGCATAGATGTCGGCGGCGGGATGTGCGAATTTATTGGTGTAGGCCTCGATGCAGTGGGTGAGCGCATCCATTCCGGTGTCGGCGGTGACCTTGGCGGGAACGGTCATGGTCAGTTTGGGGTCGACGTAGGCTGCATCGGCGAGAAGATAGGGGCTGACGATACCTTTCTTGAGCTTGTCGCGCTCGTCGAGAAGGATGGCGTTGGGCGACACCTCGCTGCCGGTTCCGGCAGTGGTCGGCAGACAGGCAAGCCAGAGACCCTTTTTCTTGATGAATCCCGTGCCGAAGCAGTCGGCGGCATCCTGATCGCTGTCAATGAAGGCGGCGACGAGCTTGGCGACGTCGAGGACAGAACCTCCGCCGATACCGGCTACGCTGTCGGCACCGAATTCACGCGCCGTCGCAAGGATGGCGTTGAAATCGCCGAGTGTCGGCTCAGCCACGATATTCTGGAACACCTCGATGCTGACTCCGGCTTCCCTGAGCTGCGCCAGAGCCGGCTCGATAAGGGGGACGATGGGGGGAGCTGTCAGGACGAACAGGCGTTTATGTCCGAGTTTGAGGTAGTCATCGACAAATGTCTGGATGCAGCCCGAACCGAATACAATTTTCTGAGGCTGCAGAAGTGTGATTGGTTTCATTATATCTTCTTAAAGTTGATACGTCCGTTGTGTGAATTATGTTGATTTTCACGGTGTCGTCAGGCGGGTTCCACGTCAAGCTCCTGAGCGGTCTTCTTCTTTCTGTCTTCCAGATAGCCGTGGATGGTGAGTTCCTTGGCGGCAAGAGGAGCGGCAAAGAGATAGCTGGCGGCATAGCCGACCACAAGCACGATGATGTGGCTGTAAACTCCGAGCATATATTTGTGGTGGGTGAAGTTCCATTCCCCGAGGTCGAGAAGGGTCTCCTTGACACCGGTGCCGTGGATGTCGACATTGGTGGAGGTCAGGACGGCGTAGGCGGTGAAGAGGACGGCGGCGGCGATGCCGACATAGAGGCCCTTGGCGTTGGCGCGGCGGCTCAACAGGCCAAGAAGGAAGATGCCGACGATACCGGCGGAGAAGATGGCATAGAGCGAGAAGAGTGCGCCAAGCACTCCTTCACCACCCCACGAGATGTAGAGGATGGCTACACCGACGGCACCCACGCCCGAGAAGACCACCATCCAGCGGCCGAAGGTGAGCTGCTGCTTGTCGGTGGCGTTTTTCTTGAAGCGCACGAAGTAGTCCTGCACGGCAATTGCCGAGAGGCAGTTGAGGTCGGTGTCGAGGCTCGAGATGGCGGCGGCGGCGAGGGCGGCGATGATGAGTCCGCGTATGCCGACGGGCAGCTCATGGCTGATGAAGTAAGGGAACACCTCGTCGGCTTTCAGGCCGTCGGGGAGCGCGGGAGCTGCCGACGAATGGTAGTAGGCGAACAGGCAGGTGCCGATGAACATGAACATTGCCCAGATAGGCACGCTCATAAGCACGCCGATGTAGGCGGCTTTCTTAGCGTCGGTGTCGTTCTTGGCTGTCAGGTAACGCTGCACGATTGTCTGGTCGGTGCCGTATTTCTGAAGCGCGTAGAACACACCGTTAAGCACCATCACGAGGAAGGTCAGTTCGGTGAGATCCCATGCGTAGGGGCCGACGTCAATCTTGTTGTACTCTCCGGCTATGCGCATGACCTCGCCGGGGCCTCCTTCGGGAAGGAAGAGCAGAAGTGCCACGCAGATAAGACCGCCGCCGATGAGGAGTCCGCCCTGAGCCACGTCCATCCACACGATGGCCTCCATGCCTCCGAGAAGTGTCAGGAAGATGATGGTCACACCGAGGACGATGACGACGGCATAGATGTTGATGTCAAGGAAGGTGGAGAGTGCCATCGAGACGAGGAAGAACACCGTTCCGGCCTTTGAGAAGTGACCGAGGGTGAAGGCGAAGGAGCTGTACATACGCGCGAACAGGCCGAAGCGTCGCTCGAAATACTCGTAGGTCGAGAGTCTTACGACCTTGCGGAACAGCGGGACAATCACACCGATGAGCGCGAGAAGCACCAGCGGGACCATGAGTCCCTGAACGAGGAGAATCCAGTTGTCGGCGTAGGCGGCACCCGGATATGCGAGGAAGGTCACGCTGGAGATGAGCGTGGCGAAGATGGACATACCGACCGCCCATGCGGGAATCTTGCCTCCGGCGGCAAAATAGGTGCTCGTGTCCTTCTGACGGCGTGCGAAGTAGACGCCGACACCGATTGCAGCAGCAATCGAGCAAAAGACTATCAGATAGTCAATCCAGTGAATGTCGTTCATAGTTTCTCCACAATAGCCTGTTCTTCCTCGGATGAAAGTCTCGTAAGGGGCATGAGCATCCACGGTTCGCAGAGTCCCTTGGTCTGCATCATCACCTTCAATGCCGTGAGCGACTGACCGAGCGTGCGCCCTGCCTGATAGATCTTGGCGATTTCGTTGGTTTCGTCCTGAAGGCGGTTGGCGGTATCCATGTCACCCTTCACGGCAGCGTCGTAAAGCTCATTGAACATATCGGGGACATAGTTGCCGGTGCTGGGGACGATGCCGTCGCCTCCGATTGAAAGCGAGTATGCCGACTGTGCAGCCCATCCGCAGAAGTAGGCGAAGTCCTCGCGCTCCTTGGAGATGGCTATGCACTGCTGCATACGGTCGAGGTCGCGCTCGGAGTCTTTGAGGCCGACGATGTTGGGATGGTCGGCAAGACGCTTCACCACGTCGACGGGAATTGTCATGTGGGTCGTGGCGAGGATATTGTAGAGCATGAGGGGGCCCGTGATGTTGTCGGCAAGGTTCTTGTAGTAGCCATACATCTGCTCTTCGGTCAGGGCATAGTATGACGGGAGTGTAGCGACGATGACATCGGCTCCGGCCTTCGTGTAGGCTTCGGCCTGACGGAGCTGCTCAGAGAAGCAGTTGCCGGTGAGTCCGGCATAGATGAGTATGCGGCCCTTGGCAGCCTTTACAGCGGTCTCGACGAGGAGAAGGCCGTCGGCAGCCGAAACACTGTTACCCTCGCCGGTGGTGCCCATCAGCAGGGGTGCAACGCCATTCTGCGCAAAAAATTCGATGATTCGTTCCACTGCGGCAACGTCAAGTGCCTGTGACTCGGTTACGGGTGTGACCATAGGTACGACCACACCGCGATACTTACAATTTTTCATAAACTTATTGTTAGATTTAGGATTCCGAAAGGTGATTTGTGAGTTAAAGAGATATGTTTTTCAGCACACATCTTCACGGTATCGGCTAAGGCAAATACAATGATTAGGGCAAAAGTAGCAAAAAAAATCGAGCCTACACCCTTTTATATGAAAAAATGAGTCTTAAAATTGCATAATGTCACTTATTGTACTGTCAAAGGTACCCCGGACATTATCTCCCGCACGCCTGCACACAGTTCCGGGCGTCTGCGGCACTGTAAGCCGTAAACGCCCGGACGGTATTGTGGGGGGGAGACTATCCGCCGATGTGAACCCGACGGATGTGAGATGAGAGAATGTCGCCTTATCCTTCGGTGTGGAAGTTGGTGAACATTCCGCGCTCCTGCTTCGGGATGCCACCATCTTTTTCCTTCATGCCGTCGATGGCTTTGAGCATGAACGCGAGGTTCGTCCCGAGATTGCGCATGGTCTGCAATCCTTCGAGGTCATCCTCGACATCGGCAGCGGTGAATCCGTGAACCTCGTTCCAATATGTGCTTGCCACTATCGGCATGGAACTGATGGTGAAGTATTTGTTGATTTCATCAAATGCTCCGGTCGAACCGGCTCGGCGCGAGGAAACCACGGCGGCACCTACCTTCATGGTCTTGTCAATCACCCCGGAGGTACTGTAAAACAGGCGGTCGAGGAAAGAAAGCACCTGACCGTTGGCTCCGGCATAATAGACAGGCGTACCGACAATCATGCCGTCGGCTTCGGCGAGTTTGGGAGCGGTTTCATTCACAAGGTCGTTGAACACGCATCTTCCATGTTCACGGCAGAAATTACAGCCGATGCAACCACGGATATCCTTGTTTCCGACGTTGACACGCTCGATCTCGATACCGTTAGCCTGCAATGTGGTCTCTACTTCGCGCAGTGCGCGGTCGGTGCAGCCGCTGAGATGCGGACTGCCGTTTACAATCAGTACCTTCATTGTTGTTGGGGGGATGATTTTAGTTTATCGTGAAATATGCTTTTATAAATTTTTACTTTTATTAACAACGGCTCAACCCCGCAAAAAGTTCCCTCCCCTAACCCGGAAATCCGGTGGGGAAAAATAAAATCAAATATTTTGGCGCAGGCCCTACATACGAAATCTCAGCACAGGCTCTTTGCTTGTAAATCATATACAATATGGCAATGCCAAAACAGAAGCAGAGAGGTTCACAAATCGATCGATTTGTGAACCTCTCTGCTTCTGTCGGGGTGAGAAGACTCGAACTTCCGACCTCCACGTCCCGAACGTGGCGCGCTGCCAACTGTGCTACACCCCGAACATTGTTATTTGTGCAACTTGGCATTTTTGCGACCACAAAGGTAATAACTTTTTATGTATCCTCCAAATAAAAATTTCGAACACCGACATTTTTGCCACTATTTGGACTAAACTACCTTTTTTGACGATGTTACAAAACCGTTACGACATTCCGAATGTTGATATTATACCATCCACTTTTAACTCAAATATCAACCTCTACTAAAAAACTCACCCACAATGGCACCTCTTGATGAACGCACAATCCTTCTCTGGTTAGCAATAGTATTGCTTGTTGTCCTTGTGACAGTGACCGGAATGCTCCTCAACCGTTTCTTTACTTACCGTGCCCATCGTCGCGCACTGGCAGCCCTTCACGAGCGCCAGCTCCTCTCGGCCGTCCGCGTCAAGGTACAGGATTCCCTCGTGCGTGTGGACTGAACATGCTGTTCACAGCATCATCCTCAGAATATCGAGCGACCGCAGGTGACGCATCGAAACATAGTGGATGGAATAATAATCAAGTATGGCATCGACAATAGCATTACGCTCCGTGCGGTTAAAACGGAAGCGGTGCATATTGCCGAATGTCATGCGTGACAGTTTATAGGCTACTTCGGCAGCATCGGCAGCGAGAAATTCCCGGTGGAGAGGCATCGAAGCACGCCAGCGGCCATCGGCAAGGTCAAACAACGAGCCACGGAGATAAGTAGAGGCATCAGGCTCAATCCCGAGATGACGGGCGAGGTTAAACAGGAAACAGATGTGGAAGTTCGATGTCCGGCGGCCGTCAGCCTCGTCAAGCCGCCCGATGGAGCTGACGAGGAAATCGAACAGCGCACCGTCAGTGTCGCCCCCTTGCAGCGTGACCGCAAGGACCTCGGCAAGAAACATAGCCATCATCTGCTTGACGGGGTCGGAATGGAGCGATGCAAGAGGAAGCGACTGCGCCACCTGACGCATCGGAAGAATCTCCCGCCCGGGACGCACCTCGCTCACACATTCTATGACGGCAAGCGGCATGGTCAGCGCACGCACGCGGGCAGCCCCCTTGCCGCTTCCGGCAGGTAAAGCGAGCGACACCCGCCCCCTTTCGCGGCTGTAAGCCGTCAGGATGGTCTGGGTGTCGCTGTATTTCGTGGTCTTCAAGGCCACAAGATGAAGGTTCATCCCGCGAAATCAAAAGATTTTACCGGTGAGACGGAAAGTGAGTGTGGGATATACCTTGAGATATTTGATGTAATCCTTGAAATCATTGTCGGCTTCTTCGGCAAGGTCTGTAAGATTACCGGTGTCCGAGTAAACCTTGGGAGTACCTTCAAACTGCACACCGAGCTCGAAGTTGAAGTTGAGCAGACGGCGGGGAATCGCCCGACCCCAGCCAAGGCCGAGATAAGGACGGAATCCGTTTACTTTCAGACCGCCGCGGACGTTGCCCTTACTGTCGACAGGAATCTTGTAGTCACCCACTTCGATACCGGCATTCTGATAGCCTTCGAGTTCAGAGCTGTGGCCGTGGAGCTTGATGAGCTTACTGCCTCCGAAATATGCACCGGCGGCAACGAAGAACGATCCGTGGGGAAGAGGATAGATATTGAATATAAGAGAGCCCTGAGTACGGCCGATGCCGCAATCGACATCAACATCCGTATAGTGTTCCTGATCGTTTACATAGTATGTCGCATCGACATCGGTGCTGTATTTGATATTGGGCATGAAATGCACGCCGGCACGGACAGAGACAAAGCGTGTGAGAGGGGTCGCAGCTTCGACACTGATACCGTTTGTTCCGACACCGAGGCCGACACCGAGGTGATTGCAGATGCCGAGAACCGATTTAGCTCCGGGGACGGGGGCTGGGGCCTGGCAGCAAGTTTCAGCAGCATTAACAAAGCCGGTGAAGGATACAAGACCGACGATAAGGGATGCAAAAAATTTCTTCATACGATTTACTAAGGTTTTGTAAAAAAAATGATTGGATTTAAAAGATTATGCGATGAAGCCAACAAAGAGACATCAGGCAGATACCTTACATTAATTTATAATACATCGGGGACTGCCCGGTCAACCGAAAGCTCGGTTTTGCACTGCTTAGTTGTGCAAAAGTAGATAAAATACGCCTAATATCAAAAAAAAACTTAAAAAATTTGCGTGAATAAAATTTAGTGCTTAACTTTGCAATCGCTTTTGGAAAGGCCCATTCGTCTATCGGCTAGGACGCAAGATTTTCATTCTTGAAAGAGGAGTTCGATTCTCCTATGGGCTACTATCAGGACTTAATCAAGAAAACAAAAGATTTAAATTAACCGATGGCAAATCATAAATCATCACTTAAGAGAATTCGTCAGACCGAATCACGTCGACTTCGCAACCGTTACTATGCAAAGACTGCCCGCAACGCCGTCCGCAATCTTCGCAAAATGACTGACAAGGCTGAGGCTGAAGCAGCATTCCGCAAGGTAGGTGCAATGCTTGACCGTCTCGCTTCCAAGAAGTCCATCTCCAAGAACAAAGCCGCCAATCTCAAGAGCAAGCTGGCTCATCACATCGCTAAGCTCGCCGCTTAATAGGCAAGGCTTTCAGAAGATTTTTCCGACAAGCTATCTTGGTTAAGGAAGGGCCCATTCGTCTATCGGCTAGGACGCAAGATTTTCATTCTTGAAAGAGGAGTTCGATTCTCCTATGGGCTACCGCAACTCACCGATCAGATTTTCTGGTCGGTGAGTTTTTTTATTCCCAAAACTGCTGCACACCGACAGTGGATTTGTGCATTATCCCGTCATTTTTCAGTTCAAAACCGTATAGAGCTAAAATATTTAGTCAAATTTTTGTGTTTTACAACATATTATCGTATTTTTGCGGATAATTTTAACAAATTCATAGGTTCGCATTTGACATGAGTTTTCCATTGAAAAGCGCAGCAAGCACCGAGGGACGCCGCATGGCAGGCGCCCGCGCCCTGTGGCGAGCAAACGGCATGAAAGAAGAGCAGTTTGGCAAGCCCATCATCGCAATAGTAAATTCCTTCACCCAGTTTGTCCCCGGCCACACCCATCTTCATGAGGTCGGCCAGATTGTCAAGCAGGAAATCGAGAAGCAGGGATGTTTCGCTGCCGAATTCAACACGATAGCCATCGACGACGGCATCGCCATGGGACACGACGGTATGCTCTACTCCCTCCCCTCGCGCGACATGATTGCCGACTCAATCGAGTACATGGTCAACGCCCACAAAGCCGATGCAATGGTCTGCATCTCGAACTGCGACAAGGTGACTCCCGGTATGCTTATGGCCGCAATGCGCCTCAACATCCCCGCCATCTTCGTCTCCGGCGGCCCGATGGAAGCCGGCGATGTCAACGGCAAGGCTGTCGACCTCATCGACATAATGATTGACGCTGCCGACGAGACCGTGAGCGATGCCGCCGTGACAGAGCTTGAAAGGAAAGGATGTCCGACCTGCGGCTCCTGCTCAGGTATGTTTACCGCCAATTCCATGAACTCACTCAACGAGGCTATCGGACTCGCACTCCCGGGCAACGGAACCGTAGTCGCCACCCACATCAACCGTCTCCAACTTTTCAAGAAGGCAGCCGAGATGATCGTGCGCAACACATACGCCTACTATCGTGACGGCGACGAGAGTGTCCTCCCCCGCAACATAGCCACCCGTCAGGCAATGCTCAACGCCATGACCCTCGACATCGCAATGGGCGGCTCGACCAACACTGTCCTCCATCTCCTCGCCGTGGCTCACGAAGCCGGTGCCGACTTCACGATGGACGACATCGACGCGCTGTCGCGCCACACCCCCGTGCTATGCAAAGTAGCCCCCAACTCCCATTATCATATTCAGGATGTCAACCGCGCGGGGGGCATACTCTCGATTATGAAGATTCTCGCGGATGCCGGTCTTGTCAATCCCGACGTGAAACGTGTCGACGGCATGACCCTCGGCGAGGCCATCGACCGTTATGCCGTCGGAGGCAAGCACTTCGACGACTACGCCGACGAACTCTGGAAAAGCGCGCCCGGCATGAAGCGTACCACTGAACTCGGAAAACAGATGAGCTACTATGGTGAACTTGACACCGACCGCACCAAAGGATGTATCCGCGACATGGACCATGCCTATGTCAAGGACGGAGGACTCGCAGTGCTGAAAGGCAACATCGCGCAGGATGGCTGTGTGGTCAAGACAGCGGGTGTCGACGAAAGCATCTTCCGTTTCAGCGGCCCGGCAAAGGTGTTCACCTCGCAGGAGGCAGCCGTCGACGGCATCCTCCGCGACAAGGTCAAGAGCGGCGACGTAGTGGTCATCACCTACGAAGGCCCCAAGGGTGGACCCGGTATGCAGGAGATGCTCTACCCCACTTCCTACATCAAGAGCAAGCACCTCGGCAAAGAGTGTGCGCTCATCACCGACGGACGTTTCTCCGGCGGAACGTCAGGACTCTCAATCGGCCACATCTCCCCTGAGGCTGCCAACGGCGGCAACATCGGCCTTGTCCGTGACGGCGACATTATTGAAATCGACATCCCCGCGCGCAGCATCAACGTGCGTCTCTCCGACGAGGAGCTTGCCGCACGCCGCAAGGAGGAGGAAGCCCTCGGCAACAAAGCCTTCACCCCGCGTGACCGCGACCGCAAGGTTTCGCAGGCTCTCCGCGCCTACGCATCAATGGTCACCTCTGCCGACAAAGGCGGAGTGCGCCACATCCAAGACTAACAACATCAGCTACTCACACATATTTCCAACTCTCTATGAGTGAACGCATCACAGGCTCAGAGGCTATCTGCCGCGCACTGCTCGCCGAAGGGGTCGACACCATCTTCGGCTATCCCGGCGGCCAAATCATGCCTTTCTACGATAAGCTATACGACTTCTCCGACGACCTCCACCATATCCTGACACGCCACGAACAGGGAGCCGTCCACGCAGCGCAGGGTTATGCGCGCGCATCAGGCAAGGTAGGCGTGGTGACAGTCACCTCAGGCCCCGCCGCCACCAACATCATCACCGGTGTCGCCGACGCCAACGTGGATTGCACTCCGCTTGTGGTCATCACCGGCCAGGTAGCAGTCAACTCGCTCGGCACAGATGCCTTTCAGGAAACTGACGTGATGGGCATCACACTCCCCATCACCAAGTGGGCTTATCAGATCCGTCGCCCCGAGGAAATTCCTTGGGCCATCGCACGCGCGTTCTATATAGCTTCGACAGGCCGTCCCGGACCTGTGGTACTCGACGTTACCCGCGACGCTCAGGTCGGCACTCTTGATTGGAGCTACGATAAAATCAACTACATCCGCAGCTACAATCCTGACCCGGAACTCCTTCCCGGCGACGTCCTGACCGCCGCCTCGCTCCTCAACCGCGCGGAACGCCCGATGATTATCGCCGGCCACGGTGTGATGCTTTCCAACGCCGAGAAGGAACTCATCACCCTCGCAGAGAAAGCCGACATTCCTGTGGCCACCACACTCCTCGGCCTCTCGGACATCCCATCTGACCATCCCCTGAACAAAGGCATGGTCGGGATGCACGGCAATATCGGTCCCAACCTCAACACCAACCGTGCGGACGTGATTCTGGCCATCGGCCTACGTTTCGACGACCGTGTGACCGGAGTAGTGAAGCAGTATGCCCCCGATGCCAAGATAATCCATGTCGACATCGACAGAGCCGAGTTCAACAAAAACGTCAAGGCTCACACGGCAATCCACGCTGATGCGCGCAAAGCCCTCCAAGCCCTCCTCCCCCTTGTCAATAAAAGCAAGCACACCGAGTGGCTTGCCACATTCGACCGTCCCGAGGAAATCGAGCGCACGATGGTCATGAAGCGTGAGCTTGATCCCGAAGACCTCGGCCCCGACAGCCCCATGCGCATGGGCGAAGTGGTCCGCAAGATTTCCGAAGCCTCGGCCAACCGCGGCATCCTCGTCACCGACGTGGGTCAGAACCAGATGATGTCTGCCCGCTATTTCAAATACACCCTCCCAAAGAGCGTGATTACCTCCGGCGGCCTCGGCACGATGGGCTTCTGTCTTCCCGCAGCCATCGGCGCGAAAATCGCCTGTCCCGAGCGTGACGTGTTCGCCTTCATGGGCGACGGCGGATTCCAGATGACAATGCAGGAACTCGGCACCATGCTGGCCTACAACATCGGTGTCAAGGTCATCATCCTCAACAACGACTTCCTCGGCAACGTCCGCCAGTGGCAGGCAATGTTCTACAACAACCGCTTCTCCGCCACCCCGATGATTAACCCCGATTTCGTCACCATAGCCCATGCCTACGGCTTCCCCGCCGAGCGTGTGGCCAACCGCAGCGAACTTCCGGCAGCCATCGAGCGTATGATGTCCACTGAAGGCACCTATCTGCTCGATGTCAACATCGAGCCGGAGGACATGGTGTTCCCGATGATTGTCCCCGGTGCCGCCGTCGACGACATCCTTGTCAACGCCACAACCAAATATCAGGCATAAGTGACCCCAACGAAAGGAAAATAATGGAAAAGAAACTGTTTACAATCTCGGTCTTCACCGAAAATCAGGTCGGCCTACTCAACCGCATCTCCATCATCTTCACACGCCGGGGTCTGAACCTTGAAAGCGTCTCGTCGAGCGCAAGCTCTGTCCACGGCATCCATAAGATGAACTTCACCTGCACCTCCGACCGCGAGACAATGGAGAAGGTCATCAACCAGATCGAGCGGTGCATCGACGTGCTGCGCGCCTACTTCTATACCGACGATGAAATCGTCTACCAGGAAGTAGCCCTCTACAAGGTGCCGACCCAGAAACTCCTCGACGAGAAGGACTTTGAGCGCATCATCCGCATTCACAACGCCCGTATCCTCGAACTCACCCGCGAGTACACCATCCTCGAGAAAACCGGCCACGAGAGCGAGACACAGGCCCTCTACGAGCTTCTCAACAAATACGGCATCCTCCAGTTCATCCGTTCGGGACGCATCTGCATCACGAAGTCGCCCACCGAACATTTCACCCACTATCTGCACGAGCAGGAGGCACGCCGCCCTGAATCCGAGCCGTTCTGACCTCAGAAATATTCCATCATCTCCCGCTCCCCTAATCATGGCACAGAAGTTATATACCAACGAATTTTATCTGACCGCATCCGAGGTCAATTCCCAGCGCGAGATGCCACTCTCGCGCATGGTCACAACCCTTATCGATACGGCGACAGACCATGCCAACCTCATCGGTATAGGATTTGACCGTATGATACGCGAGGGCATTTCGTGGGTACTCAGCCGCCTGACCATTGACATCCTTGAACCTCCGGTGGTCAACCACACCTACCGGCTGTCGACATGGGTCGAAAGCACCAGCCGCCTGTTCTCGGACCGAGATTTCGAGATGACCGACGCCGAATCGGGGCGCACCGTGATGCGCGCCCATTCGACATGGATGGCAGTCAACATGACCACCCGCCGCCCCGGAGACCTCACCCCTATCTGGGAAGGACTGGACATCGTGAGCGACCGCCGTTTCGAGGGAGAAAAAGGTGGCAAACTCATGCCCGTACAGGATGCGGAGAGTGAGAAGACCTACCGCTTCGCCGTCTCGGACATCGATGTCAACCGCCACGTCACCACGCGGCGCTACATCGACCTGATAACCGATATGTGGCCGCTCGACCACTACGAGGCCATGCGTCCCTCCCGCTTTGAAGTCGCCTTCAAGCACGAAGCTCACTACGACGAGGAAGCGCGTGTCCTCTCCGCTCCCCACGAAGGGAGCCCCGAAATCAGCGATGTGGCCATCGAGGTCAACTCGACCGTCTGCTGCCTCGCCCGCATCCGTTTCGTCCCCCGTCAGTGACTCAAATACACCTCCCGGCTCCTCATCGAAGACTACTACACAAATATCACTTAGATAGAAAATATTCACACAAAGACTTTAAACCCCTATGGCAAAGTTAAATTTCGGCGGTGTTGAAGAAACCGTCATCACCCGCGAGGAATTCCCCCTCGAGAAAGCACGCGAAGTACTTAAAGACGAAACCATCGCAGTCATCGGCTATGGCGTTCAGGGTCCCGGTCAGGGTCTCGACCTCCGCGACAACGGTTTCAACGTCATCGTCGGTCAGCGTGAAGGCAAGACCTACGAAAAGGCTGTCGCCGACGGCTGGGTACCCGGCGAAACCCTTTTCTCAATCGAGGAAGCCTGCAAGCGCGCCACCATCATCATGTGTCTCCTCAGCGACGCAGCGGTAATCTCACAGTGGCCCACCATCAAGAAGCACCTCACTCCCGGCAAGGCCCTCTATTTTAGCCACGGCTTCGCCATCAACTGGAGCGACCGCACCGGCGTTGTTCCCCCGGAAGATGTCGACGTAATCATGGTTGCCCCCAAGGGCTCAGGCACAATGCTCCGTATCCTTTTCAAGGAGGGCAAAGGCACCAATTCCAGCTTCGCCGTCTATCAGGACGCGACAGGCCGTGCGCTTGAACGTACCCTCGCCCTCGGTATCGGCATCGGCTCAGGCTATCTTTTCGAGACCACTTTCCAGCGCGAGGCCGTCAGCGACCTCACCGGTGAACGTGGCTCACTCATGGGTGCCATTCAGGGTCTTCTCCTCGCACAGTATGAAGTTCTCCGCGAGAACGGCCACACCCCTTCTGAGGCTTTCAACGAAACCGTCGAGGAACTTACCCAGTCACTCATGCCCCTCTTTGCAGCAAAAGGCATGGACTGGATGTATGCCAACTGCTCGACCACCGCACAGCGCGGCGCGCTCGACTGGATGGGTCCGTTCCACGATGCTATCAAGCCTGTCGTCTATCAGCTCTACGAGAGCGTGAAGACCGGACGTGAGGCACAGCGTTCAATCGACTCCAACACTCAGCCCGACTACCGCGAAAAACTCGAAGAGGAGCTCAAAGCCCTTCGTGAGAGCGAGATGTGGCGTGCAGGCGCAACTGTCCGCACCCTCCGTCCCGAGAACGCGTAAGCCCTCCTATCCGACATTACGGAAGATTCCCCATATACCCCTCGGGGCAGCGTGCATGACCGCTGCCCTGACGGAATGAATCCCCGGCCTGCCGATGCTATGACTCCCTTTCCGGAGATTACATAGCCACGGCAGGCTGATGTATTTTGTACCACACCTTTGTCTCAGTGTCTACTTAAAATGAGATTGGCTGATTAATATTTTGATATGTTAATTTCTAATTTTAATATAAAAATTTTGCAAATAATTATCTAAATCCCTAACTTTGCATATAATTAGATGAATTGAAGGTCTTTTTTGGAAAGTGACAAGCTGCGAAAGCTCCATTGCGCAACCATCCGACACTAAATTGTAACTATATTTCTCAGCAAGTCATACACACCACGCCGGTTTTCATTTCACATCCTGAATCTATATCATTTTCGTATCAAAATCTTAACCGTTTCTTAACCAATTATTATCTTCCTTTGGTAGTAAAACTTTAACTAATCTATGTCTACGACCTATGACAGCCATAGCACCACATCTTTTTACCCCCCCCACAAGGGTAAAACACTGATTATTAATCTTTTACAAAGATTAATAACTTTTGTTGCGCTTTTCATGGCAGTCTTTGATGGGGCTGCCTCCTCTCCCGTCCCCTCCGCCGGTTCAGACCGGGAAATCATGACTGACTCAACCCGGATTAACTTCCGCCAATCGCAGTCGACCCTCGACCTCAGTCTTGACGGCAACCGTGAACGCCTCGACAACCTCATCCGGCACATACAGGAAATATCCGGTCAGGACTCTACATTTGTAATCAGCACCTTGCGTGTCATCGGCTCGGCCTCGCCGGAAGGTTCGGAAGAGATAGACCGCCGCCTTTCGGAAAAACGTGCCCAAGTCCTGTTCGATTATTTCGCCGCACACATCACACTCCCCGATTCGATAACCGACTTCGAATATCTCGGCCGAAACTGGAAAGGGCTTTACACACTGGTCGCCTCTGACCGTGCTGTCCCCTCGCAGTCCGAAGTGCTTGCCATGCTCCGTCCAGCCATCACCGACGGCATTTCCTCCACCACCGAAAGCAATGCCTTGCTCGACCGGCTTAAAACGCTGGCCGGAGGTGTCCCCTACGCATATATGTACCGCCAGCTCTTCCCTGCACTGCGCTGCTCATATCTCTATGTGGAATATGAAAAACAGATTCACCGTGAAGTCGAGCCGCAGCCGGCGGTAGCACCCGCTCCCATCGAGATGGTGATTGAAGAAACTCAGAGTATCAACGCCGTCCCTGAAGAAACCGCAGTCAGTCAGGCGGAGATAAAGCCGGAGATGCAAAAGCCCTTCTATATGGATCTCCGCACCAATATGCTCTTTGACATAGCCGCAGTGCCAAACATCGGAGCTGAGTTCTATTTGGGTAAAAAATTCTCTGTACTCGCCAACTGGATGTACGGGTGGTGGGACAGCGATTCCCATCACCGCTATTGGCGTATCTACGGAGGTGACCTCGGATTCAGATGGTGGTTCGGGAGCAAGGCTTCCGCAAAACCGCTGACAGGTCATCACCTCGGAATCTACGGAGGAGTGCTGACATTTGACTTCGAGTGGGGAGGTACAGGATATATGGGCGGCATACCCGGCGGCACTCTCTGGGACCGCTGTCTCGTGAACACAGGTATCGAATACGGCTACTCTCTCCCCATATCGACTCACCTCAACATCGACTTCTCGATAGGTTTGGGCTACATGGGTGGAAATTACATAAAGTATTTCCCGTTTGACAACGAGTATTACCGTAAGAAGGAATACAAGATGCGGTTTTTCGGCCCGACGAAGGCTGAAATCTCACTCGTTTGGCTCTTGGGACGCGGCAACACCAACATCAGGAAAGGAGGTAAGCGATGAAATCATACTTCTGCAAAGCGGCATCACTTTTGCTGGGCGGCTTCTTCCTGCTGGCGGAAGGATGCACACAGAAAGACCTCAACGACGATGCTCCGACCACTATCGCCGAATGTGTGGAGGTGGTTTTCGATTGGAGCAGAGTCACTGACCCGCAGGCTTCTTCGATGGTTCTCTATCTTTACTCCGATCAGCATGATCTGATGAACTATTGGTTCAAGAACCGCGACGGAGGCATCATCACATCATACGCCGGCAAACATACAGCCGTCTGCCACAGTAACGATGACCCCTACATCCATCATCTGCGCAACCAGCATTCCCACAACGACATAGAAATCTATACCGACGACACTTCCATGCTGGTCGGTCAGGGTATCTCCACGCGTGGACTGCCCCGTGCCGAAGGTACGGAGGAGGAACCAATACGCGCCACTCCGACCATGATATACGGCACTCAGGACAGCGAAATCACCTTCCGCGTCTCAAGCCTGAAACAGACAGTGACATTCTTCCCCGAAGAACTTGTCTGCCACTATTCTGTGGAATTTGTGGATGTGGAAAATCTTAAAAATGCCGACCTTCACATAGATGCCACCATCTCGTCACTCGCGGGAGGCTACTATCCGGGAAGGATGTCGGCCACATCCGAACCTGTGTCCCACACGTTCACACTTACCGCTGACGACCGACTGTCATCCCTGCGTTCCGATTTCCTTACATTCGGTCTTCCCGTAGGCGATGAGCGTCCTCACAAGATATGTCTCTATATCGCCTTAAAAAACAGAACCGGTAATTTCTACACATTCGACGTGTCCGATCAGGTGAACAAAGCTCCCGACCCACGCAATGTCAGCATCAAGATATACGGACTGAAACTGCCGGAATTGCCCGACGAACCCGTCACTCCACCCGAACAGGGAGGTATGAGCGTGGAAATCGACAGTTGGGACACCTATCATTTCGATTTGCAAGTCTGACAGATATTCCACAGAAACATTAATCCAAGCAAATAAATAAATCAATCAATAATTCTATAACCCTCTTTATTTATGAACAGACTTTCTTTAACTGCAATCGCAGGTGGTTTGATTATTCTTGCCTCCTGCTCACAAGAAGAAGTGCCTCAGGAACGACCGACTAATGATGGGTTACCAATCTCGTTCCGTGCCGGCGTAATCAGTCGTGTCAATCCATCCCTCGATTACACCTCCAATCCGGCTACGTTCTATGTTACCGCCTATCCCAACAGCCACAAGGCCGTCGGAGGAGAACTCCCCGATTCTCTCTTCTGGGATGAGCCTTTCTACCAGATGGGAGCAAATCTCTATGCCAGTACCAGCAATCAGAAGTGGCCCTCACAGGAGGTGGCCTCACAGGTTGAATTCTTTGCTTACGCTCCCTCTCTTGAAGAGATACAGGCTGCCGCTATGACGCAGCTTGACACTAATGCTGAAAATTACTCTACCCTCCTTTCCAACTACACACAGGGCATACAGTTCTTCAACCTGTGTCAGGACGGAGTGGCGCTCGACCCTATGGGACAGCAGAACTCCACGTTCAACGGCATACAGCTCTACAAAGGCTTCAAACTCGGACGATTCTACGTTGCGACAGACATCTCCAAGCAGGTTGACTTCATCACAGCCCACATAGCAGCCCCTACTCCCAAGAGCGAAGATGACGCTCAATTAGGTGTGGAGCTTAAATTCAGACACCAGCTTTCCAACATCGAGCTCAGAGCCTTCTCGGGTCACAAGGAGTTCAACATCGAGATTGCCGGTGTAAGGATAGGCCGCCCCTATACAGGTTCCGCCATCTTCAACTTCTGCGATGCCGAAGGCAATGTAAGCAATCTCGAAGGTGGCCAGTGGGGTATCTCGAAGGATCCTCAGAGACTTCCGGTAGAATATATCTACGGTGAAGGGGATGAAATATACCGTATGGGTGTCTTCAACAACATTTCCGGCGGTCAGGTGGTCACCACTCCCGCACACACGACAGCCGCTACCGCCGTCTCCATCATGGGTAAGGGAGGCAACGCAATGGTGCTTCCCACCAAAAACGGTGCATGGGCCGGAGAAGAGAATCCTTGGATTGCATCCAAATATAGTGCAGCCATGGACGGCAAGGACCCGAAACCTTGGAGCGCCGACAGTCCGGAAGGTGATATGTATTTCAGTATTCTCCTCCGTGTGACTCTCAAACCGGATGCTTCGGAAGTAAATACACCGCAGATCTATCCCTACGGCAACAACACCACCATGAATGTGGTCTATCTTGAAAAAGAGAAGAATTCAAACAAAATCATCGGTCGCGTACCTTCAAGTACAGCCGCAGTCGGAGCCAACAACGAAATTGTCGAATTCGGATGGGCCGCTGTGCCTGTCGGTGTCAACTGGGAACGTGGCAAGAAATACATCTACACCCTTGACTTCTCTAACGGTGTAGGTGTTCAGGATCCCGAGGATCCGAAACCCGGCACTCCCATCATCGGTTCAGGCATCACATTCTCTGTTTCCGTCGTGAACTGGGATGAACAGTACCACAATACCGTAGTTCCGGCAGAATAAATCGAAGCCGTAATATATGTTCCGGGGTATGAATTACCCCATTGTCAACTGAATTAAAAGTATATGAAAATAATAAGAGTGACATATTTTGCTCTTGCGACGCTCCTCTCTGCCGCCTCCTGTTCGAAGGAGGCGGCAGAGTCGGAGATCGACTGGTCGAGCGGGGAGATCTATTTCCGCCCCTCCCTCTCGGATGTCGCCACGTCAAGAGCCGAGGATATGACGCTTGACCATCTTGAATCGTTTCAGGTGACGTGCTTTAATACAGGTGATATCAATAAAGATGCGGCAGGTTTTATCATTCCTTATTTCGAAGACGCCACTTTCATCCGCCGTTCCACCCCCGCGTCCGTGACATACATTTCATCCCCGGCCGAAGGGCCGCGAGACTGGCCTGCGGGTGGCGGACTCCTTAAATTTTTAGCTTTCTCCCCCTCACGCGCGGTCATGGCAAACAACAATTCCGCCATCACTGATGCCAACCGAAGCCAATATTTTAATCTGATAAACACCTCTACTGAAATCAATTCCACCACTGCCGTCGGCTACCGTCTCGGCACCGTGCGTGTCAACCCCGACATTTCACGGCAGTTCGACTTCGTGACCGCCGAAGCCTCCGGCGAGAGATGGAAGGATTTCAACAATGGCGTCGAACTCGCGTTCCACCATCAGATGAGTCAGGTGGA
Source organism: Bacteroides sp. (assembly GCA_014802345.1). Taxonomy (GTDB): domain Bacteria; phylum Bacteroidota; class Bacteroidia; order Bacteroidales; family Muribaculaceae; genus Duncaniella. The sequence continues at coordinate 23,299 of JAAVCM010000021.1, forward strand.
GCTGAAAGCATGGGGTTCGGGCGTCGCCTACAACTTTGACATAGCCGGTGTGCGCTTGGGCAATCCTGTGGTGGAGGATGTCTTCATCTTCTCCGATACCGATACACCGTCTGCCTCCGGCAGTTGGAAAACCGACATACAGGCCGTCAATGACAAGGTGGAATACCTCTACCGTGGCAATATCGCCGACGGACAGCTTCCTGCAAGCGGCGACAGGATTTTCCATATAACCCACACTGAACACAACACCGTTGAATCGGCAGAATCCATCATGGGACAAGGAGGCTGCGCTATGGTCATCCCGACAGTCAATCCGAAATGGGAAGGTCTTGCCGATCCTAACATCGCCATGCAGCCCTACGCCACCAATAAGATGTATTTCAGTATCCTCCTGAGAGTCACCGATGCCGCATCAGGCTACAAGATATATCCCTATCCTGACAAGCCATACGAAATGACCGTCATCCACTATGCGGTAGACCGGGCAGGACAAATCATCACACGTCTCTACCCCGGCCTGACGGAAGGGACATTCTTCACCGACCCTGAGCTTCAGCAGCCATACGTTGCAACCGAAGGGGTTGAAATTCAGGATTTCGGGTGGGCGGCAGTGCCTGTCGATGTCGACTGGGATGCCGGAAAACGTTATGTCTACACCCTGAATTATTCAGAGGGTATCGGCGTGCATGACCCTGACGACCCCGAACCCGGCAAACCCATCGTAGGCAAGTCCACCATTTCATGGGGCGTAAGTGTAGACCGATGGGAATATGCCGCTAAGAATGATGACTATGACCCTGATGTAATTGTCCCCTGAAAAATACAGAACTGACCTCCAACAAACCAATCAATGATCAAGAAAAAACTCATATATATCGCCCTCGGCTCCCTGTTCGTACTGCCGTCATGCTCACAGGATGAACCTTCGAAGATTGAACATCCCGGCGACGGCAACCGGATATATTTCCGTTCATATCTGCCTGCTGTCACCCAGACACGCGCAGGGGTGGTTTCTTCGAACAATTTCAACACCTGTCAGGTGACCTGCTTCAATCCTGACAATGCCGAGCTGGTCGACTCTCTATCGGGAGCGGTGACACCCTATTTCAACGATGTCTGCTTCCAAAAGGACGCATCAGGTCGTTTCCTCTCACAAGGAGACAACAAATGTATTTGGCCCGATGCCCAAAGCAAGCTGCATTTCTTCGCTTACTACCCCTCGGCCGACAGTCTGAAAAAGGCCTCCGGCAGCGGCTTTTTCAACTTTGTCAACGCCTCCAGACTCACCGAGGGTAAAGCCGTCCTTGACTATCGCATTGAAAAATTCCATGTGTCGACGGAGATTGCCGCTCAGGTTGACTTCCTCACGGCCTATGCCTCCGGTTCGCTGGTGGAAAATGCCGACAAGGGAATCGAACTTGACTTCAAGCACCAGTTGACACGCGTCGAACTCTCGGCGTGGGGTGCAAATGAAAAATACGATTTCGAGATAGCCGGTGTACGTATCGGCAATCCTCTTGTGGAGGGTGACTTCAATCTGTCCGCCCTTTCAACCTCAGCCTCGCCTTGGCTCAACACCGAAGGACATCAGGCATCCGTCGAGCATATCTTCTCGACCGGTGAGGAGATTGTAGTCCTGAGCAAGAGTGCCGCAAGCCATGCTTCCGAGAATGAAGCCGCATCTGTCATGGGGACGGCGGGACCTGCCATGGTCATACCCATATCCAAAAGAATCGAGGCGTGGGAGGGCAAGAAAGACCCCGCGATTGAAGCTATCCCCTATTCCACCGATAAAATGTATTTCAGCATCCTCCTGAGGGTAAAGAATAAGGAGAACGAGGTGGCCTATCCTTATCCCAACGACCGCGACAATATGACTGTCATATATCTCGCGGTTGACAAGGATGGCAAAGTCACCAAGCGCCTCTATAAGATTGACGATGCCTACTACACCACCTCCGAAAAGAGCGAGGCAGCCAAATACACTCCCACAGCCACAGAGGAAATCCGGGGCTTCGGATGGGCTGCTCTCCCTGTCGCTGCAAAATGGGAGGCAGGTAAAATCTACACCTACAAGCTCAACTATTCCGACGGTATCGGATGGCACGACCCGGACGATCCCAAACCGGGTGACCCTATCCTTGAAAGAGGTAAGATTCCTTTTGACGTGACCATCAATGAATGGACTCCCGCCGAGGACTATGATTCAGACCTAAATGTTCCTAAACGATAACACTTTGAAATCACATATTCATGACTAAGCTCAGACTGACATATTCACTTTTCGGCATACTTCTGCTCTCTGCTTCATGTTCGCAGGAGGAGGTGGGTAGCGAAAATCCCAAGGAGGCGGGCAGGATTGAATTCCGTGCCTCGCTCCCCGAAGTCACCACACGCGCCACCGAAGTGACAAGCTCGAACATTGAGAAGTTTCAGGTTTCAGGTTTCACTGCCGCTTCTACCTCCGTCACTCCCTATTTCCTGTATAAGACATTCAGCAAAAGCACAACCGACAAGTTCATATCCTACGATCCACAGTGCTACTGGCCCAACAACGATGACCGTCTAAATTTCATAGCCTTTGCTCCGTCATGCGAAGATATGCGTCAGGCCGGAGGCTTCGGCGATGCCGATTTCACCCTTCCCTCACCTGCTGAGGGGGAAAGCATGGCAGCCGAAAGCTATAAGCTCTCCGGCTTCCGCATCGCACGCGACATCGCCTCGCAGTCCGACTTCATCACCGCCATGGCTTCCGGCAGACTGCTGGACGACGAAGAAGATGGCATCACCCTCAATTTCCACCATCAGTTAAGCCGCATCCAACTCAAAGCATGGGGTGCGTCCAAAAGCTATAATCTGGAGATTGCGGGTGTAAGACTCGGCGGAGTCGGCACTCAGGGAGTGTTCGCCTTCACATCTGCGTCAGATGCCGACGACGCTTCAAAAGCAGGCGTATGGGAATCGGTCACCAAGGGAAGGGTCGACTACATCTTCCGCAACGGTGACCAAATTGTGTCGCTCGACAATACCGATGCCTCGCCCATTACAGCAGACAAAGCCGTATCCATACTCGGCAGCAAGGTCGGAGGTGAAAACAGCTATGACAATTCCGCCATGCTCATTCCCTCGGTCAATCCGGCGTGGAAATATAAGGAGAACGGAGCCAACGGCAGCGACAACGCCGAAGGAATGTATTTCAGCGTGCTGCTGAGAGTGACCGACACTACTCCTTACGACAATGGAACGATTGTCTACCCCTACGCCGACGACACCGACGGCATGGAAATCATCTATTTTGCGGTCGATAAGTCAACAAAGAAAGCCGTGGAGACACGCCTTTATCGTCAGGGTGACGACTACTTCACCGATGCCGCCCTTACATCGAAATACGACCTTGCAGCCAACTCCGCGGAAGTGAAGGCTTTCGGTTGGGCTGCTCTCCCCATAGGTGATGAGTGGAAGCCGGGCTATGTCTATACATATACCCTGAACTATTCCAACGGTGTCGGACTCCACGACCCGAGCGACCCCAAGCCCGGTGACCCCATCATCAGTGACCGCGTGCTTGTGAACGTCGACATAGCCGAATGGAAAGCAGGCTCCGTGACCGATGTGTCGGTGCCAAGAAAATAACTGAGCGTCCTCAGCAGTTTACTGCTTGTGAACTTTTATTATGTAATGTGATGCAAAATTAATACTTTTGCATCACATTACATATTTTTTATCAGGCTGACATCCAAAGCCCTTTTCCTTCTTAATTGACAATGGGAATAGAAAGGAGGCTGTGTATTACACAGCCTCCTTGCATTATTCATCGGACATTGATTCAGGCTCAATCGGTCTTCAAGCCCTTTTTAAGCCATGCGCCGGAGAAAAGCCTCCATAGGAATATTGCGCCTCGGAAGCAAAGTTCGATGCACATTGCCAGCCATACACCCGCAAGCCCCATAGTCGGGGCGAGGAGGGCAGCTATCGGCAATCGCACGAGCCATATACTTCCGAAATTCATTGCCGCCGGCAGGATGGTATCGCCGACACCTATCATCACACCGTAGCTGACGATGGCGGCGGCAAACATAGGTTCGGCAAACGCCTCGATTCTTAGCGACTCCACACCGAGGGTCTGAATGCCCTCGACAGGGGTCATAAGCTCCATGACCCACGGGGCGCAGACATACATCACCACACCCATGACCGTCATAGTGACCATTCCGAGCCCTACGGTGATATAGCCGAAACGCTTCGCAAGGTCGAGACGCTTCGCGCCGTAGCTCTGGCCGACAAGGGTGGTTGCCGCGTCGCCTATACCATAGCCCGGCATATAGCAGATACTCTCGGCTGTGACGGCGAAGGCATTAGCGGCAATCGCCATGACGCCGAGTGGCGCGACAATCACCGTGACGGCTATCTGCGCACCGCATATCACGGCGTGTTCGAGCGTCATCGGTGCCGATACCCTCATGGCCTTCGACAGCACACCGCGCGTAGGACGGAACGACCCCGGATGACCTTTCAGGCAGATGGATTTCTCCTTGACGCAGAGGTACCACATCATGGCTCCCGCCGTCACCACCTCCGCAGAGACTGTTCCGAGTGCTGCGCCGAGTACCCCGAGCCCCGCACCGGGGACGAGTAATGTCTGACCGAATATCCCGACCTCACGCGAGGGGAAAATCAGGAAGAAATTGAAAATCACGTCGAGGACACACATCATGACGTTCAATCCTCCGGGAACCTTCATGTTGCCCACACAGCGGAGCATTGCACCGCCGAGATAGTTCATCGTGAGGAGCGGAAGGGCAAGGATGAAGACAAGGAAGTAGAGCGACGCTTTGGGGCAGACCACCTCCGTGCCTCCGAGCCAGTGAGGGAGCGGATAGGCTATGGCCGCGCCGACGATTACGGCAAAGAGGCTGAACAGCAGACACGCCACAATCGACTGGCGTAGGACGCGGCGCGCGCCATCATGGTCGGAGGCTCCTATACGGTGAGCCACCTGAACGGAAAAACCGACAGTGACGGCCGAACAGATGCCCCAGAAAAGCCAGAGACTCGTCGAGACGAGGCCGACAGCGGCGGAATCGTCAGCACCGAGACGACCGACCATCGCAGCATCGATGTACTGCATCATGATGCTCGAAAGCTGCGCCATCATCGCAGGCCACGACAACTGGGCGGTCAGCTTCAGTTGCTGACCGAACCCGAGAGGCGCACCGGAGCGGATAAGCGATATGTCAGCCATTGTTTTTCAGCACACGGCAGATGCGTTCAAGTCCCTCCTCGAGAGTGTTGCGCGGACAGGCGATGTTGAAACGCACATATCCGTCGGCTCCATACATCACGCCTGAGTTGATCCACACGCGGGCTTCGTCGAGCAGACGCTGGACAAGCTCGTCGGAACCCATCCCGAGAGCCGAGATGTCGACCCACGGGAGATAGGTGGCTTCAAGTGTGGCTATCGGACACTGGGGGAGATGATTGAGCATATATTCGCGGAAAAAGAGGTAGTTGGCATGGAGATAGCTTCTGAGAGCTTCAAGCCATTCGCTTCCTTCCGAAGAATAGGCGGCACGGAGGGCGACGACTCCGAAGGAATTCACGTCGCAGACCTCGTTGATGTTGACCGCACGGTCGATGAGGGCGCGCTGAGTTTCGTCGGGAGCGACGATGTTGGCAATCTGCAGTCCGGCAATATTGAAGGCCTTCGAGGGGGATATGCACACGATGGCTTTCGGGTCGACCGTGCCGTAGGGGACATAGCGGTAGCCCGGCATGGTGAGTTCGTTGTGAATCTCGTCGCTTATGACCGTCACACCGTTGCGGCGGCAGATGTCGCGCACCTTTTCAAGTTCCTCGTGAGTCCACACACGCCCTGCGGGATTGTGAGGATTACAGAGAATCATAAGCACGTTGGAGGGATCGGCGGCAAGACGTTCAAGCCCGACAAAATCCATGTCGTAGGTAAACTCGCTGTCCGAGATGTCGCGGCGCAGGAGCGGATTCTCGACCACACGGCAGCCGTTGTTGCGTATCGACGAGAAGAAGCAGTTGTAGACCGGAGTCTGGATAATCACGCCCGAACCTGCGGGTGCAAGAGCCTTGACGATGGCCGAGAGCGCAGGGACAATACCGGGGATGTAGATGACATCCCTGCGGTTGAACGTGTAGAGGTGACGTGAGCTGAACCAGTCGATGAGCGAATCGTAGTAATCATCATCGACGTAAGTATAGCCGAACACTCCGTGGTCCACACGGCGGTGGAGTGCTTCGAGGATGCAGGGAGCGGCCTGAAAATCCATGTCGGCCACCCAGAGGGGTATCACGTCGTGGCGTTCATCCCACTTGATACATCCCGTGCCTCGGCGAAGCACAATTTTGTCGAAATTGAAATCCTGTGCCATTATGTAATCTTATCTTTTAGGTTAGTCCGTGTCAGTTTTCAGTTGTAATCACGCAGTCGGCGGGGGCGAGTACATTCTCGTCAATGATGGTCTCTCCTATCGACTGAGCCTTGATTGAACCCGTCCGCGGATTCTTCACGCTCGTGATGGCTGAGTTGACCACTGCGTTGAGTTCCGAATCCTCAAAAGCGAGGTCGGCATCCTCAGCCATGGTGCAGTCCTCCATGACAAGGTTCTCGCAATAGCAGAGGGGCTGTGTGCCGGAGATGCGGCAGCGGACGAGACGGAGGTTCTTGGAATGCCAGCCGAGGTACTCGCCGGTGAGTTCGGAATCATAGACGGTGACGTTATCCGTGTTCCAGAAAGCATCCTTAGAGTCGATGACGGCGTTGCGGATGACGACATTGTTGCAGTACTGGAACGAATAGTTGCCCTGCTGACGGTAGTTGTCGATGTCGATGTCAGACGAGTGCATGAAAAGGTAGTCGGCGTTCGCCACCTCGACGTTGCGGAGCTTCACGCCGCGGCAGTGCCACATCGTCTCCTGTGCATCGGGAATCTTCACGTTGGTCAGCGATAGGTTGTCCATCTCGCGGAACATCTTCGGAGCCTCGACGAGTGTGTCGGTCATCGTAAGGTCGCGCGAATACCAGAGTGCGGCGCGTGCGCCGGGAGTGAAAAGGCAGTCACGCACCTCGAAGCGGTCGACGTGCCAGAAAGGATACTTACCCTCGAAACGGCATTTTTCCGCAACAATGTCGGTGCAGCATTTGAGAGCCGATTCACCGGCATGGATGGTTACATTGACGAGTTTGAGGTCGTGAGAGGCAAAGAGGGGGCGTTCGCCTCCGAATTCCATATCTTTAATTTCTTTCATATAGCTTGTATGTTTTTGAGTTTTCGGAAATAGCTGTATTAAAATCTACACCGTCAGGGAGATAGATAAAAATTGTCTAATCCTACGGATGCAGGGCTTGCGCTGACCGTTTTTAAACTTGGTGAGAAAGGCTATTGTTCAATCTCATTAAATATAACGCAAATTTACTTAAATTAATTGAGAAAAAGCCAACGGAAAGCCGATAACCACAAAATGGGTATGACAATCCACAAAACGTATCAGCAAACGTTTGCAATTCTAAAATTTTGTTGTAATTTTGCCCCCGCAAAGGTTCGCAGGCGTGACATCCTGCGATTAAAAGGGAACACGGGTGAGAATCCCGGACAGTCCCGCTGCGGTAATTTCCATTTGAAGGGTCAGCCCACGAGCCACTGGAAGCGGTCAACGCTTCTGGGAAGGCGGAGCTGAAAAAGAGGGTACGAACACTGCCAACAGGCATCGCTTCCCCCTCCGTATTCCCCGGAATAAGTCCGAAGACCTGCCGATGCACTACCTAACCAATGTTTTTCTTTCGAGGATGAGAGAACATAACTCAAATTTTTTCAGGTCATCAGATGTCGCCACCGTCATGGTGCGTTTTGTCGCCGGAGTGCTTGCAACGACTGCGCTCCCTATCGTCATATTCGCACAGACCCCTTCGAAAATCGAACTCGACACGGTGACGGTCGTAAGCCGGAAAGCCGCGAAGACCCTGAAAAGCACCGCTCCCGTCTTCAAGCTCGACAACGCACAGTTCAACCGTCTCGGCGTGACCGACATCTCCGATGCCATCCACCGTCTGCCGGGAGTGAACCTCCGCGACTACGGCGGACTCGGTGGATTGAAAACCGTGTCGGTGCGTGGTCTCGGTTCACAGCACACGGCGGTGGTCTATGACGGCATAGTCCTCAGTGACTGCCAGAGCGGAGAGGTGGACGTGGCGCGCTATTCGCTCGACAATGTCGAATCACTCTCGATGGTCATCGGCGACAACGACGACATCTTCCAGCCGGCGCGCGTCGCGGCATCGGCTGCCTCGTTCAGCATTTCAAGTTTCCGCCGTCCCGACCCCGATAAACCGCTCGACCTGACGGCTCAGGTGAAATACGGCTCTTTCGGCTACGTCAACCCATACGTCCGCGTCGGCAAAGCCTTCACCGAGAAGTTTTCGATGAACCTCATCGGTGACTATACATACGCTGAAAACGATTATCCCTTCCGCCTCAAAAACGGGCAGCACACGGTCACTGAACGGCGCAACAATTCACGCATGAACAGCGGCCACGGCGAACTCAATGCCATCTGGAGTCCCGACAGCCGCTCAAACCTCAGCGCGAAGCTCTACTATTACGACAACGACCGCCAGATTCCCGGCCCCGCAATCTATTACACCAACGAGAACCACGAGACACTCCGCGACCGCAATTTCTTCGGGCAACTCCAATACCGCAACGCCTTCACATCAAAGTGGTCGCTGCAACTCCACGGCAAATTTAACTGGGCTTCGTCGTTTTACCATGACGAGAACGGAAAATATCCCGGCGGAGAGCTGAACCAGAACTATTGGCAGCGCGAGGCATACGCAAGCGCCTGTCTCCTCTTTCTCCCGACCGACCGTTGGGCGCTCGACTATTCAGCCGACTATTTTTTCAACAACTTCACAAGCAATCTAACGACCGAGACTTTCCCGCGCCGCCATTCGGTGCTGCAATCGCTGACCGCACGCTTCCGTACCCGCCGCGTGACCGCCTCGGCGCGTCTGCTCGGCTCGGTCTACTCCAACAGCGCCAAGCTCGGTGAAGGTGCGCGCGATTACAGCCGCCTTTCACCCTCGGCGAGTGTATCGGTGCAGCCGTTTTCCGACAATATGTTCTTCCTCCGCCTCTCGTACAAGAACATATTCCGTATGCCGACCTTCAACGAGACCTATTTCTATCATTACGGTAATCCTGACGTAAGACCCGAGACGGCCAACCAGTTCAACGTCGGCGTGACCTACCGTACACCCTCGGTCTCATGGCTTCCGAACCTCGAAGTGACCGCCGATGCCTACGTCAATAATGTCAAGGATAAAATCGTAGCCATCCCCTACAATATGTTTGTCTGGACGGTGGTCAATCTCGACAAGGCGCGCATCTTGGGTCTCGACCTCACGGAGACGGCGACATTCAACGTAGGCCGCCGTCAGCAGATACTCCTGACAGGCAATTACAGCTATCAGCGCGCCGAACCTCGCACACGCTCGCAGGTCAACGAGTACAAGAAACAGATTGCCTACATTCCGCGTCATTCCGGTAATGTGACCGTCAGCTATGAGAATCCGTGGGTCAATCTGTCGGTACACACGACCGCCGTCAGCGGACGCTACGCCACCAACCACAACAATCCTGACACCCGACTCGGAGGCTATGCCGACGTGGGTCTGACTGCCTACCGTGTCTTCGGCCTACGGGGTCACAACCTCGAAGTGCGCGGCGACCTGATGAATCTCCTCAACCGCCAATATGTGGTCGTGGCGCGCTACCCGATGCCCGGACGGTCATGGCGAATAACAGTGAAATTCACACTCTGATGCAAAAAAATTAAGGATATCCACATAATAAAAATCAAAAACATCATTCCATTTTTTCACAAACCACTTATGAAACTGAAAAAGATTTTTGCCATCGCTCTCTGCGCCCTATGCTTCACGGCTTGCAGCGATGACGACGATAATTCCGACAAGCGAATCGAAGGCGAGTATTACGGAGCTTTCGTGTTGAATCAGGGCAATATGAGGAATAATATTCCCGGAAGCCTGACAAACATTGACTACGAAACCGGAACGGCATATCAGAATGTTTACCGTGAGGTCAACGGGCGCGTACTCGGCGACACCCCGCAGGATGCGATAATTTATGGCGACAGAATGTATATCGCGGTTTATCAATCAAATGTCATTGAGGTAGTCAATAAAAAGACCCTTAAATCAGAGAAAACAATAACCCTCAACAGCACAGGTACACAACCCCGCGACCTCGCAGCCAAGGGTGACTATGTCTANATTTCCATGTATGATGGATATGTATCACGCCTNGACACCANAACTNTAACCATNGACAAGACCGTGAAAGTCGGACCNAATCCNGAGGAAATCGCNATCGCCGGNGACTATCTCTATGTCACTAACTCAGACGGCATGANCNACACCAATGGTTATGTCAATGGCAAGACTGTCTCAAAAATCAATCTTTCAACTTTTACCGANGAGAAAAAAATTGAGGTTGGCCTCAATCCAACCAAAATCAAATCAAACGGTTCGGACATTTTTGTCATCTGCATGGGCAATTACGGAGATGTACCCGCCATGCTGAAACAAATCAAGAATAACGACACTGTCGAGGACCTTTTCCCGGCGACCATGATGGCAATCAACGGNAATCAACTCTATCTCGTTAANGATCCTTTCTATGGTACAGACACTGAATATATGCTCTACACGATTTCAAGCAATACAAAAAAATCTCTTGATTTCGCCAACATCGCCGTACCGCAGGGTATCGGAATCGAACCATCTACCGGACATATATTCATTTCCAGCCTATCGGCAAAAAGTGCTTACTCAGAACCATTTTATGTAAATGAATACACTGCTGACGGAGATTTCATAACCAAGTATGATGCCGGTGTCGGTGCTACCTGCTTCGTATTCTGAAATCCCGGATGAGACATTCAATTTTTCTATCTCTTATAGCTGCCCTGCTATTGCCCCTTCTGCACTCCTGCAAAGGGGGCAATAGCCTTAATTCCACAACATGTGCCACAGGTGACACCATCCGCCTCGACTATGCCAAGAACCTGACCCTCGAACAGNACGACGGTTTCATCAAGGCCACCATCCGCAATCCGTGGGACACGACAAAAANGCTCCACACCTACATCCTTGTCCCCGACAGTATCCATACGCTCAAAGGGATTCCTGAGGGAACGGTGGTCAGAGTNCCGCTCCGGAATGTCCTCGTCTACTCGACGGTCCATCAGTCACTCATCGGTGAACTCNGTGCGCGCGATGCCATCGGAGGTGTCTGCGATGCACAATATATCCACAATCCCGAGCTCCTCCAGCGTATAGCCGACGGAAGGGTCGCAGACTGCGGCAACAGCTACTCGCCCAACGTCGAGCGCATCATCCAGCTCAACCCCGATGCCATGCTCCTCTCCCCTTTTGAAAACTCCGGCAACTATGGTAAGCCGGGACAGATGGGAATCCCCATCATCGAATGTGCCGACTACATGGAAAGTACCCCGCTCGGACGCACCGAGTGGATGAAATTCTACGGCATACTCTTCGGCCGCGAGGCGCAGGCTTCCGAAATGTTCTCGGAAATCGAGGCCGACTACAATAAACTGAAATCCCTGACAGCCACTGTCNACACAAAACCCAAAGTGCTTATCGACCGTCTTTACGGCAATAGCTGGTATGTCCCGACAGCCAAATCAACAATGGGCACCTACATCACCGACGCGGGNGGCACAAATCCGTTTGTCGGGAAGGGCAACGCGGGAAGCATAGGANTTGCGGGTGAGCAGGTGCTTCACGACGGTGGCGATGCTGATATATGGCTTATCCGCTACGGGCAGGCTACCGACAAGACCCTCCGTGAACTCTCCGCCGACAATCCGCTCTACGGCCAGTTCAAAGCCTTCAAACTCAAAAACGTCTACGGTTGCAATACCGAAAAAATCAACTACTANGAGCAGACTCCATTCCATCCCCACTGGCTGCTCCACGACCTTATCCGCGTCATCCATCCCGAAGTGCTGGACGGTGATACTGTCAACCGCTATTTCACACCTTTGAAATGAAATTCATCCTAACGACAATCTCGGTCATCCTTCTTTTTCTTCTTAACCTGTTCNTCGGTTCGGTCAGTCTGCCTTGGGGCGANGTGGCCNACATTCTGCTTGGACGCGGACAGGGAGGGGTCTCCGAGTTTATCGTTCTCGGCAGCCGTCTCCCNATGGCTGTCACTGCCATGCTTGCCGGCGCCGGACTTGCGGCTTCNGGCCTGATGCTCCAGACNGCTTTCCGCAATCCGCTTGCCGGTCCCTCGATTCTCGGCATCAGNTCAGGNGCAAGTCTGGGCGTGGCGCTTGTCATGCTGCTTTTCGGCGGTACAATCACCGCAGGAGTGTTCTCAGTCGGAGGATATGCGGCGGTCATAATCGGTGCATTTTTCGGAAGTCTGCTTGTCATGGGTATTCTGCTGTCNCTCTCGACCGTACTGAAAAACGACCTTATGCTCCTTATNACCGGCATAATGATTGGCTACCTCGTATCATCGGCCATTATGCTGCTCAACTACGCCGCGACCGCGGAGGGGATTCAGAGCTATGTGATGTGGGGCATGAGCACCTTCAACGGCGTGTCGACTGACCGTCTGCCGCTTTTCAGCGGATTGACCCTTGCGGGAATAGCTCTCGCCCTTCTGCTCGTCAAACCTCTCAACCTGCTGCTGCTCGGCGACGGCTACGCGCGCAATCTCGGCATAAACCTCACCCGTGTGCGCAATCTTCTGCTCCTTGCCACAGGCATACTGACGGCTACCATCACCGCCTTCTGCGGCCCTGTGTCGTTTCTCGGTCTCTCAGTGCCACACATCGCCCGACTGATTTTCCGCAGTGACAACCACCGCATACTGATGCCCGCGACGCTTCTCGTCGGGGCGGCCGTCACCCTCTGCTGCAATCTCGTGTGCGTGCTGCCCGCCGACTCCGTGCTGCCTGTCAACACCGTCACCCCACTCTTCGGCGCACCCGTGGTGATATGGATTCTCCTGCGCAACCGCCGCCGATAAGCCTGACGACAGGGGGAGGATTAGGCGATTCGGGGATTATTGACTATTTTTGCGGTGGATTAAAATTCACCGTCATCATGTCAGAAACACAATCCAACAAACCGCAGCAACCCGTAGTCGGGCGTTTCGCTCCGTCTCCGACCGGGCGTATGCACCTCGGCAACATCTTCACCGCCCTCCTCTCGTGGCTGTCCGCAAGACAGTCGGGAGGCAAATGGATTTTGCGTATCGAAGACCTTGACCCGCAACGCTCGAAACCCGAATACTCCCGACAGATTGAGGATGACCTCCTATGGCTCGGACTCGACTGGGACGAAGGAGGGCTGGACGACCGCGGACTTAACGGCCCTTACCGCCAGAGTCGGCGCGGAGAAATCTATTCCGACTATCTTGAACGGCTGAACCGCACGGGGCTTACCTACCCATGTACCTGCACACGCGCCGACATCATGGCGACGCAGGCCCCTCATCAGTCTGACGGACGCATCATCTATCAAGGCACCTGCCGTCCCGACGGTTTCCCCGACGGAAATGCCGCTCCGCTCCCCGACCGGCCATATACCACCCGGCTCTATGTCCCTGACGAGACCATCACCTTCACAGACCGCATTTTCGGAAGCCAGAGCAGCAACCTCGCGCACGACTGCGGCGATTTTGTAATCAGACGTGCCGACGGAGCTTGGGCCTATCAGCTTGCCGTCGTGGTCGACGACGCGCTGATGGGAGTGACCGAGGTCGTGAGGGGGTGCGACCTTCTGCTTTCCACTGCACAGCAACTCTATCTCTACCGTCTCCTCGGTCTTGAAGCCCCACGCTATGTCCATCTCCCGCTCCTGTGCAACTCTGCCGGACAAAGGCTCTCGAAACGCGACAGTTCACTCAGCATGGAGGAACTCCGCCGCCATCATAGCCCGGAGGAGATAGTCGGACGGATAGCATGGCTGGCAGGACTGACGGAGACAGAACGTCCATCCACCCCAACGGAGCTGTTAGGTTCGTTAAGCTGGGACACCCTCCCGCGCAGTCAGCAGATTCGGCTCCCATAAAATTCAGTCCTCCACGGGAGTCACGCGGTCAGCCTCGGTAATCCGACGGATTACACGGCAAGGATTCCCGACACAAAGGCTGAACGGAGGCAAATCGCCCGTCACGACGCTTCCTGCGCCAATCACACATCCCTCACCTACCGTCACTCCGGGGAGGACAGTGACGTTAGCCCCAAGCCAGACATTGTCACCGATGGTCACAGGCTTTGCACGCATCACCCCGACGTTGCGCTGCTCGGGGAGAAGGGCATGGTTGATGGTGTATATGCCGCAGTTGGGGCCGATGAACACGTTATCGCCGATAGTGACCACCCCCTCGTCAAGAATCGTGAGGTTAAAATTGCCGGTGAAGTTACGCCCGATGTGGATATGCTTTCCGAAATCGCAGTGAAACGGCGAGTGAAGCGTGAAAGGTTCGCCTATGCTTCCGAATATGTTCCTGATGATAGCCTTACGCTCCTCGACCCTCAGCGGAGAGAGTGAGTTAAGTTCAAAACAACGCTCCTCATTCTCGAGCAGCATACGGTGGATTTCATCGTCGAATCCATAGACCCATTTACCTTTGTGGAGATTCTCAATAAGTTTCATAAATCAAATCAGGAATTATATTGAAGCATTTCTGCAAAGGTACGCAAAAAACAGGGCTCCCCCTAAATTAATCTCCTTCGGACTGCGAACTTTCGCGTTTACCGATTGTTAAATTTATAAATAATCATCAATGTTGACGGCCCTGCCGTCCGACTCCACTCTAAACTCAACAAAATTAACGTTTTAAACTATACAACTATGAGCGCTCAACGAAATTCAACAGGTACACCCGCAGCTATGCGCAACATCTTCGGTATCATCATGATCATCATCTATGTCGGAGTAGGCATACTTTTCTTCTGCGGTTATTTTGATATTCTCTTCCCGAGCTGGACATGGATTCGTTGGGTCGCCGGCGGCCTCTTTACAGCCTACGGTCTTTGGCGTGCCTACCGTCAGTTCAAGGGGATTGACCCCGGCTACGGCAATGAACGTAACGACTAAGATTCAATAAAAGTAAAGTCCATCCCCTTACTCTAATCATACCGGAATTAACATCATGACAACAGCATTAAAGAGCATAGCGGCTGTCACGACATTTGCACTTCTTGCCCTCCTCAGCGGATGCGGCAAGAAGTCTTCATCTATGCAGCCGTCACCGCTGGCCAAGGTTGCCTGCGATGAATCGTTTGAAAACATCATGGAGCAGGAAATCAACGTCTACGAATACATCTATCCCAAGGAAGATGTCGTGGCCTACTATCTGCCTGAGAACGCCTGTATAGACTCCATCATGGCAATGGGCAGCGTAAAGTCGGCGGTCGTAGCCCGTCCGCTCACCGAGAAGGAAATCAGTTACCTGCGCAGCCATAAGAAACTTGTCCATCAGCAGCGTATCGCCGTCGACGCACTCGCCATCATCGTTAATCCCGCCAACCCTGTCGAGATTCTTTCACGCAAGGATATTGCCGAAATCCTCTCGGGCGAAGTCACCCGCTGGGATCAGGTCGAACCTTGCAAGCTCGGCGAAATCGACGTGATTTTCGACCACCAAGGCTCATCAACCGTAAAGTATATGCGCGATTCAATCCTCGGCGACAAGCCTTTCGGCCCCAATGTCTCGGCGGTGAAGACCAATCCCGACGTATTCAAGGCTGTGGCTGAAAACAAGAACGCCATGGGTGTCATCGGCGTAAGCTGGGTATCGAGCGACATGAAGGGGCGTGAAAAGTCAGTCGAGGAGCTTGCTCAGGCCGTCGAGAAAAGCGACACCACAATGCTTGACTTTAATCAGGACGTGAAAGTGCTGAAAATCCGCGGCAACAATGTAGTTCAGGCATACAAACCCTATCAGGCATACATCTTTGACGGCAGCTATCCCCTCTTCCGCTCCGTCTACATGATTTCCACCGCCCCCGGCGGCACCACTACCCACCGCTTTTACAGCTTCGTTACCGGATTCCAAGGCCAGAAACTAATCCAGATGACAGGCATCCTTCCCGCGACACTACGTCCGCGTATGGTCGAAGTCGAATAGAACCGGCACACCCGACAGCCCACGCGACATCATTAACCCCAAAATTCAGAGAGCGGTTTGACGATAGTTTAAAATTATTGTTAAACCGCTCTCGAAATTTCAAAATTTTCCGTCAGATTCTTGCATATTGGAAATAAAATGTCGTATTTTGCGTTAGAATACATAATATAGGCCTAAACGGGCCCTGTTTTTCTATGTCCTGAGGGCAGAGTCGGAGCCGACTCAGACAAGACATATATTCTTAATCGCCGACGATACAGAGCAAAATATAAAAACAAAAATAAACCATCTACAATGAAATTCCGTACATTCTTTTCCTTCGTCATCGGAGGCATGGCCATGACCGCCTTCGCTCAGACCGGCGGCTATCAGGACGGTGTCGACTACTACAACGCCGAACGTTTCGACAAGGCCAAAACCATCCTTGAAAAGACTCTCAACGACCCTTCGACCGACAAGGCTATCTCCTATTTCTACCTCGGTTCGCTTGAACTTGACAACGGCAACACTTCAGCCGCTGCCGACAATTTCAACAAGGGTATTCAGGCCAATCCCGCCTATGGCTACAACTATGTAGGCCTCGGCCAGATCGCACTCAAAAACGGCAATAAGTCCGAAGCTGAACGCAACTTCAAGCAGGCTTCCGAATCAAACAAGAAGGATGCCTCGCTCATGGCTGCAATCGCACGCGCATACTTCAACGTCGACCCCACCACTTATGCAAAGGAAATCGACAAATACATCGCCAACGCGATGAAGGTTTCAAAGAACAAGGAGGCTCAGATCTATGTGCTTAAAGGCGACATGGCCAAGGCAGGCGACATAGGTCAGGCTGCCGGTTTCTACGAGCAGGCCATCATCTACGACGAGGAGAGCGGCGACATCAACCCTCAGGCATACGTCAAGTACGCAAACCTCTACAACAAGGTGAACCCCGAGTTCGCTATCGGTAAGCTCGTCGAGCTTAACCAGAAGCTCCCCAACTCCGCACTCGCCCAGAGCGAGCTTGCCGAGAAATACTATGACGGCAACCAGTTCACCAAGGCAGCCGAGCAGTATGGCAAGTACATCAAGAACCCCAACCACTTCCAGGGTGACGAGCAGCGCTATTCAGGCCTCCTTTACTTCGGCAAGAAGTATCAGGAATCACTCGACGTCGCAAATCAGGTACTCGCATCCGACCCCGACAACGAGTATATGCAGCGTATGGTGATGCTCAACAAGGCTGCCCTCAACGACTATGCCGGTGCTGAGGAAGCTGCAAAGAAGCTCTTCGCCCACACCAACGCGAAGTTCACCGCAACTGACTACACCACCTACGGTGACATCCTCGGCGAACTCAAACGTCCGCAGGAGGCAGTCGAAGCCTACACCAAGGCTTACGAGCTCAACCCCGAGAAGAACAAGCAGATTCTCGCCAACATCTCCTCTATGTACAATGACCTCGAGAACGATGCCAAGGCAGTGGAGTTCATGCAGAAATATGTTGACGCAGGCGACGCTACCCTCAACGACTACTTCATCCTCTCGAACCGCTACAAGAACCTCGGTCTTTCACTCCCCGAAGGTTCACCCGAGCGTACCGAAGCTGCCCAGAACGGTATCAAGTACATTGACCTCGCCCTTGAAGGTGCCGCAAACAAAGGTCCCCTCTACCGCAACAAGGCTACCCTTCTGATGGTCCGCGACGGAGCCGACACTACTCCCGAACTTATCGAGACCTATCAGGCCATGCTTGCTTCCTACGATGAGGATCCCGCCAACAAGGAGAAGTATGCCGACGCTTACAAGACTGCCTATATGCGTATGGGTTCCTACTATATGCAGCAGGGCGACAACGCTCAGGCACGCGAATACTTCCAGAAAGTCCTCGACCTCGATCCCCAGAACGAGCCTGTCAAGGAAGTGATGAAGAAGCTCTAAGCCTCTCTTATTCCGCCCATTCAGCGCAGACAGTGCGCTAAATGATAAAATTATTCTTACAGACGGCTCCGCGCCCGTCCCCGAAGCGGGACCGGTGCGGAGCTTTTCTTTTTTCAGCCGGCTAAGCGGCACCCACCGGGAAGATTTTCACGTCAGCCTAAACATTAAATTGAAAATCAGTGTTATAAGGTTAACAAACGTTTATGAGAGTAAATTATGAGCAACAACGATAACCTCCTCCAGATCTACGCATCCAGTTTCCGTAAAAACTGGGACCTTCCCGCCCTCACAGAATTCGGTTCCGGCCAGACGATGACCTATGCCGACCTCGCCCGGCGCATAGCTGCCCTCCATCTGCTTTTCAAGGAAAGCGGAGTCCGTCAGGGGGACAAGATAGCCATCATGGGACGCAACTCGATGTCGTGGGTTGTCGTCTACATGGCAGTGCTGACCTACGGCGCTGTCGTCGTCCCCGTACTCCACGATTTCAACGTTCAGGACGCACAGCACATCATAAATCACTCCGACAGCGTGATGCTTTTCATCAACGAAAGCATCTTTGACAATATGGAGTTTGAAAAGATTCCTCAGGTGAAGGCCGTCCTGTCGCTTGACCGCCGCGCCATCCTCGCCGAACACCCGGTGACAAACCAAGTTGCCGAAAAATTCCTTGCGAAGCTACCTGAAAAGATGCGCCGCAAGTATCCTCACGGATTCACTACCGCCGACGTAGACTATCCCGAAATTGACGAAAGTGAGCTTGCCGAAATCAACTACACATCCGGTACGACAGGCTTTTCCAAGGGTGTCATGCTGACGCTCCGCAATCTCGGCGGCAACGTGCGCTTCGGACTTCAATCACACCTCCACTATCGCGGGTCGCGCGCACTGTCGTTCCTTCCCCTCGCCCATGCCTACGGTTGTGCCTTCGATATGCTCACACCCCTTGCCGCAGGTACCCACATCACCATACTCGGCAAACTCCCCACCCCGAAACTGCTTCTCAAAGCATTTGCCGAGGTCAAGCCGAACCTCATCATCTGCGTCCCGCTGATTCTTGAAAAAATCTACCGCAACAAACTGCGTCCCATCATCGAAAAAGGGGCTATCCGCCATGCGTTGAAGATTCCCGGAGTCAACAATATCGTTTTCCGTAAAATCCGCAGTCAGCTTATCGAAGCCTTTGGCGGTGAGTTCGAGGAAGTGATTGTCGGAGGTGCGCCACTCAACCACGAAGTCGAGGAATTCCTCCGCCGCATAAAGTTCCCCTTCACCGTCGGCTACGGAATGACGGAGTGCGGGCCGCTTATCAGCTACACCCCTTCGCGTC
Organism: Bacteroides sp.; assembly: GCA_014802345.1. Taxonomy (GTDB): domain Bacteria; phylum Bacteroidota; class Bacteroidia; order Bacteroidales; family Muribaculaceae; genus Duncaniella. Next base: position 42,778 of record JAAVCM010000021.1, read on the forward strand.
AATTCATCATCGGCTCGTCGGGCCGCACACTCCCGACCATGGAAAGCAAGATTGCCGACAGCGCCGATCCTGCCCGCATCCCGGGCGAAATCTGCGTGAGGGGCGAGAACGTCATGCAGGGCTATTTCAAAAATCCCGAAGCCACAGAAGCCGTCCTCGATGCCGAAGGCTGGCTGCATACGGGTGACATGGGTACAATCTCCGATGACCGTACCATCTTCATCCGCGGCCGCTATAAAACCATGATTCTCGGTGCAAGCGGACAGAACATATATCCCGAGGAAATCGAGGCGAAGCTCAACAATATGCCCTACGTCGCCGAAAGTCTCGTCGTCGAGCGCGGCAAGCATCTCGTAGCGCTCGTCTATCCCGACTATGAGGCTATGGACCGCGACAAGATTTCAAACGAAAAACTGCCTGAAATCATGGAGCAGGTACGCACCGACCTCAACAAACTCGTCGCTCCTTACGAGCGTATCGACCGCATCCAGCTCATCGCCAACGAATTTGAGAAAACCCCTAAACGTTCCATCAAACGCTACCTTTACAACGCTTGATTCAACAAACATATCAAACACGGATGTAGAGCCTGCATCTGAAAAATTTGATTATACAGATACTTCCCAACAAATATGGATTATGAAATAAAGATAAAGGTCCGCGACTATGAAGTGGACTCTCAGGGAATAGTCAACAACGCGAACTATCTGCATTACCTTGAAATCACCCGCCATGATTTCTGCGAATATGCCGGGACATCCTTCCGCACGCTTCAGGAGCAGGGACTCGACCCGGTGGTACGCAAGATAGAAATCGAATACCTCTCCTCGCTGACACTCGGCGAGACCATGACATCACGACTTAGCATGAAGCGCGAAGGTGCGCGTTTCATCTTCGTGCAGGACATCTATAATGCCGCTACCGGCGCTCACGTCGTCCACGCGCTCGTCACGGTCGTCTGTCTGGAAAATGGCCGTCTTTCGCGCGGAGACCGACTTGCCGATGCCTTCCGCGAATATCTGTAACAGCACCTATATCAACTCTATGTACTTCCCCTGTAAGCCTACCATGACTGACGACCTCCTGACCTACCGCATCGCTTTCTCCTCACTGCGCTCACTGACCCCGGCTCTCGCCACGTCGATTCTCGACCGCGTAGGGTCGGAGGAGAATTTCTTTGCGCTCACAGAGTCGCAGCTCTCGGGGGCCATGGGGTTCACAAACCGACTCTTCAAATCGTCGACACGCGCCGATGCCCTCGCCGGGGCAAAGACCGAAAGTGGGTTTATAGAGGCCAATTCCATCCGTACCCTTTATTTCCGCGACGATGACTATCCACAGAGGCTTCTTGAATGTGACGACGCACCGCTGATGCTCTACGGACTCGGCAATTGCGACCTAAATCACTCACGCTTCATATCCATCGTAGGGACTCGTCACGCCACGGCCTACGGCGTGGACTTCGTAGAGCGTCTGGTCAGCGACCTCGCAGAGCTGCTCCCCGAAAAGCCCGTGATTGTCAGCGGACTGGCATACGGTATAGACATCGCTGCCCATCGTGCCGCACTCAAAGCAGGCCTACCGACGGCAGCGGTGCTTGCCCACGGACTTAACACACTCTATCCCTCGCAACACCGCCAGACTGCCGTGGATATGGTGCGCAACAACGGAATGTTGCTGACCGACTATCGTTCATCCGCACAGATTCATAAAGGCAATTTCCTCGCCCGGAACCGCATCGTGGCAGGGCTCTCCGACGCTCTCGTGGTAGCCGAATCCGCTGCCAAGGGTGGTGCGCTCGTGACCGCCCGCCTCGCCGCAGGCTACAACCGCGATGTCTTCGCTCTTCCGGGACGCACGTCCGACAAGTATTCGGCCGGATGCAACTCCCTCATCGCCTCCGACATCGCCGCACTCGTCACCTCAGCTTCCGACCTGTGTGAACGTATGGGCTGGCCTGTCGCCGACGGCAAAGCGGATGAACAGCCGAGCCTCTTCCCCACTCTCACCCCGGGGGAGGAGGCAATCATCAAAATTATGACCGACCGGGGCGAAGTCAATCTCCCCGAACTCAGCAGCCGCATCGACATACCGATTCCCCGTCTGATGGCAATGCTCATCGACATGGAATTCCGCTCCATAATCATCAATATCCCCGGCGGACGCTATCGCCTACGGTAAGACCGTCCCCGCCGTCAATACTCAAAATCCCCCCTCTGTCATGGAAAAGAAAATCATCCCTTCGTCGGAACTTATCATCAATCCCGACGGTTCAGTATTCCATCTCCACCTCCGTCCCGGCCAGCTCACTGACCGTGTCATCCTCGTCGGCGACCCCGGACGCGTCAACATGGTAGCCTCGTTTTTCGACACCACTGATTTTGAAGTGTCGTCGCGCGAATTTCACACGATAGGCGGAACCTACAACGGCAAGCCCATCATGTGCCTCTCCCACGGCATCGGCCCTGACAATATCGACCTCGTTATCAACGAGCTCGACGCACTCGCCAACGTCGATTTCAAGACCCGCGAGGTGAAGGACACCAAACGCCGCCTGACCCTCGTGCGCATCGGCACATCAGGCGCGCTCCAGCCTGAACTTAAAATCGGCACTCCCGTGATTGCCGAGAAGTCTATCGGTTTTGACGGTGTGCTTAACTACTACGCCGGACGCGACCTCGTGGCCGACCTCGATTTCGAGAAGCACTTCTGTGAAGCTGTCGGCTGGAATCCCCTTTGGGCGAAACCATACGTCGTCAATGCCGATGAGGAGCTTGTCGATCAGATCGGGCGCGACGACATGGTGCGTGGCAACACAATCTCCGCCGTCGGCTTCTATGGACCGCAGGGACGTGAACTGCGTCTCCCCCTTGCCAATCCCGACCTCAACCGCCGCATCGAGGAGTTCCGCCACAACGGACGCAAGGTGACAAACTACGAAATGGAATCAGCTCCCCTTCAGGGACTCGGCCGTCTGATGGGTCACCGCGCCATGACCGTATGCTCAATCATCGCCAACCGTATGAACAACGATGCCAATCCAAACTACAAGACTGCGGTCGAAGACCTTGTCGGCACCGTACTTGAACGCATCTGACGGTCAATCCATACCAATCATCTTCACATTTCTTCAATCCTCATCAAATGAAACTTTCCGCAACTATCCTTACGTTGCTCCTCGGCGGCATGACCATCCATGCCGCCGGGCAGGGCAACTACACTGTCGACGTGCAGTTCAAGAATATCCCTGACAGCGTTCAGTTCACCCTTGCATCTAATGAAGATGACACCAACTATAAGCAGAAGGTGCGGACTCTTGACAACCGCCTGCATTTCGAAATCGACATAGCCGAGGATTATCCCACCGAATTCTATCTTATAGGCAAAAATCCGGCAGATCCGAAAAATGACCGCTTCTATATCACTTTCTATGGCCGGAAAGGACTCAGACACACGATCACATCGGCAGCCGAAGGTTTTTCGGCCGACAGTGTGACGTATGCCGGAGCGCCGTGGGATGCATCCGTCAATGAATTGGACGCCTTCAGAATCGACAGCAACCGCCGTCGGAGACAACTCAGAGAAGAGAGGGATAAACTTTTAGCTCCATTTGACGTAAATGACCCCACTCAGCCTATCGAAATTGATTCAATTACAAGGGTGAAACTTAATGAAAAGGCGGAGCAGATTATGGCCGTACAGGATGAGTATATGGCAAAACTCCATGACTATGTGATGCAACATCCCGAATCTCCCGAGTCCCTTTCATTGCTTGAATTCAGATACACGGATTTTAACCGCGATGAAATCAACAGCATAGTTTCGCGCATACCCGCCTACATGAACGGCAGTCCTCGGCTTGACTTAGTAAACCTCATAAAAACCTCTCCACGCATAACTGTCGGCGACCGACTTGCCGACTTCGACCTTACCGGTGAGAATTTCGACGGCTCAAAAATCTCCCTCTCTCAATTCTCAACCCCCTATATTATCGTGGAGTTCAATTCCTTCGGTTGCGGTGCTTGCCGGAGTGCGGCAAAATATGAGCTTCCGGGATTTCTTGAGAAGTACGGTGAGGATGTGACTTTCGTAAGCTATTCAGTTGACGAAAAGCGCGAACAGATGGAACGCGCCCACAATCTCGACAACGCGACATGGCCGTCAATATGGAACGGCTCAGGTTCAAGAAGTGGGGATTGCGTAAAATACGGCGTCACCGGCTATCCTCACTTCTTCCTCTTCGGCCCTGACCGAACCCTCATGGCAACATGGATCGGTTGGGGACCCGAAATTATCGAAAGACAGTATAAAAAAGCCACCAATACTACTGAATAGTTTAAAGTTTAGGGTTTATAGTTTAGATAATGGTTCAGATGATTTTTAATCATAGTATTATTAAACTATAAATCCTAAACTTTAAACTATTCTATACGGCATACGCGCCACGGCGCGTCCCTACAAATGTTGGTATGTATGGCCGGAAATCAAAAAGAACTGCATCATAAACGTTTATGATGCAGTACTCTGTGTTTAGTGGCGGGGGCAGGACTCGAACCTGCGGCCTTTGGGTTATGAGCCCAACGAGCTACCACTGCTCCACCCCGCGATGTCGTTTTTCGTGGTGCAAAGGTAGGAACTTTTTAATTCTCCTCCAAATTTTATCGGTATTTTTACAGTTAAAATAAGTTAAAGTGGTGAATTTTGCAGATTTATTATATTTTTTGAACCTACAATCAACCCTCACAATCAATTTTCGTCATCCGCAAGTAAGATTTTCGGTACGGATTTCGTAAATTTGCACTTATGCAAAACGGTTCATCATTTTTTTCGCAAATACCGCCGGTCACGAAAAATCTCATTATCATCAACCTGATAGTGTGGCTGGCCATGTTCGTACTCCCCGGACGACTCGGGACTGGTCTTGAAAACTTCGGAGGCCTCCACTACTTCACTGCCTCCGACTTCAACCCCGCACAGCTAATCACCTATATGTTCATGCACTCCACCCAGAGTTTCGCCCACATATTTTTCAATATGTTCTCGCTCTGGATGTTCGGCATGACGCTTGAACGCACCCTCGGCAGCGCACGCTTCCTGTTCTACTACATCTCGTGTGGCGTAGGCGCAGCCCTGATTCAGGAACTGGTGTGGATGCTCACATGGGAGGACACCTTCGTGCGTCTCCTTGCATCGAGCAACCATCTCGACTACCCTGAGGCACGCGAGTATCTCCACCGTCTCACCTTCTCGCCGGAAGGGAAAGAGTGGCTTGCACGCAACCTCAACTTCTTCGTGACCATCGGCGCGTCAGGTGCCGTCTACGGCATCCTGCTGGCCTTCGGTATGCTCTACCCCAACGCCCCGCTCTACCTTTTCTTCATTCCTGTCCCCATCAAGGCAAAATGGATGGTGATAGGCATGGGTGCCATCGAACTGCTCATCGGGCTTAGCGAATCAGCGGGAAAGGCCGACGGAGTTGCGCATTTCGCCCATCTCGGAGGCATGATATTCGGCTTCCTGATAATCCTCTACTGGAAAAAGAAAGGCACCTTCCATGGCGGCTACTGATACTCTCCGGCAAATGTTGCGTGCCTTTGACGGCTCGACGATGCTGATGAAGATTATCTGGGTCAACATCGCCGTCTTCCTCCTGCTGCGCCTCGCCGCCATAGGATGTATGTTCAGCGGCAACCCCGACTTCATCAACACCATCCTTGCCTTCATACAGCTTCCGAGCAATCCCGGACTGCTCCTTCTGCGCCCTTGGACGTTGCTGACCTATATGTTCGCGCAGTATGACGTGCTGCACATACTTTTCAATCTCCTCTGGTTCTACTGGTTCGGCACACTGTTCATGATGATTGCCACACCGCGTCAGCTTCTCGCCCTCTATCTCCTCGGCGGACTCGGGGGCGCGCTCCTCTTTCTCTTATGCTACGCAACGCTTCCCGTCTTCGCCTACCACAGCGCGATGCTCATCGGCTCGTCGGCTTCCGTAATCGCCATCGTGACCGCCACCGCCGTACTGATGCCCGACTTCCGGATGCACCTCCTTTTCATCGGCTCAATCTCACTCAAATGGATAGCCATAGCCACGATTGTCCTTGTCCTCATCGGAGTGACCGGCAGCAATGCCGGAGGTGAGATTGCCCACATAGGAGGAGTGGCGGTCGGACTCCTCTACGGCCTACGCATGAAACGCGGCCACGACATCACCCGCCCCTTCAACCGGGCTTTTGACAGTCTGGCAAACATTTTCAGGGGCGGTTTCAGCAGAGGCACCCGGAGAAGCTGGACAAGCAAAACAGGTCAGACAAGCCAAACAAGTCAGACCCGTCGGACTGGTCAGCCAAATCAGGGCAGTCCTTCCCCCAACTGCTCCCGCGACGACCGCGAGGCTCTCGACGCAATACTCGATAAAATCAAAAAATCAGGCTACTCCGCCCTGACTCCTCAGGAACGCCAACGCCTGTTTGACGTAAGCCGCAAGATAAAGTGAAGATTCCACGTCCACAAAGTCCACTCCGATCAACCATACTCGCCGTAGGAGTAGGGTTGAATCTTTTCGTGGCAATGCTCACAGTGTTTTCAGCCTACGGAGGTACATTCGATCCTGAGGAGCGCGTCATAGCGGCGATGGCTGCCATGGTGTTGCCGTTGCTCCTGATTGCCGGAGGAGTGCTTTTCTTAGTCAACCTCTTTTTCGACCGCCGCCTTGTGTTCATCCTTCTGGCAGGATGGGCGGTGTCGTGGCCTTCGATAAGAGTTTTCGCGCCCCTCAACGGCTGGACCCGGAAACTTACCCCGGCGGAACAGAAGCGCTCATTCACCTTTATGACCTACAATGTCCTCCACTTCTGGGACTACCGCGGGCCTGACCATCCCGGCGTAGAGTGCAACGCTACCCTTGACTATATCCTCGACGCCGATGCCGACATCGTGAGTATTCAGGAATATGACAACCTTGACACCGGCGGCGAATGGAAGATTACACAGGCGCAGGTCGATTCGCTCTATAAACGCTATCCCCACCGCTATACACAACTCAACCACGGGTATGCACTCTTCTCAAAATATCCTTTCGAACCCATCCAGCTCGAACTTGAAAAGGTTAGCAGCAACGCCATCACCGGCTTCTGCCTCAACATTGACGGACACCGCATACACCTGCTCAACCTCCACCTAAAATCCATCGGCCTCACTCCTGAGGATAAGGAGCTTTACAAGGAAGCCCTTGCCGTCCCGCAGAACAAGGGGGAACTTAAACGTGAAATCAAAGAGGTGAAGTCGCAGCTTCTGAGCAAACTGGCCGAAGCCTTCCGGATACGCACCATTCAGGCCCGAAAAGTCCGCCATATAGTCGACTCCATCGGGGGGCCGTTCATAGTGGCCGGTGACTTCAACGATATCCCCGACTGCTATGCCGTCCGCACAATACGAGGCAAGGATATGCACGACGCATACGCCGAAGCAGCCTTCGGCCCGACAATCACATATCACGCCGACCGGTTCTATTTCCGCATAGACCAGATTCTCTACCGCGGTCCCTTCACCGCAATCCATACCGAGCGCGGCGACATCTCGTCGAGCGACCACAATCCGCTGCTGACCACCTTCCTCTTCAACAAAGGTGTCATTCCTCCCCCTGACGGACAAAAACAATCAATACCTTAATACACCAATCAGTAATGAACAAATTTCTAACCGCCGCCCTCGGAGCATTGCTGCTACCGATGGCACTAAGCACCCCGACCGACATGAGCGCACAGACCCGCCAGAATCCGTTCATGGTGCCTTACGACACCCCATTCCAGATTCCCCCCTTCGACCAGATTACCTATGACGACTATCTTCCCGCAATCGAGAAGGGAATCGCTGAAAAGAAAGCCGAGATTGACGCAATCGCCAACAATCCCGCTACCCCGACATTCGACAATACCATCCTCGCAATGGAGAAGAGCGGCGCACTGCTCGACAGAGTGATGCTCGTCTTCGGTGCACTCGACGAGACCGACAACAACGCCCAGATGCAAGCCATCTCCGAGAAAGCCTACCCGATGGTTTCAGCCGCCTCGGACGAAATCATGATGAACGACAAGCTGTTCCAGCGCGTGAAATATCTCTATGACCGCCGCGACCAACTCGGTCTCGACGGCCCGCAGAAACGCGCGGTCGAACTCGCCTACAAGGACTTCACACGCAACGGCGCCCTACTCTCGCCCGAGAAGAAAGAGGAGCTTAAAGCTCTCAACAATGAGCTTACCCAGCTTCAGCTTACCTTCAACAAGAATCTTCTTGCCTCGACCAACAGTTTTGAAATCACCGTCGACGACAAGAACCGTCTCAGCGGCATCCCCGCAGGTATCCTCAGCACCGCAGCCGACGAAGCTGCCAAACGTGGCAAAAAAGGCTCATGGGTGTTCACCTTACACGCTCCCAGCCGTCTCCCGGTACTGAAATATGCCGACGACCGCGAACTCCGCAAGCAGATGTATGAAGGCTATATGAATCTCGCCTCTGCCGCGCCCTACGACAACCGACCCGTCATCGGCAAGCTCGTCAAGGCTCGCGCCAAGAAAGCAAATCTCCTAGGCTACAAGACCTTCGCCGACTACATGACCGACAATGTCATGGCGAAGACTCCCGAGGCCGCACGCAATCTTCTGCTCCAGATCTGGGGGCCGACACGCGACCGCGTCGACGAGGAGGTAGCTGAAATGCAGACCTACATCGACCAGTCGGGCGAATCGTTCAAGCTCGCTCCGTGGGACTACTACTATTACGCCGAGAAAGTGCGCCAGAAGAAATTTGACCTTGACGAGAACGAGGTGAGCGCATATTTCGCCATCGACAACGTGCGCAAGGGCATATTTACCCTCGCCGAGCGCCTCTACGGAGTGACCTTCACCGAACTCCCCGACGCACCCAAATACAATCCCGAAGTGAAGGTCTATGAAGTCAAGGACAAGGACGGCAAGCACGTCGCCGTGTTCATGACCGACTACTTCCCCCGTCCCTCCAAGCGTCAGGGCGCATGGATGAGCGAATTCCGCGGTGCCTTCGAGGATGCCGACGGTACGTCTGCCCGCCCCATCATCTATAACGTCGGCAACTTCACCCGCCCCACAGCCGACACCCCTGCCCTTCTTACCATCGACGAGCTTCAGACGATGTTCCACGAGTTCGGCCACGGCCTCCACGGTATGCTCACCAAAGCGAAGCTACGCAGTCAGGCCGGTACTAACGTCGACCGCGACTTCGTAGAACTCCCCTCGCAGATCACCGAACACTGGGCTCTCGAACCCGAACTCCTCAAGGAATATGCCTTCCACTACAAGACAGGCGAAGTGATTCCCGAAAGCCTCATCAAGAAGATTCAGGCCGCATCGACCCACAATCAGGGCTTCGAGATGACCGAGCGTGTCACCGCCGCCCTCCTCGACCTCGAATGGGGCGCACTCACCCCGGGCGAGAACGACGAAATAGACGTTGATGCCTTCGAGCAGAAGGTGGCCGACAAACTCGGGAAACCCTCGACAATCGCCTACCGCTACCGCTCTCCCTACTTCAAACATATCTTCGGTGGCGACCAGTATGCTTCGGGCTACTACACCTATATGTGGGCAGAGGTGCTTGATACCGACGGCTTCGAACTTTTCAGCGAAAAGGGCATCTTCGACCCCGCTACTGCCAAGTCGTTCAAGGAAAATGTCCTTGAAATGGGTGGCAGCGAGGATCCTATGACCCTCTTCAAGCGATTCCGCGGCCACGAGCCGAAGGTCGACGCGCTTCTCCGCGCCCACGGCCTCACTCCGCGTCCGGAAGGCGCGAAGGGTGGCGACATCAATATCCCCGGAGGCAAATAAACCCCTCTCCTGACCTGTCGCGGCACTCCGGCAGCCCGACAGCGACCACACAATGTTGAATAATTGTTAAAAAGCTCATTAATATGCTTTTTAACATATAGTTTAAGGTAGGCTCTTTCAAAAGAAAGACCTACCTTTGCCGTGTCAATTTAATCGGATACATTAATAATTTGCGAAACCCTAAAACTCACAAGTAACGTATTATTCTAAACTATTGCATATGTTAGAAAACAACCTACGTTAACTAATAAGTGAATCATAGGTTACGATCGGGTCACTCGTGAGAGTAGCCCGATTTTATTTTATCCCACTCCCTGCCCAGACGGAATTTATTGTGTCACCCGTGAATTTTTTGTGGTTAAATTATGTCAATCCTATTGTAAAAACCACGAAAAAATGATACTTTTGCATAAGGGAATCCGATTTATTGTATCATCCTCATCAATTTTCTTATTTTTTAACATTAATTTCAAGTGCCTATCGTAACATTCCTACTCTAACCAATCAAACAGACACAAAATGGAACAACTGACTAAGCTTGCGGACCATGAACTGGTCGCCGCTTATGCCAACAACAACAACGAGGCTTTCGACGTGCTTCTGCAACGTCACCAACAAAAAGTTTATTCCTATATCTTACACATTGTGAAAAACAAGGATGTCGCCGACGACATCTTTCAGGAAACATTCGTCAAGGCTATAATGACCATCAAGCAGGGACGATACATGGAGCATGGGAAATTCTCAGGCTGGCTCACACGCATCGCCCACAACCTCATCATCGACTATTTCCGTCAGGAAAAAATCGAGAATGCAGTCTCGGCCGACGACGAAGGCTCCGACATCCTTAACCGCCGCGATCTCTGCGAAGGCAACATCGAGGACGCACTCGTCAGCACCCAGATTGACGAGGATCTCCGCCGTATCGTCATGGCTCTCCCCGATGCCCAGCGTGAAGTGCTTATCATGCGCTTCTACCGCAATATGTCGTTCAAGGAGATTGCCGAAGCCACTTCTGTAAGCATCAACACCGCCCTCGGACGTATGCGCTACGCCATAATGAATATGCGCCGCATCGCCGCTGAAAACCACATCGCATTGGCCATCTGACCTCCGGGGTCAGACGGCCAATGCCTTTTTTTCGCTCCTCCCCCCTCCTCCACAGCCCCCCGACCAATCCATCCATCACTTCACGTTTCATCCATCATCACCCATGCAGTCTGCGTCAACCATCCTTCGTCGACTCTGCCTCCTCATCCTTCTTGCTGTCAACCTGATTCCCGTCCATGCCGACGATGCTGACCCGAAACCCTCGGTCGACATCCTCCCGAAAGTCCACGGCGTCATCCGTCCGCGCTGGGAGATGGACACCAAGGGGGGCGAAAGCCGCTTCCAGCTCCGCGACGCACGCGTCACTCTCAACGGCAATCTCTCGCCCGCCATCGACTACTTCTTTCAGACAAACTTCTGTGACCGTGGAAAAGTCCTCTTCCTCGACGGATGGGGACGCATTGCCTTCACACCCGCCCTCAAACTTCAGGCAGGCCAGTTCCGCCTCCCCTACGGCACGGACTGTTTCCGCGCTCCGCTCAACTATTTCTTCGCTAACCGCTCGTTCATCGGCGGGACGATGAACAATGTCCGTGGTGTAGGTGCAAAACTCTCCTACGATTTCAATCTTCCCGCCGGGTCGACCCTCCTCGTCGAGGCTGGCGCGTTCAACCCCACCGTCATGGCCGAGCAGAATATCTGGGTCAAGACTCTCGCCTACGCCGGCAAAGCTGTCTACAACATCGGCAACGTCCATCTCTCTGCCGGAGCCGAGACCCTCATCCCCGACTCGATACGCATAAATTCCTTCACCGGCTCCGCCACATGGACCCGCGGCGGCTGGACAGTCGAGGGTGAATACATCACCAAGCACTATATCCACGATGCCTACAAGACCGCCCACGGCTACAATTTCTTCGCCAACTATGCCTTCCCTGTCAAGGCGGGTGTATTCAACGAGGCTTCGGTTCAGGCTCGTTTCGACGGCATGACGGCTTACAGCAACGGCACGCGCAACAAAGAGGGACGACTCACCACCACCAATCCCGCACGCAACCGCGTCACCGTCGGCGCGACGCTCACCTACCGCTATAAGGCCGTCCACTGCGACCTCCGCCTCGACTACGAGAAGTATTTCTACCACCACGATGCAGTGGTGGCCGTCGGTGCAGGCGATAAAATCTGCGCTGAAATGGTAATCCGTTTCTGATTTTATTCAGAAACGGATACAAAAAAAAGGGTAAGCTGACTACATCGCACCGCTACAACCCGATACCGTTGCTTCGATCAAGACCTGGCGGAGTTCTCGGGGAGCTGGTCGTGTAGGACTTACCCGACTGCAAAGTTACCACTTTTTTCTGAATCCGCAAGCAAAAATCACCGAATATTTTTCACGCCTTTCGGACGGAGGGCGGCATGACAGTTTATTCGCTTGGTTTACACCATGATATGCAGCACCGTTTTCAGAATGACAGACCTACGGTCAGGTTCAGACCACCTGCATTATAATTAATCCGTGTGGGGTTATAATGGGGATCAGACCGATACTCATAGTGCGCACGTTGCACGGTATAGCCCAATCCGACATTACATTCCAGAGCCGACGACACCTTGAAAGCCACGCCGACCGAAGGAGCAAAGTAGAAACCTCCCTCATTTCCGCCCGGATGATGGTCGTTCCACACAAAGCTATAACCCGCACGCATATCGGCGTATGGGCGCACACGTTTCTGTCCGAACTTATAACGCGCATCTACGAATATTGGGAAAGTATAAGCCTCGACATCACTCTCGACACTGATTCCCAAACCGATACCACCGCCGACAAACAGACGGTCGGGGATAAAATCCACACCATGTACCGTCTGCAACAGCCACTGCGCTACGGAATGGTCGCCGACACCAAACGAATAGCCGGTCTCGATATTCCCCTTATAGGCCGGAGCCTGCGCAGATCCGCATACCCAACAGAGCATAAACCCCAGAATCAACAATACTTTTTTCATTATTCAAATATTTACTTGTTTAATCATCTATAAAACTTTCAGGTCACTGTCATCATTCGCACTTCTGTCATCGACATATAGAGGATAGCCGAACTTCTTCAAGGCAAAGGGAGAAGTCATGAAGTCAAGCAGCGCATCAACGTCCGTCGCCACAATTGCATTCTCAGAGGTAGAATCGGTGATGAACACATAAATTTCCGATCCACGGAGCAATCCCCCTTCACCCTTGAACGTATCCCGAAGTGACCCATGAAGACCTTTGAAGCAACCCATCACCTCGTCATACGTCCTATCACTTACGACGACGAAATATGCGGTAGCTCCGTATGTCAGGCTCTTGACATACACCAGTTCCTCCTTATCAGCAGGAGGAGTCACAAACAAGCCCTCCTTCGGAAGCTCCATAGCTATTCTCATACCCTGCATCTCAATCTTACCGAACAACAGACTCTTTGGTGTCTTGATTGAGGAACGCAACCGTATGCTCTCAGCCATTCCCTCTGCAAATTCAGGATTATCAGGAAAAAGATAACCGAGGTTAGACATTGACCGCAGATTACAAATTCCATAAACTGCCGGAGAATGACTTGTCCCTACAAACTTCACCCACTCCTCCGATGCAAGTATATCTTTGATGAGTCCCTTATAATTGAACTGCGATGGAACAAATTCAGTATTCAACCCGGCAATCGTTTGTCCAAACGAAGCCATTACAGACACAACATTCTTTGCCCCGGACACCTCATCTTCAAAATCTTTACCGAAATTTGTCTTAGTAAAAACAGCCCCGACGTAAAGCGCATCTGATGGAGGAGTGGCCAAACTACCATTATAGTCTTCAATCCCAAGATAACGCGTCCCAATGAACATCTGATGCTCAAGTGAAATACCATTTTCTACAAGATAGTCCCACTTTACCTCAAATGTTCCCTCGTCCGGTTGCTCGGGCTCACCGCTTGGATCATTCTTACTATCGCAAGATACCATAGTTACAAAAATCAATAACCAAAATAATCTTTCTACTCGCCTCATATCAACTAATTATATATTTATCATTATTATTAATTCCGTCCTCCCGTTCCAGATCCAGCACCCGGATGACGACTCTGACCTTTAGTTGGGGTAAGAAATGAAGTATCCTCTTGATCCATGTCATCTGATGCAGATCCATAAACTTGCAAGTCAGTTAGGCCTACAATAATCATTAGTAAAAACAGTAAGCGTTTCATTGATGAATTATGATAAAATTTTCACCGCAAAATTAGCTTACATTGATGGAATCAACTCACTTTTAAATCAATTTTGAGTTGGCGAAGCATAATTGCAATGTGTTAATTTACAGTAAATTAATCACCCAAAATCTTAAATAATTTGGCGCGCCAACAAAATATACTAAATAAGATATTGACATTCAACACCTTACCGATTAGCAACGTTGGCTTTCAGTATTAACACCCTATAAATATGACAGTTATCTCATAACGCTCAAATATTTCTCCATATTCTCCCCACCCTTAGACCTGATTTTGTTTTTCAGACGCTTGCGGCGGTCATAGACACCCCTTACATTTTCCAGTCCTAAGAATAGCGCAATTGCTGACGATGAAAAACCATAAATCGAGTAGAGAAACAATAGATAATCATTCTTTATCAAATCAGGGAAATCAGTCCGGAAATCAGTTATGATTCCCTCATAGTGTTGGTCAGCGTACAGCTCAAGCTCGGCAATTTTATTCTCGTCATCAGAAAATTGCTTAATCAAAGAATCCACTTCCTGAGAAATCTTCTTTTTTGCCTGAGTTACATTCGGAGTTTCATAAAGCAGACGACAAAGATTATCCAGTATCTCAAACCTTTCTCCCATCATCGAAAGTATGAGAGCATTTGACTTTTTATCATTTACCATCATCATATCGCGTAAGTTTTCCGCTACTTCAACATTTCTGTCAATCAACAAGCGTTGCCGACGTATGTATCTATTACCTTCATATACCATACCCGTAATTATTACTACTGCAAGACAACATACAAAGAATAGAACAATCTGTGTCCGTTTCCTTTTTGCACGCTCATTAGCTATCTTATATTTATTATAGTCAAAGAATGCTCCCGCTAAATTCCGATCAATAGTTTCTTTCAATATCCCATTAATATTCTCAACTATTTCTTGTGAAGTTGCCAAAGCCTCTTTTACTGAATCCATCGCCAAATATAAGTCATACCTCAAATGGCTACTAATCATTTCATTCTCACTATATGAATTAGGCATAAATAATTTAGCTTCACTAAGTTTCCCTTGTTTCAACAAAACTACCCCCAAATAAGCTGAGTCCGAAGTCAATCCAGCCGGTGACATTGTGAGTTGTTTATAGTAATAAGCTGCGCTGTCATGTTGCCCCATTGCATAGTAGGACAGAGCAATCTGACGCGTTACATCTCCCCCAAATAATTCATCCTCATATTTCTTGGCTGTGTCGGCTAACTGTCGGCAAAGAGCTATCGCCGTGTCGTAGTCTTCATTACAATGGTGGGACATGGCAAGGTCAAAGAGAGCATCGTGGATGTAGACCGGCTTACCGAAGGAAAGGAAATTGTCGTACTCTATCTCGGCGAACCTCTGCATTTCATCATAATTGTAAGTCATGCGGTATATTTCACATATCTGCCCGGCGTTCATCCCTGCCCAAAACTTATCGTCGGCAGCGACAGCGAGGTCGTAGGAGTTCAAGAACGAGAACAGACCTTTGGTATAGTCACTGTCGTTCACGCGCATACGTCCGTAGTAATACTCCGCCAGCATCCGATGACGGGCATCGTCGTCGCGTCCCTCGTAATACAGCCTTGAAGCGTCGATAAGCGAATCGTCGGCCGGGGGCATATAATTCTTGAACTGAGCCTGAGTCAGAAGAAGTCCGTAGAGCGCACGGTCGGCATCCGAGCGCAGTGCAGCCGTATCAACTGACCTCAGCAGCATCAATGACGAGTCGGGCCGCTCCGCCATCAGAGACTCTGCATCACGGAAAATACGTCCCGTTGCGCTATCGGCACAACAGACACATACGAGCAGCAAAGGAAATATAAAGAGGAGTCGCAGGGAGTACATCGCAGATAATCCGGATTTTTCGTTCCGAACCGCAAATTTACCTGTTTTATCCGTGATTAAGCCGACAGACTGAGGGTTTATATCGCCATCACCGCCATATTTAACATTTTTAAGCACCCAGCCGTATGCAATTCCTACGGCGGTGAGGGAAAACGTCGCTACATTCGCTTTGCGACCCTGCGTAGGCGACGGAGTTGGTTTTTGATAAACAGGAAGACGGGATTGGGGGGCGACACGATGTCGGTCGCCATGGTCTCCGCCATCGTCATCGGCGGTTCGGTCCCGAACTGACCCGGATAGATGACAATAAGATTGTTGCCTGCCATATATTTCTGAAGATATTCGGGGACGGCATCCATATCGCCGTCAAACGACACCGAGGAGCGGCGCGCACTGACGACAATCAGGAGATCGTCGTCGCTGATGTCGGTCGAGCGGAGTACGAAATCATCATAGCTCGCCACTTTGGAGAACGACATCCGTATCCCGAGTTTCGACTGGGCGATGACGGTGCGGATGAGTGGCGCGGTCGGGTCGTCACACCAGAATTCCACGCGGCAACCGACCTGACGGCAGAGATTGCCGACGGCCTGCACCCAGCGGCGGAAACCGGTCTCAAACTGAGCGTTCTTCGGGACGGCCACAAGTATGCGCGTGACGGTAGCAAGAGGGATGAAGCAGCGCGAGAGGACTATCATGCGGTTGGTCGAGCGCAGTAGCTGCTCAATCTTGTCGCCGAGGAAGGAATCGATGATGCGCGTGCGGCGGTGGAGACCGAGGATAAGCTCGGTGATGTCGCGCTCCTCCATCGTGTTAAGCACACCGGTGATGAAATTGAGGTCGAAACGCTCTATCGGCGTGAGGTGGGTCTCGACGGCTGCGGCGGCGCGCTCTGCCACGTCGAGCGAGTTGCGCCCGATGGCCTTCGACGAGGCCGAATTGTCGTTGCGGACATGAAGGGCGTAGAAATCTCCCGCCACTGACGTGTCAGGGAAACGCATCGACAGCGCGAGGTCGACAATCGAAGGTGCCGTGAGGGGATTGGAGATGGCTATCAGCGTGCGCGGATGGGTCGTCGAGTCGTCCTTCGTACTCTCCTCGTCGGCCTGCTCGAGGAGCTGGACTTTGAGTTGGGAGGCGGCGCGCTCCGTCCCGAACGACGATACGGTGCAGGTCACGAGAATCATCACCACAGTGCCGTTGAGGACGGTCACATCAAAGAGGTGCATCTCATAGCCGATCATCACGACGGCGAGAGCCACGGCGGTGTGGGCGTTGGAGAGCTGATAGAGGATAGAGCGGTCGACCGACGTGAGTTTGTAGACCTTCTGTGTGACCCACGCGGCTATCCATTTCGACGACATTGCGACGGCACTCATGACGGCGGCGGTGTAGAGAGTCCCCCACCCGTCCATCACCACATGGAGGTCGATGAGCATACCGACACCTATCAGGAAGTAAGGGATGAAGATGGCGTTGCCGACAAATTCCAGCCTTCCCATAAGCGGCGAGCGCGCGGGGATGAAGCGGTTGAGGACGAGTCCGCCGAAGAAGGCACCGAACACCCCTTCAAGGCCGATGAACGACGCGAGGGCTGCCGCACCGAACACCGTCACCATGACGTAGATGAACTGCGCTATGCCGTCGTTGTAACGCTTGAAGAAATAGCGCGTGATGCGCGGACAGATGTAAGTCAGCCCCACGCAGTAGAGGGCGAGATAGCCGAGGACGGAGAAGAGCGAGCTGACCGAGCCGTCGCGGTAGACACCGAGGACACCTGCGAGGACTATTAGCGATCCGATGACGGCGACAATCGTTCCGGCTATGGCTATGACGACGGCGGGCGACTTCGTTACGCCGAAGCGCGTCACAATCGGGTAGGCAATCAGCGTGTGGGCCGCAAACATCGAGGCAAGCAACGTCGCTTCAAGCAGGTGCATCCGCAGGGCGGCCATGGCTGTCACAGCTCCGAGCAGAAGGGGTATTATGAATGTGAACAGTCCGAAGGTCAGCCCCTTGCGCATATTCTTGCGCAGGTGATACATATCAATCTCTATACCCGCGAGAAACATCAGGTAGAGGATGCCGACCTGACCGAAGACCTCGAAACTCATGTCGCGTGCAAGCAGGTTGAGTCCGTGAGGCCCGACGACGACTCCGGCCAATATCAGACCGATGACATGGGGAATCCTCAGACGGCCAAGCACGAGTGGGGTCAACAGGATTATTGCCATCACGGTCAGGAATATCGGGACGGGAGCAGTGATCATCGGCGCCGTGGCCGGTATAGCGAGTGATAGCAGCATAGCACTGCAAAATTAGCGAAATCCCCGCAATTTCCGAAATTCCCCCGCCATGAAAAGTGAATCAGCCTCATCTCAAAACTCCAAATTTTCGACCACACTCGAAAATTCATCCTCTTAACCCAATTTTTTCGAGTACAGTCGAAAGTTTCATCTGCCTAATCACCACTGTTCCGCTTCCGGGTCAAGAGTGCTTCTGAGGCGAGTTGGTCGCGCAGCCACGAGGGTTGGATGACCTCGACGGCAGGACCGTAGGACCGCAGCTTCATGATGAAATCAATGGTCGGGCAGACATAAAGCGCAAACACATCGGTCTCTCCCTCGACCTCCTCCTGAGAGTGATGGAGCGGAAGGGAGCGGACATAGTTCGCCTGGCCGTCATGTACCTTTATGACCACTCGCTCCGGCTCCTCGTCGGTCATCACTCCGACCGAGTTGACAAACATCTCCTCCACGTCAAACCCTGCGGGAAACTCAAACCGCTCCTGTGTCGGGGCGAGTTCGCAGATGCGGTCGAGGGCATAGCATCTCACGCTCCCGTTCTCCCCCTCGCCAATGAGATACCATCGGTTCATGCTCTGCTTGACGGCGAAAGGTTTTATGCGGAAAGTCCAAGGTACGTTGTAGGGATTGAAACCCTCGTAGCTCATCATCAGAATCTGTCCAGCCTGCATCGCCTCGACCGCGGTGACGAGTTTGGACCCTCCCGACGGCGAATGTTCGGGTAGAATCCGTCCCGACAGGGCACGGCTCTCGCCAACAACATTTGCCACACCAAGCGTGTCGAGCAGCCACGTCTGCAACCGTCCGTCGCAATTGTCCTGCGCGATATAATAGACATTGCCGCGCGCTGCGTCACACTCCAACGCTATACCGAACAACTCCCTTATCCCCTCGCGATAGCGGTAAAACGTGGAACGCGACAGCGGCGACCCATCATTCATGGGCGACTCAGCCCATTTGTGGCTGATTTCCCCGAAAGTCAGCCGCCCGTCAAAGCGTGCAATAGTATTCACAAGCCAGATATATCGTTGTATGATGGGAAGTGTCGACATGGTTCATTCTGTTTTATCGTTCTCACCCGCAAAATTACAACGGAGGTGTCTCAAAACCTGAAACACCTCCGAATTTAACCAAACAAGTTAAATAGATTTTTAATGTGAATAGCTCGCCTGATATTTTTGGAGTGACATTTAGGACATTCTGAGGGAGAAATACGAGGAGGAATATACACAACTCCTCCAGATACTACCATCCCCTCAAACTGATGTCCACAGTCTTTACACTTAATTTCACAAGGACTCATCTTAATCATAATTACTTGCCTTTATCGTCTTGTTTTTCAGTTGCTGTAGAATCATTGTGTGAATCGTTGTCCTGATTGTCTGAGGCGGTTTTCTTTGCAATCGCATTTGCAATTTTTACTTTTAATTCCGCTTGTGATTCTTCTTTTAACTTCTTACGTTCTTCACGTTTACGCTCAAACCTATATTTGAAATCCTCAAATTCAAATACAGACATCTCACCGAATTTAGATGCTTTATCCAATAAAGTTTCCAATATGACACCTTTAATTTCTCTACCTGAAAAACCATCGCAAATTTCGGATAATTCCGATAATTGAGTTTCTGTAAAACGTGAGGAAACAGGAAGTTTAGATGGAAGCATCCTGTTGATGATTGCAATACGAGCTTCCTTGTTCGGCAATTCGAATTTAATGTGCTTCAGTATGCGCGACTCGAAAGCGGCATCAAAATTCGAGACAAGATTAGTCGCAAATATGATGATACCGCTATGCTGTTCGAGGAGCATCAGCATCTGACTGCGTAATGAATTCAAGGCCTGCTCAGCTCCCTGAGTAACATTACGGATACGTTTACCCAAAAATGAATCGGCTTCATCAAAAAACAATACGGCATCCTCCCGTTTAGCCGTCTCAAAAGCCTTCATCAAATTTTTAGGAGCCTCACCAACATACTTTGACTCAATCTCAGCATAGTTGAGAGCCAAAAGCGGTTTCCCAAGTTCATTAGCGACAGCATGCGCACTCATTGTCTTTCCCGTACCGGGAGGGCCATAAAAGTTCAATACGCTCTTAGGGATTGGATCTACCTCATTGAAACCCCAGTCTTTATAGATCAACTCTTGATATTTCAAGACATTGAGGGCAGTAGAAATCTCTTGTCGGATTTCCTCTGAAAGTATAATCTGCGAAAAAGTATACACCGGTGTCTGTACGGTAAACTGAGAAACTTCTCCCTGAGTGGAGGCCTTATCGGGAGTGTCCTCTGTAACCGGAGCTTCTTTTTTAGCAAAATTCAAACTAACCCTAAGTATCTGATCCGAAGAAATAAATTTAGCTATCTCTGACATCTGTCGTCTACAAAATGAGTTTAGCTCATTATAAGATTCGTAGCTACCCGAGATAGAAAAACTTGCGTTAGAGACCACCATCAGACATTCCCCATCTTTATCCCTGCTTGCTAATTCCAAGCTCAGACCACATTTCAAGCCCTGTTTATTGGCAAGAATGGATTTTATTTTTTCAATCAGATTGCGTTCAAAATTCTGCAAATAAAGCACACAATTCTGAGAATAATTACTAACGGAATAATTTATCATATATTTTTCAATTATTCAAATAAAACACATGACCTACTTTCACATCTGCTGCTACACCTTTATCCGATTCAAGTTCTATGTCGCCCAAATGGTTGTCATTATTTCCAAAAATACCAACATTGACACTACGAGTAGTCTTGCTTTTTATCATTGCCTTAAAAGCATCCTTAAAGCGCGAATGTGACCTTACTTCATCTCGTACCGTATCCTCTACTGTACAGACATCAATAATAAATCCTAAGAGGAGGCCAACAATTCCACCGGTAAGTAGAGAGCCTAATATACTAAACCAATCCATAGGTCAGGAAAGAACCACTAACGTATCAGAACCTAAAACTTCCTTCACACTATCGTCTAAGACGTTGCAGCAAAGCGCTTTTAAATGCTTGATTTCATAATCGGATCCATATACACCTAAAAGCAACATTATGCTTTTTTCTGGGATAGGATTTTGAAATTCCACTAATTTCAACACTTCATCGCCTTGTGCGATAAAAGGTTTATCCTGTCCTTTTATGAGATTCAAAGACTTGAAATATCCGACAATATCTGACATCTCGATTTGCTCGACATTCTCAGGGGTCAGAATAGGTTTTTTATTAGTTTTCTTTGATTTAAAGTATAGTCCACAGCAGACTGCCGCTACACCTAATGCAGCGATAATTATTATCCCTTGATTCATAATACTGCCATTTTTAACTTAGAATTACGAGCGGATCATTGTCAAGTATATCTTTCGTTTTATCATCAAGCCGATCCGCTTCAATTATTTGGGCATGCTCGATTTCATCTGTTTCTTCGTTATACACTCCTTCAAAAATTCCAACGTTTCTTTCGGGTGCATTTTTAATTTTTGGTTTTAGCTGACGCAGGTCAGCAATAAAAGGCTTATGTTTATTACGGTCTAATCTGAGTTTTCGGAAGTATTCTACTACATTTTTAAAGAAATTGACCACTGCACGCCAAAGCCTCTTGACAGCATTCCAAAAAGAAGCGGCAGCGTTTTTTAAAAAACTCCAAATTGCAGAAAACATAACTTATTTGAGTATTATTACTTTACTATTATCGAATAAATTTAAAACTTCACGAGATGTTCCTTCAGCCGTTATGACCAATAATTTATTTATATCATTGGGAAGTAAAACTCTATTTTTGGCAAATGAAAGAATAAATACATCTGAATCTGCCCTGTTAGTGTGGAAAGCTACTACTTCCGTCGCCTCTACCGGCTTGTAAGCTTTGGATATCTCTTTTATGTGGTTCAATTTTAAGAAATCCACAGATTCTTCGATAATTTGCGGGAGATCATATTCTTCTTTCTTCTTTAACTCTGAGGAAGTCTCATTGTTGAATTTTTCAAGTCTTTCTGCTGCTGTATTCAAGGCATCCGTTGCTTCTATAAACAACAGCAAAACTCTTTTTAGGATCTCGGGATTAATCGTTACCATAATTTTTCATCGTTTTAGTATAATAAAAAAGAACACCGACACATTTTGTCGTTCTGAATCTCAGGGAGGCTCTGGAAAATGCCTTGGGATGAAACAAAACGAAGAAAATGCTGTCAGTGTCCCTCGATCCGAGGGCTCACAAAACTTTGCTTACAGTGTAGGCAACAGCCTACACTGATTTGCTGCATTTATATCGCGTTCATCCCTTTTGAGAAATTTTCCAGATTTACCCTTTGAGATTACGATTAAATGTCAAGCTTGTGGCTTAATATTTTGAGGTATCAGTTAATGTCCGGTTGGTGAATAAAATGTTTTTAATGGTTAATGGTTCTAACTTGCTAACTCGACGCTGCTCCGGCAGGAACGATGCGCGTGATGCAAATATAATCATTTTTTCATTAACGTCCATCATCAAGACCAGATTTTTAACATAATCCTGACCGCATTTTCTTCGGATTATGCAAAATTAATATCCGGATGTTTCAAACGGTGACACAAGCAACGAAAATCATAAATATTTTATGGCTACACAATTCTAATTTTGTAGGGACGCGCGGAAGCGCGTATGCCGAATTGAATAGTTTAACAAGTTAGATAATATCGGCTGAAAATCAGAAGCAGGAATGTTATTTATAATACTACTCCCCTTATTCTATATGGCATATTTAATCTAACTATCTCTATTCTATACGGCATACGCGCTTCCGCGCGTCCCTACAACAAAACTATACACGACAAGAATTGTATACGATAACGGAACTATATATGACAACGCCGGGGTGCTGCTGAATCAGCAACACCCCGGCGCGGTTATTGGGGAATGGGGATTTTAGAGTTCGGTGTGGGCTACGTCGATTACCTCGGGAGCTTCCTGACGGGGGCTGACAGGCATATCGAAGGCATCCTCGATGTCGTCCTTGCCGCCGACCACGATACGCTCGTAGGAGCGGAGACCGGTACCTGCGGGGATGAGGTGACCGCAGATGACGTTCTCCTTCATGCCCTGAAGATAGTCGACCTTGCCGTTGATTGCAGCCTCGTTGAGGACCTTGGTGGTCTCCTGGAACGATGCAGCCGACATGAACGACGATGTCTGGAGGGCGGCACGGGTGATACCCTGAAGAATCTGCTCGGAGGTGGCGGGCTGGGCGTCGCGCACGACAATCGGACGGAGGTCACGGCGCTTGAGCGATGAGTTCTCGTCGCGGAGCTTGCGGGCAGTGATGATCTGACCGGGCTTGACGTTCTCGCTGTCGCCGGCGTCGGTGACAACCTTCTTGCCCCAGATGCGGTCGTTCTCGTCCATGAAGTCGCGTTTGTCGACAATCTGCTGCTCAAGGAAGCCGGTGTCGCCCGGGTCAAGGATGTTGACCTTGCGCATCATCTGGCGGACGATGACCTCGAAGTGCTTGTCGTTGATCTTCACACCCTGCATACGGTAGACGTCCTGAACCTCGTTGACGATGTATTCCTGAACGGCTGTCGGACCCATGATGTTGAGGATGTCGGCAGGAGTGATGGCACCGTCGGAGAGGGGTGTACCCGCACGGACGTAGTCATTTTCCTGAACGAGAATCTGCTTCGAGAGCGGAACGAGATACTTCTTGGTCTCGCCGAGCTTGGAGGTGACGGAGATTTCGCGGTTGCCGCGCTTGACCTTGCCGAAGTTGACCTCGCCGTCGATTTCCGAAACGATTGCGGGGTTCGACGGGTTGCGCGCCTCGAAAAGCTCGGTCACACGGGGGAGACCACCGGTGATGTCACCGGCAGAACCTGCGGCGCGAGGAATCTTGACGAAGATTTCGCCTGCCTTGAGCTTGGCACCGTCGTCGACCATAAGGTGGGCGCCCACAGGGAGTGCGTAGGTCTTGACGATGTCGCCGTTGGCGTCGAGGATATTTGCCTCAGGAACCTTGCCACGCTCCTTGGACTCGATGATGATTTTCTCGCGGAGACCGGTCTGCTCGTCGGAATCGACGCGGTAGGTGACGTTCTCAACGAGGTTGACATACTCGACCTTACCGGCGGCTTCCGAAACGATGACGGCGTTGAAGGGGTCCCATTCGCAGATTACGTCACCCTTCTTGACGGTAGCGCCGTTGTCGAAGAACAGTTTTGCACCGTAGGGGATGTTTGCGTTGGTAAGCATCATCTTGGTGGTCGGGTCGACGATACGCATTTCAGCGAGTCGGCCGATGACCACATCGACGTTGCGTCCCTTGGCATCGACCTCGTCGGTCTTGACCGTACGGAGTTCGTCGATTTCGAGGATACCGTCGTAGCGCGAGGTGTGCGAGTTGACGGCAGCGATATTCGAAGCCACACCACCGACGTGGAATGTACGGAGTGTAAGCTGCGTACCCGGCTCGCCGATCGACTGTGCGGCGATGACACCGACAGCCTCGCCCATCTGCACCATGCGGTGAGTGGCGAGATTTCGGCCGTAGCACTTGGCGCAGACACCTTTCTTTGACTCGCAGGTGAGCACCGAGCGGATTTCGACAGACTCGATGGGCGAATCGTTGATGCGGTCGGCGGCGATGTCGTTGATTTCCTCGCCGGCAGCGACGATGACCTCACCGTTGGTGGGATCGACGATGTCGTGGACCGAAACACGGCCGAGGATACGCTCGCCGAGCGAAGCGACAACCTCGTCGTTGTTCTTGATTTCGGTGCAGACGAGGCCGCGGAGCGTACCGCAGTCCTCCTCGTTGATGATGACATCGTGGGCCACGTCGACCAGACGGCGGGTCAGATAACCTGCGTCGGCAGTCTTAAGCGCGGTATCCGCAAGACCCTTACGCGCACCGTGGGTCGAGATGAAGTATTCCAGCACCGAAAGACCCTCCTTGAAGTTCGCAAGAATCGGGTTCTCGATGATCTGACCACCCTCTGCACCGCTCTTCTGGGGCTTGGCCATAAGACCACGCATACCGGAGAGCTGACGGATCTGGTCCCTCGAACCACGCGCGCCGGAGTCAAGCATCATGTAGACAGGGTTGAATCCCTGCTGGTCAGACGAAATCTGCTTCATGAGCGTGTCGGCGAGGCGTGAGTTGACGTGCGTCCAGATGTCGATGATCTGGTTGTAGCGCTCGTTGTTGGTGATGAAGCCCATCGAATAGTTGTTGAGGACTTCCTGCACCTGCTCGTAGCCTTCCTTGACATACTGCTCCTTTTCGGCAGGAATCAGCACGTCGCCGAGGTTGAACGACAGACCACCCTTGAACGCCATGTAGTAACCGAGGTTCTTGATGTCGTCAAGGAACTGTGCGGAGCGGGGAATACCGCAGTATTTGATTACACGCGAGATGATGGTACGGAGCGATTTCTTCGAAAGAATCTCGTTGACGTAGCCAATCTCTTTGGGTACATATTTATTGACAAGCACACGGCCTACGGAAGTATTCTCGACAAGGTGCTTGATGGGATTGCCGAACTCGTCGATGTCGTCGACGACAATCGAGACGGGAGCGTGGAGCGTCACACGGCCTTCGTTGTAGGCAATCTCAGCCTCCTCGGGACCATAGAATTTCAGACCCTCGCCCTTGTCACCCTTGCGGAGCTTGGTGATGTAGTAGAGACCGAGCACCATGTCCTGAGAGGGGACGGTGATAGGCGCGCCGTTGGCGGGGTTGAGGATGTTGTGCGAACCGAGCATGAGGAGCTGGGCTTCGAGGATGGCCTCGTTGCCGAGGGGAAGGTGGACTGCCATCTGGTCACCGTCGAAGTCGGCGTTGAATGCCGTACAAGCGAGGGGGTGGAGCTGGATGGCCTTACCTTCAATCATCTTGGGCTGGAAAGCCTGAATACCGAGACGGTGAAGTGTCGGGGCGCGGTTGAGAAGCACCGGATGACCCTTCATGACATATTCGAGGATGTCCCAGACGACAGGCTCCTTGCGGTCGACAATCTTCTTGGCCGACTTGACGGTCTTGACGATGCCGCGCTCGATGAGCTTGCGGATGACGAAGGGCTTGTAAAGCTCGGCAGCCATATCCTTGGGGATACCGCACTCGTGCATCTTGAGCTCGGGGCCGACGACGATGACTGAACGGGCGGAGTAGTCGACACGCTTACCGAGAAGGTTCTGACGGAAGCGGCCCTGCTTGCCTTTGAGCGAGTCGGAGAGCGATTTGAGCGGACGGTTGGCCTCGGTCTTGACCGCCGACGACTTGCGGGAGTTGTCGAGCAGAGAGTCGACAGCCTCCTGAAGCATACGCTTCTCGTTGCGGAGAATCACGTCGGGAGCCTTGATTTCGATGAGGCGTTTCAGACGGTTGTTGCGGATGATGACGCGACGGTAGAGGTCGTTGAGGTCGGAGGTGGCGAAACGGCCGCCATCCAGCGGGACGAGCGGGCGAAGTTCCGGGGGAATGACAGGCACAGCCTGAAGAATCATCCACTCGGGACGGTTGCGCTCACGCGACGCACGGAACGACTCTACGACCTGGAGGCGCTTGAGAGCCTCGGTCTTGCGCTGCTGCGAACCTTCGGCGTTGGCCTGATCGCGGAGAGCGTAGGAAAGGTCGTCGAGGTTGATGTCCTTGAGAAGGTCATAGATGGCTTCGGCACCCATCTTGGCGACAAACTTGTTGGGGTCGGTGTCGTCAAGGAGCTGGTTCTCGCGGGGGAGACGGTCGATAATGTCGAAATACTCCTCCTCGGTGAGAAGGTCGAGACGCTGCACGGGGTTATCACCCTCGGCTGCGACACCGGGATTGATGACGACGTAACGCTCGTAGTAGATGACGGCATCCAGCTTCTTTGAAGGAAGACCCAGAAGGTAACCGATCTTGTTGGGCAGCGAGCGGAAATACCAGATGTGTGCCACGGGGACCACGAGCTTGATGTGGCCCATGCGCTCACGGCGCACCTTCTTCTCAGTCACTTCCACACCGCAGCGGTCACAGACGATGCCTTTGTAGCGGATGCGCTTGTACTTTCCGCAATGGCACTCGAAGTCCTTCACGGGACCGAAGATGCGTTCGCAGAAAAGGCCGTCGCGCTCGGGCTTATAGGTGCGGTAGTTGATGGTTTCGGGCTTTAACACCTCGCCGCTTGACTTCTCGAGAATCTCCTCGGGCGAAGCGAGGCCGATTGCGATTTTCGAGAAACCGGTTTTTTGTTTGTTGTCTTTTCTAAAAGCCATATTTTAGATTGTTCAAAAGCGATGTTAAGTAATTTTATTCACCCGCGCCCTGTGGAGCGCCGCCCCCGGGACGCGGGTAATGAGGGGAGAAATATTACTGCTCGAGGTTGATGCTCAGGCCGAGACCGCGAAGCTCGTGGAGAAGCACGTTGAGCGACTCGGGGATACCTGCCGGGGGCATGGCCTCGCCCTTGACGATGGCCTCGTAAGTCTTGCTTCGGCCGGTCACGTCGTCGGACTTGACGGTGATAATCTCCTGAAGGATGTGGGCGGCGCCGAATGCTTCGAGCGCCCAGACTTCCATCTCTCCGAAACGCTGGCCACCGAACTGGGCCTTACCGCCGAGAGGCTGCTGAGTGATGAGCGAGTACGGGCCGATAGAGCGGGCGTGCATCTTGTCCTCGACCATGTGGCCGAGCTTAAGCATATAGATGACACCCACGGTCGCGGGCTGGTCGAAACGCTCGCCGGTGCCACCGTCGTAGAGGTAGGTCTTACCGTAGCGGGGGATTCCGGCCTTATCGGTCCACTCGTTGAGGTTCTCGAGGGTTGCGCCGTCGAAAATCGGAGTGGCGAACTTCTCGCCGAGCTCACGGCCTGCCCATCCGAGTACGGTCTCGAAAATCTGACCGAGGTTCATACGCGAAGGCACGCCGAGGGGGTTAAGCACGATGTCGACCGGAGTACCGTCGGCAAGGAAGGGCATATCTTCCTGACGCACGATGCGCGAGACGATACCCTTGTTACCGTGACGACCTGCCATCTTGTCACCGACGGAAATCTTACGCTTCTTGGCGACATAGACCTTGGCAAGTTTCATGATGCCGGAGGGGAGTTCGTCGCCAATCGAGATGTCGAACTTCTTGCGGCGGAGTTCGGCATCGATTTCCTTGGACTTGCGCAGATAGTTGACGATGGTCGCGCGGATCATGTCGTTCTTGTGAGCGTCGGCAGTCCACTTCGAGAGGTTGATGGTGTCGAAGTCGATTTCGCGGAGTGTTCCGGCAGAGAACTTGGCACCCTTGGGGATGATGTCGGTTCCGAGGAAGTCCTTCACGCCCTGCGAGGTCTTGCCTGCGGTGAGGGTCATGAGTTTCTCGATGAGGAGGTCTTTGAGTTCGCTGAGGCGGTCCTCATACTCCTCGTCGAGCTTGGGCAGCACTGCGCTTGCGCTCTTCTTGGTCTTTTTCTTTTCGGCCTTCTGGAAAAGATGAGTGCCGATGACCACACCTTTAAGCGAGGGAGATGCTTTGAGTGAAGCGTCCTTCACGTCGCCGGCCTTGTCGCCGAAGATGGCGCGGAGGAGTTTCTCCTCAGGAGTCGGGTCGCTCTCGCCCTTAGGGGTGATTTTACCTATCATGATGTCGCCTGGGACGATGTGGGCGCCGACGCGGATGATGCCGCGCTCGTCGAGGTCCTTGGTAGCATCCTCGGAGACGTTGGGGATGTCAGAAGTAAGTTCCTCCATGCCGCGCTTGGTCTCGCGGACTTCGAGGGTGTACTCGTCGACATGGACCGATGTGAGGATATCCTCGCGGACCACACGCTCGTTAAGCACGATAGCGTCCTCATAGTTGTAACCCTTCCAAGGCATGAAGGCCACCTTGAGGTTACGGCCGAGGGCAAGCTCACCCTTTTCGGTCGAGTAGCCTTCGGTGAGGATGTCGCCGCGCTTCACGCGCTGACCCTTGTTGCATATTGGACGGAGGTCGATGGTGGTACTCTGGTTGGTCTTGCGGAACTTGGGAAGGTGATATTCCTTGACGCTGTCCTCGAACGATACGAATTCCTCGTCCTCGGTGCGGTCATAGCGGATACGGATGACGGTGGCGTCGACAAACTCGATGGTACCTTCGCGCTCGGCCATAATCTGTGTACGGCTGTCGCGGATGAGCTGACCTTCGATGCCCGTGCCGACGATGGGCGACTCGCTGCGGAGCAGGGGAACCGCCTGACGCATCATGTTCGATCCCATGAGTGCGCGGTTTGCGTCGTCATGCTCAAGGAATGGGATGAGCGATGCGGCTATGGATGCAATCTGAGTGGGCGACACATCCATGAGTTCCACCTGATCGGGAGCGACGATAGGGAAGTCGGCATCAAGACGTGCCTTCACGCGGTCGTTGATAAACTCGCCGTCGTCCTTGACAGGGGCATTGCCCTGAGCGATGATTTTGCCCTCCTCGATTTCAGCGGTGAGGTAGACGACTTCATCGTTCTTGAGGTTGACCTTGCCGTCCTTCACCTCGCGGTAGGGGGTCTCGATGAAGCCGAGGTCGTTGATCTTGGCATAGACGCAGAGCGAGGAGATAAGACCGATGTTCGGGCCTTCCGGGGTCTCGATCGGGCAGAGACGGCCGTAGTGGGTATAGTGTACGTCGCGCACCTCGAAGCCTGCACGCTCACGCGAAAGACCGCCGGGACCAAGGGCCGACATACGGCGCTTGTGGGTAATCTCGGCCAGCGGATTGGTCTGGTCCATGAACTGCGAGAGGGCGTTGGTGCCGAAGAATGTGTTGATGACGCTGGAGATAGTCTTNGCGTTGATAAGNTCNATNGGGGTGAACACNTCNTTGTCNCGNACGTTCATGCGCTCGCGGATNGTNCGNGACATACGNGCNAGACCNACNNNNAACTGGTTGTAGAGCTGCTCGCCGACAGTGCGGACGCGNCGGTTGCTCAGGTGGTCGATGTCATCGACATCAGTCTTCGAGTTGATGAGCTCGATGAGATACTTGATGATGGCGATGATGTCCTCCTTGGTGAGGACCTTGACATCCATCGAGGTGGTGAGGCCGAGTTTCTTNTTGATACGGTAGCGGCCCACTTCGCCGAGGTCATAACGCTTTTCAGAGAAGAAAAGGTTGGTGATGACTTCGCGCGCNCTTGCATCGTCCGGCGGCTCGGCGTTGCGNAGCTGTCGGTAGATGTACTGGATAGCCTCCTTCTCGGAGTTGGAGGTATCCTTCTGGAGAGTNTTGAATATGATGGANTAGTCGGAAGTGTTCGCATCCTCCTTGTGGAGAAGGACGGTCTGCACGCCCGAGTCGAGAATTTCCTGAATATTGTCTTCCTCGAGGACGGTCTCGCGGTCGAGAATCACGTCATTACGCTCGATGGACACAACTTCGCCGGTATCCTCGTCGACGAAGTCCTCGACCCATGTCTTGAGGACGCGTGCGGCGAGCTTGCGGCCGACGGCTTTCTTGAGGTTGGTGCGGTTGACCTTGATTTCCTCGGCGAGACCGAAGATTTCGATGATGTCCTTGTCGCTTTCAAGACCGATGGCACGGAGAAGTGTGGTGACGGGAAGTTTCTTTTTACGGTCGATGTAGGCATACATCACGTTGTTGATGTCGGTGGCGAACTCAATCCAGCTTCCGCGGAAGGGGATGATACGGGCGCTGTAAAGTTTCGTGCCGTTGGCGTGGGTGCTCTGTCCGAAGAACACACCGGGCGAACGGTGAAGCTGCGACACGACAACGCGCTCGGCTCCGTTGATGACAAAGGTTCCCTTGTCAGTCATNTAGGGGATGGGGCCGAGATACACGTCCTGAATCACGGTTGCAAAATCCTCGTGATCAGGGTCGGTACAATAAAGTTTCAGCTTGGCTTTGAGAGGCACGCTGTAAGTCAGACCGCGCTCGAGACACTCGTCGATGGTGTAGCGGGGCGGGTCGATGTAGTAGTCGAGGAACTCAAGGACAAAGTTATTGCGGGTGTCAGCAATTGGGAAGTTCTCTGCAAACACTTTGAAGAGACCCTCGTTTTTTCTCTTTTCCGGAGGAGTGTCGAGCTGGAGGAAGTCCTGAAACGACTTCAGCTGCACCTCGAGGAAATCGGGGTAAGGGAGGGGGTTTTTGACCGACGCGAAATTGACGCGGGGTTTTGCTAAGGTTATGTCTGACATCTAATCTTGTGGATTAAACATTAAAAAAGAAACTCGTAAAAGGGGATTTCCTGATGGAGAGAGATGTGAAGCTGTCAAGCTAAAATGATTGGGGATGGGCCATCCGGATACAAACCGCCGATTTAACATTATTTAACCGTAAATTTCCTTCCAAACATAGCAGCCGTTAATTGTTGAATAACCCAAAAGGAGCTGAATGAGAGGATTACGAACCGAAAGATGGCTAAATTTTTATTTATAAATATAAATATTTATGNTTTTTTATACCNACCCGTCNATTTTAACGCAAATAGGTTAAGAAACTCCCGTGAGGGAGAATCTTAACCCATAGTACCTGATAAGGTGTGATATTATTTGAGCTCAACCTCAGCACCAGCTTCTTCGAGCTGCTTCTTGAGGCCTTCTGCGTCAGCCTTGGCGATACCTTCCTTGATAACGCTGGGTGCGCCGTCAACCATTTCCTTAGCTTCCTTGAGGCCAAGACCGGTGAGTTCCTTGACGNGCTTAACGACAGCGAGCTTAGAAGCGCCGGCAGCCTTGAGGACTACATCGAAAGAGGTCTTTTCTTCTTCAGCGGGAGCACCGGCAGCAGGACCGGCAGCAACTGCAACAGCTGCAGCAGCGGGTTCGATACCGTAGGTTTCCTTGAGGATCTGAGCAAGTTCGTTTACTTCCTTAACGGTGAGGTTAACAAGTTGTTCTGCAAAAGCATTAAGATCTGCCATGATTGTATAGTTTTATTTTGTTGTTTTTTAATATTGAAAAAAATGGGGTTTGAGCAGAGAGGTCGTCGGTGATGCGGGGAACTTACGCCTCTTCCTTCTTCGAGAGGGTCTCGAGAATGCCGTGGAGCTTGTTGCCGCCTGATGAGAGGGCGGAAATGACGTTCTTGGCGGGAGACTGGAGAAGAGCGACAACATCGGCGATGAGTTCGTTCTTGCTCTTGATTGCTACGAGGGCATCGAGCTGGTCTTCGCCCATGTAGATTGTCTCTTCGACGTAAGCGGCCTTGAGGCGGGGAAGGGTTGCATCCTTGTCAGCCTTCTTGATGTCCTTGATGAGCTTTGCGGGTGCATTGCCAACATTGGAGAGCATCAGGGAGGTAGAGCCGTGGAGGGCTCCGTAGAGTTCGGAGTANTCACCTTCGAGCGACTCGAGTGCCTTGTGAAGAAGAGTGTTCTTCACGACCATGAGCTTCACGTCAGCCTTGTTGCAGGCACGGCGGAGGGCTGTGGTCTTTTCGGCATTGAGGCCGGCGGTTTCAGTGAGATAGAAGCAGCTATACTCCTGAAGAGTCTTAGCTATGTTCTCAATAGCAATAATTTTATCTTCCTTTTTCATTTTGTACAGTCAGCTTTAGAAGTTATTCGTCGATTGACTTGGGGTCAATCTTGATACCCGGACTCATTGTGCTCGAAAGATAAATGCTCTTGATATAGGTACCCTTGGCGGTAGCGGGTTTGAGCTTGATGAGGGTGTTGACAAACTCGCGGACGTTGTCGGCAGCAGCCTTGGGTTCGAAAGAAACCTTGCCTACTGATGAGTGAACGATACCGTTCTTGTCAACCTTGAAGTCGATTTTACCCTTCTTCACTTCCTCAACGGCCTTGGCGACATCGTTGGTCACAGTACCGCTCTTGGGGTTAGGCATGAGGCCACGGGGACCGAGGACACGGCCGAGGGCACCGATCTTACCCATGATAGCGGGCTGGGTGATGATGACGTCGACGTCAGTCCAACCGCCTTTGATTTTTTCGATATATTCGTCCAGACCTACATAGTCTGCACCGGCAGCCTTGGCAGCAGCTTCAGCATCAGGGTTGCAGAGTACAAGTACACGCACCTGCTTACCGGTTCCATGGGGGAGCGTCACGACGCCACGCACCATCTGGTTTGCCTTACGGGGGTCAACGCCAAGTCGAACATCCACGTCGAGCGAAGCATCAAACTTAGTGAAGGTGATGTCCTTCACGAGCTCTACGGCTTCAGCAAGAGTGTAAACCTTTCCGGCTTCAACCTTCTCCTGGGCAATCTTTTGATTTTTCGTCAGTTTACTCATGTCAATTGAAGTTTAGAGGTTTTCGGGGAATGTTCCTTTAACGGTGATACCCATGCTTCTGGCTGTACCGGCAACCATACGCATTGCCGATTCCACGGTGAAACAGTTCAAATCGGGCATTTTGTCCTCAGCAATAGCCTTTACCTGATCCCAGGTGACTTCGCCTACCTTCTTACGGTTAGGCTGAGCCGAACCACTCTTGAGCTTGGTAGCCTCGAGGAGCTGGATTGCGACCGGGGGAGTCTTGACTACGAAGTCAAAGCTCTTGTCAGTGTAGTAAGTGATGACTACCGGAAGAATCTTACCGGCCTTGTCCTGGGTGCGGGCATTGAATTGCTTGCAAAACTCCATGATGTTGATGCCCTTCGAACCGAGAGCAGGACCAACAGGAGGCGAAGGATTGGCTGCTCCGCCCTTGATTTGCAATTTGATCTGTCCAGCAATTTCTTTAGCCATGATAAATCTAAATTTTTATTAATGATTCGGTTAAAACGATGTCCTCCCTTCTTCACCATGATGTCTCCCCGACTGCTTTCGTAACCAAGAGCCGGAGAGCCGTCAATTTGATTCTGATGTAGAATGTGTGGCTCGGAATTGTGACATCTCCCGTGGTGTCAGTGCCGACGTATCTGCTCCGACACCGCGCGATGATTATTCACGCTCTACCTGAGAATTCTCGAGTTCCAGCGGGGTTTTACGCCCGAAGATTTTGACCATCACCTTCAGCTTCTTCCTCTCGCGGTTGACCTCCTCGATGGTTCCTGAGAAACCACTGAAAGGACCGGCAGTGACCTTGACGGTCTCCCCTACCATATAATCGTTTCCATCGTCGGTCGTGTCAATCATTTCATCGGCCGTACCCATCATACGCAGCACTTCGCTTTCGCGCAGTGCTTCAGGGGCAGCGTTTTTGCCACGTCCACGAAGGAAATCAATCACATTGGTAGTGTTACGGAGCTCGTAAAGCACCTCACCCGTGAGAATACATTCCACAAAGACATAACCGGAATAAAGGTTTTTCTCCTTTACGACCTTCTTGCCGTTGCGGACCGACATAACCTTTTCAGTAGGAATCAAGACCTGAAAAACGTAATCGCCGAGGCCGGTGTTGCGGATGGCTCCATCCAATACTTCTTTGACCTTAGCTTCCTTACCTGAGATGGCACGCAGCACATACCAGGCTTTTTTCAATTCTTCCGCCATTGATTTTCTGCTGTTAAGAGTTTTACTGTCCGAGACTGTAAATGAAGTGCATGATGGTGTTGACCACCTGGTCCATCACGAAGACTATCGCGGCTATAATGATGGAAGCAATCAGCACGATGACTGCGCTCTTGACCAGTTGGCTCCTTGTAGGCCAAGTAGTCTTATACCGAAGTTCGGTATAAGACTCCTCGATATCTGTAAGTAGTTTTAATTTACTCATTTGTCGTGTTTTTAGCACGGGACGAGAGACTCGAACTCCCGACACCCGGTTTTGGAGACCGGTGCTCTACCAACTGAGCTAGTCCCGTAGGTAGAAAAACCGACCTCCGTCTTCCGGGAGCGATGACCCTCGAATGAACGAGAGGTCGGTTTTGGGTTTATTCAGCAGACTGCCTCAGGCAAGTCCGGATGAATAGCTTTTTGAGCAATACCCCAGATGGGTATTATTCGAGGATTTCGGTGATCTGACCAGAACCTACTGTGCGGCCACCTTCACGGATAGCGAAGCGGAGACCTGCGTCGCAAGCAACCGGGTTGATGAGCTCAACGTTGATTTCAACGTGGTCACCGGGCATTACCATCTCTACACCTTCGGGGAGAGTGATCTCACCGGTAACGTCGAGCGTACGGATGTAGAACTGGGGACGATAGTGGTTGTGGAAAGGAGTGTGACGGCCACCTTCCTCTTTCTTGAGGATGTAGACAGAAGCTTTGAACTTGCTGTGGGGCTTA
>JAAVCM010000022.1 GCA_014802345.1 Bacteroides sp.
ATTGGTAGGGTGTATATAAAAAAACAAGGGGCTGTCGTCCCGACAGCCCTGATGTTTCTTTAACCTTAAATCTAATACCATGAAAACACAGTGCAAATATAGTAACTTGTCTATATAACATNNGGTGTTCAAAAAANGTTCGCGGAAAAATGAAAAAATTTTTTCATCACTATCCGTAGGGGGGAGGGGAAAGGCTCTTTGCCCTGATTTCGGGTATTATTTTAATTGGTAGGGTGTATATAAAAAAACAAGGGGCTGTCGTCCCGACAGCCCTGATGTTTCTTTAACCTTAAATCTAATACCATGAAAACACAGTGCAAATAATAGTAACTATGTCTATACAACTCCGGGGAAGGATTAAAAGTTCATCATTAGACTTGATTTAACAGAAATTAACCTAACTAATCAAAAAAATAGAGTAATTTAGCGACACGAAAAAACTATTTGTCCGCTGAGGGACGATTCGGCAGTCCTGTCGTCGCCTCAAAGCGAAAGAAACCGATACTTTATTTATCATTATGAGTACCCGCCTTTTAGTAATTGATGACGAAGAATCAATCTGCGAGATTCTGAAATACAATCTTCAAAAAGAGGGCTATGAGGTCGATACGGCCTATAGCGCAGAAGAGGCTCTTGAAATGGATCTTACGCCCTACGACCTTTTTATCGTTGACATCATGATGGAGCGTCTGAGTGGATTCGATTTTGCCAAACGTCTGCGCAACTCCATTGAGATGGAGGATGTGCCCATTATCTTCTGTTCCGCACTCAACGGCGAGGACGATACGGTCATGGGTCTTAACATCGGTGCCGACGACTATATCACCAAACCTTTTAAGATAAGCGAGATGATTGCGCGCGTCAACGCCGTGTTGCGCCGAACCCAGATTGCTCGTCGCGCGCGTGAGGCTGCTCCGGCTGCCGCGGCTGCTGCCAGCGATCTTGAACCTCAGATTGTCTATCAGGGTCTGCGCATTGATCCAAACGACAAGGTGTGCTATCTCGACGGCGAAAAGATTTCGCTTACAAAAACCGAATTTGAGATTCTCGCTTTCTTCCTCAACAGGCGCAACCGCATATACTCGCGTGAAGAAATCATACGTCATGTATGGGCTGACGATGTCGTGGTCACAAACCGTACTATTGACACCAATATAACCCGTCTGCGTAAAAAAATCGGTCATTACGGCAACAATATTGAGACTCGATTAGGATTCGGCTATGGGTTTAAAGAGAAGGATTAACTATCAGTGGCGACTTTTTCTGCCGATTGCACTGGCGATATGCCTTACGTTCGGTGTCATCATCTTTTATCAGTATAAAAGAGAGGCCAACTACCGTGCGCAGGTGCTGAGTGCGGAAATCGACATGATTGACACGCGTATTCTTGACGCTTACCGTCAGGATATCAATCTGCGTACATTCCTTTTCTTTATCCAGCAGTTTTTCCAAGGGTCGATGTATGACGGCGTGCGCATAAGCGTCTATAAGAACGACCGTCTGCACTACTCGCTCGGCACACCGATCCCGATGGATATGGAGGAGGTCGACTTCAAGACACGCGACATCCCGTTGAACCGCGTGCTTGGTCTTCAGGGAGAACATGACCACATGATTGGCACCGACGAGGAGGATGAGATGTACTTCTTCTCGAAGGTGACGAGCGACGACGGCAAGGTGACTGTCTGCACCGCGATGCCATACAACGACAAAATCCACGACGCGATTGACATCGACAACACAGTCTGGATAGTCATAATTCTCGCCATAATCGCTACGCTTGTCGTGGCCTACTTTGCCACGCGCGTACTCGGACGCAACGTCGTGCTGCTACGTGAGTTCGTCTCCAATGCCGTCACCGGCAAGGAGGTGAAGACTGACTATCATTTCCCGAAGAACGAGCTTGGCGACATCTCGCGCGACGTGCTGAGATTCTACCACGAACGCAACAAGAGCATGGAGGCCATCCAGAAGGAGCGCCGAATAGCCATCCACGCCATCGAGGAGAGGGCGAGGGTGTCGCGTCAGATGACCAACAATATAAATCACGAAATCAAGACGCCTGTCGGAATCATCCGCGGTTATCTGGAATCCATACTCGGCGACCCGGACATGGATGCCGCTACGCGCACGCGCTTCCTTGAACGAATGTTGAGCAACGTCGAGCGTCTGACCACACTGCTCAACGACGTTTCGACCATGACGCGCCTCGAAAACGGAGCGGACATGATAGCCCTCGACTGCGTGAACTTCCATGACCTCGTCTATCAGATTGAATATGACCTCCCCGCCAACAATCTTGCGGGCAACATGAAGTTCTCGTTCGACATACCGCTTGAATGTAACGTCACGGCAAACTACAATCTGCTCCACGGCATGATATGCGGACTCATCAAGAACTCTGCCATTCACTCCGGCGGTACGGAACTCGGCGTGAAACTGATTTCGGAGAACGAAAGATTCTACATTTTCAGTTTCTATGACAACGGTAACGGAGTGAGCGAGGAGCATATCCCGCATCTGTTCGAGCGTTTTTACCGAGTCGACACCGGTCGCTCACGCAAGATGGGTGGCACTGGTCTCGGTCTGCCGATTGTCAAGAACACCGTTGTCTCCTTCGGCGGTACAATCTCAGTTCACAACCGCTCCACCGGAGGTCTGGAATATATCTTCACTCTGCCTAAGTGGACAGAAAAGTAGCACCGCTCTGACTGAACAATGCCGGAAGAAGGGGCTAAAAAAGACCGCGTTTGTTTGGAGTTAAATTAAATTTATGTAAATTTGCAGAAATAAACACAGGTTTTTGCTTTAATTTAGTTAATAACAGACTGACGCTTTCCAATCGCTTCCTCTCTCGGCCTTATTGCTTCAGAATGTCGTTTGCTTCTTATAAAGACTTTGTGCAGAGATTGATACTTTAAAATTTTACTAATCGAAAAGCTGCTGAATTTTATGGGATATTGGACGATAAATTCACTAATAATCTTTGCGCTGTGCGCATTGCTTGCAGGTGTGCTTATTCCCCAGATTTTGTTGATTGCCTATCGCCGCAATCTTTTCGACGAGATAAACGAGCGTAAGATACACAAAGGTCTTGTCCCCCGTCTGGGTGGCATCGCCTTTGTTCCGGTCATCATGGTCTCCATTGCGGTACTGCTGGAAGCTAATCTCAGTTGCGGATTTGATCGTTTTGCAAGTGCGCTCTACAATTGCTATCTACCGCTGCTTTCGACATTCATCGCTCTTGAACTCCTCTACCTTGTCGGCATAGCTGATGACCTTATCGGTGTGAAGTACCGTGCGAAATTCGTGGTCCAGCTCATCTGTGCCATCATCCTGATTGGGGGTGGAATCTGGTTTTCAAATCTCGGGGGCGCACTTGGCATAGATGAAGTCTCTCCATGGTTCGGCTATCCCTTCACCGTGGTGGTGCTGGTGTTCCTCATCAATGCCATCAATCTTATCGACGGTATCGACGGTCTTGCCTCCGGTCTCAGTTCCATTGCCTGTGTCATCTACGGTGTGGCTTTCATGTTCATCAGTGAGTATGCCCTCGCCATTCTCAGCTTTGCTACCCTCGGAGTGCTTATTCCATTCTTCTATTATAATGTGTTCGGCGATGTCACCAAACATTCCAAAATCTTCATGGGCGACACCGGCGCACTGACCATCGGTCTGATTCTCGGTGTTCTCGGCACAATCCTTTATGTCCATCCTCAGACCGAAATGGTGGCCGTCCAGCCTGCCGTCATCGCATTCTCGCCCCTCATCGTGCCGTGTTTCGACGTGATTCGCGTCTATATGCTCCGCATCCGTCAGCACCGCAGTCCTTTCCTTCCCGACAAGAGCCATATCCACCATAAGCTCCTTGCCGCAGGTATGAAACCCCGTATGGCCATGATAAGCATCGTGAGCGTATCTGCAATGTTCACCATACTCAATTTCTTCATGGCTGCCTACCTGAATGTCAATATCAACGTACTTATCGTGATTGACGTTCTCCTCTGGACAGTCGCCAACTACTGGGTGTCGGGTGTCATCCGACGCCGCAAGGATGCCCAAGGCCAGCAGGCCTGATGTGCAAGTGGACGCATCCGTGAAGAAATCTGACGCTCTTACGCAGAGCCGGATGAAATAAACTATTTCCCTGAGAAGGAGCAATCTTTTTCAGGGAAATTTGTTATCTTTGTATAGACCATAAAGATTTCAACACACGCGTGGCTGCGTTCTGCCGGTTAAGCGACGGAGAGGAATCCACGCCGTGTTTCATACATCATCAATTCAAACTACGATATGATTGACCAGATATTAAATGAGGAAGTGACCGAGAGGGCGGTGCTTGTCGGTCTGATCACCGAACAGCAGGGCGAGGCAAAGGCGAGGGAATATCTCGACGAGCTTGCTTTCCTCGCCGACACCGCAGGAGCCGAGACCGTGAAGATTTTCATGCAGAAGCTCCCCTATCCGAATCCACGCACGTTTGTCGGTAAGGGCAAACTTGATGAAATACGTCTTTTCATCGAGGAAAACGACATAGGCATGGCGATTTTTGACGATGACCTCAGTTCGAAACAGGTCCTCAACATAGAGCGTGAACTGAAAGTGAAGATACTCGACCGCACGAGCCTGATTCTCGACATCTTCGCAAAGCGCGCCCGCACAGCCAATGCAAAGACGCAGGTCGAGCTGGCACAGTACCAGTATCTGCTCCCGCGTCTGACCCGAATGTGGACCCACCTTGAACGTCAGCGAGGCGGTATAGGTATGCGCGGCCCGGGTGAGACCCAGATAGAGACCGACCGCCGTATCATCCTCAACCGTATCTCGTGGCTCAAAGAGCAGCTCCGCGACATCGACAAGCAGAAAGCCGTCCAACGCAAGAACCGTGGCAAGCTGACGCGTGTGGCTCTCGTCGGCTACACCAATGCCGGCAAATCGACCCTCATGAATGTACTCAGCAAGAGCGATGTGTTTGCCGAAAATAAGCTGTTTGCCACTCTTGACACGACCGTGCGCAAGGTCATCATCGACAATCTTCCCTTCCTACTGACCGACACCGTCGGTTTCATCCGCAAGCTCCCCACCCACCTCGTCGATTCCTTCAAATCGACGCTCGACGAGGTACGCGAGGCCGACCTGCTTGTCCACGTGGTCGACATCTCGCATCCTAACTTCGAAGAGCAGATCGAGGTGGTCGACAAGACTCTCCGCGAGGTCTGCGACGGTGCCGACAAGCCGATGATAATGGTATTCAACAAGATTGACGCCTTCACCTATACCCCCAAGGATGAGAATGACCTTACCCCCGGGACCCGCGAGAATGTTTCGCTCGAGGAACTGGAACGTATGTGGATGGCGAAGATGCCCCACGACTGTGTGTTCATCTCGGCAAAGAAGGGAACAAACATTGACGAGCTTAAACGTATGCTCTACGAGCGTGCGAAGGAGATTCATCTGACGCGCTTCCCCTACAATGATTTCCTTTTTCAGAAATACGATACGGAGGAGCTTGAAGAAGGGGAGGCGTAGATGCCTGATGGCCTGCTGATGCAGGCGTTTATTTAAAATCAACTGCCGTAGTGACACACGGAACGTGTCACTACGGCAGTTGATTGATTTTTTGGATGATTCTTTTTCAATGTCCGGCTCCGAAAACTGTTATCAGCCATGAGGAGATGGACATATAGATGACCATACCGATGATGTCGTTGGTGATGGAGATGAAGGGGCCGGTGGCAAGCGCGGGGTCGATTTTCAGCTTTTCGAGCGTGAGGGGTACGAAAGTGCCGAAAACAGAGGCGAACATCACCACGCAGAATATCGATGCCGACACCGCGATGGTCGTGACCTCGTGGCCGTTCCCGAGTGTAAGGAAATTGTAGATGAACACCAGAATGGCTATTATGGTGCCGTTGAGCAGACCGACGCCGAGCTCTTTCAGGAGCTGGCGTGCCGACTTCTGGATGTCCAGAGAGCCGTTGGCCAGACCCTGCACGACGATTGCCGACGATTGTGTCCCGACATTACCGCCTGTGCCGCCGATAAGGGGGATGAAAAGCGCAAGAGCCGGGTCGACCACAAAGCCACCCTCGAAACGTCCGAGGATGACGGAGTTGCAAAGTCCGCCCACCATACCTATGAGCAGCCACGGGAGGCGTGCCTTGGTCTGGGCGAAAAGTTTGTCGTCACTCTCCACGTCGCCCGACAGACCGGATGCAAGCTGATAGTCACGCTCGCTTGAATCACGCACCTTGTCCATCACGTCGTCGACGGTGATGCGTCCGAGCAGACGCCCTATCGAGTCGATGACAGGCATCGCCACGAGGTCATATTTCTCAAAATCGAGCGCGACCTCGTCGATAGGCGTGTCAGCCTTGACCGCCACCGGATCAGTCTCCATGACGTGCTTGATTTTCGAGACGGAAGGGTGGGTGATGAGTTTTTTCAGCGGGAGAGTGCCGCGCAGACGGTCGTCATTGTCGACGACATAGACGTAGTAGACCTCGTCCATATCCTCCGCCTGCATACGCATCTGCTTGATACATTCCGGCATACTCCAGTTTTCGTTCACGACAATCATCTCCGTACCCATCAGGCCGCCGGCAGTGTCCTCGTCATATTTGAGAAGGTCGATGATGTCGCCCGCCTGCTCCACATCGTCGATATGGCTGAGGATTTTCTCACGCTCGTCGGCATCGAGTTCCTGAATGATGTCGACGGCATCGTCCGTGTCGAGGTGTTCTATCTGCTTGGCGATGTCGGCCGCGTCCATCTTCGACAGGAGTTTGGCGCGGTCATCCTCGTCAAGTTCCATGAGGACATCGGCCTGCATATCCTCGTCGAGGAGTTTGAACAGATACTCGGCTTCGTCGAGGTCGAGATCCTTATATAGCTCGGCGATGTCGGCGGGGTGGAGGTCAGCCAGCTCCTCGGCTGCCGCAGCGTCTGCGCGGTCGTGGATGATTTTGCGCAGGTGTTCGAGATACTCTGGGGTAAATTCTTTCATTGTCGTGGAGTGAGGAGGCGGTTTGGATGATGACTTTTACTCGGATGCTTGGCGCGTGGAGCCGACGAGGTTTGTCAGCTCGACAAACTGCTCCACCGAGAGCTGCTCGGGGCGCAGCGACAGCAGAGGACTCTCCGGCAACGGGACTCCCGCCGGAAACATCCCGCGGATCGAGTTGCGGATTGTCTTGCGGCGCTGCCCGAAGGTGGTCTTCACGACAGTCTTGAAAAGTTTTTCGTCACATCCGAGGTCGGTCACGGAATTGCGTACCATCCTGATGACCCCGCTCTTGACTTTGGGCGGAGGATTGAACACGTTTTCATCCACCGTGAAAAGATATTCCACGTCATACCATGCTTGGAGCAGCACGCTGAGGATTCCGCGCGCCTTGGTCCCGGGGGAGGCGGCGAAACGTTCCGCCACCTCGCGCTGCAACATTCCCGAGCAGCAGACGACTTGGTCGCGGTAGTCGAGGACATGGAAGAATATCTGTGATGAAATGTTGTAGGGGTAGTTGCCGATGACGCAGAACTTCTGTCCGTCGGGATAGAGCTGCGCGAGGTCGAGGCGGAGGAAGTCCGCATCGAGTATTCGCCCCGAGAGTTCGGGGTAGTTGTAGCGCAGATATTCGATGCTCTCGCCGTCTATTTCAGCCACCTTCACGTCATGGCCGGCAGCGATGAGATATTTCGTCAGCACGCCCATCCCGGGGCCAACCTCCATCACAGGAAGACCCTTGTAGGGCGCGAGGGTGTCGGCAATGCGTGAGGCAATGCTCTCGTCGGTCAGGAAGTGTTGCCCGAGGGCTTTCTTGGGACGCACATTGCCTCCCTGCCCGGCTTTGGAGTTGGTTCGTTTCATGGGTTGACGCGCTTGTGGCTAAGGATGAATTACTTGGTGCAAAGTTACGCGTTTTTGATGAAACCTTAACAAGAATTCACGTCTTTTAATGCAGGGGATACCCAACCATTCCGCCCCGCGGATGTTTTATTTATGAACGCACGAAAGATAAGACGTTCAAGTGGTAGTCTTTGGCCGTGATGCCACAGGCTATATTAAGAAGAGCAGGGTTCTGACCCTCACGGTCAGGCTCTCTCTGCCCCGATTGAAGGTTTCTAAGCCGTAGAAACCTTGGGGCGACGGCATCAAAACCCCGTCGCCCGACGAATTATCACCCGCCCGGAAGTGGAACCAGCGTCCTTCCGGGCTTTTTTTGTGGTTAGCCGACTACTATATACAAGTCGGCTAACCTGTCGTTTTAGAGTTTGTTGACGCGTCCTGTAAAGAGAATCGTGCCTGTCGATGTCTCCTCGATTATGAAGGCGAAGGGACGATCGACATGAAAGTCTATCTCCTCTACGAAAATATCAGTATCCCCTCCTTCGTGTTTTGTGACAACCGCTGCCACGGTGCCTTTTTCATCGACATCAATGCGTGTAAACTGGTCTGACTTCGTCAGGCAGGTATTTCTGTCAGCCATAGCCGACAGGTCTGCTTTCTCACTGTCATAGACCTCCTTTATGCCAATGCTTTTGAAGTATTTGTCAAGCTCAAGATAGGTCTCTATGCTGAATTTCGGCATTTCGAGGTTGCAGTCAATGGTTTCATGGATTCTTTTCCACGTTGACCAAGTGTATTCGTCGAGCGTCTGCAACGCTTCGCTGAGTGATGATTCCTCCGCCGGTAGCAGCAGGGTCATCGCGTATGCTCCGTTGCCGTAGTTCATGCGGGCAAGCTCATACTTTTCCGCCTTGCGGTATTTCATGTATTCCCTTTTGCACATTGTGGCGACCTTCGAGACGGTTCCGTCGGCATTGTTGAAATCCTTGCTAACAGTGTTCTTCGTCTCAAACGGCTTCTGCCATTCGCCTTTGAAATACATGGCGTTGAGAAGGACAAATGCAGTGTTGTCATCGTAAGGCTCTTTGAGTATGGTCGGAATCATACCGTCGGTTTTTGACGCACACCAGTCATTGATTTCTTTCATCGCCGCATCAGACGATAGATCGACTGTGGCGGCATCCGCACTGTAAAATTCTGCCACTGAACGTGAATATGTCGGGAGGACATTGAATCCCTTGTTAAGCCACGCGGAGTTGGCACTGCGTAGGGTGGTTTTCTTGTCAGCTTTGGGGAGTTCCGTCAGGAGGCGTCTGTTCAGCTCGTTCAGCTCGTCGAGGGAGTAGCTGCCGAGAGCGGCAGTAATCTCGTCGAGTGTCTTCCCCTGCGCACCGTTGGCGAGCATACCGAGTGAAAACTGCACACTCAGAGGTGACACCATGAAATTATCCTCCTGCGAATTGGAGTCGAAGTAACGCAGCA
Organism: Bacteroides sp.; assembly: GCA_014802345.1. Classification (GTDB taxonomy): domain Bacteria; phylum Bacteroidota; class Bacteroidia; order Bacteroidales; family Muribaculaceae; genus Duncaniella. The sequence goes on from JAAVCM010000022.1 coordinate 9,329, forward strand.
TATCAAGAGCCGAACCGGTCTGAGCATCGACAATTGCTATTTCATTTACGTTAAGCACTATATCTTTGCGCTGGTTGGCTTCTCCTCCATCATTATCACTACTGCTGCAAGCATTGAACAAGAAAGCAGCTCCCAGTAGTAAAGCACTGTATTTTTTCATTAGTATATAATTTAATTATCGTTTGATTGAGAAATATTGAACGTCATATTTATAATTTCTTTCGGTATTCCATGCAAATACTTTATTGTAGGTTAAATTAATATGGACGACGTTGCAAATGTATTAATTCTAAANTGAATATACAAAATACAGTAGTTTNNTNANTATTTTNTTAACTANNATATNNTTCTTTTTTNNGTGTAATNATNACANTNATTAAGTTAGGACGTAAGAAATAGCTACTTTTGTTGGTATCATAATAAAATTTATTCCTTTTGAAAGTGACAACTTGGATTAAATTGTCACTTTCAAAAGGAANAAATAATATTGTATTTTTAGAGTTTGTTGACGCGCCCTGTAAAGAGAATTGCGCCTGTCGANGTCTCCTCGATTACGAAGGCGAATGGACGATTGACATGAAATTCTACCGATTCATGGACAATATCTGTGTACCAGCCTTCGAGTTCTGTGACAGCCGCTGCAACGGTGCCTTTTTCGTCAACATCAATGCGGGTAAACTGGTCTGACTTCGTCAGGCAGGTATTTCTGTCAGCCATAGCCGACAGGTCTGCTTTCTCACTGTCATAGACCTCCTTTATGCCGATGCTTTTGAAGTATTTGTCAAGCTCAAGATATGTCTCTATGCTGAATTTCGGCATTTCGAGCTTGCAATCCTTCATTACTCTGAGCCTTTTCCACATTGACCAAATATAGGGGGTCACGGTCTGCAGTGCATTGCTGAGTGATGAGTCCTCCGCCGGGAGCAGCAGGGTCATCGCGTAGGCTCCGTTGCCGTAATTCATGCGGACAAGCTCATATTTCTCCGTCTTGAGATATTGCATGACCTCACTCTTGCACATTGTGGCGACCTTCGAAACGGTTCCGTCAGCATTATTGAAATCCTTGCTTATGGTATTTTGGGTCTCAAACGGCTTCTGCCATTCGCCTTTGAAATATAGCGCGTTAAGAAGGACAAAGGCTATGTTGTCATCGTAAGGCTCTTTGAGTATGGTCGGAATCATTCCGTCGGTTTTCGACNCACACCAGTCATTGATCATTTTCATNGACTCGTTAGTCGAAAGGTTGAGCGTCGCGGTCTCGGCGCGATAGAAGTCTGCTACGGAACGTGAATATGTCGGGAGGACATTGAATCCCTTGTTAAGCCACGCGGAGTTGGCGGTGCGTAGTGTGGTTTTCTTGTCAGCTTTGGGGAGTTCCGACAGGAGGCGTCTGTTCAGCTCGTTCAGNTCGTCGAGGGANNNGCTGCCGAGNGCGGNNGNAATCTCGTCAAGTGTTTTTCCCTGCGCACCGTTGGCNAGCATACCGAGTGAAAACTGCACACTCAGAGGTGACACCATGAAATTGGACTCCTCCGAATTAGCGTCGAAGTAACGCAGCATATCAANNGCNGAANCGGTCTGNGNATCNANNATNGCTATNTCATTNNCGTTAAGCACTATATCTTTGCGCTGGTTGGCCTCTCCTNCATCATTATCACTACTGCTGCANNCNNTGAACAAGANAGCNGNNCCCAGNAGTAAAGCNCTGTATTTTTTCATGTATATATAATTTTAATTATCGTTTGATTGAGAAATATTNAACGTCATNTTTATAATTTCTTTCGGTATTCCATNCAAATACTTTATTGTAGGTTAAATTAATATGGACGACGTTGCAAATGTATTAATTCTAAANTGAATATACAAGTTTAATGAGTTTTGATTAACCCATATCGGTTTTTTGAGTGTAATGATNACAGTCATTAAGTTAGGGTATGGAAATAGGTGCTTTTCTGTGGCACAATAAAATTTNTCCCTTTTGAAAGTGACAATTCAGGGTAAAATGTCATTTTCAAAAGGGAAAATTTAAAGTTGTCCGAGTTCGACGAGGGTNGCTACGCGCTCGACTATNGCGTCCTTGCGGTCGGTGTCGGGCTTGTAGGAGGTTTTGAGGTTCACGCCGAAGATGCGCCCGAATGTCTGCCAGAATCCTGCGCGGAACGAACCGAGGAAGGCTTTCAGGATATTGTAGCTCGACTGNTTGGTCTCGCGGTTGATTAGNTTGATGAGCATCTGCGCCTGCGACTTGGTGAATTTTTTCAGCGCGGGCTTATACTGCTCAAACACCGCTCCCTCCATCTTTTTCAGATGCTCCTCGCGCTCCTGCTGTGTCGGGAAGGTCTCGATATACTCGTAGGTCTCTATGAGAGTCTCGCATATCAGCTTGGCGTAGGGGAGGGTCTTCTTGACATCGCGGACGGTTTTCCAGTAAAACTCCTCCTCNTTCTTGTTTTTGAATTTCAGAGGCGGGTAGACCGTCACGTCGGCCATGACGAGCATCAGGGTGTTCTCGCCTTCGTCATCCTCAAAGAAATAGTAGCCCTGTATGGGCTTCACCCTTCCGCTGCCGACCTTTATCGGGCCGACTTCATCGGCCGTGTCGTCCGCAGGGGCGGGAGTNCTTACAGGAATATTGGCGTATGCGCCCAAGGCACACGCCACATAGAGGATGAATGATATAAGGAGTTTATAGGNGTGGGTCATACAATACTATAACACCCGAAAAAGGAAAAATATTGAGTGTGAGGTGAAATTCATCCATCAATCTTGCTTTTCGGGNCCGTGAGGCACCGGAGGATAGTCGACCGTGTAGTGCAGGCCGCGCGACTCCTTGCGTTCCTTGGCCTGACGCATGATGAGGTAGCCGACGTTGATGATGTTGCGCAGCTCGCAGATTTCGCGTGATGCCTTCGACTGCTTGAACAGCTTCTCGGTCTCCTCGTAGAGGATGTCGAGACGGTTCCATGCACGGTCGAGGCGGAGGTTGGANCGCACGATGCCGACGTAGGTACCCATAATCTGGTTGACCTCCTTGATGCTCTGCGTGATCAGCACCATCTCNTCGGGATGGCGCGTCCCCTCGTCGTTCCACTCGGGGACATCNGTGCGGAAGTCGTAGTGGGGNGCGTTGGCGGCTGCATGGCGTGCGGCTGCGTCGGCATAGACCACCGCCTCGATTAGCGAGTTGGAGGCNAGGCGGTTGCCGCCGTGGAGACCGGTGCATGAACATTCACCGACNGCATAGAGACGCTTGATGGACGACTCGGCGTTGCCGTCGACCTTGATGCCGCCGCAGAGATAGTGGGCNGCNGGGGCGACGGGGATGTAGTCCTTGGTGATGTCGATGCCGAGCGAGAGGCATTTGGCGTAGATGTTGGGGAAATGCTTCTTTGTCTCCTCGGGGTCTTTGTGTGTCACGTCGAGATAGACGTGGTCGTCGCCGGTCAGCTTCATTTCCGAGTCGATGGCACGCGCGACGATGTCGCGCGGGGCGAGTGAGAGGCGGGGGTCATACTTGTGCATGAATTCCTCGCCTTTAAGNTTGCGGAGGACTGCGCCGTAGCCGCGCATCGCCTCGGTGATNAGGAAGCTCGGGCGGTCGCCGGGATGATAGAGCGCGGTNGGGTGGAACTGGATGAACTCCATGTCCTTGACCGTACCCTTGGCGCGGTAGACCATNGCGATGCCGTCNCCGGTNGCCACGAGGGGATTGGTCGTGGTCTGGTAGACCGCNCCGACACCGCCGGTGGCTATGAGGGTGATACGCGAGAGGAAGGTGTCGACCTCGCCGNTTTCGGTGTTNAGGACGTATGCGCCGTAGCAGGTGATGTCGGGAGTGCGGCGGGTGACTATCTTGCCGAGNTGGTGCTGGGTGATGATTTCTATGGCGAAATGATGCTCGAANATGTCGATGTCGGGGTTGGCTNTCACTGCCTCAATCAGCGACTCCTGAATTTCGAAACCGGTNTTGTCGGCGTGGTGGAGGATGCGGAATTCCGAGTGNCCCCCCTCGCGGTGGAGGTCAAAGGTGCCGTCGGCTTTCTTGTCGAACTCCACACCCCAGTCGATAAGCTCGCGTATCTGGCCGGGAGCCTCGGTGACGACCTTGCGGACCGCCTCCGGGTCGCTGAGCCAGTCGCCGGCGATCATGGTGTCGTTGATGTGCTTGTCGAAGTCATCGACTTCGAGATTGGTGACGGAGGCCACGCCGCCTTGTGCGAGAGCCGTATTTGCTTCGTCAAGCGTGGTCTTGCATATAAGCGCCACGCGTCCCTTCGAGGCAACCTTGAGGGCAAAGCTCATGCCTGCGATGCCTGAGCCGATTACGAGATAGTCATACTTTCGTGTCATGCCGGTTGGAAATGTGTGGGGGAGAGGGATGATTTGTCATTTTATTGCCGCCAGGCCACCCTGAGCGGTTTCCTTGTAGATTGAAGGCAGGTCATGGCCGGTCTGCTTCATTACTTCGACGATGCGGTCGAAGCTGACGGAGTGGCGGCCATCGGAGAACGATGCGTAGAGATTGCTGTCGAGCGCGCGGGCAGCGGCGTAGGCGTTACGCTCGATGCAGGGAATCTGCACGAGACCGCAGACGGGGTCGCAGGTGAGTCCGAGGTGATGTTCGAGTCCCATCTCGGCGGAGTATTCGATCTGTGCGGGGGTGCCGCCGAAAAGCTGGCTTGCGGCTGCCGCAGCCATCGCGCAGGCCACTCCGACCTCGCCCTGACAGCCGACCTCGGCGCCGGAGACGGAAGCGTTCTTCTTGACGACGCTGCCGAAAAGTCCGGCCGTGGCGAGNGCGCGCAGTATGCGCTTGTCGCTGAATCCCTTTGAGGTCGAGAGATGGTAGAGGACGGCGGGGAGGACTCCGCACGAGCCGCAGGTGGGCGCAGTGACTATCATCCCTCCCGAGGCATTCTCCTCGCTGACGGCGAGGGCGTAGGCATAGACCAGACCGCGGCTGCGCAGGCTGTCGTTGTGNCCNGAGGCGTGGAGATAGTAGCTGATGGCCTTGCGGCGCACCCCGAGTCCGCCGGGAAGTACGCCTTCGGCCTCTATGCCGCGCTCGACGGCCTCCTTCATCACGCGCCAGACTTCGGCGAGGTAGTCCCACACGTCGGCATCCTCGTAGTCCCCGACATATTCCCAGAAGCTCTTGCCGGTCTGCTTGGTCCAGTCGAGTATGTCGGCAATCTTGTCCATCGGGTAGACGTCGTGAACATCGGGACGGGTCGCCCCTTCGTGGACGATGTCGCCNCCNCCGATGGAGTAGACCGTCTGGCTGTCGGTCTCCCGNCCTTCGCTGTCGAAGGCGCGGAAGGTCATCCCGTTGGGGTGNAAGGGGAGGAAGATGTCGGGTTGCCAGATTATGGAGGTGGGGGCTATCGGTTCAAGCGCGCCGAGGATGGCTACATCAGTCAGGTGACCCTTTCCGGTACCCGCGAGGGCGCCGTAAAGGGTCACGGTGAACGATGCGGCGTCGGTGTGNGCGGCGCCAAATTCCTGAGCGGCCTTCAGAGGTCCCATCGTGTGGGAACTCGAAGGGCCGTGGCCTATTTTATAGAGCTGTTTGATTGATTCCATCAAATTTCTCTCTAACGGAAAATAGGGGATAGGTGGTCAATGGATTCTCAGTTGATGAGGGCGTGGCCGGTCATCTCNTTGGGCTGGGGAAGCCCCATGATCTTGAGCATTGTGGGAGCGACGTCGGCGAGCTTGCCGTCCTCGACCTTCGCATCGGTGCGCTCGGTGACGTAGATGCAGGGGACGGGGTTGAGCGAGTGGGCGGTGTTGGGGGTGCCGTCGGCGTTGACAGCGTTGTCGGCATTGCCGTGGTCGGCGATGATGATGACCTCGTAGCCGGCTTCCTTGGCGGCCTCGACTGTATCCTTCACGCACTCGTCGACGGCNTTGACAGCNTTGCAGATNGCGTCGTAGACACCGGTGTGACCCACCATGTCGCCGTTGGCATAGTTGACGACGATGAAGTCATATTTTTCCTCCTTGATGGCCTCGACGAGTTTGTCTTTCACCTCGTAGGCGCTCATTTCGGGCTTGAGGTCGTAGGTAGCCACCTTGGGAGANGCGACGAGGATGCGCTCCTCACCTTCGTAAGGCTCCTCGCGTCCGCCGTTGAAGAAGAAGGTCACATGGGCATACTTCTCGGTCTCGGCGATGTGGAGCTGCTTCTTGTCAAGGCTCGAGAGATATTCGCCGAGGGTGTTCTCGACGTTTTCCTTCGGGAAAAGGATATGCACGCCGGTGAACGATGCGTCGTAGGGGGTCATGCAGTAGTACTGGAGACCGGGGACCACCTTCATGTCTGCCTCGGGGATGTCATGCTGGGTGAGGGCTACGGTCAGNTCCTTGGCGCGGTCGTTGCGGTAGTTGAAGAAGATTACGGCATCGCCTTCCTTGATGGTNCCGTCGACGGTCGCGTTGTTGATGGGCTTGATGAACTCGTCGGTCACGTCGTCGTTGTAGCTTTCCTGAACGGCTTCGACCATGTCGGTGGCCTGCTTGCCTTCACCCTTCACGAGAAGGTCGTAGGCNACCTTGACGCGCTCCCAGCGTTTGTCGCGGTCCATTGCGTAGTAACGACCGATGATCGAGGCGATTTTNCCTGTCGTTTTCTCGCAGTGGTCGCGGAGAGCCTCGATGAAGCCCTTGCCGCTGCGGGGGTCGGTGTCACGGCCATCCATGAAGCAGTGGATATAGACCTTCTCGAGACCGTAGTGCTTGGCAATGTCGCAGAGGGCATAGAGATGGTCGAGCGACGAGTGAACGCCGCCGTCGCTTGTAAGTCCCATGAAGTGGATTGCCTTGCCGTTGTCGCGGGCGTAGGTGAATGCGTCGACNATTTCGGGGTTGGTGAGNATAGAGCCGTCCTTGCAGGCNTTGTTGATTTTCACGAGGTCCTGATAGACCACGCGGCCTGCGCCGATGTTGAGGTGACCCACTTCCGAATTGCCCATCTGACCGTCGGGCAGACCGACATTCTCACCCGAAGCCTGAAGCTGGCTGTGGGGATATGTTTTGACGAGATAGTCCCAATAGGGGGTAGGGGTGGAGAANATGGCGTCGCTCTTTGAGTGGTTGCCGATTCCCCATCCGTCNAGAATCATTAACAATGCTTTCTTTGCCATGATGTTATAGAAATTGTAGTGTTATTTTTCAAGAGTGCAAAATTAGCGAAAAAAAGTGAGATGCAGATGCAAAAGTCAAGTTATAATGCAACCTGCACTCCTCCGAGGTTGAGGGTCGCATCAATTCCCATGGCTCTGAACGCACGCGCCATGGTTGAAATGGTTATGTTGTGACCGTTTTCGATTTTTGATATGCGAGCCTTTTTGACCCCCATCATCTCACCGAGCTGTTCCTGAGTAAGGGCGCGTTCCTGACGTGCCTTCCGGATTGCTTCGCCGATGTGATAGGCGCGTATCTCTTCTTGGACGGCAGCCTCATAAGCATCTCTTTCCGGGGTGCCTATTTTACCTATGTTCCTATCTTTGAGTTCCTCAAAAGTATAATATTTCATTGCCATAAGTCAATTATGTTTTTCAGTAAAGTATTTCAGTCTTATTGATTCTGCTTTTACGATTTCTTTAGAGGGAGTCTTCTGAGTCTTTTTGACAATACCGTGTGTGGCGATGACAAAAGTCTCCTCTTCTTTATCCCAGAAGGCAAACAGACGGTAACAACATCCTTGATAAATCGTCCGAAACTCCCAAATATTGGTATTTCCCAATTTTTTGAACAACTCAGAATCTTTAACCCCTCCGGCTACCTTGTCAATGTTATAATATATCTTGAGCTGGGTTGCAGGAGGTAGCGATTCGATGAATCTGGATGCTTCTTCAAGCGCTATGAATTTGAAAAAAGGTTTTTCCATTAAGTGTATTGAAATCTATGCCACAAAATTAGCGACAAGTTTCCATTTATGCAAACATCGAATGGAAAAATATTGTTCCGTCAGCCAATCTAAAATTACTTAAAACTCTAAACTCTATACTTTAAACTCTATACTCTCCCCTCTAAACTTTCTCCAGAACCTTTGTCTGCGTGACGATGGTGGGGATTTCGCGGGTGTAGTGAGTGACGAAGATGAGCGACGAGCCGTTGCGGTCGACGAGCAGGTCGATGAGGCGGCGCACACGCTCCTTACGGTCGGCATCGAGACCGTGGAGAGGCTCGTCGAGGATGAGCAGCGGAGGCTGCTTGATGAAGGTACGGGCGAGAAGCACCAGCCGCTGTTCGCCCGACGAGAGTTCCGCGAAATTGCGGTCGGCGAGATGGCCGATGTCGAGCAGGCGGAGCCACGCCGCAGCCTCCTCCAATTCTGCCGGAGTAGCCTTGCGGAACTGCGAGAGGGAGTTGCGCAGGCCTCCCGCCACAATCTCCATCACCGGGAGCGACGAACGGAAATAGAGCTGCATCTCGGGACAGACGTAGCCTATGCGGTCCTTGATTTCCCAGATACTTTCGCCCGACCCACGGCGGCGGTCAAATATGGTGATACGGTTGGCGTAAGCCTGAGGATTGTCCGCACAGACAAGGCTAAGGAGCAGTGATTTGCCCGACCCGTTAGGCCCTGTGAGCGCCCATCGTTCCCCCCTGCGCACTGTCCAGTCGATTCCTTCAAGCACCGAGCGGCTGCCGTAGCGGACATGACCGTCCTCGATTGCGAAAGCGATTTCAAACCCCTCTGCCGCCCCCTCTTTCTGAGCAGGGAGGTCGGCGGCGGTAATTATGACCTCAGGTGCGGCCATCGAGCGCAGACGTTCAATCTCCTTCCGGTCGGTTATCGGGGCTGAGAGAGTGCGGTCATGCAGGAGTATGACCGAAGTGGTGTAGTCAGGGATGTCGCCGAGGTCGCATAGAAGCAGGATTATGTCCACCCCGCTCCCGGCTATCCCCCTGATGGCATTGTCGAGTTCCCCTCGTGAGCGTGCGTCGAGTCCGATATAGGGATTGTCGAGGATGAGGATGTCGGGGAGGTCGAGGAGCGCATTGATGATAAGGAGCTTGCGCAGTTCTCCGCTTGAAAGGTAGTTGATGCGTTTGTCGGCGATGTCGTGGAGTGTGAAAGCCTCGCAAAGCTCCTGCCATCGCTCCGACTCAGCCTTTGCGCCGAGGATTTCACTGACGGTCGGGACGAGGTCGTTGACCGTAGCTTCGAGACGCTGGTCATAGCGCGTCACCTCTATGCCCGTCAGCGCATGGATGTCGGTGAACGCAAGCATCTTCACCTTCATGTCGGGGCGCTGAAAACTCAGGCGGTTGCCGTAGGCATAGCGTCCCTTCTCGATTACCAGCCCGAGCGTTGATTTTCCGGCGCCGTTAGGCCCGACGACGGCGCAGATGCCGCTCGGAACGGCTACACGTTCAGGATTCTGAATCACAACATTGCCGTAGCCCAGACGCGGGCTGTCGAAACTCACCGAAAAATTTGCATTATTATCCATAGATTGTCGCATATCTGATTTTATGTCTGCAAAGGTAGTGAAAAGCCCTTGAATTATGGCAGAAGCAATGGAAGTTACGAAGTTGTATAAAAGTTGTTAAGGGGATATTTAGGATTTTATGTTAATAAAGATTAAATATTGTATATTTTTTTTGGGGGGGGAGAGCTAAAACCTTATTTTTGCGTATAAATAACTTTATAAAATACCAAACCATGATTAAAAAATTTTTAACCTTACTTTTCCCGCTCCTGACATTGATGGTCTGCGGGACTGCTTGTGAGAATGACCTTGAAGTTGAGGACGTAGCGGAAGCCTATTACTGGTGTGACCATGAAAAAATCCCGATGGAGATAATGAAGGATAAGGCATTCATTTCATTTTATCCCGAGAACGAGGAAAAGCTGAAGACGGAGTTGTTGAATCTTGGCCTTACCCTGACAGATGTTAAAGATGGGGAGGATTATTCACAATACCATGATCTATCAGAAGAAGCATCCAAGATACTAAGTAACTATAAAACTGCAACCGTGCTTGGCGATTACCGTAAAGCCAAATCCGTCCTGTCCTATACCATAGGATGGTCACCTTATTATAGGGTTTGGGAGGCTGGCTTTGAGGGCCCTTATAGTAGAGAATTTGCAGCCACCATAAGTTTTAGTGCTAAAATAGCAAATGGTGAAGAACGTAAAGTTAAAGAATTTGCCAAGCAAAACAATGTCATTTATGTCGGTCCCGCTTTTACTGATTTTCTGGAAGGATGGCATACATTTATCGTTACCAATCAGGCAAAGTGTAATACTGTAGAAATGGCAAATCTATTTCAAGAGAGCGGAGTTTGTGAATATACTTCTATTGATTTTATCGGTGAACTCGGAGTTTTAGCTGGTATATGAAAAATATAAAACAAATCAGAATCGGATTCCTGTTTCTCCTGACGGCGTTTATAGTAAGTTGTCAAAATGATACTTTGGATGCTCCAGAAATGGAGCATCCAATTATTTTAAATTTCAGTAAAAACCCGGGAGAGGATATGTAGCTTTCCCGGTTTTTTTATGCAGAGCAGTAGAGGTGAGGTTAGTGGAATGGTTAAAATTGGAGGTGTGGTAATCATTTCCGAGGGGCAAAATGTTTATATAATTAAACATAGCTTAGGAAATGTAAATGAAACGATTATTTCTCATCATATTATGCTCGGTAGCTTTCGGGCTCGGTCTTCTCGATGCGCAGGAGGTCAGCGATTCCGCCACTATCCGTTTCCACCAGTCTAAATCGGTGCTTGACCCCGGGTTCGGGGACAACCGCGCGAGACTCGACGAGATGCTTGCGCGTCTGCGCAGCTACGGGAGTCCTGATTCAGCCCTGATGCTCAAAGGGGTGAGGGTCGTCGGTTCGGCATCGCCGGAAGGCACTGTCGCTATCAACCGCACACTCTCCGAGAAGCGTGCGGAAAGCATTTTCGGCTATTTTGCCGACAGCGTCGGGCTTCCCGATTCGCTGACATCGTTTACGTTTGTCGGACGCGACTGGCAAGGGCTTCGTGAGCTTGTCGAGGCTGACCCTGCCGTCCCTGACCGCGCTGAGGTGCTGACGCTGCTTGATGAAATCATCACCGAGGGTGACAACGGCGGACGCTGGGATAGCGGCGACCTCGCACGCCTGAGGCAACTCGGTGGCGGCAAATCATACTCCTATATGTATTCCCGCCTCTTCCCTTCGCTCCGCGCCTCGAAGCTATATGTCGACTATATGCGCAAACCCGGCTACGCCGGGCGCGGGATTATAGAAATCCTCCCCGCTCCGCTCACTATCCCCGTCACGGAGCCGACGGCGTTTGCCCTGCGGCTGTCCGTCCCGGAGGAGAAACCGGCGAAATGCTGCCGTCCGTTCTACATGGGGTTGAAGACCAATCTGCTCTACGACGCGCTTGCCGTCCCTAACCTCAGTGCGGAATTCTATATCGGCAGAAACTGGTCTGTCGTCGCCAACTGGATGTACGGATGGTGGGACAAGGATCATCTCCACCGCTACTGGCGTATCTACGGCGGCGACATCGCCCTTCGCCGTTGGTTCGGCCGGAAAGCCGAAGAAAAGCCTCTGACGGGTCATCACATCGGGGTCTACGGTGGAATCGTCACATACGATTTTGAGTTCGGTGGCCGCGGATGGATGGGCGGTCTCCCCGGCGGAACGCTCTGGGACAGATGCAACATCAATGCGGGTATCGAATATGGCTACTCGCTTCCCATCGGGCGCCGCCTCAACCTTGACTTCACCATCGGTATCGGTTACATCGGCGGTAAATATTATGAATATGTCCCCCGAGACGGACACTATGTCTGGCAGTCGACCCACCGTCTCAATTGGGTAGGGCCTACGAAGGCAGAGGTCTCGCTCGTCTGGCTGATAGGCTGCGACAACTACAACCGCAGGAAAGGAGGTGTCAGATAATGTCACATAAATTCTATCGCATCATTCCTGCCCTGATTTTGCTCGGGGCGACAACCTCGTGTCATCACAAGGATCTCTGTTTCGACCATATCCATGACTATCAGGTCAACGTCGTGTTTGACTGGCGCAACGCCCCCGACGGCAATCCGGAGTCGATGGCGCTCTATATGTTCGACCGCGGTGAGACTTCGCAGACCATAGCCGGCGGCTCGCTGCGCTACATCTTCTCCGACCGTTACGGCGGGCAAATCCGTATCCCCTTCGGCTACTACGACGGGCTCTGCATGAACAGCGACAACACCGACTGGGCGCATTTCCGCCATACGGACGATATCGACAACTTTGAAATCTATACTCAGGAAGTGGAACAACTGACCGCCTACGGACTTCCGACGCGCTCAATCCCGCGCGCCGAGGGGACGGATGATGAGCGGGTGGTCGCCGCTCCGGGGATGGCGTGGAGCAGCCGCTCCGACAGCATCGCGCTCCCGCTGACCGACGACATCAGCACCGTGCGGACAATCACGCTCTATCCCGAGGAAATCGTCTGCCACTACACGGTCGATGTCCTTGATGTCGATAACATCAGTTATGTAAGCAATACCGAAATCGACGGTACACTCTCAGGTATGGCGGAGGGGTATCTCCATGGCCGGCGCTGCGCGACCGACAATCACATCACACTCCCCTTCACGCTTGATGTCGACAGGGATGCCCGGACGCTTCACTCGGAGTTCCTGACTTTCGGCGAGTGCGGAAACACCTCCCACTCCCACACGCTCACGATATATATGTATCTCACGGACGACTCGAAGTGGTACTATACCTTCGATGTCACCGATCAGGTGAAGAACGCCCCCGACCCGCGCCATGTCCACATAGTGGTGCGCGGACTCCCGCTTCCGAAGCCTCTGTCGCACGGCGGCGGCCTCCGTCCCGACGTAGAGGACTGGCAGACGGTGGAAGTGCCGATGCAGATGTAACAATCCTGATTTTTAACACAATCCAAGCGAACAAGCCGACTCTCAGGAATGTTTATTTAACAGAAATATGCTGAAAGGAACATAAAAAATATAAAACACACAAAACACACACGATATGAAAAAGACACCGTTAATGCTGGCCTTGGTTGCCATGGGCGCCTTGGCTTCCTGTTCACAGGATGAACCTGCCGACGTCAGATCAGTAGAGGGACACGCCATTGATTTCCGCCCCGCGATTGGTTCGCGTGCCACGGAAACTACAAATGCCAACCTAACGTCAATCAATGTTACCGCCTTCATGCCTGACGGCAAGACACCACTTTTCCAGTCGCTTGACTTCAACAAAGGTGGCGACGGTTTCTTTACTTCATCAACCAAATATTACTGGCCCGGTGATGACAGCGAACTGACGTTCTACGCCTATTCCCCTTCGCAGGATGAATTAGGGGCGGATGTCACCATCGACGCGGACACCAAGGAGCTGACCAGCTATTCGGTTCCTGAGAATATTGCCGATCAACTTGATTTTATCACCGCGACAGCCACCGGTAAGAAGTCGCTTAACGAGAGTGCCGGTGTCGAGCTGACGTTCAAACATCAGTTGTCGCAGATCGAGCTGCGTGCAAAGACCGAAAACACTACATACAAATACAAGGTCTGCGGTATGCGTATAGGTCGTGCGGAGTATATGGGTTCATTCGATTTCACTACCGGCAAATGGACTCTTGATGATTGGCACGATACAGCGGTCTATACATCAGACTGTGACACCATCACTCTTTCAAGCACCCCGGTCTCCATCATGGGTGACAGCGGCAATGCGATGCTGATTCCGCAGACGCTGACTCCATGGAATCCGGTAGGCGACCCCGATAATGCGGCGCGTGGGGCATACCTCAGTGTCCTTGTCAACATTGCGACTGCCGAGACCGGTGCGGTGGTCTATCCCTTCCCGTCTGACACGAAGCTCGACGACAACGGTCAGAAACGTCAATTCGCATGGGCTTCCATCCCTCTGGACGGAACATGGGAAGCCGGAAAGAAATATGTCTATATCCTTGACTTCACCAACGGTGCGGGCAATACCGACCCTGACGATCCTATCCCCGGAAAGCCTGTCCTCGGTGACGCCATCAAGTTTAGTGTAAATGTCGAGGACTGGACGGAACCTGCCGACAGTATTCTCAAACCTATGACTCCCGTCAAGTAGTCGGATACAATCAACTAAATATCACCATCCGATTGTAAGAATCACATCGAATCTTGTAGAGATGCAGATGTGTCAGAATTCAGTCGGGATAGAGAGCCTGCGCTTGCGCTGGTCGGGTCTCATCAGACAATTGCTTAATTATTAGCGATAACTGAAGCTCCGCCGGTGCAAGCGCAGGCTCTGTGGCCATAGATGATAGGATTTCCCTACATCCACGTCTCTTGTTCCCGACCCGTCTGAGGGGGCTTATGAATAAAATTTCGGGTTTTATGTGGCGGAATTTTCGGAAATTGGTTATTTTTTGTATTTTTGCGCAAACTCTCGCTCAAACAGCAGTGAAACGTCACTGAAATCATCGATTCATCACGAAAATAATATCTACAACGCTTATAACCGAAAATTTAATCCATTATGTTCAAAGACCAACCCAAGGGCCTTATTCCCGCCGCTCTCAGTAACATGGGCGAGCGATTCGGGTATTACATCATGAACGCGGTGCTGGTGCTGTTTCTCTGTTCGAAATTCGGACTCAGCGAGGAAACCAGCGCGCTTGTCTATTCATTTTTCTATGCCGGTATCTATCTGCTCAGTCTCGTCGGCGGTACCATAGCCGACCGCACGCAGAACTACAAGGGAACCATCATCAATGGTCTCATCATCATGACCATCGGCTACGTCATCCTCTCGATTCCCATCCTCTCGACTTCCGACAACATCTCGTGGCTCCTCCCGATGACCTGCTTCGCGCTGTTCCTCATCGCATTCGGCAACGGTCTTTTCAAGGGCAACCTTCAAGCCATCGTCGGTCAGCTCTACGACAATCCGAAATATGCGTCGAAGCGCGACTCCGGTTTCCAGATTTTCTATGTGTTCATCAACGTCGGCGGTCTCGTCGCCCCCTTCGTCGCCCCCATGCTCCGCAGTTGGTGGCTCGGTGTCCATAGTCTGACCTACAATGCCAAGCTCCCGGCTCTCTGCCACGAATATCTGAGCGTCACCGACTCGATGAGCAGCGAGAACCTCAATAACCTTTATGCCCTCATCACCGAGACAGGCGGCAATGCTGCCGGCGACATTCAGGCATTCTGTTCGCAGTATCTCGACGTGTTCAACACCGGTATCCACTACTCTTTCATCGCCTCAGTCTGCGCCATGCTCCTCTCGCTCCTTATCTTCGTGAGCGTCAAGAACAGCCTTCCCACTCCCGGAAAGAAGGCAAAGGCCGATGGCGTGAAGATTTCCGACGAGGAACGCCGCGCTATGGCAAAGGAAATCAAGCAACGCATGACGGCTCTCTTTGCCGTCCTCGGTGTGGTCATCTTCTTCTGGTTCTCCTTCCATCAGAACGGCACTTCGCTCTCGCTTTTTGCGCGTGACTTCGTCGATACATCGTCCATCGCACCTGAAATCTGGCAGGCTGCCAACCCCTTCTTCGTCATCATCCTCACCCCGGTTGTCATGCTGATGTTCTCGGCTCTCAGCCGTGCGGGTATCGAGATTTCAACCCCCCGCAAGATTGCCATCGGTATGGGTCTGGCAGGTACAGCATTCCTTTTCCTCGCGCTCTACTCCTATTTCGAGCATTATCCCTCAGGAGTTGATTTCCGCGCCCTCCCCAACGCCGTGGCAGCTACGATGAAGGCAGGTCCGTGGGTGCTTCTCCTTCTCTACTTCTTCCTCACGGTCGCTGAACTTTTCATCTCACCCTTAGGTCTCTCGTTTGTGTCGAAGGTTGCTCCCGCCCACATGCAGGGTCTCTGTCAGGGTCTCTGGCTCGGTGCTACCGCCCTCGGCAACCTCCTCCTCTGGATTGGCCCGCTGATGTACAACGCATGGCCTCTCTGGATTTGCTGGAGCGTCTTCCTCGCCGTCTGCCTCATATCGATGGGTGTGATGTTCGGCATGGTCAAGTGGCTTGAACGCGTCACCAACGCATGACAAGTAAAAATCAACGTATATCCAAGTATAAGAAAGGGCATTGCAGCGACCGCTCGGTCCGGGCAATGCCCTTTGTTAATTTCATTCACTTCATAACATATTCTTAACTTTCAGCTATGTTCAAGAATCAACCGGCAGGTCTCTATGTGCTTGCGCTTGCCAACACAGGTGAGCGTTTCGGCTACTACACGATGCTTGCCATCTTCCTGCTTTTCCTGCAAGCGAAATTCGGACTTGACTCGACGGTGTCGGGCCAGATCTATGCGGGTTTTCTCGCCCTTGTCTATTTCATGCCTCTCGTCGGCGGCTGGGTCGCTGACCGCTGGAGCTTCTCGAAGTGTGTGGTGACAGGTCTGGCCGTCATGTTCGCGGGCTATCTCGTGATGGCGATCCCGACTGACATCCGCAGCACCTCGTCGCTCGTCATCCTCTGTGCTGCCCTTCTGCTTATAGCCTGCGGTACGGGACTTTTCAAGGGAAATCTTCAGGTGATGGTCGGCGACCTCTATAATGAGGCCCGTTACAGCGGCCAGCGCGACGCCGCTTTCTCGCTTTTCTATATGGCAATCAACATCGGCTCAATGTTTGCGCCGATGGCGGCCACGGCAATGTGCAATATGGCACTCAAAGCGCAGGGACTGACCTACGTCTCCTCGCTTCCCGCACTCTGCAACGCCTATCTCGACGGTTCTGAGAACGGCGCAGACCTCTCGGCGACGATTGCCGAGAACGGCATGACCGCCACAAACGGCCTCGCTGCTTTCGCACAGGACTATATCACCACTCTCTCGACCGGTTACAGCTATGCCTTCGCGGTGGCCTGTGGTTCGCTCATCGTCAGCTTCCTCATCTATTTCCTCGGTCGCCGTACCTACGCCCATATCCTCACCGACAAGAAAGGTGGCGCAGGGACAGTAAAGACCGTCGCCGCCGGCCCGGAGCTGACCCCTGCGCAGACCCGCCAGCGTGTGGTCGCTCTGCTTCTTGTCTTCGCTGTCGTCATCTTCTTCTGGATGGTGTTCCATCAGAATGGCGCTACGCTGACTGAATTTGCCAAGAGCTGCACATCGCCTGAGGCAGGCGGATGGACACGCATCGGCTTTAATGTATGGGCTCTCCTGAGCATCGCAGTCGGTGTTTATGCACTGTTCAATCTTTTCCAGTCAAAGGGGACAACGAGCCGCGTCATATCCGTGGCGATTCTTGCTCTGGTCGGCTGGGCGCTGTGGTATTTCTACTCCGTGACTCCCGAACCTCTCACAGGCATCCAGCCTCAGGAGTATCAGCAGTTCAATCCATTCTATGTCGTCGCGCTGACCCCCGTATCGCTGGCTTTCTTCGGATGGCTTGCCAAGCGCAAGGCAGAGCCGTCGGCACCGCGCAAGATTGGATACGGTATGATTATGGCTGCTGTCGCCTACGTCGTCATGCTCGTCGGGTCACTCGGGATTGTCGGGACATCCGCCTCCGTCTCCCCCAACTGGCTCATTTCGACCTATCTACTCCTGACCTTTGCCGAACTGCTTCTCTCGCCGATGGGCATCAGCTTTGTCAGCAAGGTAGCTCCTCCGAAACTTAAAGGCGCGATGATGGGCGGATGGTTTGCAGCAACCGCCGTGGGCAACTATCTCGTCTCCATACCGATGATTCTCTGGGGTAAAATCCCGACCTACATGGTGTGGGGCATCCTCGTGGTAATCTGTCTGATTTCTGCCGGATTCATCTTTTCAATCATGAAGAAACTTGAAGCCGCCACCTCCGACACATCCGCCCCCGCCGATGCCGACCCCCTCGAAAACGTCGAGGACGACGCCATTTGATTAGAATATCCCTTTGTCCGTAATATTGGGACCCCTTGTAGGGACGCGCGGAAGCGCGTATGCCAGATTAAAAATACAATCTATAATGTATTACTTATGGCATACGCGCTTCCGCGCGTCCCTACAATATTTAACAGGTATTTGACGGTTTTTAGGGTGTTTTGTAAAAATGGATTGGGGGAATGTCGTAGAATTGTCGTAACTTTGTGACACTATATAAGAAAAACTCCTGTATTATTAAAGGATTTATAATCAGAACTCACATAAATTGGATAAATCTACATTCTTCGGTAAGCGAAATCTTCCTTCACTCACCATTTCATTAATTCCTATCGGTTTTCTTTTTATTACCCTGATCAGTGTCATTGTTTTCAGCGGTGCCGACTCGGTGTCGGAATATGGACCGATGATTCTGCTTGCATCAACTGCAATAGCCCTTACACTCGCTTCGGCAGGGGGTGTCACTACCCGCCGTGGTCTCTCGGTCGGGTTGAAGCGCAGTGCCGCCCAGATACTTCCGGCCGTCCCGATTCTTATTGCGATAGCCCTTGTGTCCACCACTTGGATGCTTTCGGGAGTAGTCCCGACGCTTATTTCCTACGGTCTTCAGATTCTTAGCCCGCGATTGTTTCTTGTGATTACCTGTGTGGTCTGCTCCGCCATATCTGTGATGACCGGCAGTTCGTGGACCACGATAGCCACCCTCGGCGTAGCCTTCATGGGCATAGGGCAGGTGATGGGTTACAGTGACCCGTGGATTGCCGGAGCAATCATTTCCGGCGCTTATTTCGGCGATAAGGTCTCGCCGTTGAGCGACACTACCGTGGTGGCCTCCTCAACAGCAGGAGTCGACCTTTTTGAGCATATCCGCTATCTGATGTTTACGACTATCCCTGCCATGAGTATCGCCCTTATCGTCTTTCTGATAGTCGGACTTAATTCTTCGGGAGAGCCTGCAACCCATTCTTCCGGTATGCTCGACGCACTTGGGGCAACCTTCAACCTTTCGCCGTGGACTCTCGTGATTCCCGCCATCACGATGGTGCTTATCGCCCTGCGGCTTCCGACCCTCGTCGTGCTTCTGCTTGCCTCTCTGATGGGGGCTATCGGCATCTTTGTGTTTCAGAACCACGAAGGATTCGGCTTTTACGGTCTGGCAAACTCACTTTGGAGCGGAGTGGCACTCTCGACAGGGAGTGAGGCTCTTGACGACCTCGTAGGTACAGGGGGTGTCCTCGGGATGCTCCCTACGGTCTATCTCGTGTTGAGTGCCATGCTCTTTGGCTGTGTGATGATAGGGACTGGGATGCTGTCAAGGATGACCGATGCGTTCACCCGCCGTCTGCGCCGCCGCACGAGCATCGTAGGCGCGACAGTGTGCAGCGGCCTTACGATGAACTGCTGCACCGGTGACCAGTATCTTTCACTTATAATAACCGGCAATATGTACCGCTCGCTATATCGCCGAAACGGACTTGAACCGCGTCTCCTCAGCCGCTCTATGGAGGATTCCATCTCTGTCACCTCCGTGCTGATTCCGTGGAATTCATGCGGCCTCACGCAGTCGACTGTGCTGGGTGTGGCGACGCTGACATATTTCCCCTGCTGTATATTCAACATCCTTACGCCGATAATGAGTATTGTTGTGGCACGTCTCGGTTTCAAGATACCACAGCCCTCAGTCCGCCGCCATGCCCATGCCTGTGCGTGATACTGAGGAAAATGAAATAAAATCAAATCGGGATATACACCTTTCAGCGGTGTATATCCCGATTTGATTTTTTGAATTCTCAGCAGAGATGTGTGTGTGGTTATTCTGCGGAAGTTGAGAGGGGTGCGGGGGTAGTGTAGGTGCGCGATGCAAGTTCCTGATCGAGCATATAGAGACCCATACCGTTGTCACCGATGAGTGAGAACTTGTCGATGAGGGTGCGGCAGTTGTCCTCCTCCTCGACCTGTTCGCTGACGAACCAAGTGAGACGGTCGCGGGTAGCGTAGTCCTTCTCGGCCTCTGCGAGAGCGTAGAGGTCATTGATGAGTGAGGTGACCTTCTTCTCGTGTTCGAGTGTATCCTTGAATGCTTCAAGGGGTGATGCCCATGAAGTGGGGACGGCGTCGATGGGTTTAAGCTCTACACGGCCTCCACGCTGGTTGACGTAGTTCATGAAGATGGTGGCGTGGGCCTGCTCCTCCTGAAATTGGATTTTGAACCAGTTGGCAACACCGGGCATCCCTTCGGCCTCAAAATGGAGTGCCATTGAGAGATAGAGATATGCACTCCAGAATTCTGCATTGATCTGGGCGTTGAGAGCGTCCTGAACTTTGTTGTTGAGCATAGTTGACTTTATTTATTAGTTGTGATGAAATAATAGTTAAATGTATGTATCTATAACTTATGGAAAGTAAAAAATGTTTTCAATGAAGCAACTTCTAATAGTTAAGGTTATGATAACCTGTTATTCAGGGGCAAACAACCTTCTGTACTTTACCATTAGTATATTTTATGATGTTTATACCGGGCACAAGATTCTCTTGACGAATACCATTTATGTTGTAGATATTCTCAATTTTATTTATATTGTCAACTGTGATTGCGTCCAAGCCTGCTTTGTCCGAATATTCGGCCTCTACTTGATCCCATTCATGGAACCCCGTCATGTCCTCGACATGATTTTCTTCTTCAAGAATGGTCTTGAAGTCACACCACTCCACTGCATTCCGATATGCTTCGATACAACCTTTCGGGACATAGAGTATGCATTTTTCTTTATCGACATAAGGGAGACTCGTATCTGAACCATACTTTTCATATCCTTGATAATACTCGAGTTCATCCAAGCTGAGAGTGTGGTCACAGAAAGGAGGGGTCTCAGCTAAAGAATGGATTTCTTCTAAATTGGAAGAACCGGCCAGACCAACAGGTCCAATCCTGCGTAAACCCTTGGGGAGAGTAATGGATTTTCCTTTGAATCCTACTCCATGCCATCTGATTTCAGTTAGAGAATTAGGCAGATGTATTTTGGTTCGTACATTACCGATACAGGTGTCCTTTATGACGGTGAAATGATCAGGAAACCGCAAAGTTTCCACTTCGCAGGAATAAAGAGCCCCTGCACCAATATATTTAAGGGTGGACGGTAGATTGATTTGAGAAATGAGATCAAATTCAAAACCCGCATCTTCGATGACTTCAATTCCTTCCGGAAGAATGATTTTGCAGGAATTTGGAGATTGATTGCGGATTATTTTCTTCAGATTCTTTGGCATTACAATCATATTTGGAAAGAAATCGAGGTGTCTCGGATACGTTCCATCTTCCAAAACGCCTATTTGATTATAGAATAGACCTTGATAACCCCCGGCGAGGAAATATGCGTCCTTGCAATTGAAGATGTCTATGTGGCGATATCGGAAATATGTATTCATTATTTCCAAATCTTCAACGGAGAAAGACCCTTTTAGATAGAGATGACTAAACTCCCAAATATCGGAAGGGGGCAATTTGGTTTCGTCAAGTGTTCCGGGAGTATTCAGCTCAATTGTAAAGTCTATTCCTTCATTTGCATTAGCAAAGTAAATACAGTTTAAACTGAAAAAAATAGTAAGGAGGAGTCGTCGTAGCGTCATGCGGTAAGAGGGTTAAGGTAAAAATAAATTTGCATATCGTCAGGCTATCTGACAATATGCAAATTTACAATATAGAGTTCAAATATTCAAATTTTTAAGAGCTAATCTTGTCGTAGAGTTTCTGGAATTTGAGTGCAATCTGTGCGGTACAGAGATTATTGATTGAACCGACGTGGGTGTGGTGGACGCTACGGACAGGCTTGTAGGTGCCGTCCTGAACTTCAAGTCCGACTTTCTTGTAGGCCTCGCGGAAGGGCATACCGGCGAGGACGAGGCGGTTGACTTCCTCCACAGTGAAAAGGTAGTCATAGCGCGGGTCATCGATGATGTCGCGCTTCACGCGGATGTGCTGGAGCATGAAGTCGGCCATATCGAGACAGGAAATCATCTCCGTCGTCGCAGGGAAGATAATATCCTTGAGGAGCTGGAGATCGCGGTTGTAGCCGAGGGGGAGATTGGCGGTCAGGAGCGCGATTTCATTCTGGATGGATTGGAGGCGGTTGCACTTTCCGCGCATGATTTCAAATACGTCGGGATTCTTCTTGTGGGGCATGATGGAGGAACCGGTCGTAAGCTCGTCGGGGAAGGAGATGAAGCCGAAGTTCTGACACATCCACATACACACGTCCATAGCCAGATGGCCGAGGGTCGAGGCGATGGCACTGATGGCCATCGAAGCGGCGCGCTCGGTCTTGCCGCGCGACATCTGGGCGGCGACTACGTTGTAGTGGAGCGTCTCGAAGCCGAGCAGACGTGTGGTCATCTCGCGGTCAAGGGGGAAGGAGGAGCCGTAGCCGGCGGCGGAGCCGAGGGGATTCTGATTGGCTACGTTGTAGGCTGCGACGAGCATCTGCATATCGTCGACGAGCGACTCGGCGTATGCCCCGAACCATAGTCCGAAGGATGACGGCATCGCCACTTGCAGATGGGTATAGCCGGGCATCAGCACATCCTTATATTCCTCGCTGAGAGTTTGCAGGCGGTCAAAGAGACGCTTGACGGCATCGGCGACGTGGCGGAGTTCGTCGCGCATGAAAAGTTTGAGGTCGACAAGCACTTGGTCATTGCGCGAGCGTCCGGAATGGATTTTCTTGCCTACATCGCCGAGTTTGGCGGTGAGCATGAATTCTACTTGAGAATGTACGTCCTCCACACCCGGCTCAATGGTAAATTCGCCGCGTTCGATGACTTCGGCAATCTCGCCGAGGGCTTTGAGGAGTATGTCGAGTTCGTCGGCAGTGAGGAGGCCGATGCTTTCAAGCATCTTTATATGGGCCATCGAGCCTTGCACGTCGTAGCGGGCGAGGCGCAGGTCGAGTTCACGGTCATTGCCGACGGTGAATTCCTCTATCATTTTATCGGGCTCGAAGCCCTTGCTCCATAGTTTCATTTTGCAGTGGTTTTTAGGGGGATTGTTGTTGGGCGGATGTCCGCTCACTGTGCTTCGCTCAGAGTTGCAGTGAACCGATAAGCTCCTTGTAGAGGGGTATGGCGCCCTCTATTTCGGACAGGAGTATGAATTCGTCGGCCGAGTGGCTGCGCGACGATTGTCCGGGGCCTATTTTGAGCGAAGGAAAATCATACATGAGCGACATATCGCTCGTGGTCGGCGAGACGAAGGTTCCGCAACCGAGACTGACGGCACCGCGGACGAGCGGATGGCTGTCGGCAATCACCGAGGCGCGCACACGCGTGGAACGCGGAGTTAGGACAGACCATTTCACGGCACTGCGCATCAGCTCTACGGTCTCCTCGTTGGTGAAGGCATCGGTGGTGCGGATGTCGACCACCCACTTACATTCGTCTGGGATGGCGTTGTGCTGCCATCCAGCATTGATTTGGGTGATGTTGACACTCACAGGCCCGAGTATTGCCGACTCTGCCGGAAAACGGAAATTGCGCAGGGCTTCGATGTCGTCGATAGCGCGGTAGATTGCATTGATTCCTTCGCCGCGTGCCGCATGGCCGGTGACACCGGGGGTCACGCAGTCGAGCACCACCAGTCCGCGCTCCGCCACGGCTGCCTGCATCCCTGTCGGCTCTCCGACTATCGCGCAACTGATTCCTATCCCCTCCTCGGCGAGATGTGGGAGGAAGGCGCGCATCCCGTTCTCGCCTCCGACCTCCTCCTCGGCGGTTATGGCGAGGAGGAGATTGAAGGGTAGGGGTGCGGTGCGCAGGTCAAGGAATGTGCGTATGAGCGAGACCACTGAAGCTCCCGCGTCGTTGCTCCCGAGACCGTAGAGACGGCCATCTTCAACCGTCGGTTTGAAAGGGTCGCGGGTATAGGATGCAGCGGGTTTCACCGTATCGTGGTGTGAATTGAGCAGTAGTGTCGGAC
This sequence comes from Bacteroides sp., assembly GCA_014802345.1. Taxonomy (GTDB): domain Bacteria; phylum Bacteroidota; class Bacteroidia; order Bacteroidales; family Muribaculaceae; genus Duncaniella. The sequence goes on from JAAVCM010000022.1 coordinate 33,160, forward strand.
GCTTCGGGTCAAAGTCGGCTGAGAGGGCATAGACATTGTTGCGGAAGCGTCGCGGCTCCGCCCCTCGGCTTGCAAGCCAGTCAAAGATAAGTGAGGCAGTCCCCTCTTCCTGACGTGACAGGGAGGGGGTGGCTATCATCTGTGACAAAAGTTCGATTTCCGGCTTCATGCTTATTGTCGGCGTTGTTTTAAGTGGAATGTCTCCGTGGAGTGGGGTCAGTTTTTTCTGATGACAGTGCCGCGGTCGGTCGAAAGAGCATCGGAGTGCTTTATCGTGACACTCTCGACGCCGGAGTCAATGGCCTTGAACGCATTGTCGATTTTGGGAATCATCCCCTTGTTGACCACTCCGCGTGCGCGGAGGTCGGCATAGACCTCGGGGGTAATCAGGGGGATGAGCGAGTCGGGGCGGTCAAGGTCCTCCATGACACCGGGCTGCTCGAAGCAGAATATAAGTTCAGTCGGGCTTACGCGCGAAGCTCCGACAGCCACCGACGAGGCTATGGTGTCGGCGTTGCAGTTGAGCAGGGTCCCATGTCCGTCGTGGGTGATGGCACAGTAGACCGGCGTGATGCCCGCGTCGAGGAGCGAGGCTATGAGGGCGGAATTTACTCCCTCGGGGGAGATGTCGCCGACAAAACCGTAGTCGACCGGCTCGGCGGGACGGCGGGTAGCGGTGATGGCGTTTGCGTCCGCCCCGGTCAGACCGATGGCGTTGCATCCGGCGGCTTGGAGCATCGAGACGATACGCTTGTTGACAAGCCCGGCATAGACCATTGTCACGACGTCGAGTGTCTCGCGCGACGTGACGCGTCGCCCCTCGATCATTGTCGTGGGTATTTCGAGGCGCGTACTGAGGCGCGTTGCCTCCTTGCCTCCGCCGTGGACGAGTATTTTGCGTCCCGGAAGTTTCACGAAGTCATTGATGAAGCGCGCAAGAGCCTCGGGATTGTCGACTACGTTGCCTCCGATTTTGATAACCTTGACAGTTTCCATAGCTGAATTTTAGGGGATAGATTCTATCAGAGATTTTCGAGGATTCGTTTCAGCACGACCTGTGCCGAAATTTCACGGTTAGCGGCCTCGGGGATGACGATGCTGCGGTCCGACTCGATGACGTCGTCGGTCACAATCATGTTGCGGCGCACAGGGAGGCAGTGCATGAAGAAAGCATTGTCCGTAAGACCCATTTTCTCCGTGTCAACGGTCCATGCGCGGTCGGTCGAGAGGACCTTGCCGTAGTTGGGGTCGGCAAAGGCACTCCAATTCTTGGCATAGACGAAATCAGCACCTTCGAGAGCCTTGCGCTGGTCATACTCGACGCGGGCATTGCCTACGAATTCGGGCGCAAGTTCATAGCCGTGAGGATGGGTGATGACGAAATCATAGTCAGTGGCGTTCATCCATTCGGCGAAGGAGTTGGGGACAGCCTGCGGGAGCGCGCGGGGATGGGGCGCCCATGTCATGACCACCTTGGGGCGTTCCTTTGTCTTGAACTCCTCGATGGTGATGAGGTCGGCGAAACTCTGAAGGGGATGGCGTGTGGCGGCCTCCATGCTGAACACGGGACGGCCGGAGTATTTGATGAACTGGCTGATGACGCGCTCCTCATAGTCCTCCGCCTTGTCTGTCAGACCGGCGAAGGAGCGGACACCGATGATGTCGCAGTACGAACCCATGACGGGAATGGCTTCGAGGAGATGCTCAGCCTTGTCGCCGTCCATGATGACACCGCGTTCAGTCTCGAGCTTCCATGCGCCCTGATTGACATCGAGGACGATGACGTTCATGCCGAGGTTCATGGCAGCCTTCTGGGTGCTGAGGCGCGTGCGGAGGCTGGAATTAAAGAAAATCATCATCAGCGTCTTGTTCTTGCCGAGATGCTGATAGGCAAAGCGGTCAGCCTTGACTTCGAGAGCCTCCTTGACGGCAAGGTCAAGCGGGCCTATATCTTTTACGTTAGTGAAATTGCGCATAGATTGTTGGGAAAGTGGAGTTTGATAAAATAAACCCTTAAATTTCAGCCAGATTTAGCTCTGCTGTTCGTCCAGCACTTCCTTGAAGGCTTCGATGAAGCGTTTTGCGTGGGAGCGTGGGAGGGAAAGGGGCGGGAGGAGGCGCACAGTGTGTTCGCCCGCACCGCCGGTGAAGATATGCTTGTCGAAAAGCAGACGCTTGCGCAGGGCGGGTGCCGAACCCTTGATTTCGATGCCTATCATCAGGCCGCGACCGCGCACCTCGACGATTTCGGGATGGCTGGCGGCGAGATTGTTCAGCTCCTCGATGAGATATTCACCGACGGCTGCGGCATTGGAGACCATATTTTCGGTCTCCATCACGTCAAGCACAGCCAAAGCCGCTGCACAGGCAAGATGGTTGCCGCCGAATGTCGTCCCGAGCATACCTTTGACGGGCTTGATGTTCGGGGAAATCAGCACCGCACCCATCGGGAAGCCATTCGCTATGCCCTTGGCGCAGGTGATGATGTCGGGGCGTATGCCAGAATACTGATGGGCGAAGAAACGGCCTGTGCGTCCGTAGCCCGACTGGATTTCGTCGAGAATGAGCAGCACGCCATATTTGTCGCAGAGTTCACGGAGCTGACGGAGGAACTTGTCGTCGACCATGCGTATTCCCGCCACACCTTGGATACCTTCGATGATTACGCCGGCAAATTCGCCTGTCGAGAGCTTGGCTTCGACAGCCTCGATGTCGTTGAGGGGGACGAACTCGACGTTTGAAGTGGCGTTGAAGGGTGCCTGAATCTTGGGATTGTCGGTGACGGCAACCGCGCCCGAAGTGCGGCCGTGGAACGCTTTGTCAAAGGCGAGGATTTTGGGCTTGCCCGTGTGGAACGATGCCAGCTTCATGGCATTCTCGTTGGCCTCCGCGCCTGAATTACAGAGGAAAAGCGCGTAGTCATTGTAGCCAGAGATACGTCCGAGACGGTCGGCAAGCTGCTGCTGGAGGGAATTCTGCACGGAGTTGGAATAGAAACCCAGACGCGACACCTGTTCGGCTATCGCGGTGACGTAGGTATGGTGTGCATGGCCTATCGAGATGACCGCATGGCCTCCGTAAAGGTCGAGATATTCAGTCCCGTCGGCGGTGTAGACATGATTGCCCAGACCCCTGACAGGTTCTATATCGTAGAGCGAATAAACGTCGAATAGCTTCATTTTTCTTTAAGTATTTAAGGAGTAAGGAGTAAGGAGTAAGGAGTAAGGAGTAAGGAGTAAGGATGCGCTAAAAGGCGGAGGGTTTCAGGCGCAGACCGGTTTCCTCGGGGAAGCCGCAGATAAGGTTGAAGTTCTGGACGGCCTGACCCGACGCACCTTTGAGCAGATTGTCGATGGCGGAGATGACGAGCAGCTTCGAGCCGTGTTTTTCAAGCGAGATGACGGCCTTGTTGGTATTGACAACCTGTTTGAGGTCCACCGGGCGGTCAGAGACATGAGTGAAGGGAGCGTCGGCATAGAAATCCTTGTAGAGCTTCACGGCCTCCTCGATGGTGAGGTCAGTGTCGATATAGCTCATGGCGAAGATGCCGCGAGGGAAGTCGCCGCGCACCGGGATGAAGCTGATTTCCGCATCGAAACCGGGCTGAAGCTGCCCGAGGGTCTGACGGATTTCCGCCAGATGCTGATGGGAGAAAGCCTTGTAGACCGACAGATTGTCGTTGCGCCAACTGAAATGCGTGGTGGCTCCGGGTTTTACGCCCGCTCCGGTCGAGCCGGTGACCGCCGTCACATGAACCTCGCTGTCGAGCTTTCCAGCAGCCGCGAGGGGGAGGAGCGCAAGCTGTATGGCAGTGGCGAAGCAGCCGGGATTGGCCACTTTCGTAGCCTTCGTGATGGCCTCGCGCTTCGCCTCGGGGAGACCGTAGACATAGCCCTCCGACTCGTTGCGGTAGTCTTGGGCGAGGTCCACGATTTTCAGTCCCTCCGGCATCGGGTTCTCCTCCCAGAATTTCCGGCTGAAACCGTGGCCCTGACAGAGGAAGAGGACATCGACTGCATTCAGGTCATAGTCCTCGGCAAAGCGGAGGTCTGTATCGCCTATCAGACCCTCGTGGATTTCACTGACGGGCTTCCCGGCGTTGCTGGTCGAGTGGACAAACACGATTTCCGCCTCCGGGTGATTGATGAGGAGGCGGAGGAGTTCGCCGGCAGTGTAGCCGGCTCCTCCGATGATTCCTATTCTGGTCTTGGACATAGCTGGTCGTGATGGGCTATTACTCCATGCCGTTGCGCTTCTGGACGTTGTGGAAAATCTTCATCTGATTGCCGAGAATCTTGGTGAAGCCTTTCACGTCGTCGGCGCTCCATGCCTTGTTGACCTCGCCATATTCGCCGAAGTCGGTCTTCATCAGGTCGAAGGGCGAATCTACGCCTACGAGGGTGTAGGAGTAGGGGCGGAGGATGATTTCGACAGTGCCGGTGACGTTTGCCTGCGAGCTTTCGAGGAAGGCTTCCATGTCGCGCATGACGGGTTCGAGATACTGCGACTCGTGGAGGAACATTCCGTACCATGTCCCGATCTGGTCCTTCCAATACTGCTGCCACTTGGTGAGGGTGTGCTTCTCAAGCATCTTGTGGGCGGCGATGATGAGGATGGGGCCGGCAGCCTCGAAACCTACGCGGCCCTTGATGCCGATGATGGTGTCGCCGATGTGCATATCGCGGCCGATGCCGTAGCGGGAGCCGAGACGCTCCACTTCGCGGATAGCGTCGACCTTGTTGTCATAGTGCTTGCCGTTGACGCTGTCGATTTCGCCCTTGACGAAACCGATGGTGATATGTTCCTCGCCCTTCTCGGTCACCTGACTGGGATATGCGCTCTCGGGGAGGGTCTGCTCGGAGTGAAGTGTCTCCTTTCCGCCGATGCTCGTACCCCAGAGACCCTTGTTGATTGAATATTCCATCTTCTTGAAGTCGGCCTCGATGCCGTGCTTCTTGAGATAGTCGATTTCATACTCGCGGGTGAGGGTCATGTCGCGGGTCGGGGTGATGATTTCGATTTCGGGTGCGAGAATCTGGAAAGTGAGGTCGAAACGCACCTGATCGTTGCCTGCGCCGGTCGAACCGTGGGCCACTGCGTCGGCACCGATTTTCTTGGCATACTCGATGATGGCGATGGCTTGGAAAATACGCTCCGACGACACGGAGATGGGGTAGGTGCCGTTGCGGAGTACGTTGCCCGCAACCATATATTTGATGCTCTTGTCGTAGTAGTCGCCGGTGATGTCGAGCGAGGCGTGGGAGGCTGCGCCGAGGCGGAGAGCCTTCTCCTCGATGGTCTTGAGTTCCTCAGGGGTGAAACCGCCGGTGTTGGCGATGGCGGTGTGGACTTCATAGCCGAGGTCTTCCGAAAGATATTTTGCTGCAAACGATGTGTCGAGGCCACCACTGAAGGCGAGGACAACTTTTTTCTTCTTATTTTCCATTATGTTGTTTTTTTAATTTTTTTGGTCGGTGTAGGGACGCGCCGTGGCGCGTATGCCTGATGAAATACAACCTGCCGTTGTTTTGCCTGATATACAACCTGCCGTTACCGTGCCGGATTTACTGATGTTATGAAAATATTCATCAATGTATGAAAATCGTCATCCGGCATACGCGCCACGGCGCGTCCCTACAA
>JAAVCM010000023.1 GCA_014802345.1 Bacteroides sp.
AGCTGCCATTGAGGACTAAAAGCCATATTTGTGGAAAAAATCCTCATTAAGTCGAAAAATGTTTAGAATATGTTTAGAGTGCCTTCGCAACTCATTGAACATAAGACATTAACGACGGTAGCGCAGGCGTCTATCGAGGACTAATCCCGATATACTTAACTATCAGATAATTAGGTGGTAAATCCTTGAAAAATTAGGGTTTACCACCTATTTTTTCGACACACTCCGACACGCTTTGTGTGCAGGATTGTACAAAAATATTTAACGTGAGTTCGATATATGGCATGAAAGTCATAGCTGCAATTTTCCCTGCCACTCGTATGAAAAGTCCGCACGTTTGCTTTGCGTAATTTCGTACCATCATGAGGTTATCGTTAAGTTGGGAGAATATGGTTTCAACGCGTTTGCGGAATCGTTTACGTTCCATAGCGCAGCGATTCGCCCGTGCGTTTTGGCATACCTTTACCGGCTTGGAGTTAGATAAGCCTTAGTAGTTTGGCTACTCTAAATTTATTAATAATCTGCATTTTGTGCAACTTCTATCCATTTCTCAGAGTAACATTATTTGTGACTTATATTGGAAAAGTCACAAAGCAACAACACAAAGATAGTGTGTCCATATCACTTTTACAACATACCCTAATCACCACTCCCGACCACATAAAAGAAACCCCGCCACACCTTTATGCGACAGGTGTGGCGGGGAGATGGGGGCGGAATGTTGTTGTGCGTCTTTGTTAAAAATTGCTTAAAATTCGCTCGTAAAGTGGAATCGGATTTTTGGGAAATCGTTCTGAGCCATCTGGAGTACATAATTGGAGTCGGCGAGGAATACGTCACGTCCTTCCTTATCAACTGCCATGAACTGGAATTTACGTTTTTTGAAGGCTGCAAGTGCCTCAGGGTCGTCGCTCTCTATCCAGCAGGCTTTATAGAGCGAGATCGGTTCCCAGCGACATTGAGCCCCATATTCATGCAGAAGACGATACTGTATCACCTCAAACTGAAGCTGGCCGACAGTACCGATGATTTTGCGGCCGTTGAACTGGTTGATAAACAACTGAGCCACTCCCTCGTCCATCAACTGCTGAATACCCTTGTCAAGCTGCTTGGCTTTCATCGGGTCGCTGTTCTCTATATACTTGAACATCTCAGGAGAGAAACTGGGCAGACCCTTGAAATGAAGGGATTCACCTGAGGTAAGGGTGTCGCCAATCTTGAAGTTACCAGTATCGGGAATACCCACGATGTCGCCGGGATAGGCTTCATCCACAATGTTCTTCTTCTGAGCCATGAATGCAGTAGGAGCAGCAAATTTCATCGTCTTACCTGAACGTATGTGCTTATAGGGGGCATTACGCTCAAATTTGCCCGAGCAGACCTTGACGAAAGCGATGCAGGAGCGATGATTGGGATCCATGTTGGCATGAATCTTGAACACGAAACCGGAAAATCCCTCCTCGTCAGGCTTAATTTCGCGCTCCTCGGCTACTGTCGGACGTGGTGCAGGAGCGATCTTTACGAAACAGTCAAGCAACTCTTTTACACCGAATGTATTCAAAGCAGAACCGAAGAACACAGGAGCGACTTTACCTTCAAGATATTCATCAACATTAAATTCAGGGTACACACCTTCAATAAGCTCCAGATCCTCACGCAGTTTGGTCGCGTCGGCCTCTCCTACACTCTCGTCAATACGCGGGTCATCCACGGAATCAATCTCCACACGTTCACTGACCCTCTGCTTGTCAGGGGTGAAAAGATCAAGCGAGTGTTCGAAGATATTGTAGACACCTTTGAACTTCGCACCGATATTTATAGGCCATGAAAGCGGACGCACTTTGATTTTCAACTCGCTTTCAAGCTCGTCAAGAATATCAAAAGGATCGCGTCCTTCACGGTCAAGTTTATTGACGAATATAATCACCGGTGTATTGCGCATACGGCACACCTCCATCAGCTTACGGGTCTGTTGCTCCACACCTTTCGCTACGTCAACCACGATGATAACACTATCGACCGCTGTCAGCGTACGGTATGTGTCCTCCGCGAAGTCTTGGTGACCGGGAGTATCGAGAATATTGATTTTATAATCGCCATAGTTGAAACCCATGACCGAGGTTGCGACGGAGATGCCGCGCTGTTTCTCAATCTCCATCCAGTCGGATGTCGCTGTCTTCTTAATTTTATTTGATTTCACAGCTCCGGCCACATGAATCGCACCGCCGAAAAGGAGGAGTTTTTCAGTAAGCGTGGTCTTACCGGCATCAGGGTGAGAGATAATCGCAAATGTGCGCCGACGCGCTATTTCATCTTTTAAAGCCATGTCTGGTTGCTTCTAATTCTTTTTTCGGGTATTACGAATGGTCATTGTCAAAACCGGATGCAAAATTACGGAAAATTTACGAATTTTCACCTACCGTAGCCACCGCATTATCAGAAATCAAGCAGACGATATGAATTCTGTGCCTCACGTTTGCTGACGAGATTGAAATGCCACCACTCCGTCCGTAGCGGTTTAAACCCGGCAGCCGTCATCACCCTGCGTAAAAGCAGACGGTTCTGGCGTTCAGTTTCAGATATGACACCCTGACTGACCATCAGTTCCTCACGGTCAATATTAGCCTCCTTGCCGAGATGATCGACAGGCGTACCCATTGGCAGCTCATTGCCATGTTCATCGACAATAGTGATGTCTACTGCCAATCCATAATTATGCAATCCTCCACCTTTGGCGGGATTGGCGACATAATTGGCCATCGGTGTACCCTGCACCACCCTGAACATCTTGCGCTGCACGCTCATTGGACGTGCGGCATCCTTTATGAGAAGATTATACGTCGGATAGAGTTTGTGTAGTTCTTCCGAAGCCTTTACAACTGCCTTTGCCGCATCAGGATGAAGCCATGCGTCCTCCATGCCTTCATAGAGCCTAACACCTGTGAAGTTATCGGTCCCGCCATACATAAGCATGACCTTTATAGTTGTGTCCGTATGGTTGACCGCGACAAAGCCCATTTCACCAAGCCGTTCGGAAAGTGCCTGAGCTTGCATCTGATTCGCAACATTCATAGCTGACATGACAGTGATTGCCATAAAAGTTTTTCCAATGATTCCCATCGGTAGTTATCTGTAATTAGAAATATCTCTGCAAAGATAGGCAATGACAGTCATTATGACAAAACTAATGCCGGGGAGAATCAGAGGGAATTTTATAATCCATAATTTATATTTTACGACAATATGTCTTATCTTTGTCGCAAAAATAAATAATCCGACACCGTTCACCATGCCTGTCATCAGGAAAGAACTTTGTGATATGACTATTGAGGAGCTGTGGGAATTGTTTCCGATAGTCCTTACTCCGCATCAACCTCATTGGAGGGAATGGGCGGAGGATGAAATCGGATTGCTTTCAGTTTTATTAGCCCGATTCAATCCGGCAATCAACCATATAGGTAGTACTGCTATCCCTAATATTCAGGCAAAACCAATCATTGACCTCCTTGTAGAGATACCCCCCGAAATCAACCAGACGGATGTCAGGGACATTATGGAAAGAAACGGCTATATCTGTATGGCGGCAGGCCCCACTCGCATGAGTTTCAACAAAGGCTATACGCCAGATGGATTTGCTGAAAAAGTGTTTCATATTCATCTCCGTGTCATAGGCGACAATGATGAAATATATTTCCGCGACTATCTGAGAGTCCATCCAGAAAGCGCATACGAATATGAAACATTGAAATTAAGCCTTCTCCCGAAATACCGTAACAACCGTGACGGTTACACGGAAGCAAAGACTAATTTTGTCACCGAGACTACGCGCCGAGCTAAACAATCAGCTCTGAAACGTCCGTGATTTCCGCAATCATACAGACAGGTTATATCCGCATTTAAAATTCCTTAAAAATACCGTTCATTTTCACATAAAACACTACATTTGCCGTTGAATTTATAAATCAGACACTTTTATAAAGGCAAATGTCCCGTCTAACGCGTTCCATTATATATTTCATCGCATTAATCAGTCCGATCATGACTCTGCATGGTCAGATTAACACCGAGCAGGTGTTGAGGATCGGTGCCAATACGAATTATTTCGAGGACTATGTCCTTTCTATCCAATATTTCAATCAGGTCATCACCGTCAATCCACGTCTTGCAAAACCTTATTTCTACCGTGCAATAGCCAAACTAAATCTCGATGATTTCGCCGGTGCCGAGGAGGATGCGACACTCACTATCGAACGCAATCCGTTCATCACCGAGGCATACGAGGTGAGAGGTGTGGCTCGTCAGAACCAAGGAAAGAACCGCGAGGCAATCGAGGACTACAACCGCGTCCTTGAAATGTTTCCTGAAGAAAGAGGTGTTCTTTTCAACAAGGCTATGGCACAAGGCTCCATTAAGGACCGCAAAGGAGCTGCCGAAACATTTGAAGCTCTTCTGAAAAAATATCCCCGCCACTCCGAGGGGTATCTCGGACGAGCCCGTCTCCATCTTGAGAACAAAGATACTGTCGCTGCCAAGGCCGACATAGACAAGGCCCTCTCCCTCAACTCATCGTCGGTCAACGCATACGTCATGCGCGCAGACATCGCCATACACTCCGGAAAGGACTATAAAGCCGCACTCGCCGACATAGACAAGGCAATAGAACTCCATCCGGAATCCGCCGGACTATACATCAACCGCGCCTATCTCCGATACATGAACGACAATTTCTATGGTGCTTTCGATGACTATGACCATGCGCTGAAACTCGAACCCACCAATGAAATGGCCCTGTTTAACCGCGGACTGCTACGCACCGAGGTGCATGACACCAACAAAGCCATCGAGGATTTCACTACGGTAATCAATCTCAACTCCAATGATTACAAGGCCCTTTATAACCGTTCGATTCTGCTTGCAGAAATAGGAGACTATGATGCAGCAATAGCCGACATAGACAGGGTGCTTGAAGCCTACCCTGACTTCGCCGCCGCCTATTTCCTCCGTTACGACATTAATCGACGCAAAGGAGATATGCGTCGTGCGGAAGCTGACTACAATAAATCCATCGCACTTGCCAAGACCACTATCCCGGTCACACCTGACCGTCAATTTGCCGACAACGCTCAGGGAAGCACTGACGGTCAAGCGGGAGAAGATGATGGCGAGGAACCGAGCCGCCAGACAGAAACTCAAGAACAGGTCAAGAAACGCTTCTCCTCGCTGACCACCATGTCGGCAAACTATACCCCCGAGAACAACCTGACGACAATCCGCGGCAAGGTACAGGACCAAGAATTGCGAGTCGAACTTGAACCTATTTTCATGATCACTTACTACACTTCACCCACAGAAATAAAGCTCAACGGCGAGTATATCCGTGAAGTCAATGATCTGAACGCGACCGGTCTCCTCCGATTCGGACTTCAAGTGACCAACCGTGAGCCAAGTCTACGGGATCCCGACCTCGAAGAGCGTCATCGCTCCTCCATCAATTTCTATAACTCTTACATTGCCAACCACTCCCCGCGAGCTGTCGATCATTTCGGCCGTGCAATGGATCTGTACACAATCGAAGATTTCGACAACGCACTCAAAGATATAAATACCGCGCTTGAACTTACGCCCGATTTCGCTCTCGCCCATCTATTGAGAGCGCAAATCAACTATCTCAGGAAGCAAAAGACCGGTAAATCTGCCGAAGGCACGAGGAAAATACTGCGTCCCGAGGATGTTGCGGATGTGCTTGCGGACATTGACGCGACAATAGCCCTCTCCCCTTTTATGCCGGTGGCTTTCTACAATAAAGGTGTCATCCTTGCAGAAACCGGACAGCTTGAAGAAGCCCTCAAAGCCTTCAACCGTGCCATCGAACTCAAACCCGGCTTCGGCGAGGCATTTTTCAACCGAGGATATGTCTATCTGACTCTCGGCGATAAAGAGCACGCCCTCCCCGACCTCAGTCGAGCCGGAGAATTCGGCATAGTTCAGTCCTATCCCCTCCTGAAACGAATGACCTCAGGACGCTGAACACCAATAGCCAGAACCCATTATAGTACAAAAACTGATAAAATCGACCAATCTGACAGCAAATCTATCAATTTGCCATCAGATTGGTTCTTGTTTAAGATTATTTATTGTAATTTTGCGTGTAATTTGCAAAAATAGTTTTCTTTGCGAATGAAGGTAATTCCAACCGATCACAAATCACATTTTAATAAGGTATGAAAGTTTTAAAGTTCGGAGGCACCTCCGTAGGTTCAGCAGAGCGTATCCGTCATGTAGCCGACCTCGTTTCTGAAAGAGGTAAGAACATCATTGTACTCTCAGCGATGTCAGGCACGACCAATTCACTTGTAGAGATTGCCGATTATCTCTACAAGAAAAACACTAACGGTGCAAAAGAGACAATCAATCTTCTCGAATCAAAATATCTCAAGACTATCGCCGCCCTCTATGACAAGCACGAGAGCCGCGAAAAGGCCCTGAAAGAAATCAAAGCCTGTTTCAACTATATCCGTTCCTTCACTCAGCGCGAGACTTTCAGCGAAATCGAGGAGAAAATAATCCTCGCACAAGGCGAAATCATGAGCGTAGCCATGATGACCATTCTCCTCAATGAGCGTGGCATCTATGCCGAATCACTTCCTGCCCTTGACTTCATGAAGACCGATGCCAACGGCGAACCTGATATGCAGCACATTTCCCTCCATCTCCAGCCTCTTCTGGACAAGTATATGGACGCTGACATCTTCATCACCCAAGGCTTCATCTGCCGCAATTCAACCGGCGAAATCGACAATCTGCAACGAGGCGGTAGCGACTACACCGCATCACTCATAGGCGCAGCTATTGACGCAGATGAAATTGAAATCTGGACCGACATCGACGGTATGCACAACAACGACCCGCGCTTTGTCGAAAAAACCAGCCCTGTCAATGAACTCCACTATGAGGAGGCGTCCGAGCTCGCCTACTTCGGAGCAAAAATCCTTCATCCTACCTGTGTGCTTCCGGCTAAGGTCAACAATATCCCTCTGCGCCTGCTCAACACCCTCGAACCCGAGGCTCACGGCACACTCATCTACAACAATATCACCGAACCTACCATCAAAGCCGTCGCAGCGAAAGACAATATCGTCGCCATCAAAATCAAGAGCTCGCGTATGCTCCTCGCCTACGGCTATCTTACCCGTGTGTTCGAGACATTCGAGAAATACCGCACTCCTATTGACATGATTGCCACCAGTGAGGTCGGTGTCTCTCTCACCATAGATTCAGAACGTTTCCTCCCAGAAATCGTCGACGAGCTCAAAAAATTCGGCACTGTCACTATCGACCGTGACATGGTGATTATCTGTGTTGTAGGCAATATGGAGTGGACCAACACCGGTTATGAGGCTAAGGCAATGGAAGCTCTTTCCAACATACCTGTCCGCATGATTTCCTATGGCGGATCAAACTACAACATCTCATTCCTCATCCGCAAGGAAGATAAAATCGAAGCTCTGCGCCGTCTGAGCGAAACACTTTTCAACGAGAAATAATGACACGTTTTCCTATCGAAGAATTTGAATCGCTCCAGACCCCATTCTATTTCTATGATCTGAAGCTCCTTGACCGCACGCTCAAAGAAGTGAAGCGTACTGCACGCGACCCGCGCTTCAAAGTTCACTATGCCATCAAAGCAAACGCCAACCCCGGAATACTCCGCTACATTCAGGCAGCAGGTCTCGGCGTTGACTGCGTAAGTGGCTGGGAAATCGAAACTGCGCTCGAAGCCGGATTCCGAGGCGACCGTATCGTCTATGCCGGGGTCGGCAAAAGCGACCGTGAAATCCGTCTCGGGCTTGAAAAGGAAATCGAATGCTTCAACGTCGAGTCCGAACCGGAACTGCGTGTCATCAGTGAGATTGCCACTTCAATGGGCAAGACAGCGCGCGTTGCTATCCGTGTCAATCCCAATATTGACGCGCATACCCATGCATACATCACGACCGGACTGGCTGAAAATAAATTCGGTATCAATCTTGAAATGCTTCCCGGCATCATAGCTCTCGCCTGTACACTACCGAATATCGACCTCAAAGGCCTGCATTTCCACATAGGCTCACAGATCACCGAGACCGAACCTTTCGTGATGCTATGCGAGACAATCAATCGCTTGCAGGATGAATATAACGAGCGTGGCATTTACTTCTCGTCAATCAACGTCGGAGGTGGCCTCGGCATTGACTATGCAACACCGGAGCGTCATCCTATCCCTGACTTTGAGAGCTACTTCACAACTTTCCACAACCATCTGCGTCTTCGTCCTGACCAGGAGGTACATTTTGAACTTGGACGTTCAATCGTGGCACAATGTGGCTCACTCATCACAAAGGTGCTTTATGTCAAGCGTGGTACCAGCAAGAAATTTGCTATCGTTGATGCCGGCATGAGCGACCTGATACGTCCCGCCCTCTACAATGCTCACCACAAGATTGAAAACATCACCAATCCAAACGGTGAGATGCATCACTATGATGTTGTCGGTCCTATCTGTGAATCCTCCGACTGCTTCGGACAGGACGAGACTCTTCCGGACGTACGTCGCGGCGACCTCCTCGCACTTCGTTCAGCCGGAGCCTACGGCGAAATCATGGCTTCGCGCTATAACTGCCGTCCATTCCCGCCGTCATACTTCTCAGAACAATAAAATCCTTAAATTCAAACCATCATCATTATCATGGCAGACAACAGAGACTCAAAAGAAATCTACATGGATGCCGATCCGGTGGAACTTCCGGAAAATGCGTTCCGCGAGCTTGGTGAGGACGAGACCTACCGTCCCATCATGCACCCTGCGCATGACTATCCGGAAGTAACCCCCTACTCCGTCACCATGGGCCTCGTGCTGGCCGTAATTTTTAGTGCCGCAGCAGCCTATCTCGGACTTAAAGTCGGACAGGTTTTCGAAGCCGCTATCCCGATTGCAATTATCGCGGTGGGACTTTCGGGCGCACTAAAAAAGCAAAATCCACTCGGTCAGAACGTAATCATCCAAAGTATCGGTGCTTGTTCGGGTGTGATTGTGGCCGGTGCCATATTCACTCTCCCCGCCCTCTACATTCTTCAGGCAAAATATCCTGAAATTTCGGTCAGCTTCTTCCAGATTTTCCTTAGCTCACTCCTCGGAGGTATTTTGGGAATACTTTTCTTTATACCCTTCCGTAAATATTTCGTGAAAGATATGCACGGTAAATATCCCTTCCCCGAGGCCACAGCTACCACGCAGGTACTTGCAAGCGGTCTCGGAAAAAGCTCCGCCAAGAGCGACGGTCAGGCCAAAACACTTGTCATAGCATCGCTAATAGGTGGTATCTACGACTATATAGTGGAGACTTTCGGCTGGTGGGCCGGCAATCTCAACACAATGGTTGCGGAATGGGGGCAGACACTCGCAGAAAAGACCAAACTCGTCATGAGCTGCAACACCGGAGCTGCCGTACTTGGCCTCGGCTACATTATTGGCCTTAACTATGCCTTCATTATTTTTGCCGGATCACTCTTTGTCTGGTGGATTCTCATCCCCCTTCTCGGAACCTACGGTAGTGCAGAAATCATCTCGATGGCACCCGAAGCAATCTTTGCCGACTACGCCCGCCTTATCGGTATCGGCGGTATAGCAATGGCCGGTATCATCGGCATCGTGAAGTCGTGGGGCATCATCCGTAGTGCCGTCGGTCTTGCCGGACGTGAACTCAGGGGTAAGACAGAAGGAGCGACTACAATCCGCTGGCAGAACGACATTTCGATGAAGCATATCGTCTTCTTCGTTTCGATAGCTCTTATCGCAGTATTCCTGTTCTTCTGGTTCGGTGTAATCCACACATTCTGGCAGGCTCTCGTCGCATGGCTCGTCGTCACCGCAATCGCCTTCCTCTTTACGACTGTTGCAGCCAACGCAATCGCCATCGTAGGTTCAAATCCCGTGTCGGGCATGACACTGATGACTCTCATCATCGCATCGGCAATATTCGTAGCAATCGGACTTAACGGTTCGTCGGGTATCGTCGCTTCGATGGTCATTGGTGGGGTCGTCTGCACTGCTCTTTCAATGGCCGGTGGTTTCGTCACAGACCTTAAAGTAGGTTATTGGCTCGGCTCCACCCCTAAGAAACAGGAGAGCTGGAAATTCCTCGGTACCCTTGTCTCGGCTGCTACCGTCGGCGGTGTGATTCTCCTTCTCAATCAGGTCTATGGTTTCACCGGCGAGAACGCGCTGGTTGCTCCTCAGGCCAATGCTATGGCAAAGGTAATCGAACCTCTTATGATGGGCGGTGATACACCTTGGATTCTCTACATGGTAGGTGCCATCCTCGCGCTTCTGCTCAACTGGCTCGGCGTACCGGCACTCGCATTCTGTTTAGGTATGTTCATCCCCTTACAGCTCAACACCCCCCTGCTTGTCGGCGGTGCCATCGCGTGGTTTGTCGGCAGCCGTTCGAAAGACAAGGCAGTCAATGATGCGCGTCGTGACCGTGGCACCCTTATCTCCTCAGGTCTTATCGCAGGCGGTGCGCTGTTCGGTGTCTTCGCTGCCCTCACCCGTTTCCTCGGATTCGAGTATGAAAACCCGATGGAAGCCATCGCCACCCAATGGGCCGGACTCGGTGTATATGCTCTCCTTATCATCTATCTGATTTGCGAATCAATGAAAGCCAAGACCCTGAAAGATTGATTCCTTAAATACATGAAACAGATTAATCGTGAAATACTGTCGATAGCAGTACCCTCGATTATCACCAACATCACCACACCACTGCTCGCGCTGATGGATGTGGTGATTGTTGGTCACATGGGGAGTGCTGATTATATAGCTGCCATTGCCGTGGGAGGGACAATCTTCAATATGCTCTACTGGCTTTTCGCCTTTCTGCGCATGGGGTCAAGCGGCCTCACGGCTCAGGCACACGGCTCAGGCAACAGGACAGAGGTAGATCTGGTGCTTGTACGCGGCCTACTTGTCGTCGCAGTGGCCTCCATAAGCATGATTGTCTGTCAGGGACCGATTTTCCGGCTGGCGACCAAACTCTTTGAGATTGATGCCAACATCCTTCTGATGGTGCGTGAATACTTCACAATCCTCGTATGGGGCGCACCTGCTTCGCTTGGAACATTCGTAATTTCAGGCTGGTTTCTCGGACAAAAAAATGCGAAGACACCGATGCAAGTGTCACTCATTATCAATATTTCCAATATTGTCATCAGCCTCGTGCTTGTATTTATATTTGGAATGAAAATCAAGGGTGTAGCTCTCGGTACACTCTGCGCACAATGGCTCGGCTTTATCGTCGCTCTGATTGCAGGAACCGCTAAAAGTCACCCGCAATTCCCAAAAATATCGGCAATTATTGATGCGCATGAACTCAAACGCTTTTTCTCTATCAATATCAATATTTTCATTCGGACAATCTGCCTTATAGCCGTGACAGTATGGTTCACACGCATTGGCTCTACACAGGGTACAGAGATTCTTGCAGTCAATACCCTGCTCATGCAGTTTTTCACCCTGTTCTCCTATTTCATGGATGGATTCGCCTTTGCAGGTGAATCACTTTGCGGCAACTATATCGGCAAGAAGGATGCGGAAGGTCTTCATCTCACCATAAACGCACTCTTTCGGTGGAGCCTGTTGGTGGTCGTCATATTCACAATCATCTATGCCGTAGCGGGTGAAGGCATTATGACCCTGCTTAGTGATGATGCAGGTGTGATACTCTCGTCAAAGGAATTTTTCGCATGGGTGATAGCAATCCCTGCTGTCGGATTTGCCGCTTTCACTTGGGATGGAGTATTCATTGGAGCAACCCGTACCCGCGAAATGCTCATCTCAATCGCCGTAGCCACTGCTGTCTATTTCGTAACATATCATTTCCTCTTTCCAATCCTTGGCAATCACGGCCTATGGATAGCTTTCCTCAGCTACCTCCTCGTCCGCGGTCTCGTATTGACCCTGTTCCGTCACAGTTTGCTAAAATAACGGAGTAAAAGCCGGATTATGAGAAGCCAATCTCCCCCCGATGTCACTTTCATTTTTGACATCGGGGGGAGATTGGCTTCTTGTTATTATATTTAATCAGTAATCTTTGTTATTCCTCTGTAACAGCAGCAGTAGAATCACCGTATGTTTCCTTGACAAACGACACGCAGAACGCACCAATCAGGAGAAGCACACCTGCAAGAACAAGCATATCTACCTGACGGCCTCCAATCACGGGCAGTACCACACCACCAAGTGAGGCGGCACAGATCTGAGGTACGCAGATAGTGCCGTTGAAAAGACCGAGATAAGTACCCATATTCTTACCCGAAAGTGAGTTGGTAAGGATTGTGAAGGGTAATGCAAGCATTGCCGCCCATGCACAACCGATGAGGATAAATGAGATGAAAAGGACATATTTGTCAGTGATGAAAAGAGTCGAGATGAAACCGACAGCACCCAGAATAAGACTGAGGGCGTAAATCATCCTGTGACTCTTAAAACGGGGAATCACGACAGCCCAAAGCACCGAACCGACTGCCTGAACAGCAAAAAGCACGCCGACCCAGTTGCCTGCGGTCTGATAGGCCTCCGTTTCGGTATTGGTCGTACCCCATACCGTATCGGCGATTGCACCGGTGGTATAGGTCCACATATAGAGGAATGCCGACCAGCAGAAAAACTGAACAAGACCGACAGTCCAGAAAGTCTTTGGAGCGTGACGGAGAAGCTGGAACATACTGCTCTTTTCCTCACTCTCCTCCTTGGTGATACCGTGATACTCGGCATACTCCTTCGGAGGCATCTCACGGATAGTTGCAAAGCTGTAAATCACACAGAGTATAAGAACGGCTGCACCGATGTAGAACGAGTAGGTCACGGCATCTGGAACCTGACCGGAAGGTGCAAGATTGCTCACGCCGATAGCAGTCAAGGTGATAGGAGCAAGATAGCCCACAAGACTGCCGGCATTGCAGAGGAAACTCTGGATTGAATAGGCAAGACCCTTCTGACGCTCGTTGACCTGATCGCCGACAAGCATCTTGAATGGCTGCATGGCCATATTGATTGACGTGTCAAGGAACATAAGGGCAATGAAGCCGAAAATCATGGCTCCTCCTACCGTCAGTCCGAAACTGCCGGCGTTGGGAAGAAGACACATGACGACCACGGCGATAGCCGCGCCGAGAAGAAGATAAGGCAGACGACGGCCGAGGCGGTTCCATGTACGGTCACTCGCAGCTCCGACAAGAGGCTGGACAAGGATACCCATCAGTGGCGGAAGAATCCAGAAATAGCTCAGTGAATGAGGGTCAGCGCCAAGAGTCGCAAAAATACGCGAGATATTGGCGCTCTGCAAAGCGTAGGCAATCTGTACGCCGAAAAAACCGAAACTCAAATTCCAGAGTTTCATGAAACTTTGGTCAGGCTTATTCTTAACCATAATGAAAAGTGGAAGTAATTGATATAATCTATTGATTGTTAAACTTATTTTTCAGTCAATCATGGCATAAAGTGCAGCTATCTCCTCGGACCATATCTCCTCGTTGGGTGTCTCGAGGATAAGGGGTATATTGTCCATACGAGGGTCGTTCATCAACCGACGCCAGAAAGCCTCGTTGAGATTACCGGTAAACAGTGGCGCATGGCGGTCGATCTTTGAGGCAAGTTTTTTCAAGGTGTCGTTGAGGTGCATACCGCAGAGATAAGGGAATCCGATGATGCGGTCAAATTCATCCCAAGTCTTCGCATAGCTCTCCTCGTCAGTCATATCGTAGCCTGATGTATAGGCGTGACAAGTGTCAATGCAGACACCTACGCGGCTCTTGTCATCAACCTTGTCGATAATGTGGGCTATCTGTTCGAAGGTATGACCGAGATTACTCCCCTGACCTGCCGTGTTCTCAATCACGGCCTTCACGCCCTCTGTCTGTTCAAGTATCATATTGAGCGATTCAGCTATGAGGTCAAGACATTTGTCAGGCTCTATCACTCCGACATGGGAGCCGGGGTGAAAATTAAGCATAGTCAGCCCGAGCTGCTCACATCGGCGCATCTCGTCAAGAAAGGCAGCACGCGATTTGTCAAGTTTCTCCCTGTCCGGCGAACCGAGATTGATTAGGAAACTGTCATGTGGAAGGATAACGTCAGGTGTGTATCCGTAGGTGGCACAATTCTCCTTAAATGCCTCAGCTTCCTTGGCGGAGATAGCCTTGGAAGTCCATCTTGAAGGATTGCGAGTGAAAAGCGCAAATGATTTTGCACCGATAAGATGAGCGTTCAGCGGAGCGTGGCTGACACCTTGCTCCGCCGAGACGTGTGCCCCGATGTATTTCATTGATTAAGTATGATTACGCATTAAATTTTCGCAAATTTACTAAATTATCCGTATCTTTGCAAAAATTTTATGCTAACAAATGTAATACTCCATACAATATTATATTATGGCTCAGAAACCCTCTATTCCCAAAGGTACACGCGACTTTTCTCCTGCCGAAATGGCACGACGCAACTATATTTTCGATACCATCCGTAGCGTCTTTCATCTTTTTGGTTTCCAGCAGATTGAAACTCCGGCAATGGAAAATCTTTCTACCCTTATGGGCAAGTATGGGGAGGAGGGAGACAAGCTTCTTTTCAAAATCCTAAATTCCGGCGATTTCCTACGCGGAATCGACACTGATATAATAGCGTCCGGCGACTGTCCACGTCTTGCGCCCAAACTTTGCGAGAAAGGTCTCAGATACGACCTTACAGTGCCTTTCGCACGTTTTGTGGTAATGCACCGAAATGATCTGTCATTTCCCTTCAAACGTTTCCAGATTCAACCTGTGTGGCGCGCAGACCGCCCCCAGAAAGGCCGTTACCGCGAGTTCTACCAGTGTGATGCCGACGTAGTTGGTTCCGATTCACTCCTCAACGAAATCGAACTGATACAGATGATTGATGAGGTGTTTGCACGTCTCGGAATAAGCACCACCATCAAACTCAACAACCGCAAGGTACTTGCCGGCATAGCCGAGCTTGTCGGAGAACCGGAAAAGATTGTCGACATCACCGTAGCTATTGACAAAATCGACAAAATCGGTCTTGACAAAGTCAAGGAGGAGCTTGCAGAGCGCGGACTCAGTGCCGAGGCTATCGACAGAATTACCCCCATCATCACCCTTTCAGGCTCAAACGAGGAACGTCTTGAAAAACTCGCTGAACTCCTCGCAGGAAACGAAACGGGACTCAAAGGTGTGGACGAACTGCGCGAAGTGATGGAAGGTTCGAAGGCTCTCGGACTCCGTGCTGACCTCGAACTCGATGTCAGTCTTGCGCGCGGACTCAACTACTACACCGGCACCATTATCGAAGTCAAAGCAAAAGATGTTGAAATCGGCAGTATCACGGGTGGTGGACGCTATGACAATCTCACCGGGGTCTTCGGCCTTCCCGGTGTGTCGGGCGTAGGTATCTCATTCGGCGCTGACAGAATCTACGACGTACTGAACACCCTCAATCTCTATCCTGCTGACATCGCCGGCGCAGCTAAAGTCATGTTTACGAATTTCGGTATGGCCGAAGCCGCAAAATCGCTTGAAATAATCAAACAGTTAAGAGCCAACGGTATCTCGGCGGAAATATATCCCGACGCTGCCAAGATGAAGAAGCAGATGGGACGTGCCGATGCCCTCGGTATCCCCTATGTCGCAATCATCGGCGAGAGTGAGCTGGCTAACGGCACTGTCACACTCAAAGACATGAATTCCGGAGAGCAGTCAAGCCTGAGCGTCGATGAACTCATAAATACCCTTGCCTGAAACAAGGGTATTTACCTCCGTCACGCCTCTGTCTCACCCGTCATTCTATCAGATATGGACAATAATTTGGTCAAATGACCAAATTATGAACCTCCTTTGCCGATAATTGGTTAATTTTGTCAGAGGAAAAATCAATTCTTATATCATTTTCGGTATGCTTATATCCGATTCACTGACCACATTTGGCAAATACTGCCTTTTCATAAACAAGGTCTTCTCCATTCCTGACAAGTGGAAGATCTTTGTCAGGCGTACACTTTTCGAAATAACCAAACTCGGTGTCGACTCAATCCCTCTGGTGATAGTCATCTCTCTTTTCATCGGAGCGGTGATAACAATCCAGATGCAGCTCAACATCGTTTCGCCACTCGTTCCCTCCTATTCCACCGGCCTTGCGACACGCGAGATTATCCTTCTTGAATTCTCGAACTCTATCCTGTGCCTGATTCTGGCAGGTAAGGTAGGCTCAAATATCGCATCGGAAATCGGAACCATGCGTGTGACCGAACAGATTGACGCGCTTGACATAATGGGTATCAATTCTGCCAATTTCCTCGTGCTGCCCAAAATCATAGGTTTCCTTATCTATATGCCGGTGCTTGTGGTGTTCTGTATCTTCACCTCGTTTCTCGGAGGTGTGCTGATTGCATCGTTCACCGACATGATTCCGCTCAACCGTTTCATCTACGGTCTGCAAACCATGTTCTCTCAGTGGTATGTGTGGTATGGCCTTATCAAATCTCTCTTCTTTTCCTATATAATCACCTCTGTCGCCGCCTTCTACGGCTATTACGTCAAAGGAGGCGCACTTGAAGTCGGCAAGGCTTCGACGAATGCGGTGGTGGCTTCAAGTATCCTCATTCTTCTCCTTGACGTAGTGCTGACCAAACTCCTGCTGCAATGATTGAAGTTAAGAATATCACCAAGTCATTTGACGGACGAACAATCCTTCACGACGTGTCGGCTACTTTCCATACAGGAAAGACCAACCTTATCATCGGACAGAGCGGTTCAGGCAAGACAGTGCTTGTCAAATCACTCGTCGGACTTATACGTCCTGAAGCAGGTGAAATCCTTTACGATGGACGCGATCTGCTGAAAATGGATCAGAACCAAGTCAAGGAACTCCGAAAGGAAATCGGAATGTTGTTTCAGGGGTCAGCCCTTTTTGATTCCGAGACAGTTCTGGGCAACGTGATGTTTCCGCTGACCATGTTCACTAAAATGAGCTACGGTGAGATGAAGGACCGTGCGATGTTCTGTCTGGAACGTGTCAATCTTAAAGGAGCCGACAACAAATATCCCTCGGAAATCTCCGGAGGTATGCAGAAGCGTGTGGCCATCGCGCGTGCTATCGCCCTAAATCCAAAATATCTCTTCTGCGACGAGCCCAATTCAGGACTCGACCCCCGCACATCAATCCTTATTGACGAACTTCTGAGCGACATCACACATGAATACAACATCACGACCATCATCAATACCCACGATATGAACTCCGTGTTGGGCATCGGCGAGAACATTGTGTTCATCAACAAGGGCTACCGTGAATGGGTCGGCGATATGCACGAGATTTATCAGACTTCCAATGAAGCACTGAACGAATTTGTGTTCGCCAATGATCTTTTCCAGAAAGTCAAGGCATACGTCCTCTCAAACGAAACGACCCGGAAGCCACAATAAGTCATAACTTCCGTCAGACAAGTATAACATTGTCCCTCTTACCACTCCCATTCAATCACTGAACCGGGAGTGCTTTTTTTTATGTCGACCAGACGCTGGTTGGAAGATCCGCGGAATAGCAGATGTATGTCGCGCCGGGATTCGATGAAGGGACCGTCAACAAGCACATCGATATATCCAAGCAGTGCGCGCGCATCCGGGTCTGCCATGAGTCCCTCGTATGTAAATCCTGTGTAACACCACAGGGTCTTCCCTATTCTCTTGATTTCTTTTGCCAAAGGAAGTAAATCTCCGGCGACATACATTGGATCTCCTCCGGTAAATGTGACATCAAAACCATTATCAATGACAACGGCCATCACTTCATCCACCGACATCTCTCTGCCACCCTCAAAATCCCATGACTGAGGGTTATGACAGCCCGGACACTCATGTGAGCATCCTGCAAAATAAATAGATGTACGAAGACCGGGGCCGTCAACAGACGTCCCCGGAACTATATCAAGGATTCTCATCGCAAAGAATTGAGAAGCATAAAATTAACAATCAAGATAACAGAGGTTTCTTTCTGCCTGCTTACTTATGGACTATGCGGTCATTCAGTTCGGCAAGTTTGGCGTTATTCCAGCGGTCGGTCGTTCCGACGAGGTAGCCGGTGATGCGTTGCAGACAGTCGATGTTGTGACTGTGGCAGTGAGGACACTCCTCAAGATTCTCCTGAGCGTCTTCATATCCGCAGTCCATGCAGCGGTTGCGGTTATGGTTGACAGAGGAGTAACCGATGTTGTACTTGTCCATAAGGTCGACAATATCGGAAATCGCCTTCGGATTGTGGGTTGCATCGCCGTCAATCTCCACATAGAATATATGACCACCGCGAGTCAGGTCGTGATAAGGAGCCTCGATTTTAGCCTTATGGCACGGAGAACAATGATAGTAGACCGGGACATGGTTTGAGTTCGTGTAATAAATCTTGTCGGTGATACCGGGAATCACACCGAAAGTCTTGCGGTCACGCGAAGTAAACTTACCGGACAATCCCTCAGCGGGAGTTGCAAGAACCGAGAAATTGTGATGATATTTTTCACTATACTCATTGGCACGGTCACGGAGGTGAGTCACGATTTTCAGACCGAGAGCCTGTGCCTCGTCGCTCTCGCCATGGTGCTTACCGATAAGTGCGACCAGACATTCTGCAAGACCGATGAAACCGATACCGAGAGTGCCCTGATTGATTACGCTTTCGATGGTGTCGTTCGGAGAAAGTTTTTCCGCACCGTTCCAAAGACGCGACATAAGCAAGGGGAACTGCTTTACCATAGCCGTCTTCTGGAAATTATAACGGTCGCAGAGCTGACGCGCGGTTATGTCAAGCACCTCATCAAGTTTCTTGAAGAATTTGGCTATACGCTCCTCTTTATCCTCAATGCCCATGCACTCGATGGCAATTCGCACGATGTTCATGGTCGAGAAGCTGATATTTCCACGTCCAATCGATGTCTTCTCGCCATAACGGTTCTCAAACACTCGGGTACGGCACCCCATCGTAGCCACCTCATAATTGTAACGAAGTGGGTCGGAGGCATCCCACTTCTCATGCTGATTGAAAGTTGCGTCAAGGTTGACGAAGTTGGGGAAGAAACGACGTGCAGTCACTTTGCAGGCAAGCTGATAAAGGTCGTAGTTACGATCCTCCGGCAGATAGCTGACACCACGTTTCTTTTTCCATATCTGGATGGGGAATATTGCAGTCGCGCCGTTGCCGACACCTTCGTATGTTGAGTTCAGGAGTTCGCGGATGATACAGCGTCCCTCTGCCGAAGTATCCGTACCGTAGTTGATGGAGCTGAACACCACCTGATTGCCGCCACGCGAATGAATCGTATTCATATTGTGGATGAATGCCTCCATAGCCTGATGTACGCGGCTGACGGTCTGATTGATGGCGTGCTGACGCAAACGCGCCTCTCCTTGCAGACCATCGAGAGGCTGACGGATATAATCTTTAAGTTCCTCATCATAGAGTGCCGAGAGACTGACGCCGTTAAGCTCTTCGAGTTTTTTAAGCTCCTCGATGTATGAATAACGCACAAACGGAGCGAGATAAAAATCAAATGCAGGGATAGCCTGACCGCCGTGCATCTCATTCTGGGCAGTTTCAAGCGATATACATCCGATGATACTTGCAGTCTCTATACGTTTTGCCGGACGCGATTCGCCGTGACCTGCTACAAAACCATATTTCAGAATCCTATCGAGGGGATGCTGCACACAGGTGAGGCTCTTGGTAGGATAATAGTCCTTGTCGTGAATATGAAGATAGCCATTCTGCACTGCTTCACGCGCTTCCTGTGAAAGCAGATAGTCGTCGACAAAGGGCTTAGTGGTCTCGCTCGCAAACTTCATCATCATTCCTGCGGGCGAATCAGTGTTCATATTAGCATTTTCACGCGTGATGTCGTTGCTCTTGGCCTCGATTATTTCAAGGAACATATCGCGGGTCTTGGCGCGACGTGCTATCGAACGCTGGTCACGATAGGCTATGTATCGCTTCGCAACTTCCTTGCGGGGAGAGTTCATCAGTTCCAGTTCAACATGATCCTGAATCTCCTCGACTGTCATCTGTTCGTTTCCGGCCATACCTATGCGGTCAGTAATACGCGCAATGAGGGCTTCATCCTCGCCCATCTCGGTCGTGAGCATTGCTTTGCGGATAGCAGCCTTAATTTTTTCTTCATTGTAGCCGACGACTCGACCGTCGCGTTTTACCACTGTAAGTATCATTTTTTGTAGTTTTTGAGGGGGGGTAAGATAATTATTTTAGAATCTGATTATTACTTTTAACGACTATTTTTCGCTGGCAAAAGCGTCGGCAAAGTTACGCACATAAAAATAAAAATCCAACATTTCTGCCGGATTTTTATTTCTCGAAGTTTTCAATTTTAGAAAACTTTAAAAATTCATAAAATTAGGAAAGTTCTATAAATCAAATACTTACTATTTCATTTTGGAAAACTTTAAAATCAGATACGCTTTCTAAAATCATCAAAATCAAGCAACTCCGTTAAAATACCGATGCACTTTTCCGGGCAATTTTCAGAAGGAAAAAATCCGAAATTCTGACTATAAAGATTTTCTCCCCGGGTGCCGTCAATAAGGCAGACTGTCACCCAACCGAAACGGTTGGCGATAAGAAAATCTTTTTGAGGATTATCACCGACGTAGATGTATTTTTCATCCGCGCCACAGACATCCATAGTACGCCTGAAAGCCACTTCTGACAGCTTGTCGGCACCTATCTCCTCTGATATGAACACCAGTTCAGAATCCATGAATCTGTCAAGACCGAGCGCACGGATTTTATTGCGCTGTGTCAAGCTACGTCCATCCGTAATCAGCCCCAGCCTTATTCCCCGGTTTTTAAGCACGGAAAGTGTGTAGAGCGACTGCCACGGCAGACGTATATCCGGATAATGCGTCCGATAGATTTTGATAAGCTCCTTGACCGGCAGCCCGGTTGAATCGAAAGCCTCGCGGGGACTCCCGCTCTGCATCATTCCATCAAGCAGTCCATGTCCGTAGCGACGCGCTATGGTACGGTAGGATGACCTTACAAATTCCATTTCCGGAAATAGTGTATCGTCCAAATCAAACATCACCACCATGGAGCTTCTCAGCGATTCAGGTGTCTTCTAATTAAGAAAAATAATAGTCCACGCAAGCGCGGGCCTCCTTATGAGGTCCCACGATGGAAGCAGCCGCGACATGAGCCGGATGTTTGGCATAGATTTCCACATCCTTCATCTCAGGCACAACCGCAGTCAGAACCACATCCCAATCCTCGGCCGGATTCTCGTTGATACCGACTTCCATTGACTGAAGCACATCAATTATACTCGGAAGTTCGAGAAGTGCGTGCTTAAAACGCTCGGCAACCTCACGACGCACCTCCGATGAGCCTTTTAATTTAAAGCATACTATATGCTTAACCATATCTATATAAATAAAAAGTTTAATTTTGAGTGTTGTTTCGGACATCAAAATTACCACTTTTATTCCAAACACCAACTCCTTTCCGCCAAAAATATTTACAGTGTCGAGCGATGTGCCTCACATCACGACATTTGGGACACAAGAAGATATTTCTCACAAATTTTCCCGCTTTAACCCTCCATAATCCCGAAAAATCACTAAATTTGTGGAGTGAATTTGTCGCGGTGTTAATCCATGACGCCTGCGGTAAAATCTAATAAGCGGTTTTAATGATAACTACTCTTGACAATTACAACCTCACGGAACGCAACACTTTCGCAATGAAAGTGAAGTGCGGTGTATTCATGGAATATACCAAGGCCGAGGAGATTCCCTTTATTCTTTCGTCAATACGCAAAGATGTCAAACGTATGCACATCGGGGCAGGCAGCAACCTGCTTTTCACTTCGGACTATCCCGGTGTCGTGCTTCACAGTGCTATCAAGGGGATTAAAATACTCAGTGAAACCTCCAAGGAAGTCATAGTGCGTGTCGGTTCCGGCGAGACCATGGACGATTTCATCAAATGGGCCTGTGACCGTCAGCTCTGGGGCGTGGAAAACCTTTCCGGCATCCCGGGTGAAGTCGGGGCATCGGCCGTGCAGAATGTCGGAGCATACGGCACCGAAGCCTGCGACGTTATCGTCGCTGTCCATGCTTTTGACGAAGTGGACCGTGAATTTGTGACCTTTTCCAATGAAAAGTGCCGCTACGGATACCGCGACTCAATTTTCAAGAAACCTAATTTCAAAGGCCGCTACATCATTCACGCTGTCGACTATGCCCTGCGGCCGGAGGTGTCGCCGACACTCACCTACCCCGCACTCAAAACAATGTTCGGCGACAGGGATACCGCTACCCTTACTCCTCACGACATCCGCGAGGCCGTCATTGCAACCCGTGCCTCCAAACTTCCCGACCCGGCAAAGGTGCCGAGTGCAGGAAGTTTCTTCAAAAATCCGGTAGTCACAGAAGAGCATTTCGAACGCATACGTCAACAGGAGGAAGGAATTGAAGTCCCGCACTACAAAACTGCGGCCGGCTATAAAATCCCTGCCGCATGGATGATTGACCGCTGCGGCTGGAAAGGTTACGAGGAGGGTAACGTGGCTGTCTGGCATCTCCAGCCACTTGTCATAGTCAATCCCTACCGTAAGGCATCTCCTGACGAAGTTGTCAATCTTGAAAAGAAAATCATCGACTCTGTGCGCCAACGATTCGGCATCACACTTTCGCCGGAAGTTGAACATATTTGACTTCCGAGACATTCAGACTTTATATACCCCAATTCTGTTTCAACACTAACAATCTCACACTCCCGACATGAGCACTTATATTATTGAAGGCGGCCACAGGCTTAGCGGAAGTATAAGCCCCCAAGGAGCCAAAAACGAAGCGCTTGAAGTAATCTGCGCCACACTTCTCACATCAGATCCGGTCACGATCCACAATGTGCCTAATATTCTCGACGTCGTCAATCTCATCAATCTTCTCAAAGCCATGCGCGTCAAGGTAGAGAAACTCAGCGACGACACCTATCGTTTTCAGGCCGACGATCTTGACGAGGAATATATCTCGAGCGCAGATTTCGTGTCGCGCTGTGCATCGTTGCGCGGCTCGGTGCTTGTGGTCGGTCCTCTGCTCGCCCGTCTCGGACAGGCATATTTCGCAAAGCCGGGAGGTGACAAAATAGGCCGCAGGCGTGTCGACACACATATCACCGGCCTCTCTAAACTCGGGGCAATGATTGCCTACAACGAGGAGCGTCAGGCTTACTATCTTGTGTCGGTCAAGGGTCTCAAAGGGTGCTATATGCTTCTTGACGAGGCGTCAGTGACAGGTACTGCCAACATCATCATGGCTGCCGTGCTTGCCGAAGGCACCACTACCATATATAATGCCGCCTGTGAGCCATACATTCAGCAACTCTGCAAGATGCTTGTCGGGATGGGCGCCACCATAGAAGGAATAGGCTCCAATCTGCTCCGAATCACGGGCGTAGAAAAGCTGACAGGTGCCGACCATACCATTCTCCCCGACATGATTGAGGTCGGCAGCTTCATCGGCATGGCCGCCATCACCCAGAGCGAACTTACAATCAAGGATGTCAGCTATGACAATCTCGGTATCATCCCGGACTCTTTCCGCAGACTCGGAATCAATCTCGAACGCCGTGGCGACGACATCTATATCCCCTCGCAGGAGCATTATGAAATCGAAACCAACCTCGACGGTTCGATTCCGACCATTGCCGATGCTCCGTGGCCCGGTCTGACTCCTGACTTACTCTCGGTCATGCTCGTGACAGCGACACAGTGTAAGGGAAGTGTGCTGATCCATCAGAAGATGTTCGAAAGCCGCCTCTTCTTTGTCGACCATCTCATTGACATGGGCGCACAGATAATGCTCTGTGATCCTCACCGTGCGGTGGTCATCGGTCTTGACCACAGACAGCCGCTGCGTGCCAACAAGATGCACTCCCCCGATATACGTGCCGGTATAGCAATGCTTATTGCGGCAATGAGTGCCAAGGGTGTGTCGACCATCGACAACATCGACCAGATCGACCGTGGCTATCAGGATATAGACACCCGCCTTAATTCGGTCGGTGCCTGCATCTACCGCCGCGACTAACAAACCGTCAATAGCAAAGAAATGTCATTCCCATCTTCCAGCAGGACACCTATACCCGCCCTCGTGCGACGGCTTATGGCCGAAAGCCGGGAAGTAGCAACCCCGTCGGATTTCGCCACCCTTAAAGAAGTAATCAAGGAAGCGTATTCCGACGGCCGGTCAACCATAGATCGCCACGGATTCAACAAGGTGGCACACACACTTGAAACCGCCATCGCTTTATGTGACATGGTTTCGCCTGATCGCAATATGATTATTGCGACCTTGCTCTACGGCCTGTGTGTCGATGAGATACTCACCCTCGATACCGTCCGTACAAAATGGGACGAGGATATAGAGCGTATGGTCAACGGACTGATGAAAGTCTCCACGCTCTACGGAAAGCAAGGAGTTGTCAAGACCGACAATTTCCGCCGTCTACTGATGACATTTGCCGAGGATATACGTGTGATTATCATAATGATTGTTGAGCGTCTGACCCTTATGCGCGCAATCAACCATCANCCNGACGAGAAGTTTGTCACCGACACCGCTTTCGAAGCCAATTATCTCTATGCACCTCTCGCCCACCGTCTCGGTCTTTACAAAATCAAAAGCGAACTTGAAGATATGTCCCTCAAATACACCGCAAGGGAGACATATACGAAAATTGCGCGAGAACTCAACGAGACAAAAGTGGCCCGCGATGCCTACATCGCTGACTTTATCGCACCGCTGAAAGAAAAACTTGACGCGACNGGACTAAAATATGAAATCAAAGGACGCACGAAGTCCATCTACTCCATCTGGAACAANCTCCGCAAGCAGCAGGTCGAACTTTCAGGTATCTATGACCTCTTTGCTATCCGTGTAATCCTNGATGTGCCTCTTGAACGCGAGAAGGCCGACTGCTGGAATGTCTATTCAATCGTCGCTGATATGTACACTCCGAACCCGGCACGAATGAAGGACTGGCTTTCGATTCCCAAGAGNAACGGCTANGAATCTCTCCACACCACTGTCAAAGGCCCNGACAACAAGTGGGTCGAGGTACAGATACGCACCAAGCGTATGGACCTCGTGGCCGAAAAAGGTCTTGCTGCCCACTGGAAATACAAAGGCATCAAGAGCGAGGGTGACCTCGACACNTGGATGAACAANATCCGTGACATTCT
The DNA here is from genome assembly GCA_014802345.1 of Bacteroides sp. Lineage (GTDB taxonomy): Bacteria > Bacteroidota > Bacteroidia > Bacteroidales > Muribaculaceae > Duncaniella. The sequence continues at coordinate 25,332 of JAAVCM010000023.1, forward strand.
TGAAACGGCCGACGGACCGATGGAGCTTATGAAGAACTTCAAGATGGATCTCTATGACAAAGANGTCTTCGTCTTCACTCCGCGCGGNGACCTCTACCGTCTGCCCCTCGGCGCGACAGTCCTTGACTTCGCGTTCAACATCCANTCGAAACTCGGATGTACCTGTGTCGGCGGAAAGGTGAACGGACGTAACCGTAAGCTCAATTATAAACTCCATTCAGGTGACACGGTAGAAATCACGACTGCCCCCGGACAGATGCCCAAGCAGGACTGGCTATCGTTTGTCGTCACCTCCAAAGCCCGCAATAAAATCCGTCAGACCATCAATGAGCGTGCAAACCGCTCGGCGGAACTCGGGAAGGANCTGCTGCAACGGCGCTGCAAGAACCGCAAGATAGANATTGACGAAGGCACCATCATGCGNACNATCAAAAAGATGGGCTACAAGACCGTCACAGATTTCTACAAGGCTATCGGCGACGAGGAGCTTGACGTGAACGATGTCATCACTCAATACGAACTCATAGATAATGCCGACAAGCGTGCGGAGACCGAGCGACGCAGTGCCGANGAATTTGAACTTGCCGAAAGTCNCGAGCGTTCCGCAGAAAAGACATCGGACGACATACTCATCATCGGCGACAATATAAAAGGCATAAACTATCGNCTCTCGAAATGCTGNAATCCGATTTTCGGTGACGACGTCTTCGGTTTCGTCTCCGCCGAGGGTGTCATAAAAATCCATCGGCTTGACTGCCCGAATGCNGCGCATATACGCTATAAATATCCTTATCGTGTNATCCGNACGCGATGGTCAGGNAAGGTCGGAAGCCGTTTTGTCGCCACGCTCAGGATTGTCGGGAACGACGACATTGAAATCGTCACCAACATAACGTCCATTATAAATAAGGANAAGGATGTGACGCTGCGCAATATCTCCATTGANTCCTCCGACGGTATTTTCTCGGGTTTCCTGTCAGTGGGCATCAGCGACACCTCCTCGCTCAACAATCTTATCAAGAAAATCAAAACNGTAAAAGGTGTAAAAGATGTCGAACGTAGCAACTAATCTGCTGAAATTTTCAGCTATCGCAATGAGTCTGTTCGCAGCATCATGCGGAGGTAACAGCGACAGCCGGAAGGCGGCTGCCCTACTTCAAGACGCACAGACAGCCTACGAAGCCCGTAACTTCACGGAAGCCATCGCCCTGACTGATTCAATAAAAAATGCTTANCCGCATGAAATAGAAGTGCGCCGCGAAGCTCTCCATCTNTCGACAAAGGCCACGGAAGGGCTTACGATTCTGAAACTCCAACAAGCCGATTCGATTGCCGCTGTACTCGCAGTGCGTGGCGATTCGCTCCAGCGTCTGCTTAAATTCGTCAGCAATCCCATCGAGGGCTACTATGTCGGAGCTACCACCGAGCCGACAAAGTTTTTCGGGACAACCGGACTTCAAGCACGCGTAAGCCCCGACGGTGATTTCTACCTGATGTCGTCACTAAAAGGTAAGACTGTCAAAAGTACATCCGTCGAGGTGAGCAACGGNGACGAAAGAGCCGCGACCGCGACCGTGGCTCACGANGGAGAGCGCAACGACCGCTCGATGGGTGCCGAAGTCATCACTTTCATGGGCGTGGAATGTGACAGCGTCGGACGTTTCATCGCCGACCATGCAAATCAACCGCTCACCCTTACATTCGTAGGAACATCTACCTATTCAACTCCACTGCCTGAGAAAACGGCGCAGGAAATAGCCCTCCTCTATGACTATTCAACCACCCTGCGACGTTTCAAACTTGCATCACTCGAAAAAGAGCGGCTCGGACGTGCGGTGGAAATAGCGCGTAATCAGGCCGCACGCACTTTCGTAGAAAAAGACACACCGAAATAAAAAAAATTGTGGGTAAGCCGACATTGGATATGCCATGTCCACCGGAGCCTCTGCCCACCAATTGNACNGACAGAATGACAGAAGAAAAGAAACCCGGCAAATTCAGCCTATGGTTCGACCGGACCAAGACACGCTCCATCAAACTCTGGGAATATTGTTCCGTCGGGGTCTGGAAAGACAAGCGTGACACAGCCAAGGTGAACATCATCAAGACNCTCAACCTGACTGTGCGCTCTTTCATGAGTACCGATTTACAGTCCTCAGCTTGTGCGCTCACCTACCGCACGCTCCTCGCCATAGTCCCTGCACTCGCACTCCTGTTTGCCATCGGGCGNGGATTCGGGTTNCAGAACCTGCTTCAATCACAGTTATATCAGTATTTCCCTTCACAGCNCCGAGCCTTGGAGATGGCATTTTCATTCGTGGATTCCTGTCTGGAACAAGCCTCGGAGGGTATATTTGTNGGTGTAGGCATCATCTTCCTTCTATGGACATTGATTTCACTGCTTGATTCGGTAGAATCATCATTCAATGACATCTGGGGAGTGAAGATTGACCGTCCGTTTGCCAGAAAAGTGACTGACTATCTTGCCATCTGCATCATACTTCCCATACTCATGATATGTTCGGGCGGTCTACGGATATTCATGTCNAATACGATTCAAAAATTCCTTCCCTTTGACTTCATAGGTCCGGTGGTAGGTGATTTGCTTGATGTAGCCTCCATTCTCCTCGGCTGTCTGTTCTTCGCCGGAGCCTACATAATGATTCCGAACACNCAAGTCAAGTTCCGNAACGCACTCATCACCGGAACGATTGCCGGTGTAGCCTTCCAGATTCTGCANTGGCTTTTTGTTTCGGGNCAGATATATGTGGCTAAATACAACGCCATCTACGGTAGCTTCTCCTTCCTGCCNTTGATGTTGATATGGATGCAACTGTCATGGCTGATTACACTCACCGGNGCGCTCATCTGTCGCTCGTCACAGGATATTTTCTTCTTTTCATACGAAAATCAGATTGACAACATTTCCGGCTCCTACCGGCGCAAGGTATGCATCGCTGTCCTTACGGTTATCATCCAGCGCTTCAAAAACGGGGAGGAACCGCTCAATGTCGCCGGNCTTTCAACTCGCTTCGATATACCTCCGAGACTTACNTCCATCGTNGTNAATTTTCTCATAGACTGTAAACTCATACTCCGACTTGCCCCACAGGAACAGCACGTCGAAACCGATCTCCCGCTGATACCGGCGACCAGTCCCGAACACTACACGCTCGGCTATGTGATGGAGATACTNTCGTCGCACGGCGATGATGATTTCTTGCCGACCTTCGACGAGGAATTCAAATCACTACTTGACATCATTGAAAAGCTCGATATNGACTTCCGTAAGCAGGCTGCAAATGTCCAGCTCGGNGAAATCCACCTCTCACTCACAGNGCAAGCGAAATAAGACATATTAAAATAAATNCAGTTTCACACTATTAACCGTAATTNATCATGAAAGAAGTTATCTCAACAAATGCCGCTCCCGGCGCCATCGGTCCTTACAGCCANGCCATCAAGGTTGGCAATATGCTCTATTGCTCAGGTCAGATTCCCGTTGATCCNGCTACCGGCACTGTCCCCGAGGGTATCAAGGCTCAGACCGCACAGTCNCTCGCCAATGTCAAGGCCATACTTGCCGCTGCCGGCGCAAGCATTGAGAACGTCGTGAAGACAACCGTATTNCTCGCAGATATGAGNCTTTTCGGTGACATGAACGAGGTTTACGCACAGAATTTCACAGAACCTTTCCCCGCTCGTTCAGCCGTAGCTGTCCGCGAACTTCCCAAGCAGGTTCTCGTCGAAATCGAAGTCATCGCTATCCTCTGATTATNCCAGATTTAGCCACGACGTATAAAGNCGTATNAAAAAAGCGGGTGTGTCAGNCCTTTATGGATTCTGACACACCCGCTTGGGCTATGGACAAGAATTGAGAGAGGAGAACTGATTTGAATTGTTACGATTATTCCACNCCGGAAAGGTCGACAGCATAGATNCCACGCTTACCTGTGGGATAGATGCCGCGCAGAATCATCACCTTTTCGTCACCGTTGCCCTTCATAATTGACTTGTAGATTTTCTCTACATCGTCAGGAGAGGATACACGGTTGTTGTTAATGGAGTAGACAATGAAGCCTTCCTTCACACCGGAATCGCGGAAACGGCCGTCGGAAAGTCCGGTCACCTGCACGCCGTTGCTCAGTCCGAGCTGACGGAGAGCTGCCTCGTCCATCTTCTTGAACGCACATCCGAGNTCAGTGATNTCGCCGGCCTTAGTCACCTGCATATTGCCCTGAGGATTACGGAGAGTGACATCTACGGAATGGGTCTTGTTGTCACGGACGTAAGTCACCTTGATTTTATCACCGGGACGATACTTGGCGACCTGTTCCTGAAGNTGTGCTACATTATCAGTATTGGTATCATTGATCTTGATGATGACATCTTTCTTTTGCAGACCTGCTTCCTTAGCTGAACTGCGGTCGCTCACCTCGTCGATATACACACCCTGAGTTACTGCGGTAATNTCNTTCGCCTTGGCAATCTCATTGTCAAGATTAGCGATAGAGATACCGAGGACTGCACGCTGCACCGTCCCGAACTGACGGAGGTCACTCATCACTTTCTTCACGATTGAGGTCGGAACGGCAAACGAATAGCCTGCGTAATTACCGGTCTGACTNTAAATAGCAGTGTTGATACCGATAAGCTCACCGGCAAGATTGACGAGTGCNCCGCCTGAGTTACCGGGATTGACAGCGGCATCGGTCTGGATNTATGATTCGATGCCCATACGTCCGTGGTTCTGACCGCCGATNCTACGTCCCTTTGCGGAAACGATACCGGTAGTGACGGTTGAAGTGAAGCCGAAGGGATTGCCTACGGCAAGAACCCATTCACCGACTTTGAGTGATTCGCTNTCGCCCATAGGGATTACAGGGAGGTCAGCGGCATCAATCTTNATAAGTGCGAGGTCAGTGGTNGGATCGGCACCTATGACCGTAGCGTCAAACGTACGGTTGTCGTTGAGGGTCACTTCAAGACGCTCGGCATCGTCAATGACATGATTATTGGTGACGATATAACCGTCAGCACTGATGATGACACCTGAGCCGAGACCTGAGGGCTGCTGACGTTGCTGCTCCTGCTGGCGGGGCTGGCTGCGGCGGTTACCTCCGCCGGGATTGCCGAAGAAGTATTCAAGGAAAGGATCATTGAAGAATCCNCCTCCGTTGCCACCCTGACTGTAACCGCGGGGAGTGGCATAACTTTTTATCGAGACCACGCCGTTGATTGTGCTTTCGGCTGCGGTAGTGAAATCCGAGTGGTTTGCAGGAAGCTGGGCGACTGTGGTCAGACGGCCTCCGACAGCACCACCCTGATCAAAAAGTTCAGTATAGTCCTGTACCTCCCCGCTGGTGTTGAAAAGTGCGCGCTTCATAGCGACTGTGGTTACTGCCGAACTGAGGACAGCGGTACCGGCAGCCAACATGATGAGTTTTCCAGTTAATTTCATTGTGTTTGTCTTATCTGAGAATATAATTATTAAACTGATGAATGTCAAGCACTGAGTTTATAATGATTGCTGCGTCATGCAGATTCCTTTTTTCATGCTTTACGTCTATTAGACGGCAAAAACTATGCAATGTTACATGGCAGACAGACGGGATTAAAATAAATTAAGAGGATTTTCGGGCTATTTAAGATATATTTAGCAGGAAGCACCNATATATGTTGTTTTGTTAAAACACAACTGTCACTTTTTTTGACTAATTTTGTCACATCATGTCAAACAAGTCTCCCCTATTCCTGATTATTGCTGTCATGGCCTCCATGCTGGTAGTGTCATGCGGCAGTTCGAAGCACACTGTCACCGCACACAATTATCCCCGGTCGGCAGGAGTGANCCACCGCGATACGCGGAATTTTGAAATTCCCAAGTCAATCCCTCCACAGTCACACGCACTTCTTGAAGAAGCAAAGCGCTGGATCGGCACGCCGTACAGATACGGCGGTGACAACAAGCACGGAATGGACTGCTCAGGACTCGTTGTGACTGTCTACAAAAGCGCTCTCGACATCAAACTACCGCGCAGTTCCAGCGAACAGGCCGAATACTGCTCTCCGCTTAATAAAAATCAGCTTATGCCGGGCGACCTTCTGTTTTTCCGTACCGGGTCATCAAAAAAAATATCACACGTCGGNATCTACGTCGGTGACAATAAAATGNTCCATTCCTCGACATCAAGCGGAGTCGTNGTGAGTGATCTTTCTGCCGATTATTACGTCAATACCTATGCNGGTGCCGGTTCGGTGGAAAAATATCGCGCGATGATTTCACATCCCGAAAAAANTACGCCTCCCGTAGACCCCTGTCCCGAGGTGACTGCGCCGGCAGGTCCCGTCATAGTGAAAGCCGTGNCACCGGTCGAGACTGCNACCACCNAGTNNACCCCNCCCACCTCCGTCACAGATAAGAAACCAGTAACCACGTCCGTGAAAACAACCCCGGTGAAAACAACCCCGGTGAAAACAACTCCNGTAAAGGCAACTCCGGTAAAGGCANCTCCGGTAAAGGCAACTCCGGTAAAGNCAACNCCNGTAAAGNCAANNCCCGTGAANACAACCCCNGTGAAGACAGTCCAGTCAGGGCAGTCAAAATCTGAACCTACGACNGAAGAAGCGCGTAACTCTGTCCTCAATTCAATCATAGAGCAAAAGATTGATTCCATAATGAAACCCTGAGACTACGACAGGTCTATACATATTTTTATTTATATCCATACCCATCCTATTCAGTATCTCCAATCCTAATGAACCGCAACATAGCTCCCAAAGTCTACAATTTCGGACCTCTCGTCCTCACACCTGCTTCAACACACGTCCTGCCNAACGGAATCCATATCCACATCGAAAGCGGAAGTGAAATCGAGGTCAGCCGTCTGACGGTCGCTTTACCTGCTGGCGAGGCCGAATCGCCCAAACCCGGTATGGCTGCCTGTGCAGCCATGATGCTCATGGAAGGAACGAAAAGGATGACCGGNGAAGANATTGCCAACATACTCGAATATAACGGTGCATGGGTCAACACCTCNGTCTCGACNCACTACTCCTCAATTATACTGTCGAGCCTTAANGACAAATTTGCCGACCTCCTGCCGGTGCTTGCCGACATGATTATGTGTCCGACATTTCCAGCCGCCGCCACCTCCCGGCTGCTGCAACGTCAGGCGGCACGCCTTGACATCGAACACGAAAAAGTGACATTCCTCGCCGATAAAACCTTGCGTCCGATGGCGTATGGCGAAGACAATCCTCTTTCTNGGACTGAGAACTCTGAGGAACTTCGTTCATTCACTCCGGATGAACTTTCTGATTTCCACTATTCACGCCTCGACCCCTCAAACACCCACATATTTTTTGCCGGCAACATCACGGAAAAAATGGTCAGGACCGTCGATATGATTTTCTCCAGATTCCCCCGCAATAACGGCCCGGAACTTCGCAAACTTACTTTCCCGGAGAAGTATGAAGGGNTNATGCGTAAGGACATCNTCATCGACCATGCGCGGCAGAGCGCAGTNAAACTTATGATACCCGCCGTCGGAAGNCAGAGTGAAGATTTCGTGCCACTCCGTGCGGCAGTCACAGCTCTTGGAGGGTATTTCGGCAGCCGTCTNATGCTTAATATCCGTGAAGACAAGGGGCTGACTTACGGNATATCGGCNGTGCTTATNGGNTATTCAACCCGCAGCTTCATCACCATCTCTACCCAGACCGACGGCTCGACCAAGGAGGAAGTCATACGTCTGATATATAAAGAGATTGAAGCNATGAAGGATGTCAGTACATATACGGAGGATGAAATCAAACGTCTATCAAAATTCCTTCTCTCAAATCTCGCTACCACTCTCGACACGCCGTTCAGCCGCATGGATTATGTCCAGACACATATTTTTGCCGATACACCGGCTGATTATTTTGAACTTCAGGAGTCACTCGCACGCAAGCTCTCGCCTGACATCCTTGCTGANATGGCCAACCGTTATTTCGATTTGTCGAAGGTCATAATANCCACCGCAGGCAACTGATGGACTTTACTGCCTCATAAAGCATCCTGACGGACCGTCCNGANAGNTCTANTTCACGGCAGNACATGAAAAAAGAGAGGGGGTCTCACGACTGCCTCTCTCTCCATTCATCACATTATGCTTAGTGCTATAGTCTATATTAATTCTTTAATTATCAGTATTATTAATAAGATTCGTTGTATCAGAGATAACGACTTGATACGACATCCCAGTCAACGATCTTCCACAATTCTTTGAGNGCGTCAAGACGNCGGTTGCGGTAGTCGAGATAGTANGCGTGTTCCCATACATCGAAAACCAGCAGAGGGATGAGACCCTCGCAAAGAGGATTNCCGGCATTCGAGGCCTGAGTTATGAACAGCTTGCCGTCCTTGTCCTTCGACAACCATACCCATCCTGAGCCGAAAATTGAAGCTCCGGCGTTTTCAAACTCTTCCTTGAACTTATCAAACGAACCGAACTGCTCGTCGATAGCCTTACGGAGATGACCTTCNGGCTCATGGCTTCCGTCGGGNGAGAAAGTGAAGAAGTAGAAGATATGGTTCCAAGCCTGCGACGCGTTGTTGAAAAGCGGACCAGACGATGAAGTTATGATTTCCTCAAGCTCCATATCCTCATATTTTGTATCCTTGATGAGACGGTTGAGATTGTCGATATATGTACGCTCATGCTTTCCATAATGATAGTCGACGGTCTCCTTGGAGATGACCGGTGCCAGTGCATCGTTGGCGTAGGGTAAATCGGGAAGTGTATAAATCATAGTTCTGGTGTTTTTTTGTTTGTGTTATATCATAAAAACACTACCGTGGCAGCATAGTTCAAAATACACCTGTTAAATTTCTTCAAGAAATGCTTCGTATTGCTATTTTGCCAAACAAAAATATTGCAGTAAATTTGCCGTCAGAATAGCGGAACCGTCCCTACCGCTCCGCGTTAACCTTAAAATTCTCCATCTTTTCGGTCCTTTTTTACCATTTCTATCACATTCTATCACACCATGACAACATCTGTCCCCGAACCTGCAATCGGCGGCCGCTCCACTTTCGGCAATAATCTCCGCGACTGGGCTGCCATAGTCATCGGTATAGTCATCTATGCNATTGGCTTCACGGTTTTTATTCTCCCCCATCACATAGTCATCGGCGGGATGGCGGGTTTCAGCACCCTTATTTATTACGCATCCGGCGGCCTGCTTCCGATAGCCGTCGTGATGTACGGCACCAATATCCTGTTGCTGATATGTGGNTACAAGTATCTCGGNANGACCTTCGTGTTGCGCACNATATTCGGGACNACCCTGCTCTCACTNCTGATTGGTTCAGTCGAAGGATATTTCACCTCACATCCGCCGATTGTCACCAGTACGCCCATGAGCGTNATGCTCGGAGGTGTCCTTCTGGGACTTGGAATAGGAATCTATTACAGTCATCACGGCACTACGGGNGGCACCGACATCGTGGCAGCGATAATGGAGAAGGTCAGTAATGTCAGCATGGGACGCGTGATGATGATAATTGATATCAGCATCGTNGCCCTGTCGTTTTTCCTACCTTTTGACGGTGATATGGAGGCACGCGTGCAGGCACGCACACAGACCATAATCTTCGGACTTCTGTGTATCGTCATTTATTCAGTTCTCGCCGACAAATATATCGCCCAAGGAAGGCAGACAATCCAGTTTATCATCCTCTCGGAAAAATGGAATGAAATGGCTTATCGGATAACCCATGAAACCGGACGCGGAGCCACAGTCTGGGATGCGCAGGGCTACTGGACCGGCAACGAAAAGAAAATGCTTCTCGTGTGGTGTCGTGAAGGAAACGTCTACGATATTATGCGCATTGCTTACGAAGTNGACCCAACNGCCTATGTCACATCATCGACCGTCAGAAGTGTCTACGGCAACGGCTTTGACCTTCTGAAGATTAAGAAAAAGCAGTCTCATTGACATCATATCTATATAAGAGGTAATACCTAATTATAATATTACCTTAATTATATTAGCTCATAGGTAAAATAAATACCTTTCGGACTTAGCCCGAAAGGTATTTATTTTCTGTTTACTTTTTTTATTGATGAAGAGTATTATTCTTCTTCGGCAAACATGGGATCCCACGGCGGGAGGAGGGTCGGATTCTGTTTGAGAACCTCCTTAACCTTAGGAGTGATGTACTTCTTATTNACCACAAGACGGAACATATATTCGTCGAACCATTTGTCAGTCATTATNAGGTGACCATCATTGGCTCCATTACCCCAACTGTTTTCCACCATCCATTTCTTGGGTGTCTCGTTTTCATCAAGGTCAACAGCCACAAGGGTCATCGCATGNGAGGACGCCGACGAATGAGTGCGGATACGGTCAGCCTTATCCATTCCNAATGTGGTTCCGAAAAGAGAGTCATAGTCAAANTTGTCTATNTCAAGGATACCACGCTCACGGTCGATAAACTTGCCTACATCACAGGAGAAATACATGGCATTGTCATCCTTGATTGAAGCGACTGCCATTTTCTTGATGTCCTCGATGGGGAGATTGACGTATGTCCAGTTGTAGCCATCATATCCNTGACGGTCATACTCGATTTCATACAGCTTGTAATATTCACGGGTAGGATCGTTCATGACCATCACATAGTCATTCTTCAGATCGTTTCCGGCAAAAGTCTTGTAGAACGACTGGGGTGTATATGTCTCGGTGCTTACAGCCTTACCGTCCTTGTCGCGGCGCGTCCAAGTNAACTCAGTCGGGGGTTCACCGAGATTCAGCGCAAGTATGCGGTAGACATTTGAGAGCATCTCTTTCTTGCGGGTTTCNAGCTCGGCGGGAGTAGCACCCTTGGCTGCAAGACGGCGGAGTTCGAGACCATCCTCACGCAGACGCAANCCGAGAAGGCGGCGCATCGTGGCGGTTGACTTGCTGCTCTGCGACTCACCCATTACCTCGATAGGCACCACACCATATTTCATAAGATTGTCGGCAATTCCTGTGTACTGACCACCGTCGCTGAGGGGATTGGCAAACAGCCAGTCCACTTTGCGGTCATCNTCGGGAAGCGAAGCNGTGTCAATGATACCTTGCAGGAAAAGATTTGACTTTTCAAGCTGATCCCAGAAAAAATTGTAGCTCTGCGAGAGTTCGAGCATNGGCAGATCGTGGTCACGCATCATCTGCGCGCGNAAAACGTTAAGACCCGTGAACANCCAGCAACGACCCGATGANCGTTGATTGGTGATACCCTTGCTTTTCACACGGTGTGAGAAGCTGGTATCGAAATTATTCTTGTTGGCATGATTGACAGCAAGCGCATTGATGTCGTTGTTGGCAATAGCATTGTGGATAGCCTTGTTTGCAGGGGTTTTCTCGTAGGCATTACGGAAATTGGCAATATCCGATGCCGAGATTCCGCCTGCGGGAGCATCCGCAAACACCGGGAAGGCAAGTGCAAAAGCAGCCCCGATAAAAAATAATGATTTTTTCATTGGTATAANGATTGGTTAATATCCTTATTTACAAAGCAAATTTAAACAAAATTTATGAATTGATAAAATCTTANACAAAAAAATCTATGAAAGATTTGGCAGATTCAAAATAAAGTCATAACTTTGCACCTGTAAAAACNACGATATGGTTCCTTGGCCGAGTGGTTAGGCGCCGGTCTGCAAAACCGTTTACAGCAGTTCGAATCTGCTAGGAACCTCNAAGATGATGAAAGTCAGTTTATCCNGTACACTAAGGGTTAACTGACTTTCTCTTTTTTATANCTGATTATCTTAGGGTTAGCCCACCCTAAGTTCTGTCAATACCCTGTACACTTGAACGCATTGATTACATGAACGGCAGACGGCAGGTCGGTTTACTCAATACTCGGCTTCCGCAATATGCCTGATATGATGAAATATTATGACACAGAAAATAACTATTGACAATCTGAGCTGTCTTTGCAGCTCAATAGTAAGTAAAAATAAAATAGCCTACATACTCTATCCCCTTGATAAACTCTGCGATTGGATTGAACAGGCGGCTGAAAAATATGGTGTTACCATTGTGGCTATCACCGGAATGGACTGGCAGAATGTGTTCAGTCCTTGGCCAGCTCCGGGTGTGCCTAAGGGCGAACCGGATTTCGAAGGCGAATCTCCGGAGTTTCTCCGACTCTTGCAGACCAAAGTTATCCCTCAGATTGAAACGTCCTTACAGATGTGCAGCAACGTGGAGCGGAATCTTGTAGGAGTGTCAATGTCGGGGCTCTTTGCTCTATGGCAATGGATGATTTGTGACACTTTCAAAAGNATTGCCTCGCTGTCTGGCTCCTTCTGGTATGAAGGCTTTATTGACTGGATGAAAACAACCCNTATACCACACAAAGCAGGCATGGGCTTTTTCCTTCTCGGCGATCAGGAATCGAAATCAAACGTTAAGGCTTTTACCTCCGTAGGGGTAGATACTGATGCCATATTATCNCTGCTAAAGGCNGCCGGGGTGAAAGTTAAATTCGAGAGCGTTCCCGGCAACCATTTTGCCAACCCGATCCCNCGCCTCAACATGGCTTTCAGNGCTCTCTANCCCGATAATTCNTTNGAGTGAAGCCGGTATGCTTCTTGAATAGACGGATGAAATAATTGGCAGTGTCAAAGCCCAATGTGGCGGCTATCTGGCTCACATTCATCTCCGTAATAATTTCAAATGCAAAGTTATNTTTTTTATCCNCATACATCCTAATATCCGGTGANTGAGTTAGCCACAATCTTGTAAGTATATTTAATCCATAAATATCAGATTTATTACTANCTTTGCGTAAAAAAAGCATGACTACCTNTTTNAACTGTGATTATATGGCGGGGGCGCATCCCGATGTGCTCAAGTCATTATGCGATACTAATCTTGTGAAGAGTGTGGGATATGGTTTTGACTCTTACACGACTCAAGCCCGTGAGATTATTCTGAAAGCTTGCGGACTCGAAGATGGAGCTGTGTTTTTCCTCCAGGGAGGAACGCAAGCTAATAAAATTGTTATTGACCGCCTGCTATCCCGTAATGACGGTGTGCTGTGTTGCGACACGGCCCATATTAACGTCCACGAAGCAGGTGCAATAGAAGCTGACGGTCATAAGGTCATAGCACTAAACGGAAACTGCGGTAAATTGACAGCAAAAGCCGTTACAAGTTACCTTGAAGATTTTTACAGCGATGAAACCAACGAGCACATGGTAAGACCATCAATGGTGTATATTTCCCATCCCACCGAACTTGGAACACTCTATTCACGTCAAGAACTGGAAGATATTTCTAATGTATGCAAGCGGTTTAACATACCGTTGTTTATCGATGGTGCCCGACTTGCGTATGGTCTTGCAGCAAAAGGCACCGATGTGACACTCTCTGATATAGCCTCACTGTCAGATGTTTTCTATATCGGTGGTACAAAATGTGGGGCATTGTTTGGTGAGGCCGTCGTAGCGCGTAACCGTGATTTGCTACCACGTTTTATGTCAATAATGAAGCTCCACGGGGCACTTCTTGCCAAAGGGCGTCTGACCGCTATTCAGTTTTTGACATTATTCAGCGACGGTCTATATTACCGTATAGGACATCATGCCGATGAACTCGCCATGATGATTAAGGAGGGGTTTCGCAAGAAAGGTTATAGGAGTCTTATCGACTCACCCACTAATCAGCAATTTTTCATCTTACCTAATCATGTCATTGATCGGCTGAAGGAAAATGTAGGTTTTGAATTGTGGGGACCACGAGGAGAAAAAGAATCAATTGTGCGGTTTGTCACAGACTGGTCGACAACCATTGAGGATGTCAA
>JAAVCM010000024.1 GCA_014802345.1 Bacteroides sp.
GATCTTCAGTATGCCCACCGTTTCTACGGATTCAAGGGTGAGGCACAGTACCTTCACGGCCACACAGGAATTATGACCATCGAAGTGGAAGATACCGTAAATGAAGGTGTAAACATGGTTTTTCCCTGCAACGAGATAAGGAAGACCGCTTGGGATGTCTTACAGAATTTTGACCACGCACTCGTCCTTCGTGAAGATGACCCTCTGCTCCCTGCCATTCTTGGAGTGTATGAGAAGCAGGGCATACTTAACGGTCATCCCCAGAATACGATGAAGGGAGTAGCCTTCAAGACCGAGCTTGCAACAGCTTACCCCGATGCACGCCTTGTCGTGACGAAAGAGACAATGACGGTCGAGGGCATGATAAAAATAGTCTATGATCTTCTCAAAGATAAGCTCAATATCGCCAAAATCAAGTTCACCAGTGGAGTTAATGCCGCCTCGATGAAATTTGATACACACAACGACATAGAGCGGTGCCCCCTCTGCGGTATTGCCCTCAATGAAAACGGTGTATGCCCGAAGTGCGGCTACAAGAAAAAATAGTCCTCCCGAAATTTCCTCGAAACTGAGGTTTATAGAATACAGACAATAAGCTGTCTAAAATTTTAATCCGGATGTAGAATCTGCGTTTTCCCAGATTCTGCATCCGGATTTCCTTATTCTGTAAGATGTCTGATTTGATACAGTTAGATTTTCAATACCTTGAAAGTTCCTATCGGCTGTGATTTTTTTCTGATATTCTGCCATAACGATAGGAGGATGTCTTAGCTTTACCCACAATAATTACAATCATAGAAGACCCAGCTACGGCAGCTTCCGCTATATGCCTTCCATTGTAAGGTCTGAAATAGTTTTCGTTTTCCATCGTCGGGAGGCCGTTGGTTCTCTTGTCAATCAAACCAGCTCTCAGATAGAAACAATATAGATGGTGAACTTCCTACGCCGAGCATATTTCACGAAAAATTTCGTCAGACCATTCTCCCAGTTGTTACGGATGAAGATAATTTTCTATGTCAAAATGTTTTGGGGTGATACGATGTGATTGCAGAGTTATATAAAAATATGGCGTGCAATCAGCAAAATGATTGCACGCCATATTTGACGTTTATGCTCTATCCGATAGAGCGTTGGATATTATGTTTCTATTTTATTTCACTTCCTCGAATTCTACGTCGTCGACGTGGCCTTCGCCGGGGTTGCCTGCCTGAGATGCACCGGGGGTAGGGCCAGCCTGTGCACCTGCGGCCTGCTGAGCATTGAGAATCTCCTGCTGGATAGCTCCGAAGATGCTCTGAATTTCGTTGATTGCCGGGTCGATGGCAGCGATGTCCTGAGCCTTATGAGCCTCTTTGAGCTTGTTGAGGGCATTGTCGATCTGAGCCTTCTTGTCAGCAGGAATCTTGTCGCCAAGCTCGCTGAGCTGCTTCTCGGTCTGGAAGATGACAGTGTCGGCATGATTGAGCTTGTCAATCTTTTCCTTTTCCTTAGCGTCGGCTGCTGCATTGGCCTCGGCTTCCTTCTTCATACGCTCGATTTCGGCGTCGGTCAGACCGCTTGAAGCCTCGATACGGATGCTCTGTTCTTTGCCGGTTGCCTTGTCCTTTGCGGATACGTTGAGGATACCGTTGGCATCGACTTCGAAAGTGACTTCAATCTGAGGTATGCCACGGGGTGCGGGGGCAATACCGTCGAGGTGGAACTTACCGAGGGTCTTGTCATCCTTGGCCATCGGGCGCTCACCCTGAAGAACGTGGATCTCAACTGAGGGCTGATTGTCAGCAGCGGTCGAGAAGGTCTCGCTCTTACGGGTAGGAATAGTGGTGTTGGCTTCAATCATCTTGGTCATCACGCCGCCGAGGGTCTCGATACCGATTGACAGAGGCACAACGTCAAGAAGAAGTACGTCCTTCACGTCGCCTGAGAGGACACCGCCCTGAATAGCTGCACCGACTGCAACAACTTCGTCAGGGTTGACACCCTTTGAGGGAGCCTTGCCGAAGAACTTCTCGACAACCTGCTGGATGGCAGGGATACGGGTAGAACCACCGACGAGGATCACTTCGTCAATATCCTTAGGAGTCATACCTGCATCCTTGAGAGCCTGCTCACAGGGCTTGATTGTAGCCTGAATGAGTTTGTCGGCAAGCTGCTCGAACTGAGCTCGGGTGAGAGTCTTGACAAGGTGCTTAGGACCTGTTGCGGTAGCAGTGATGTAGGGGAGGTTGATTTCGGTCGAAGTGGTCGACGAAAGTTCAATCTTAGCCTTCTCCGCTGCCTCTTTAAGACGCTGGAGAGCCATTGCATCCTTGCGGAGGTCAATGCCTTCCTCTTTCTCGAATTCATTGGCAAGCCAATCGATGATGACATGGTCGAAATCGTCACCACCGAGGTGGGTATCACCATTGGTTGACTTGACTTCAAACACGCCGTCGCCAAGCTCAAGGATTGAAATATCGAATGTACCGCCACCGAGGTCAAACACGGCGATCTTCTGATCCTTGTCGGACTTGTCAAGACCGTAGGCAAGCGCTGCTGCGGTAGGCTCGTTGACGATACGCTTTACAGTAAGACCTGCAATCTCGCCGGCTTCCTTGGTTGCCTGACGCTGAGAGTCGTTGAAGTAGGCAGGTACGGTGATGACAGCTTCGGTCACGCTCTGTCCGAGGTAGTCTTCTGCNGTCTTCTTCATCTTCTGAAGAATCATAGCNGAGATTTCCTGCGGAGTATATTCACGGCCGTCGATGTCGACACGGGGTGTATTGTTGTCGCTGCGTACCACTTTGTAAGGTACNCGCTCGATTTCTTTCTCAACCTGATCATAGGTCTCACCCATGAAACGCTTGATTGAGTTGATGGTACGTTTAGGATTGGTGATGGCCTGACGTTTTGCGGGGTCACCGACTTTACGCTCACCGCCATCAACAAATGCTACAATTGAAGGAGTTGTGTTACGACCTTCGCTGTTAGGAATAACAACAGGNTCGTTGCCTTCGAGGACTGAAACGCATGAATTTGTGGTTCCAAGGTCAATACCGATAATTTTTCCCATAATGAGTAAATTTATTTTATGTTTTTAATATTGTTGTTAACTGTGTCGTCGGAATCNGGGGTAGTGGAGTCACNGAGTGTTATTTCCGGGAGCTCCTTGTTCCGACGCTCAATAAAGTAACAAATTTTGTGCCAAAAATGTTGAGNAAATTATAACTCTCTTTTTATCAAATTTTTGAGTATNGGNAATATCTGACATTTTTACTGACACGTCATGTCAGCACGTCAGATTCGGCAGAAATCCGACAGAAGCAGCANATTCTTTATCGTACTNCCATAATCTACTGCATTTATAAAACCTTGGATTAAACACTATGTGGAAACTTCAGCGAAGGATGGCGAGGAGAGTTCCGGGATATAATAAAAAAAAGAGGAGAGAANGAGAATGAGCGGAGGATTGCAGTAGTGTGTGTGCGGAATGTTCGATTATCTTTAAATAAAGGCTTGATTTATGACTAAAGGGATTTCTTTCGTATATTGAAATGGAAACAGCTTTTTATTTAAGTTTTTTTAAAGTAGTTCTATTCCGGCTTCGGCACACTGCCTGATNTGCTCCTCAGGCCATATCGAAGCCTGAACCTCGCCGATGTGGGCTTTGTGGAGGAGNAACATACACAGGCGACTCTGTCCGATGCCTCCGCCNATTGAATAGGGGAGCTTGTTGTCAAGCAGCAGACGGTGGAAGGGGAGTTCGGCACGCTCCTGACAGCCTCGGATTTCAAGCTGTTCGACGAGCGATTCGGGACTTACGCGTATGCCCATCGACGAAATCTCAAATGGAATTTCAAGCACTGGATTCCATAGTATGATGTCGCCGTTGAGTCCGTGATACCCCTCCTCGTTGAGCGAAATCCAGTCGTCGTAGTCAGGTGAACGGCCGTCGTGTGGTTCGCCTCCGTCAATGGGTGCGCCGATACCTATAATAAAGATGGCACCATGCTCCTTTGCNGCTATCGCCTCGCGTTCGCGCGGGGTCTTGTCGGGATATTGCTTGGCGAGCTCTTCAGCGTGAATGAAAGTGATTTCAGGAGGAAGCACCGGGGTNATGTGGGGGAAACGCTCGAACACCATCTGCTCAACTTGCAGAAGTGTGCGGTAGATGGTACGGACGGTGTCTTTAAGATAGGCAAGNGTNCGGTCCTCCTTGCGGATACTTTTTTCCCAGTCCCACTGGTCAACGTAGAGCGAATGGATATTATCCAGATCCTCGAATGTACGGATGGCGTTCATATCGGTGTAGAGGCCATAGCCGGGAGCAATGTCGTATGCACCGAGCTTGTAGCGCTTCCATTTGGCAAGTGAGTGGACCACTTCTGCTGTCTTACCTCCCATCGCGTCAATGGTGAACGAGACGGCCTGTTCGACACCGTTGAGNTTGTCGTTGAGTCCTGTGCCTGTAAGGAGGAAAAGNGGGGCNGTCACTCGGCGTAGTTTCAGTTCGCGGGCGAGTGTGGTCTGGAANGCATCCTTGACCATTTTGATTGCTACTTCGGTAGTTTCGGGAAGGAGCTTGCGGTGATATTTCTTGGGTAGGATTAGCGGCATGATTGAATGAATTATTTTGTAAAATNAAATGTAAANCGTAAATTTCTTTGGCAAAGGTAAAGAGTTTTAATTACAATCACAAGCAAAATGCTATTAAAATTGATATTNGTATTGCATTTTGATATAATATTCAACAATGGAGTNTATTGGTGAACGGTGTGTTGGCCTCCATCCGGCGGTTGCGCNGCCAAGTCAGGNGGGGGATAGNCGGTAGAGGAAAAGTTTTATTATATGTNTCAAATAGCTTGAAATGTATTTTGATTAATTGGGTAAATAAATTAAATTTGCAGAAATAAATCAGTCATTGATTCCACAGATGACACTTGAACAAGATATTNAGAGAGCTGTGGCCGCGNTGNAACGTGGCGGCGTAATCCTTTATCCGACCGATACGGTGTGGGGGATAGGTTGTGATGCAACCAACCCGGAAGCCGTCCGCCGCGTGTTTGAAATCAAACGCCGNGCCGATTCCAAGGCCATGATAACCCTTGTGGCGGATGTCGCCGACATCGNGCGTTTNACTTCTGTTCCGTCGCATCTGGCAGCAGACATGATCGCACAGTCTGACCGTCCTTTGACGGTGGTCTATCCCGGGGGACGTAATCTTGCGCCTGAACTGCTTGGGGGTGACGGAACTGTCGGNATGAGAGTCACGACCGAAAAGGTCTCGGCNGCTCTTTGCCGTGCCTTTGGGCGNCCCATAGTCTCAACGTCGGCAAATATCAGCGGTAATCCAGCCGCAGCACTGTNCTCCGAGATTGAAATGGATATAATTGAGAGGATGGATTATGTGATGGAGTCGCGGCGCGGCGATCTTTCGCGCTCACTTCCTTCGCGTATCGTGAAAATAAACTCCGACGGGACTGTCACCGTTCTGCGNCCGTAATACCTCTTATCCTGATTTTGCAGATGAAACAACGGACCATGCGCATCACATATATTCTTGCTGACTATCTCTCGACCCTTGTCGGNGTGATGGTCTTCACNTCTTTGCGCTTTCTGATGGTCTCCGACATACGTCTGCACTACGTCGGTATGACCGACTTTTTCCACTCNCCCGGACTTAAACTGACGCTTGCCATATATCCNGTGTTCATGCTGGGATTGTACTATCTTTCGGGCTACTATGTCAATGTCACAAACAAATCGAGGGTNTCGGAATTTCTGATGACTCTCATCAGTTGTGCGCTCGGGGCTTTCGCCTTCTTCATGGTTGTNCTGCTCAACGATGTGTTGCCNGAGCGTGTGATGAACTATGAAGTCCTGCTCGTCTTCTTCGGTTGTCTGTTTTTGCCTGTCTACCTGACACGTCTTGTCGTGACATCATGGTTCATNGTGCGCCATCGGTCATTGCGCTGNGAGAATGTAGTNGTGATTACTGTCGGCGACAANGATGTCGAGGCTGTCGGGCGTGTCGTCAGCCGAAGNAATAAGCACGTCAGCGGGATTCTGCGCNTGAGCGGGGAGGGGATTGACGGAAACAGCGGGGAGGATGCACTGGGGCCGCGGCGGTTGGGCGACGAACTTCGCAAAGCCGGTGCGAGTGCGTTTGTACTTGCCATCCCTTCCGGNGAGATTAATCTCAGTCTCCGTGTACTCGGAGCNCTNTATCTCCTTGACTGTCCCATATATGTCAGCCCCGATGACTANATGGTGATGGTGTCCAAGGTGCCGTATGACAATCTTCTTTCCGAACCNCTCGTCGACATCTCCCGTTCATCCCTTTCCGATTCCGTNATTTCCATGAAGCGTGCGAGCGATGTGCTTTTCGCTTCTCTCGGACTTATTATCGTCAGCCCNNTGATAGGATTGCTNGGACTGGTTGTCAAGCTGACCTCACCGGGTCCGGTNATNTATTCACAGGAGAGGATAGGGTTTCACCGCAAGCCTTTCAGGATTCATAAACTCCGGACTATGCGAGCCGATGCGGAAGCGGANGGACCCTCGCTTTCGACCGACGATGATCCACGCATCACTCCCATAGGGCGCATNATGCGTAAGTANCGTCTTGACGAACTTCCNAACCTCTGGAATGTCCTTTGCGGTGATATGTCGCTTGTAGGNCCCCGTCCTGAGAGGGAATTTTACNTGAGGCAGCTCCGTGAACGTGCGCCTCACTGTGCNCTGCTNCATCAGGTNAGACCCGGACTTACATCTCTCGGAATGGTGAAGTTCGGCTATGCGTCGAATGTCGACGATATGATAGTCCGCCTCAAATATGATTTACTTTACATTCAAAACATATCCGTTTCGCTTGATTTGAAGGTGTTGTTCTACACCGTCCGCACCATATTCAGAGGTGAGGGAAAGTGAGCGGCGGAAGGAATTATTTCTGTCTTTGTCTATGATTAGTGTACTTGACAATATAGGGCATAACTGCCATAACGCATTCATGGCGCTCCTCGTGTGGCGTGAGCGTCACATAAAGGAGAAGACCTTTGTGATCATACTCGCGCTNATAGTCGGNATCTTTGCCGGNGTAGCCGCACTTGTGCTGAAGACACTCATCCATCTGATAAGTTCGACACTTACATCGCGCATCAACATTGACGAGGGGAGTTTCCTCTACCTTATCTATCCCCTCATCGGTATTCTGCTGACNGTGCTTTATGTCAAATACATAGTGCGCGACAATATTTCCCATGGTGTGACNCGCGTACTATANGCCATCTCCCAGAACAAATCGCGCCTCAAAAAGCATAATATGTACACATCGGTCATTGCCAGTTCGATTACCATCGGTTTCGGTGGGTCGGTCGGAGCCGAGGGTCCGATTGTCTATACCGGGGCTGCNATAGGNTCCAATCTCGGGCGNGTGTTCCGTATGTCGCCGCGTATCCTGATGATTCTTGTTGGTTGCGGTGCTGCCGCAGGTATCGCAGGTATCTTCAAAGCCCCAATAGCAGGTATGCTTTTCACACTTGAAGTGCTGATGCTTGATCTCACGACGGTGTCCGTAATGCCTCTGCTCATCGCATCGATTACCGCCGCTACCGTGGCATACGTCTTTACGGGTTATGACGTGGAATTCTTTTTTGTGCAGAGTGAGCCGTTTGTAACGGAGAGAATACCCTTCGTGATTTTGCTCGGTCTGTTTCTCGGCTTTGTTTCGCTCTATTTCACACGGTCAATGAACATGATGGAGGGTATGTTCCGCCGTCTTGCCAAACCATGGAAGAAAATCATCGTCGGCGGTTCGATAGTNGCCCTTCTCGTATTNCTTTTCCCACCCCTCTATGGNGAAGGCTACACATCGATTACTTCGCTGCTNAACGGNAATCCCGAGTCGATTGTCAACAGTTCAATTTTCTATAAGGACAGGGGATCCGTGTGGTGGATTCTCGGATTCATTGCCGCGCTGGTTCTGTTCAAATCGTTTGCTACGGCCTCCACAAACGGAGGAGGTGGTTGTGGTGGCACATTTGCACCCTCGCTCTATGTCGGGTGTATGGCCGGCTTCTTTTTTGCCTATTTCATAAACACTGTCTTTGATTTCGACCTCTCGACAAAGAATTTTGCGCTGATGGGTATGGCGGGTGTCATGTCAGGTGTCATGCACGCACCACTGATGGGCATCTTCCTCACGGCGGAACTCACCGGTGGCTACGACCTCTTTCTGCCACTCCTGATAGTCTCCGCAATATCCTACGGCACGATTAAGTTTTTCGAGCCTTACAGTATCTACACCATGCGTCTCGCTCANGAAGGCAAGCTAATAACCCACCATAAGGATAAGGCTGTCCTGACTCTTCTTAAAATAAACAATGTGATTGAGACCGACTTCGTGTCGGTTCAGCCTGAGATGAACCTTAAGGACATGGTCAATGCCATTTCTCGTTCGTCGCGCAATCTTTTCCCCGTGATTGACGCACATGGAGCATTGCTCGGAGTGGTGCTATTGGACGAGATACGCAATATCATGTTCCGCCCCGATCTCTACAAGCGAATGTATGTCAATCAGTTTATGTCACTTCCTCCGGCTGTGATTGATGTCGGCCAGAGCATGGAGAGCGTGATGAATGCTTTTGANGACACCGGCGCATGGAATCTGCCGGTNGTGGACAATGGAAAATATGTCGGCTTCGTATCCAAGTCAAAAATCTTCAACTCNTACCGACGTGTCCTCCGCCATTATTCGGAGGATTGATGTCGTGATGTAGGNCAATTATTTGATCTGTACCTTCAGAAAGTCGATGATGCCGGTGTTTTCCGGCCGGGGAGGATCGCTGTGGATAATCTTACCTGNCGGGTCAATCAGGCGGAACGAGGGAAATCCTTTCATATTCAGATTGGTCATAATCAGTTCTGTCGCATCATCGTCGGTCACAATATAGTGATGGCAGTTGGGAGGNAATCCTCCGACCATTTCGGACCAGTGTGAGGCATCNGATTTCATGGCTACACTGACAAAAACTATATTGTCATACCCAAAGAGTTTCGCAACTTCCGGGAGGCTCTTATGGGAAACGCGACATGGACCACACCATGTCGCCCAGAGATCGAGATAAACGTATTTTCCTGAATAGCGGTCCTTTAATATTTGCACGAGGTNAGTATATTCCGTCGGCTGTACTTTGCCATCCTTGAATTCTTGAACGTTGCCGGGAAGATTCATGGCGGTGAGTGATTCTTTCGNGGGGTCTTCACTTTTATTATCGTATAGGTCGGCGAACGTCTTATTNGCAAAAAGCTCTCTGTCGATGCTCTTTTCTTCCGAATCCGAGAGTGANGCGAAAATTATATCTCGTGAAAGGGTTTTGGGATGATTTNTTGTGATATATGTCACTAAGGAGTCTGGATTTTCAATTCTCTTGGAAACGGAGTAGAGATAGTTGTTAAGATGGGGGAAAAACATCATTTCCTTGCAGTTTTCCTNGTTATCTATGTCAAACACCGAGTCCCTGAAAATAGCCAGTCCTTCTTCATAGGGCGCGTTGCTGATATAGTCCAAGGCGGAATTGGCGACNGAAAAAAGCTCACATCGCTGAATCAAGTCGCGGACATCATCACGGAGGTTGANACTGTCGGCATAGGATGCAATCACTTTGCGATCTGAGTTAATTTTNTTGTAAAGGTCACTNCGGAACTCATTGAGTGTACNCTTACAGTCTGAGTAATCTTCATAGAAGATGTNGGTCAGATCTTTGTAGGCTTTNCTAAACTGATTGTTGAATTCAGCGCGGTCGCCACTGAAACGTGGAGGCTGATTCAGGTTTTTGGCGTCGATTTCCAGATATANCGAATCNCCCGGCTCTGCGTATGCTCCATAAAATCTCTTGTTGTAATAGATGGTGAAATCGTGGGCGAAAGGTAGATACATCTCAATCGAAAATTTTCCNGCCGAATCAATTTCTGTCGCATATCGTCTTGAATTCACCGGATTACAGTCGATAGGGGTGATAACCCGCGAGGATTTTTCATTGAGATTCATCACTCGACCTGAAATTTTAACCGGAGCCGNCTTCGCGGTATGNGCAAATAATCCTGTCGGAGCCATGCAGACTGACAGTCCCGACAGGATTAACACTAATGTCTTGAATTTCATTCGTGGTATGGTGAAAGGGGAGAAGATGNGGAAGTTACAGTNCGATTTTGCCNGAGTTGCGTTCCTTGATGATACCGTGGCGGAAGGCGTAGAGGAGNTCTGTCAGNTCGTCAATCTGGCTTTGTAGGATTTTTCCCTTATCNGTGTCACGCACACGGATACGCTGCGATGTCTGCTCNACCATTTTGGTCGATCTCACGATGTCAGTNCCGCTTCGGATAGCTTCTTCCTCGGAAATGAAGGGTTCATGCTCGACAAGCTCGAAGTTGCTGCTGTGGTAGATNAGCGTGTAGCCTGCAATGCCGGTAGTCTTGTGGTAGGCCTTTGCAAATCCGCCGTCGATGACCATAAGTTTGCCGTTGGCGCGTATAGGGCTTTCGCCTTTCTGCGTNCGCACGGGGACATGGCCGTTGATTATGTGACGNTGCGAACCTTCAACTCCGAATTCATCAAGAATCATGTCGCACACCTCCTCGTTCTGNCGNAGAGTGTANTAGTGTCCCTTCTCCTCGCGGTGTGCCTCGGGGTCTTTGATGAAATAACGCTCGAAGGTAGTCATNTTGCTCTTGTCAAATAGGGGAGAGTCAGGGCCGCACCAGAGGTACCANTAGTAGTCGCGTGCATAGTCCTTTTCGTCGGCAGGGGTATCGTCGTTGAAAGCCGAGCGGACGAGCATACCTATCTGATGTANCAGTTCACGACCGCGGTACTTCTTNTTNTTGACCATCACGTCTTTCAGAGTACCGTCGGCATTGAGGGGCATCGACGCGTGGAANAGAAGGTTGGANTTGTAGATACCATACATACAGCCGTGNCTGAACAGGAGGGAGATGTGGCGTTTCAATCCGGTGCTTACAGTGAAGGAATGATGGAGCTTATTGATAAGCTGTTCCTCCTCAGGGGTCAGTTTATATGGGTCTGCGGGATCGATGGTGGGGAAGTTGGTGTCGGTCATCTCGTATGTCTTGCCGTCAATTTCCACAGTCCCTTTCGTCCTGTCCATCTTGTGGAGCAGATTACGGTCGGTCATCTCCCATTCAGGNTGTTTCATGGTCATTGCACCTTCGAGCTTNAACTGGATTACGGCAATGGCCTTGTGCATCTGTGCCATCAGGCGCAGTGTCTTTTCCGGGTGTTCTGTCTGCTCTGCGTCGACGTGGGGTGCGAANTCCGTGCAGGGNTCATCGGCATAGGTCTCCATGGCCATAGTCGCAAGGGGGAGCAGATTGATTCCATAGCCGTCTTCAAGTGTCGTGAGGTTGGCATAGCGGAGCGATACGCGCACGACATTGGCTATACAGCATTTGTTNCCGGCNGCGGCTCCCATCCAGAGCATATCGTGGTTNCCCCACTGGATGTCCCANTTTCCGTAGTGGGAGAGGGTATCCATAATAAGGTGGGCGCCCGGCCCGCGGTCATATACATCGCCAAGGATATGNAGCTGGTCTATACTGAGTTTCTGNATGACCTTACACATGGCGACAATGAACGCATCGGCTTGNCCGGTCGAGATGATNGTCTCGATAATNCGGTTGAAATATCCCTGTTTGTCATACTCACCGCGTTCTTCATGGAGGAGTTCTTCGATGATATANGCAAACTCCTTCGGNAGTGCCTTGCGGACCTTNGAGCGNGTATATTTTGACGAGACACTTTGGCAGACTTTGATGAGCTGATGGAGGGTGATATTATAGAAATCTTCCATATTTTCCTCTGTCGACCNGATGATTTGCATCTTTTCTTCCGGGTAGTAGATTAGNGAGCAGAGCTGGCGTATCTCGTTCTCGCGCATTGAAGTGCCGTAAATGTCGGTCACCTTTCGTTTGATGTTACCTGAGGCGTTTTTGAGTATATGGCGGAAGGCTTCATGTTCGCCGTGGAGGTCAGCGACGAAGTGTTCGGTTCCTTTCGGGAGGTTGAGTATNGCTTCAAGATTTATGATTTCCGTACTGGCGGAACTGACATCCGGAAATGTCTGTGCGAGTAGTTCAAGTATGCGGCGGTCGTTCTCGGCCTGAGCTGTCGTGACTTTGGCGTCGATAGGGGACATGGCGTTTAGATTTGCGTTGTTTGGAGGTTGATTGTGAATGNCAAATATAGGAATAAAATCCTAATCGTCACTGAAAAATTGTCAGAAAAATACCATTGACTATCACTATTGTGGTTTTTTACAAGTTTTAAGCGACTAAATTTGGGGGTGATTGTTAAAATTATTAATTTTACCACCGAATTTGCAAACATTTAGCTAATTTGCCTTAAATACCTGAAACTAATAATAGTACGAAATATATGGTAAATTTTTCACTTGAAGGCAAGGTCGCTCTGGTGACCGGTGCCGCTTACGGAATCGGACTCGCAATCGCTCAGGCATACGCTGAGGCAGGTGCGAAAATTGTGTTTAACTGTTCACGTCAGGAGACTGTCGACCGCGGACTCAAAGCATACAAAGAACTCGGCATCGAAGCCAAGGGTTATCTTTGCGATGTGACCGACGAGGAGGCTGTCAAGGCTATGGTTGCGGACATCGAGGCTACTGTCGGTACGATTGACATCCTTGTCAANAATGCCGGCATCATCAAGCGCATCCCTATGGANGAGATGGCTGTCGAGGATTTCCGTCGCGTTGTCGACGTGGACCTTATCGCTCCCTACATCTGCGCTAAGGCTGTTATCCCCGGTATGATTAAGAAAGGTCATGGTAAGATCATCAACATCTGCTCTATGATGAGTGAGCTTGGCCGCGAGACCGTCAGCGCATACGCTGCCGCCAAGGGTGGTCTTAAAATGCTTACCCGCAATATCTGNTCTGAATACGGCGAACACAATATCCAGTGTAACGGCATNGGCCCGGGCTACATCGCTACCGAGCAGACCGCACCNCTGCGTGAGCGTCAGCCCGACGGAAGCCGTCATCCCTTCGACCAGTTCATCATCTCCAAGACTCCTGCTGCCCGTTGGGGTACACCCGAGGACCTCATGGGCCCCGCAGTCTTCCTTGCTTCTGANGCTTCTGACTTTGTTAACGGCCATGTGCTTTANGTCGACGGCGGCATCCTCGCCTANATCGGCAAGCAACCGAAGTGATGGAGGCGGTATTTGCTTATGTCATCTCGCTCGGAGCGGCGGTGATGATGCCTATAATCTTCCTTATACTTGGACTGTGCATCGGTCTCGGCTTCAATAAGTCGCTGATGAGCGGTCTGAAGGTGGGTGTCGGTTTCATCGGACTCGGCATAGTCACGGCTCTCCTCACCGACTCGATGACTTCCCCTCTCAAGACCATCACCGACCTCTACCACCTCCAGCTCAAGGTCTTCGACATGGGTTGGCCTGCNGCAGCATCAGTGGCNTACAATACCGCTGTCGGTGCGTTCATCATNCCCGTNTGTCTCGCCGTCAATATACTGCTGCTTCTCATAAAGGGNACGCGCACGGTGAATATCGACCTCTGGAATTACTGGCACTTCGCTTTCATTGGCGGTGTGGTTTACTTCGCTACTGAATCGATTGCGTGGGGCTTTTTCGCAGCTATCATCTGCTACATCATTACTCTTGTGATAGCCGACGTGACNGCTCCGAAGTTTCAGGAATTNTACCACGATGTCGATGGCATCAGCATCCCNCAGCCTTTCTGTGCGGGTTTCGTTCCCTTCGCATGGGGTATCAATGCCGTCCTTGACCGCATCCCCGGTATGAGCCGTCTGGAAATTGATGCCGAAGGACTTAAAAAGAAGTTCGGCATTGCCGGTGAGCCTCTTTTTCTCGGAATCATTGTGGGCATAGCCATAGGCTGTCTGCAATTTGATTCATGGAGTGCGATAGTCGATAATATCCCCAAGATACTTATGCTCGGTGTCAAGATGGGTGCGGTCATGGAGCTTATTCCCCGTGTCACCGTCCTCTTCATCGAGGGACTTAAACCTATCTCTGAGGCTACACGCTCAATGATCGCACGCAAATTCAAGGGTGCAGAAGGTCTTTCGATCGGTATGAGTCCCGCTCTTGTAATCGGACATCCGACAACGCTTGTCGCATCAATCATCCTCATACCCGTCACCCTTATCATTGCGGTCATCCTTCCCGGCAATGCATTCCTCCCGCTGGCTTCACTCGCCGGAATGTTTTATATCTTCCCCTTGGTGCTTCCCTATACCAAGGGAAGTGTGCTGAAAACGCTTATCGTCGGACTCGTAGTGCTTGTGCTTGCACTTTACCTCGTTACATGGATGGCTCCCGACTTCACAAAAGCCGCCCATGAGGTAGCAATCGCCCATCCTGACGACAAGGCAGTTCAGGTACCGCACGATTTCCTTGCCGGTTCGCTCGACTTCGCCGGAAGTCCACTCGGTGCTGCAATCTACTGGTGTATTGAAGGATTCAAGTCGATAAGCCTCTACATCGGTGCCGCAATACTTACGGTCTTCACGGTGTGTCTCGTCTGGTGGAATCGTATCCGCATGATACGCCTTGAACGTAACCGCCCGGCATCAAGCCACATTACTGACTAAAAAATGACATTTCAACGTTTATGAAAAAAATATTAACCGCAATCGCGCTTATGAGCATTTCACTCTCAGGCATGGCTCAGACCGAATATTCGATTCTCCGTGCCTGCCATCCCGATGATGTTAAGAATTATGATACCAAGCAGCTTCGCTCGCATTTCATGATGCCTAAGGTCATGGAGGAAAACAAAATAAATCTGACCTACTCGATGTATGACCGTCTGATCTACGGTGGTGTCATCCCTGTTGGCAAAGAGGTTTTACTTGAGACAATCGACCCGTTGAAGGCCAACTATTTCCTTGAGCGCCGCGAACTCGGCGTCATCAACACTGGTGGTCCCGGCATCGTTACAGTCGACGGTAAGGAATATGAGTTGAATTTTAAGGATGCCCTTTATGTAGGACGTGGAAAGCAGAAGGTCACTTTCCGCAGCAAGGATAATTCAAATCCCGCCAAGTTCTACATCAACTCTACTCCCGCCCACAAAGAATATAAGACCCAGCTCATCACTATTGACGGCCGTAAGGGTTCAATCAAGGCCAATTCGTTTGCCGCCGGCAGCATGGAGGAGAGCAACGACCGCGTCATCAACCAGCTTATCGTGTCAAACGTACTTGAAGAGGGTCCCTGTCAACTTCAGATGGGTCTCACCGAGCTTAAACCCGGTAGCGTCTGGAACACAATGCCCGCACATACCCACGACCGCCGTGTAGAGGCATACTATTATTTCAATGTGCCTGAGGGCAACGCTATATGCCATTTCATGGGTGAACCTCAGGAAAACCGCATTATCTGGCTTCACAACGAGCAGGCTGTCATGTCTCCCGAATGGTCCATCCATGCAGCGGCCGGTACCTCGAACTATATGTTCATCTGGGGTATGGGCGGTGAAAACCTCGACTATGGCGACATGGACAAGGTCACTTATCTCCAGATGCAGTAAACCCTCTCTTTCCATTCAATCACACTAACAAACTTTACCCATCTTATAATCATTAAATTATCATGAAAGTCGTTACATTAGGCGAAATTATGCTTCGCCTTTCTCCCGAGGGATGCCATCGCTTCGTGCAAGTTGATAACTTTGACGTCATCTGGGGTGGTGGCGAGGCTAACGTGGCTGTAAGCTGCGCAAACTATGGCCTTGACGCTTACTTCGTTTCCAAGCTCCCCAAGCATGAAATCGGTCAGGCCGCTGTCAACGCCCTCCGTCGCTACGGTGTACATACCGAACACATCGCCCGTGGCGGTGACCGTGTAGGTATCTACTACTGCGAGACCGGTGCCTCGATGCGTCCTTCAAAAGTAATCTATGACCGCGCTCACTCAGCAATTTCCGAGGCTGACCCCGAAGATTTTGACTTTGACGCAATCATGGAAGGTGCCGACTGGTTCCACTGGAGCGGTATCACTCCCGCCATCAGCGACAAGGCTGCCGAACTCACCCGTCTTGCCTGTGAAGCTGCAAAGCGTCACGGCGTGACTGTGTCAGTCGACCTCAACTTCCGCAAGAAACTCTGGACCAAGGAAAAGGCTCAGTCAATCATGCGTCCCCTCATGCAGTATGTCGATGTCTGCATCGGCAACGAGGAAGATGCAGAGCTCTGCCTCGGCTTCAAGCCAGATGCCGACGTCGAAGGCGGAGAGACCAACGCAGAAGGCTACAAGGGTATTTTCATGGCTATGGCCAAGGAATTTGACTTCAAGTATGTCATCTCTACCCTCCGTGAGTCATTCTCGGCTACCCACAATGGCTGGAAGGCTATGATCTACAACGGTGAGGAGTTCTACGAGTCTAAGCGCTACGACATCAACCCCATCATCGACCGTGTTGGTGGCGGTGACTCTTTCTCAGGCGGTATCATCTACGGCCTTCTCACCATGCCTACTCAGGGTGAGGCTCTTGAATTTGCTGTCGCTGCTTCTGCTCTCAAGCAGACTATCCCCGGTGACTTCAACCTCGTTACTGTTGATGAGGTCAAGGCTCTTGCCGGTGGTAGCGCCAACGGCCGTGTACAGCGTTAATGACTCTTATCCGAGTTATTTACCTTACGACACAACTCTCAGTCAGCCCGAATGTCCATCCGGGCTGACTTTTTTTGTTTCCGGGGTGTCACTTTTCTGACCTATCTTACGTCTAATAAAATAAACATAAACCTGAGAACGCTATGTCAGTCATCAATCAACCAGTTAAGTATAGTAACACTTCAAACATCATTTCAGTCGTCTCCCTCTTGATGCTGAGTGCTCTTTTAGTATTTTATGCAAGAAAAGATGAGATTGTGTTACTCTACTTTCTTTCGGCCTGTATGATCATCTGGTGTTCCGTCGCTTTTTACTATGCGCCAAGAGCCATCTCGGTTGACGATGAGGCGCTTTGTGTCCACCGTAGCATAAGCGTCAAGAAAATCCTTTTGTCTGAAATCATCTCAATCCGACTCTGTCCACCCACTATGGCGGAAAAACGGCTGTTGGGTAGCGGAGGATTCTTTGGCTACTGGGGCTGGTTCAGCGAGAAGGACCTTGGGAGATATTTCGCTTATTATGGGAAGTCATCCGACTGCTTTTTGGTCACGCTTAAAGATGGTCGCCGCTATATGCTCGGGTGCGAACATCCTGCGGAGATTGTCGACTTCGTCAGGAAAAACATCGGGCAGAATGTAGCATGAGGGGATTGAAAATACTTCTATTTATTCGTTATCTAACCGGGAGGTTACGGCTGTCGTGGCCATGCCTCCCGGTTTCGATTATAAATGAACCTTAGGTTAGGTGTGAAATCCGGGGGGATTTTGGATAATAGGGAAAAATTGAGTAATTTTGCATTTCTAAATCGAACTAAGTATGGGATTCTTCAATTTCTTCTCACGCGAAAAGAAACAGACTCTTGACAAGGGTCTTGAGAAAACACAGCGCGGTCTTTTCGACCGCCTTTCGCACGCAATTGCCGGAAAGTCGACAATTGATGATGAGGTGCTTGACAATCTTGAAGAGGTCTTTGTGACTTCCGATGTAGGTGTCGACACGACTCTGCGCATCATCGACCGTATCCAGAAGCGTGTTGCAAGGGATAAGTATGTAGGTTCGTCGGAACTTAACCGCCTTCTCTGTGAGGAAATTGCAGATATGCTTGCTGAGAAAAGCGAGGAATCCTCGATGGATGATTTCACCGTTCCTGCCTCGCATCGTCCCCATGTCATCATGGTTGTCGGTGTCAACGGCGTGGGCAAGACCACTACCATTGGCAAAATGGCGGCTCAGTTCAAGAAGGCCGGCAATAAAGTCGTGCTTGGTGCTGCCGACACATTCCGTGCAGCCGCCATCGAGCAGCTTGAAGAGTGGGGTCGCCGTGCGGATGTGCCGGTCATCAAGCAGAAACTCGGTGCTGACCCCGCATCAGTTGCCTTTGATACGCTTCAGAGTGCCATTGCAAACAAAGCTGATGTTGTCATAATTGACACAGCAGGCCGTCTGCACAATAAAAAGGGACTTATGGATGAGCTTACGAAGGTTAAGAACGTGATGCAGAAACTCGTTCCCGAGGCTCCGCATGAAGTCATTCTCGTCCTTGACGGCTCGACAGGTCAGAACGCATTCGAGCAGGCCAAGCAGTTTGTCGCGGCTACTCAGGTCAACGAGCTTGCCATCACTAAACTTGACGGAACCGCCAAGGGAGGTGTCGTAATCGGTATCAGTGACCAGTTCAAGATTCCTGTCAAGTACATTGGACTCGGCGAGGGCATAGAAGACCTTCAAGTATTCCATAAGAAAGAATTTGTGCAGTCGCTTTTCGGTGAGAAATAATCTGCACGGAAAATATAGATAATGGTAAAAAAGATTGCGGTCATAACACTTGGTTGTTCCAAGAACCTTGTGGATTCCGAACGTCTGATGAGGATGCTCGCGGATGTGGGTTATGACGTGACCGACGTCGCTTCTGATGACTTTCTCGGAAGTGATGCCGGGAAAGTTGTCGTCGTCAATACTTGCGGCTTTATCGGTGATGCAAAGGAGGAATCAATCAATGAAATCCTTGCGTGGTGTGAAGCCAAGAATAGAGGAGAAATTGATGCGCTCTATGTGATGGGGTGTCTGTCGCAGAGATATGCCGATGAACTTCCTGCCGAGATACCTGAGGTCGACAAATGGTATGGCAAGACAGATTGGACACGTCTGGTGTCGGATCTTGCTCACCGTGCGCCCGGTAGCGCTCCTTACGACCGTGTCATCACCACTCCTCGCCATCATGCCTATCTGAAAATAGCGGAAGGGTGTAACCGTTTCTGCTCCTTTTGTGCCATACCGCTTATAACAGGCCGTTACAAATCACGCCCGATAGAGGAGATTGTCGACGAAGTCCGTATGCTTGTCGGCCGTGGTGTCCGCGAATTTAACGTAATCGCTCAGGACCTTACCAACTATGGCAAGGACATTTACGGTAAGGTCGAGATTGCACGCCTGATTGACGAGATTTCGCATGTGGAAGGGGTGGAGTGGATTCGTCTCCACTATGCCTATCCGAAAGATTTTCCGCTCGAACTTCTTGATGTCATGGCTGCACGCGACAACGTGTGCAAATATCTTGACATCGCGCTCCAGCACGTTTCTGACAGTGTACTGGCCAATATGCGTCGCCACATCACCGGCGAAGAGACCCGCCGCCTGCTTGCAGAAATCCGTCGCCGCGTGCCGGGCATACATCTCCGCACCACACTGATGGTCGGTTTCCCCGGTGAGGGTGAAACCGAGTTTGAAGAACTTGTGGAGTTTGTCAAGGAACAGCGTTTCGAGCGTATGGGCGCATTTGCCTACTGCGAGGAGGAGGATACATTCGGTGCGAAGAATTTTTCGGACGACATTCCCGATGAGGTCAAGCAGTCGCGTCTTGAACGCCTGATGGCGGTGCAGGAGGATATTTCACTCGCCGCTCAGGAGGCTAAGGTAGGAAAGATTTTCCGTGTTGTCGTTGACCGCGAGGAAGATGAGTTCTATGTTGGCCGTACAGAATTTGATTCGCCGGAAGTAGACCCCGAAGTGCTGATAAGGAAGACTATGCCTCTGCAAAAAGGTGAGTTTTATAATGTTAGAATTACATCGGCCCTCCCGTTTGAGCTTATAGGAGAGCCGGTCAAGGATAGTGATATAGATTCATGAAGATAGATAGTGTGACAAGGGATGCACTCGAAATGGTCATAAGACATAAGCTCCCTTTTGTTCTGTTTGCACTACCCGGGAAAGATAGTGCAGACTTCTACACATCAATCGTAGGGCCTTCCGGATGCTCACCGGCTCTTGACAATGATACAGACGATTGTTTTTTCATCAATTTCTTTGACAACGATGAGCCTTACACGGCGACAGTCCCTTTCAGGTACACGGCTGCGGAAATTCTGAAGATGTTTCATCCCACATGGTGGAATCAGCCTAATCCTGAGATAAGGCCGAGGGTTTCGGCCACCTACCGTGCAAGTTATCACGATGCCTTTTCCCATATAATTCCACGCCTTAAAGCCGATGGAGGAAAGGTGGTCCTTTCGCGTCACCGCACCATTTTCGCATCCCGTCATCTGATTGATATTGTCGAGGAATATTTTAGTCTTACCGACAATACTTTCCGTTATCTATGTTATACTCCTGAAACCGGGGTATGGCTTGGCTCCACTCCTGAACTGTTGCTTGAAAGTGACAGAAGTGGCCGCGAGGTGAGGACTATGGCTCTTGCCGGGACGCGCCCTGCTGATGTCACCGGTCCATGGGACGGAAAAAATATCTATGAGCAGAGTCTTGTCACCGAATTTATAGCCGAAACATTGAAAAAAGAGGGTCTTGACGTAAAGGTAGGCGAACTCTCCGATAAACGCTTTGTAAATATCCGTCATCTGTGTACGGAGATTACGGCTCGCGGCGATATTGATGTTCCGGCACTGCTTTCAGAGCTGAGTCCAACACCCGCCGTCGCCGGTTATCCTCGTGAAGAGGCTCTTGAAGACATCAGCCGATATGAGTCGCACAGGCGATTATGTTACGGTGGCTATGTCGGTGTGAGGATTGACGGCAGTTACAAGGCATACGTCAATCTCCGTTGCTGCTTTATGGCTCCGGGCGCTTTGGAGGAGAGATATTTCGGCTGGCTCTGTAATCTTTATGCCGGCGGAGGCATAGTGGCTGAATCCAAGGAAGAGGAGGAGTGGGACGAGACCACTGCCAAGACCGATGCCCTTGCGAAAATCCTTTTTGGAAGCGATAAAGACTCCCCGTTTGAAGGAGCGGTTCTGAATCCAAGAAAAATAGACATCATCGACGGTATGTATATCTGATTGACGGCGACACGATGTATTTTAGATAAATCAATTAGACAACACATCCAAGCTATTGTTAAATGAAAAAAGGTTCACCTGTCGCCATACTGATTATTGCAATCGCAATTGTCGCGTTTGTCTCAATGCTGCCGCTTTCAGAGTGGAGTGGGGGGCGCATCAAGGATTTCAGTCTTGTAAGTGACATCATGAAGGAGGTCGGCATAATGGAGGGAACGCCATCATACGAATCCAATGATGACATTGATCCTGCACTTCTTGAAGCACAACAGGCTGAAGAGCCGGTGCGGGAGAAGGCTCCCGGGCTTACAGCAGTGCCTTCTGTCCCTTCGGATAAGATAAGTGAGCCAAAGGAGAAGATTGATACCATCATCTCTCCCGTGAAACCGTCGCGCGTCGGTGAACTTGTCAGAATCGAGGACTATACGACTCTCGGCGTAGGGCTGACCCATCTCAAACATGCCATTTCTTCCGGTACGCTTGCCAGAATAGCAGTCGTGGGCGACAGTTATATCGAGGGTGATATTTTCACTCAGGACCTCCGGGAACTTTTTCAGGATACATACGGCGGTCAGGGAGTCGGATTTGTGAATATGCACACGGATTTCCCGGGTTTCCGCCGCTCGGTGAAGCAAAGCGGTTCAGGATGGAAAACATATACAGCGAACAAGAAAGCTGACAGAAAATATCTTGATATTGCCGAGCAGTATGCTGTCCCCAACGGTACTGCCACATCAATGTATCAGGGTACCAAGGCAACCTCACACACAGGTTCATGGTCGCGTTCACGCTTTCTGTTCATTTCGCCGGAGAATATCACAATCAGTGTTAAAACTGATGATTCAGAGTGGGAGACACGCAATATAGAGGGTTCTCCCTCCGTTCAATCATTGGAGATTGACGGGTCAGTCTCCAAATTCGGTATAAAGGCCACAGCTTCATCGCTTATCGGACTCGGCGTATGGCTCGACGGCGCCAGCGGTGTCAGTGTCGACTGTATGTCTTCCAGAGGATTTTCGGGGATTACCCTTACAAAAGTCAATCCCGACCTCTCCCACGAGATGGCTGAGTTCATTGACTATGACCTCATCATCCTTGAGTTCGGCATAAACGCCATGAGTGCGAAGCAGAAGAATTACAGTGTCTACTGTTCGCGTATGGTAGATGTCATCAATCACATCCGCCTCTGCTATCCGAATGCCGACATTCTCCTTATGGGTGTCGGTGACCGTGGTGAGAAGGTCGGGTCGCAGGTTCGTTCAATGTCGACAGCGGCATTGATGATAAACGCCCAGCGTGATGCCGCACGCCGCGCTCATTGTCTCTTCTGGGATACGCGCGAGGCTATGGGCGGTGAGAACGCGGTGGTTGAATGGAGCGCGGCCGGACATATCAACAAGGACTATATCCACCTTACTCACAAGGGTGGCGCCCGTCTGGCCCGTGAACTTTTTAATGCTATTCAATCAGACTTGCAATGACACTCTACCATAAACTCATCATTTCCATAACTATCTTAGGCAGTCCGTTGTCGGGTTGGAGTCTGGCTCCTTCTCCTGACGGACAAGTCGTGGAGGAGAGTGTGGATGACAGCGAGGACCTTGATCGCGCGGTCAGGGAGGATGTCGTCAATATCCCCGACGAGGCAGACGATATCGACATCCCTATTCCTGCCTTCATAAAGCGTGGTGCCAACCACATTATATATAATGGAGCGGACTGGTCCAGACTGCGCAATGCTTTTGAAATGAGTCGGACGGCACCGGTTTCGATAGTCCATATCGGCGACAGCCACGTTCAGGCTGATTTCAACACCGGGACNACCCGCGAACTTCTGCAATATGATTTCGGTAATGCCGGACGTGGTCTTATNGCACCGCTGAAACTNTGCGGGACCAATCAGCCGACTGACTATGTGTTTCAGAGCCGTAATTCATGGAATGCTGTCAAACTGATGAATAATTCATGGATTCAGTCCGTCGGTTTTACAGGTACCTCGATTCGTCCGTCAAGTTCGACAAGCGAACTGACTATTGGTACACAGGACGAGGAGGACTATAATCCATTCTCCTCCGTCACTATTTTTCATAATGGGAAACTCACCGTTAAGGATGTCAAGGATAGCGAAGGTAATCAGCTTCATTTCCGCGCCATCCCTTCACGCGACTATACCCAGATTGTACTTGCCTCCCTCGCTACGAGAGTCAATGTAGAGTTTGCATCGGCAGGTGACCTGACAATCTACGGGGCTGCACTTTCCGGTGACCGTCCGGGAGTATTCTACCATGCGATAGGTAATAACGGTGCTACATACGATTCATATAATCGTATAGGCACGGTAGGTGTCGGCATAAATCCCCTTCAGCCCGCTCTTGTCATCATCTCGCTGGGCACCAACGAGGCTTTCGGTAAACTTGGCGGTAATCCCGCTCAGTTCAAGAGCGCGGTTCATCGGCTTGTGAGCAATATCCGTAACGCCAATCCGGATGCACTGATTCTTTTGACTACACCGATGGAATGTCATCGCAGTGTAGTCACGACAAGCAAGGTGCGCGTGCGGAGAAAGAAGGGTAAGGGCTACCGTACGGTGACTAAGACCAATAAATCATACGCTGTCAACCGAAACATCGCTCCTCTGCGTAAGGCTATCCTTGACTATGGAAAGCAGCATGGTGTCGCTGTCTACGACTGGTATGAGATTGCCGGAGGAAACGGCGCGAGTGCTTCATGGATTAACGCCGAGCTTTTTGCCAAGGACCGTGTCCACCACACACGGACAGGCTATCATCTGCAAGGCCGTCTGCTCTACGATGCACTTATGGATGCGCTCAGAAGCCAAAATTAAGAATTAGTTATCCATTTCTTATTATCTTAATTTAAGTTGGAAACATTTGTTGATTTTTTTACCGGACTCGCAGGCCGGATTCAGTCTACGATTGAAGCATTGAATATTGATGTGGATAAAATCATCAATCTGCTTCGTTATGACCCTACACAGCCTCTGATGTTCAACACGGGTCTTTTCCTGCTGCTTTTTGGTGCCTTTATGCTCCTTTTCTGGCTTGTGAAGGGGGTAAGGGTGTTGAAAATGACGCTTGTCATTCTGTTTTCTCTCTTTTTCTACTATAAGTCCTCAGGACTCTGCTGCCTGATTCTTCTCGGAGTCTGTCTGAGCGATTATCTCCTCGGATTGCTCATGGAGAGTGCTGACAGACGTAACTCGGGAGCTGCAAAACGACTGATAGTTGCCGTCAATGTGCTTGTCAACGTCGGTATGCTTGCCTATTTCAAGTATTTCCATCTGATTCTTGACACGCTCTCCCGATTTGTCAACATGGAGGGGAGTTTTGAATCACTCATACTTCCGGCAGGTATATCGTTCTTTACATTCCGTTCAATAAGCTATATTGTCGATATTTACAGAGGTCAGATAAAGGCTTGCCACAACCTGTTCGACTACATATTTTTCCTCACCTTCTTTCCCCCTCTGCTTGCCGGACCTGTGGTCAGGGCAAAAGATTTTCTTCCGCAGATTCAGGGCAATCCTGTCGTGACACGCGAGATGACATCCGAAGGTGTGTTCCTGATTATCACAGGACTTATTAAAAAGGTGGTTATTGCCGATTTCATCAGTGGCAATTTTGTCGACCGTGTGTTTGACAATCCTGCTCTTTACAGCGGGTTTGAAAACCTCATGGCGACCTTCGGCTTCACTGTGCAGCTTTATTGTGATTTCTCAGGTTACAGCGATATGGCCATCGGTATCGCACTCCTGATGGGTTATCGTTTCCTTGAGAACTTCAATGCGCCTTTCAAGGCTCAGAATCCGACAGAGTTCTGGCACCGCTGGCACATATCNCTCTCGACATGGCTGCGTGACTACCTTTATATCCCTATGGGGGGTAACCGTTGTTCGCGTCCCCGAATGTATTTCAACCAGTTCGCTACTATGGTCATCGGAGGTCTGTGGCATGGTGCATCATGGATGTATGTCATCTGGGGAGCCATCCACGGAGGGTTGCTTGTCGTCCACAAGATGGTGCGTCGGATTGTACCCCTTCAGGTTTCAAGTCCTGTCGTTACTGAAACGGGAGAGGTCATTATGGTCAGCAGCGGCCTCCCATCGTCATCATGGATTTCTCCTTGGATCAAGGGGTTCAACATGGTGCTGACTTTCGTCATCATTTCGATTACGTTCATGTTTTTCCGCGCTCCTTCGCTTGACGATGTCGGGATGATGTGGCATCAGATACTCTTTGATTTCCATCTCTCGGTAGCGCCTCAGTTCATCGAAGGCTATCTCACCATCGTCCTACTGATTGTCGGGGCATATATCCTCCATATTTCTCCATCGCGCATCACAGGTAAGGCCCGCACGTTGTTTGAGGCTTCTCCAATGCTTGTTCAGGCCATCATACTTGCCGCCGTCATTCTGATTGTCATTCAGGTTCGCCAGAGCGACATAGTTCCGTTCATATATCTTCAATATTAAAGTCAAGCAGACTTTTATAAAAGACACAGTGTCATAACGGCAGTCACATCGTCGATATGACACTGTGTCTTTTTGGTATGTCCGGTTTGTGTGAGATTATCAATGTCTAAAATAAATTTGATTCAGAGAGATGTGTTTTATGTAAATTTAAGGGTGAAACTTTAAAAAAAATGGTTAACTTTGGGTTGTAATAATTCCAACTATTTAAAATGCAATTATCATGCTAAGACCCGAAGATCTTGAACTCCTGAAAAACAAAGGAATAAGTGAGGCTGAGGTTGAATCGCAGCTTCAACGTTTCGTGACCGGTTTCCCATATCTTAAAATCAGTGATGCCGCACGCGTAGGTGCCGGAATTTTCCGTCTCGACGACGAGGAGATTGACGCAGCACTTGAACGCTGGAAAGAATATCTTGAACATGGAGGCGAAGTCTGCAAATTTGTCCCTGCATCCGGTGCCGCATCCCGTATGTTCAAAGCTCTCTTTGAATTTGTCGACGGTGGAACGGACGAACTCAAAGAGGGTAGCCCGGTAGCTGTCCTTATAGCTCAGATTGATAAACTTCCATTCCTTCCCGAACTGCGTGCCACGGTAGAGAAACTTTACGGTAAGTCTCTTGACGAACTTCTCGCAGATGGACGCAACCGTGACATCATTGCTGCTATCGTCAACCCCGAGGGTATGAACTACGGCGGTCTGCCGAAAGGTCTCCTCAAATTCCATACCTATCCCGAAGGTTCCCGTACTCCCATAGAGGAACATCTGACTGAAGGCGCTCAGACTGCAGCCAACTCCAAAGGCATTGTAAATCTCCACTTTACTGTTTCGGCTAATCATCGTAAACTTTTCGAAGAGAAACTTGCCGAGGTCATCCCCGCTACTGAAAAGCGTACAGGTGTCAAATTCAATGTCAGCATGAGTGAGCAGAAGCCCTCGACCGATACTATTGCCGTCAATCCTGACAATACTCCTTTCATGGAGGACGGCCACCTGCTTTTCCGTCCCGGCGGACACGGCGCACTTATCCAAAACCTTAATGATATGGAGTCGGCAGTTGTCTTCATCAAGAATATCGACAATGTAGTGCCTGACTCGAAGCGTGGGGACACCGTACGCTTCAAGGAAGTGCTCGGTGGACTTCTCCTTCAGATTCACGACCAGATTGAGGAAGATCTGATTGCGATTGACGAGAAACTTTACAGTGCCGACGACATCAAGCGTATGCTTGATTATCTCAATAATGTCCTTAATGTGCGTGACGCTAAACTTGAAGATATGGATGATGACAGCGTGGTGGCTTATATCCGCGAGAAGCTCAATCGTCCTCTGCGTGTCTGCGGAATGGTACGCAACGAAGGCGAACCCGGCGGCGGCCCCTTCATCGCTTACAATCCCGACGGCTCAACTTCGCCTCAGATACTCGAAAGCAATCAGGTCGATCCGAAGAATGAGGAATACATGAAGATGATGTCTACCGCTACTCACTTCAATCCCGTAGACCTCGTCTGCTACATCAAGGACATTCACGGAAAGAAATTCGACTTGCCGAAATATGTTGATCCCGCCACCGGTTTCATCTCCTCAAAATCAAGCCACGGCAAGGAGCTTCGCGCTATGGAGCTTCCCGGTCTCTGGAACGGTGCGATGAGCGACTGGAATACTGTCTTTGTCGAAGTCCCCATCTCGACATTCAATCCTGTCAAGACTGTCAACGATCTTCTCCGTCCTGCCCACCAGCAGTAAGATTGGTTGAAGGTTTTCATTTGGACAAAGACTGAAAACTGACCTGTATCTGTCGTCTCTACCGACAATTTCGTGGAGCGACAGATACTTTTTTGTAGATTTCATCACACATCTTCCACTCTGACGTGTTATATAAGTATAACAAAAAGCAAAAATGTCATCACAATGAGCAAGAGAGATGAAATAAAGAAGATATGGACAGAATGTTTCAAGGATTCGCGTGAGTATGTGGATATGTTCTTTACGCAGGTCTACCGTGACGATGAGGCAATGCTCCTCACCGATCAGTCCGGTGTGCCTGTGAGCAGCCTGCTCCTTCAGCGTTACCGTATGTCGTTTCATGGAGAGGAACCTGCTGTAAGTTATATAGCCGGAGCTGCTACCCGACGCAACAAACGGGGTCAGGGTTACATGTCGGCACTTATGGTCGATGCCTTGCGTGAATCTGCCGTCAGGGGTGATATGCTCTGTTCGCTTATCCCGGCTGACGAGGCTCTTTATTTCTTTTATCGCAGATATGGATTTTCAACCGTGTTCTACACCAAGGAGCAGCGGTTCACCGCTTTCCATTCCTTCCCTGTAAAGGGTGAATATCATCATGTCGAAAACGATATGAGTGATGAAGTATGGTGTGCCTTCGATGCTTTTCAGCATAAACGTAAATGCTACATTCTCCACTCGCGTCGTGACTTTGATAATATACTGTCTGATTTGAGGACTGACGGAGGCAATTTTGTCGTCATGGCCCGGGATGATGAGGACAGCGGCAGTCAGATTGTCTCTATGGCATGGGGACGGCGGCAGGGCGACATTCTGCTGGTGACCGACGTGATGGGAGTGGATATGGATGCGCGTAGTGCTGCAATGCGTCAGTTACGTTGTCTGAACGGCGATATGCCGGTGTTGCTTTACGGTCACCCGGATGATTCGATGGGAGGCCGGTTGATGCCGCGCGCCATGGGGCGTTTTGTCAATGTCGGCAAGGCTCTCTCTATTGTGGCCAAAGCCTATCCAGATTTCAAATCCAAGATAAGGGTAACTGATGACATTCTTCCGGATTATAATTCCCATACTTTCATTATCGACGGCGGACGGTGTGAGATCAACGATGAATATGACGGTCATCTTGATTTCGATGTAAAGGTCGATGTTCTTGCCGACATAGTGTTCAGCTCGTCGGCCATAGGTTCGATTGTCCGTTTCCCTTCCGTAAGACCAATGATCAGTCTGATGCTTGACTGAAATCCACGAATACTAAAAATAATAACATAAATTATGATCATCAATACAGCACGCTTTGTAATCTCTAATTCAACAGTAGGGAAGTGTCCTAAGGATTCCCGCCACGAATATGCCTTCATAGGCCGAAGCAATGTGGGCAAATCATCGCTCATAAATATGCTTACCGGCCGTAAGGCCCTTGCGAAGACCTCATCCACTCCGGGCAAGACTCTGCTGATAAATCATTTTCTGGTAAATGACGAGTGGTATATAGTCGATCTTCCCGGCTACGGTTTCGCTCTGCGTGGAAAATCCCAGCGCGAGGAACTTGAA
This sequence comes from Bacteroides sp., assembly GCA_014802345.1. Classification (GTDB taxonomy): domain Bacteria; phylum Bacteroidota; class Bacteroidia; order Bacteroidales; family Muribaculaceae; genus Duncaniella. The sequence goes on from JAAVCM010000024.1 coordinate 28,752, forward strand.
AAAATGATACGCGGCTATATTCTCAACCGTAGGGAGATGACGAGTCTGTTCGTATTGATTGATTCACGCCATAAACCGATGAAGATTGACCTTGAATTCTTCAACTGGTTAGGGGAGAACGGTGTACCGTTTGCCATTGTCTTTACTAAACTGGACAAGATGGGTTCACAGGCCGGAAAGCGCAATGTAGAGGAATATTGCAAGATTCTCCTTGAGACATGGGAGGAACTGCCGCCGATTTTCCTTACTTCAAGCGAGACAGGGCGTGGTCGGGATGAGTTGCTGAATTATATCGAGCAGCTCAACAAGCTCCCTTTGGAGAGTGAGGAATAAGGTCTCACAGGCATCGGAAGTAATCGGGATTACCTGATTTGATTTGTTGGAAAAACGTTTTAAATATTCTCGATGCTCAACGAACCCTCCCGACGTTAAAAATGTTATAAGTATGTATTATAACTGCTAATTTATCAATATTATGGAAAAGAAAGATAAAAACATTGCCAACGTAAAGGACGAAAAAGCATATCGTGGAATTGACGTTAATGTTGCTGATGACGAGAAGGTAGATCCCGAGCTTGTCAAGCAGGAAACCAGTGAGCTTAACAACAATCCCCGCAACGACGATATGTAAGATTTAAATTGAGAGAGGATGAATTTTAAGATTAAAATAACTATTCCAAATTTTTCCCTCTCTTGACAAAAGAAATTGAACTGTCGGTCAGAAATTGATGCGACAGTTTTTTTGTGTCCATACCTTTCACAACCTCACGAAAGTGAGGATAGTTAAAAGATATATAAGGATGGGAATATGACGATAAGTTGTGCGGAAGAGTGTTGCGATTACGGAGAAATTTTCGTAACTTTGTAAGTTGAGAGAGCAAAAATCTCCTCATTCTGTAAACAATGAAACATAGAGCCACCATTCTGTTGACAACATTTCTGTCCATTCTTCCGGCTTCCGCTTCGCAGCTTATATGGAGCGGTGGCGGACGAAGTGTCATTAGTGTAGAGCCTCCTTCGGCCAGTGGTCTTGATGAGGTGTGTGTGGTCAGTGGAGTCGATGGGAGGAGTGTCGGATTGCAGGCATCTTCTGCTTCGGCAGTGAAATGGTACAGATACTCTACCCTTGGCGGTGGCTATGCAGAAGAAATCACTGATGTCGAGTATGCTGACGGTGTTTCATCGCTTCGCAAACTTGAACCTGATATGGGNTATATTGCCGAGAGGGGAGATGAACGTTACTCTTTCTGGGTAGTGGACTATTCGCTCCATCCGTTTTCTGTGACAGGTATCACTGAGGGTTCTGAAAAGGACTGTCTGTCTACACGTCTTGATGTGACGGGGACTGGGGACGAAATCGCTTACCATGGCATAAACGGCCGTCGTTTTACTCTTGACCGTGAAATAAAACTCACCTACCGGACTCTTGTTCCTGATTCGGAAAACCTGAATTTTGTTGAATCGGTCACAACCGAGACTTATCCCTACATCCAGTCTTCCATAAGGGTGTCTCCGGCTCTTTGTCCGACTGAATTTGAACTTGTCGGCGACCGTTTCCTTATGGAGTGGGGTGAGGGGGTCAGTTATACCTCGGAGACAATCGCCCCTTACGCGGTGCAGGCTCTGACATCTGCAACGCAAAGTGAACGCGATGCTGACAATGAGGTAAATTCCGATGCCGCTTCGTCCGGTTTCGGTGGCTCGGCACCCTGTCAGATTACTTTTGAGGCTGCTGTCACGGATGCCGCACTTTTCAAGGAATGGCAATTGTCACGTTTTGAGGATTTCGAAGATGCGCATCTGCGATTTCAGGAACTGAGTTTTGACTATACTTTCACCGAGGAAGGCACGACATACGTCCGCTTTATGTGTGCGAATGCCGACGGCAGTTGCGAGGCATACGGCGATGTCTATACTGTTTCCATCGGTGCGTCATCCCTAAAATGCCCTAATGCGTTTTCTCCAAACGGCGACGGCGTTAATGACGAGTGGAAAGTGAGCTATTCCAGCATCGTCAGCTTCGATTGCCACATATTTGACCGTTATGGACATGAAATGGCATCGTTTTCTGACCCGAGTTTAGGCTGGGATGGAAAATACAAGGGAAAACTTGTCCCCTCCGGTGCCTACTATTATGTCATAAAGGCTCGTGGAGCCGATGGCAAAAACTATAAACTTTCAGGTGACATAAATATCGTCAATTACGAACAATAAGATATATTTTTTTCTATACAAACCTAAACTTTTGTAATCATCAAAATCAGAATAAATTATGAATAAGTATCATAAATCATTGCTCGGCTCGGTTGCCGCCCTCGCACTTATAGCTTTCCTTGTCCCCATCGGCGATGCCCGCGCCCTTACCCCCTCGGCTGCTCCAGAGGTTGGGGAGACGGGTGTGTATTCAGAGGTAATCAATCCTCGTATACCTTCTAAGCTGAAATTTGCCGATCAGACAATCGACCTTGACCGTACCGACCGCTGGGAGCGTCTTGACCGGGAACTGACTTCGATGGTCTATACGCACGGTAACACTCTTCTTGCCATCAAGCGTGCCAACCGCTATTTCCCGATGCTCGCACCCCTGTTGCAAAAAAATGGTGTGCCGTCTGATTTGATTTATCTTGCCGTCATAGAGAGTACGCTGAATCCCCGTGCGCTTTCTCCGGCTAAGGCCGGTGGCCTCTGGCAGTTCATGCCTACGACCGCAAAGGAGTATGGTCTTGAAGTGAATGATTATGTCGATGAGCGTTACGACCCGGTAAAGGCAACCGAGGCTGCTTGCCGCTATCTGAAAAAGAGCTATGCCAAGTATGGAAATTGGGAATCTGTGGCCGCAAGCTACAACGGAGGTGTGGCGCGTATAACCAATGAGCTTGCCGCTCAACAGGTCGACACCGCCTACGATCTCTATCTCGCAGACGAGACGATGCGCTATATGTTCCGTCTGCTTGCCATGAAACTGATAATGGAGAATCCCAAGGACTACGGTTTCCGTCTGTCTTCCGACCAGCTCTATCAGCCTCTCGAATACACTACCGTCGAAGTCAGTACACCTGTCGAGGATTGGCCTACATGGGCTAAGGAACATGGGATTGACTATATGACCTTACGCGAGAATAATCCGTGGATACGGGCTAAATCGCTCCCGAATAAGACCGGTAAGACATATCTCGTGAATGTTCCAACAAAAGATTCCATGTCGCGTGCGCGGCAGAAAAAGTCGGTCTATAATCCTGCTTGGGTGACCGACTGACAACAGAAAACCTTCCATAAACAGAAATGACCAACATACACGATAATCATCAACACACAGTCACACCTCATTCCGCCGGCACGTTGAGTGTCCAAGGTGCGAGGGTACATAACCTGAAAAATATAGATGTGGATATTCCACACAATACTCTTACCGTCATTACCGGCCTGAGTGGAAGTGGAAAATCGTCACTGGCTTTCGACACTATTTTTGCCGAAGGCCAGCGACGCTACATTGAGACTTTTTCGGCCTATGCACGAAATATGCTCGGGAATCTCGAGCGTCCGGATGTTGACAACATCACCGGCCTCAGTCCCGTAATTGCAATAGAGCAGAAGACCATAAACAAGAATCCGCGAAGTACGATAGGCACCACCACGGAAATCTATGACTTCCTGCGACTTCTCTATGCCAGAGCCGGTACAGCCGTCAGCTATGTCACGGGTGAACCTATGGTTAAATATACCAGAGAGCAGATTGTCAACCTCATACTTGAAAAATTTAACGGCCATAAGATTTATATACTTGCTCCGCTTGTCAAGAACCGTAAAGGTCACTACAAGGAACTGTTCGAACAGTTGCGCAAGAAAGGTTTTCTTACCGTCCGCGTTGACGGCGAACTCCGCGACCTTACGCTCAACATGATGGTGGATCGCTACAAGAATCACAGTATAGAGCTTGTGATTGACAGGCTGAAAGTATCCGACAAGGATATGAGTCGTCTTGATGCTACTGTTCAGGATGCCCTCAGGCAAGGCGACAAGCAGGTTATGATTTACGACGTGGACAACGATAGGGTGACTTACTATTCACAGGCTCTTATGGATGCGGCAAGCGGTATTTCTTACCGAGAACCGGCTCCGCATAATTTTTCGTTCAATTCTCCTCTTGGAGCGTGTCCTTGCTGCAAGGGTCTTGGCTATGTCAATATTGTCGACCGAGAGAAAATCATTCCTAATCCTGCGCTCTCAATCCACGAAGGAGCTATCCTCCCGTTGGGAAAATATCGCAATGCCATGATTTTCTGGCAGATTGATGCAATCTGTAAGAAGTATGGATGTACGGTGAAAACACCTGTTGAGAAACTCCCGGAAGAGGCAATGAACGAGATTCTCAACGGCACTTCCGAACGTCTGGTAATTGAGAACGAGACGATGGCGACCTATAACTATTTTCAGACCTATGATGGTCTTGTGAAATATATAGAGATGCAGCAGTCTGATGAGGCTACTGCGGCAGCAAAGAAATGGAGCGAAGGTTTCTTTTCGCGTGGGGTATGCCCGGAATGTCACGGTGACCGTCTTAACCGCGAGGCACTTCACTTCTTTGTTGATGGAAAAAATATCGCAGACCTCTGTCGTCTTGACATAACGGATCTCTACGAGTGGTCAAAGGACATAGAGAGCCGTCTGTCGCCTACGCAAGCCGTGATTGCCCACGAAATTATGAAGGAAATCCGCAGCCGATTGAAATTTCTGATTGATGTCGGACTGGATTATCTGCAACTCAATCGTGCNTCCGCCACTCTTTCGGGTGGCGAAAGTCAGCGCATACGTCTTGCAACTCAGCTCGGAAGTCAGCTTGTCAACGTGCTTTATATCCTTGATGAACCCTCCATAGGACTTCATCAGCGTGACAACAGACGGCTTATAGACTCGCTGAAACAGTTGCGTGATGCTTCCAATTCGATTTTAGTGGTCGAGCATGACAAAGACATCATGCTTGAAGCCGATCATGTCATTGACATCGGTCCAAAGGCCGGCCGCAAGGGTGGCGAGGTCGTTTTCAGTGGTTCTCCGAGTGAAATGCTCGGTACGGATACCCTGACCGCCCGCTATCTCAATGGCAAGGATGTCATTCCATGGCAGTCTTCGCCACGCAAGGGTAGTGGTAAGAAACTTGTACTTCGCGGAGCAAAAGGTAATAATCTCCGCAATGTCACACTTACTTTGCCCTTGGGGAAACTTATTTGTGTATCCGGAGTTTCAGGTAGCGGAAAGTCATCGCTTGTAAATGCCACTCTTCAACCTATCCTGAGCCAGAAATTCTATCGGTCACACACATCTCCGCTCCCTTACGATAAGATTGAAGGACTTGAAAACATTGACAAGGTTGTGACTGTGGATCAGTCACCGCTCGGAAAATCTCCACGTTCCAATCCTGCTACCTATACAGGAGTGTTTACGGCTATACGCGATCTTTATGCCTCGCTCTCGGAGGCTAAAATCAGGGGCTATCGTCCGGGGCGCTTTTCGTTCAATGTCGCGGGAGGTCGTTGTGAAACCTGTATGGGCAACGGTTATAAAACCATCGAGATGAATTTTCTTCCTGATGTCCTCGTACCGTGTGAGACCTGTGGCGGTAAGCGTTATAATCGTGAGACCCTTGAAGTGCGTTTCAAAGGCAAATCAATTGCCGATGTGCTTGACATGACTATCAANCANGCGGTTGAATTCTTTTCAGGAGTGCCTGCCATACTCAATAAAATNAAGGTGCTTCAGGATATAGGNCTNGGCTACATAAAGCTCGGGCAACCTTCGTCGACTCTTTCAGGAGGTGAGAATCAGCGCGTAAAACTCGCTACCGAACTTTCACGACGCGACACGGGAAACACTCTTTTNATTCTTGACGAACCAACGACCGGGCTGCATTTNGACGACATACGCGTGCTTCTCAATGTGCTGAACCGTCTTGTCGACAAGGGTAATACNGTCCTTGTNATTGAGCATAATCTCGATGTTATATGTGCGGCTGACCACATAATAGATATGGGNCCCGGCGGAGGNAAGAANGGAGGTAACATNATTGCGACNGGCACTCCGCTCCAGCTTGCCAAAGCAGAGTCGCCGACTGCTATNTTCATACGCGAGACNCTCGAACAACAGGGNGTGGATTTGAAAATACCATCTAAGAAGAAATGAAATAAATTTCGCTGNATAAAATGACCGAGGGGTCGCAGGTAATTCCACCTGTGACCCCTCGGCCGTTTTTATATGGNTTATTTATCACATTATGGTCAAGTATCAGCGTTTTTCGCCACGCATTGCGTGATCCCTGTACCCGCGACCCTTGCCGTCTTTTCCTTTTGCCATCTTGCCGTGACCGGGAGCCTGCTTCATGGACTGGTCAACGAAATTGTTTTCAAGGAACTGAAGATACTGCTCGGGAGTAAGGATGGTCTTTACCTTTGCGAGGTAGTCACGACGGNCCTGANCTCGTTTCTCCATCNCTTCCTTACGCTGAGCCTGCTTTTCGGCTTGAGTCATCTCTTTGCCCTTTTCCTTTTTGGCGTTATCGCCGGATTTGCACTGGGACTTGTCTGGTTTAAGAGCTTTCAGAGCCGACTGCTGCTGTTCTGTGAGGTTGAGGCCGTCAAAGGGATTGAAAGCANGACCTTTCTTCATATTTGCGCCCTTTGTACATTCGGTTGCATTCTTGCAGTTCNTGGTTTCCTGAGTCTGTGCTGATGCAGAGATTGCACCCATTGATGCGAGAATAACTGCGAGGNTGAGAATAGTCTTTTTCATANTTCTATCGTTTTTATGTGTGTTTATATTATTTGTAGTGGACTTAGTTTATTAATTAGACAATTAATGAAGGTAATGGTTTAATCTATAANNATTGAATTTAACACTCTTTGTAGTAGAGACTTAAATAATGTTACCGTTTGTCCTTTCTGCTTTTACCTTTTCTGCTGTCTTTCTTCCGAGTGAATTTTTTGGAAGCGTGTGCCTTCTTCATATTCTGTTCGGCATAGCTGTTTTCTAGAAATTTCACATACTGATCAGGTGAGAGGATTGTNTTGACTTTTGCGAGATAGTCTCGACGGTTTTGGATTTTCTGTTCCATGCGCTGTTTGCGCTGGGTCTGTTTGTCTTTCTTGGATAATTTCTTTTGTGCCTTATCTTTGGTGACTTTATTTCTCTGGCTATTNCCTTTTTCTTTGGCAGGGGTGAGAGCTTGAAGTTCGGTCTTCTGCTGTTCAGTGAGATTAAGTCCNTCAAATGGATTGTAGCGCGGAGCTTTTTTCCTATCGGTAGATTTGGACCCNTTGGTTGTTTGGACCTTTGTCTCGGTGGTTGACTGTGTCTGAGCGATTGCCGANAAACCGGTCATCGAAACAAGTGCGAGTGCGAGGGTGAAAATTGTCTTCTTCATAAGAGTTGATGTATTTNGGGGGNTTAAANTGATTGATTTTTATTATCGTTTCTGTGCTTGNTGTATTTCTAAGACCTGAATGACTGACGAAGGTTTAATGTAATCTAAATCTTTAACATACATTGTATCAAGGGTTAAAATGTCTCAGGAAAATTCATCAGATNTCGATTTAACGATTCAAAATGCTATTCAGTCGAATTTAACTTGAATTTTAAAGGGGAAATTGCTAAATTTGCGTGTTAAAACAATCACTAAAACGCATGAACACAACAAGCAAATTCATAGCTCTCTCCCTTGTGACGCTCCTTGCATCCTGCTCGGGTGGCAACNATTGGCATCTGAAAGGTAAAATCAGCGGTCTGTCGGACAATGATGTCGTCGTNCTTGAAGGTAATAATCAGGGCTATTGGTATCCGATGGATACGATAAAGGTATCCTCGGACGGTTCCTATTCATANAGCCATGAGGCGCAGGGCTATCCTGACATCTATCGTCTGAGGATAGGGGAGAAAGCAGTCTATTTTCCCGTGGACAGCATTGAATCCATATCACTTTCGGCAGANGCTCCCAATATTGATACCNATTATGTCCTGACNGGTTCTCCTCAGGCTGAGAATCTTGTGAGGGTTGACAGTATGATTATCGCAGCTGCGTCGCAGGGTGGGGTGGCATCCGTCAGTACNAATCAGGATCTGAAACGCAAGTTGGGNGAGATGATTGTGGCCGACCCTTCTGGTATCGTCGCCTACTATATAATCAATAAGAGTATGGGTGGTCAGCCGATTTTCAATGCCTCCGTCAAGAGTGACTTGCGTATGATAGGAGCGGTCGCCAATGCTTTCAGTGAGCGTCGTCACGACGATCCGCGTACAAGTTATCTGCGCCGTCTATTCCTTGGAAGCCGTAACAGAGGACTTGGCGTTCAGGGTAGTGGCGAGAATCTCCCGGTTGCACAGGAGGTTCGTGCTTTTGACATTAAGCTGTTTGACAATACAGGCAAGGAACATTCGCTTCTNGATGTCACTTCCAAGGGTAACGTCGTGCTTCTTAACTTCACTGCTTATACCGCTGAGGAATCTCCTATCTTCAATGTGGAACTTAACAAGCTCTATGAGAAGTATCATTCTCAGGGCTTTGAGATTTTTCAGGTTGCATTTGATGCCGATGAATACGCNTGGAAGCAGACAGCCAAGAANCTTCCNTGGATTACCGTGCTTAACGGNCCTACTGCCGGAGACAAGGCTCTGCGTGACTATAATGTCGGTGCTCTCCCCGCTGTCTTCATTTTTGACAGACATGGCGATGTGGTCGAGAGGGTAGCTGATATTAANTCACTTGATTCGGCNGTCAGAAGTAGGCTCTGACAATGATTTTCCATATTCGCTCCCGAAATTGAAAACTCTATATAGGATTATCCGATTTGTTATCATCTTCGTGCTTGTACTACCTTTGGCAGTACCGTTAATCCTATATGTCGTTCTATCGCTGCCCTCTTTCCAGAAGTCAGCCGCAAGATGTGCCGAGGATGAATTGTCGTCTCTCCTCGGCACATCTGTGCATTTNGGGGAGGTGACTTTTTCTCCGTTCAACAGAATAGTGCTGAAAGATGTTGTGGTGTGTGACACGGCGGGAGTCGATGCTCTGACCATCGGTCATCTGGGAGCCGGAGTCAGTATAATGGAAAGTCTGTGGAACGAACGTCTNACCGTGTCCTATGTGGAGCTGATTGACGTAGGTGTCAAACTGTATAAGGACAGCGCTAACGCNCCACTGAACATTCAGCCGATAATTGACAGATTTAAATCAGACGGAAAAAAGGAATCAGCAAAGTTTAANCTTGCAGTCAATCTTGTAGTCATACGTCGAAGCGGTCTGNCCTACGATGTCCTTGATGCGCCTCTGCCTGAGGAGGGACATTTTGANACGAACCACATTGCTGTCACNGGGTTTCGCGCCGANATAAGTGCCCCTTCCATCTCGAATAATCTTATAAATGTCGATGTCAAACGTCTTGGAGCCGAGGAGCATTCGGGGCTTTATCTCAAAGAGCTTACNGCAACGGTGCTTATGGACAGTTCGAGGCTTGAAGTCAACAACTTTCTCGTTGAAATCGGCGATTCGCGTATTGACNTGAACGATATGGGGATAATGTCGCCCCTTTCGCCTGATTTCAATTTGANNGGAATTGAGATTGCCTCTCTTGAGACTCTCCCGGAGACGTATGTCATTCTTTCGGATTTCAGTCCTTTTGTCAAAGGGCTGGAAGGAATTGACGAGAGGATTGATATTGATTTTGAAATCGGTGGTCGACTTGACAGTATTTCTGTCAGACGATTTGAACTTGACAGTCATGAACGGGAGGCACGCTTTCATGCTCATGGGGTGATAGAGAATCTTACGCGTGGCGGAGAGTACCTTGCCGTGGATTTACGNCGGGTCAATCTTGTGGCTAACGTTGGAGATGTACTTGGCTTTATGGCTACACCTGCAAGCGGTCTATTGCCTCTATACGATAAACTTGCACCATACGGCAGTCTCGGTGATATTGATTTGCTTGGTGANTTATCCTTTACANCGCAGGCCATTGATTTTAACGGCTCGCTCAGTACGTCGTGTGGCAATCTTGATATTGACTGCGGTATTNCGAAACCGGGGAAAAACTCTCCGNTAAGGATTGACGGACGTGTAAGTTCGTTGTCATTCAATCCTTCGCTTGTTGACCCTCGTCTTGCTTCCATCACTCAGTTGTGTTTTGAAACGGAAGCTGACCTTACCATAGAGAATAAAAATATACTGAATGGCCATGCAAGTCTTGCCGTGCCACAAATCGTATGGAACGGCTATTCGTTCACCGATATCGACGGCTTGGTAAAATTTTATGGNAACAGGGCGGAGGCAGAAATTTCTTCATCCTCCCCATATCTGGATTTNACAGCTAATGGTGGAGTTGAGTTTTCNGGAGATAAACCCCTGAATGAATTCTATGCTGAAATCAGAAAATTTTCGTTGGAACCTTTTATTAAAAAAGGACGTTTCCATAACTATAATCTTGCGTGTGGAATAGATGTCTCTATTGTCGGGCGAGATCCGGACAAACTCACGGGGTGGCTCAAGATTGAGGATTTGATGTTTGCAGGTCGTGACGGAAAGTCGCTGAGTATCCCTTACATTGAACTTGATGCCGGACATACTGACCCTGATTCCGCACGCCTGATAACCCTCCGTAGTCCTCAGGCGGANATGGAACTCTCGGGACGTTTCAGCTTTAAAACGATAGGCAAGGATATTGAGAATATTTTATCCTCGGTATATCCGTCNCTTGTGACTTCACGCATATCCGTGGCAGAAAATGATTTGCTTGACTGTAAACTTGACCTTAAATTGAAAGAGGACTCGATACTGTCGGCNTTTTTCAATCTGCCGGTAGACTTTATTTATCCGGTGAGCNTGAATTCTTATGTCAAGGGTGGTGAGAATCCGATGCTTGGGATTTCATTGGATATGCCTTTTCTGCGGAATAAGAATAAACTTATCGAAGATAGCCGCCTGTCGCTACTTATTGANGGAGGAAAGGGTGATATGGAACTTACCGCCCATACNTCTGTGCCGACGAAAAATGGGAAACTNGCNCTTGACATNACTTCCGGCGGNCATACCGACTCGTTGGAGACGGCTGTAAGTTGGATTGTCGACAGAGATAAGGAATTCAGAGGAAATCTTAGTTTCAACACCGTTTTCAGTCGTGATAGTGAACGTGGAGGNATTCTTACAGATATTTTTATCAACCGGTCGAAGATGGTCTTCAATGATTCGACGTGGACAATAAATCCGGCACGGATTCATGTGGCCCCTCGTCGTATCGCTATAAATAACCTCAGCGGGGAGCGCTACGGACAATCGCTTACAATCAATGGTGTTGTTTCGCCTGATTCTATAGATCGTCTCGTTGTCAAGCTGGAGAACATAGATCTCGATTACATTTTCGAAAGTCTTAGTCTTAGTGATGCTGTCCAGTTCGGNGGGCGTGCCAATGGTGATTTCTATGCTTTTTCCCTTCTCTCACCAGAACCGGTCATCTACACTCCGCGCCTTCACGTCGAGGGNTTGAAATATAACCGGTGTGTGATGGGCGACGGTGATATATGGTCNTATTGGGACAATGACAATAAGAGCATTATGATCAATGCGAAAATATCNCAGGCAAANGGACAGGAATCATTGGTCGATGGTTATATCAAACCGATGACCGAGGAACTTGATTTTGATTTTTCCGCCAATAATGCTCCTCTCGGGTTTATGGCTCCTTTTATGTCGGCATTTACATCGCAGGTATCCGGGCGTGTGTCCGGCGATGCACATCTTTACGGCACGTTTAAGGATCTTGATATGACAGGCGATATATTTGTCAACAATCTTAAAATCAAGCTGGATTTTACTGATGTCACCTANACGGCAAGTGACAGTGTNCATATTACTCCGGGACTTATTAAGTTTGATAATATCAAGCTGTCCGATCAGTACGGCAAGTCGGCTAATCTTAGCGGAACNGTGACACATAACCATTTTCATGATGCAGCTTTCAAGTTTGCNGTNACCGATGCCCGTGATCTNCTTGTCTATGATGTAAGGGAAAATCAGACTGAGGACCCTTGGTTCGGACGCATATTCGGTAACGGCGGTGCCACTGTTACCGGCTCGCCGGGACGTGTGGACATAGACGTGGATATGTCGACTGCACCTAATTCNACATTTACATTTGTNCTGAGTGATGCTGAGCAGGCNATGGACTATACTTTCATCACCATCCGTGACAAAGACAAGTCNAAGAANGATTCTCTGATAGCACTCGANCCGAAAAATGCTATTCTTCAGAAGATGAATGAGCGTGTGAAGCAGGCTGTTGAAAATGCTCCCTCGGTCTATGCGATGAATTTCAGGATTGGCATTACTCCNCGTACTGCTGTAAATCTGCTNATGGATCCTGTCGGCGGCGATAAGATTACGGCATACGGCAGTGGCAATCTCACGATGACCTATACNTCGTCCGGAGATATGACTATGCGTGGCGAGTATGTGATCAATAGGGGTAAATACAACTTTACTCTCCAAGACCTAATCATAAAGGATTTCGACATNAGGGAGGGAAGNAAGATTTCCTTCTTCGGTGACCCATACGCTGCCAAACTTGACATTACGGCCTCCTATACTGTGACGGCCAACCTCAGTGACCTTGACGANTCGTTCCTTGAAGACCGTGAGTTGAATCGCACNAACGTGAGGGTAGATGCCCTTATGTTTGTGCGTGGTGACATACGTCAGCCGGAGATTAGTTTTGATTTCGATTTNCCGACATTGTCAGGTGAGACCCAGAGAAAAATCAGGTCTATCGTGTCAACGGAGGATATGAAGAATCGCCAGATAATCTATCTTCTTGCCTTGAANAAGTTCTATACGCCAGATTATATGAGTGGCACGCATGGAAATGAACTGGTATCGGTCGCATCCTCCACGCTCTCGTCCCGGCTCAGTTCCATGTTGGGTCAGCTCAGTGATAATTGGAGTATTGCTCCCGCTATCCGCAGTGACCGCCACGATTTTTCTGATGTTGAAATAGATGTTGCCTTGTCAAGTCATCTGCTGAACAACCGATTGCTGTTGAACGGTAATCTCGGTTATCGTGACAAGTCATTGAACAACAATAGTTTCATCGGCGATTTTGACATACGTTATCTTCTGAATCGCTCAGGCTCGGTNATGCTCAAAGCCTATAACCGCTACAATGATCAGAACTATTATCTTAAAAGNGCACTGACCACACAGGGTGTCGGTATAGTGTTCAAACGCGATTTTGACAACATCTTTTCTTTCCTGCGGAGAAATAAAAAGGAAAAGAAAAATGATGANACGGATAGTAAGAAAGAGGACGAATTTGAAAGTAAATCACATTAATATCACACAATGTTATGAGAAAAAGTATCTTTACACTTGCGCTNCTTGCAGCAACCGCTGTTGGAGCGGAGGCANCCCCTTTGTGGTTGCGTAATGTCGCTATTTCTCCCGACGGATCGACGATTGCCTTTACCTATAAAGGCAATATATTTACCGTACCTGCGAANGGCGGTGATGCACGTCAGTTGACTTCGGGCGGTAGCTATAACACTGCTCCTGTATGGAGTCCCGACGGAAAGAATATAGCATTTGGAAGTGACCGTGAAGGGTCCATGGATGTCTATGTCGTAAATAGTCGGGGTGGTGTNCCGAAGCGATTGACGACTAATTCCGGCAATGAGACTCCGCTTGGATTCAAGGATAACAATCATATTCTGTTCTCTGCGGCAAATCTGCCTTCTCCGTCGGCTGCACAGGCCGGATTTACTTCTCAGGTTTATAGTGTCGATCTGGAAGGTCACCGNCCTGAAATGTTCATTTCANTGACCATGCCGGCTCTGAGTGTAAATTCCGACGGTAGGATTCTCTATCACGACAAGAAAGGAGTGGAGAACGTATGGCGTAAGCATGAACGTTCGTCAGGAACGTCGGATATATGGCTTCTTGACAAAGGCCGACATTCCAAGCTTACGGATTTCAACGGTCATGATCTCAATCCTGTNTGGNCGCCTGACGGATCATACTATTTCGTGAGCGAGGAGGACGGAACACTCAATGTNTACAAGCAGTCAATTGACGGAAAGAATAAGAAGCAGCTTACCTCGTTCACTACTCATCCNGTGCGNTCGCTGTCAGCGTCGTCGGATGGTGTGCTGGCTTTCAGTTGGGATGGTGAAATTTATACCATGACAGAGAACGGCAAACCTCAAAAGGTGAATGTNGAGATTGTCACGGACGATTATACTCCTGCACCGGAAAAGTCGCTCCGCTCCAATGGAGCGTCGAGCATGGCCGTNTCACCTGACGGTGAACTTGTCGCTTTCGTTCTTCGTGGTGATGTCTATGTGACATCGACGGAGTATAATACGACTCGCCGTATCACCGACACTCCGGCACAGGAGCGTTCTGTCGACTTTGCACCTGATGGCAGAAGTATAGTCTATGACAGTGACCGTGACGGTATCTGGCAACTATTCACAACTGAAATCAAGGATCCGGATGAAAAATCGCTGCTTTATGCGACTGAACTCGTAGANAAGCCTCTTTATAAGAGTAATAAACCGGCATTTTTCCCTGATTACAGTCCTGATGGAAAGAAAGTGGCATTTCTTGAAGACCGTACGACTCTNCGTGTGCTTGACTTGAAATCCAAGAAGGTNACCACAGCCCTTGACGGAAAGTATAATTACAGCTATCAGGACGGAGACGTAGGTTTTGAGTGGAGTCCCGACAGTAAGTGGCTTCTTATAGACTATATCGGAATCGGAGGTTGGAANAATTCGGATGTGGCACTTGTGAAGGCCGATGGAAGTGAGGTNGTCAATCTTACGGAAAGCGGTTACAGCAACGGTAGTCCGCAGTGGGTACTCGACGGTAAGGCCGTGGCTTACACGACTGGTAAGTATGGCTTCAAGAGTCATGGCAGTTGGGGTAATGAGTCCGATGTGCTGCTTATGTTCCTTGATGGCGAGGCATACGATAAGTTCAATATGACCGAGGAGGAAGCCAAACTTGCAGAGAAGGCTGAAAAATCCAAAAAGGATAAAGATGATAAGGCCAAGGCNGACAAGAAGGATTCCAAAAAAGNCAAAAAGGCCGANAAGGATAAGAAAGATNGTAAGGCCGACGAGGGAGCNGACAAGAAAAAGGATGAAATCAAGCCTCTTAACTTCGAGTTGGCAGATCGCCGTCATCGTCTTGAACGTCTGACCGGTTCCTCCTCGCGTATGGGTGCATACTATGTTTCGCCCGAGGCTGACAAGCTCTATTATGTCGCTTCAAGTCCTGACGGTCGTTCACTCTATGAGCGCGATCTCAAGAACGGTGACACAAGGACTCTTGCACAAGGNNTGAGCGCATGGGGCATGGTTCCTGATAAGGATGGCAAGAACCTATTCGTGATGGATGGTTCAGGTATAAAGAAAGTTAATCTGGCNTCCGGAAAGCAGACTCCCATACGTTTTGAGGCGGAATATACACGCCGTCCTGCCGATGAGCGTAACTATATTTACGAACACATGTGGCGTCAGGTNCTCGATAAGTTCTATGATCCGAAACTTCATGGTGTTGACTGGAATAAATATCGTGACGAGTATGCCAAATTCTTGCCCTATATCAATAATAACTACGATTTCGCAATAATCCTGAGTGAGATTCTCGGTGAACTTAATGCCTCGCANACCGGCGGTGGTTATCGTCCGATGGGTGCCAGAATGTCGACTTCAAATCTCGGTGCATTCTTTGACGAGGGCTATAAAGGTGACGGTTTGAAAATAACCGAAATCATAAGCCGTGGTCCGCTTTCTGGTAAAAATGTCGGAGTTGAGCCGGGGGATATTATCCTTGCCATCAATGATTCNGTTATTCTTGCCGGTCAGGACTATTTCCCNCTTCTTGAAGGCAAGAAGAAAGTTAAACTCGATGTGAAGAAGCGCAACGGCGAAAAGAAGACTGCCTACGTTAAACCAGTANGTGCCGGTGCGATAAATAATCTTCTCTATCAGCGTTGGGTTGAACGCAACGAGAAGATTGTAGACAGTGTTTCCGGTGGCCGTATNGGTTATGTCCATGTAAGGGGTATGGATGGTTCGAGCTTCAGCGAGGTCTATGACCGTTTGCTCGGTAAATACCGCAATTGTGATGCCGTTGTTGTTGATACACGTCACAATGGAGGCGGATGGCTCCACAACGACCTCGCTCTCCTTCTGAGTGGTAAGGAATATGTACGCTTCTCACCGCGTGGCCAGTATATCGGCACCGAACCCTTTTCCCAGTGGACTAAACCTTCGGTGATGCTTGTCGATGAAAGCAATTATAGCGATGCCCACGGGTCTCCCTACGTTTATCAGACCTTGAAAATCGGTGATGTTGTCGGTGCGCCTGTTCCCGGTACAATGACAGCCGTATGGTGGGAGACTCAGATTGACCCGACCCTCTATTTCGGTATTCCTCAGGTCACATCGCTCGACCGTAATGGTCAGCCTCTTGAAAACAAGCAGCTCAATCCCGATGTCCTTATCTACAATACTCCTGAAAACGTCTTGCAGGGTATCGACGATCAGCTCATCGGCGCAACCCGCCATCTTATGCAGAAGACNTCCGGAAAATAATNCTTCTGTTATAGGTCATTAATACTAATNCNCATNTAACCCCGCCATACCTTNATNATANAGGTATGGCGGGGTNNNGTTTAGTATCTACTGCTTTGATTATNAATAGGCACTGCTATNATTATAGATGTCATAATCNCACCGCATATCATCNGANGATAGGAATNAGGGTNGGTNAGANTAANCGTTCTNNAATTTTGANAGGCTAATTCATTAATTCAGTTGTATAATTACAGAGAAATAATTAACTTTGTCCATTCCCATTTGTNTNCCATCATAATTANAAAGAGCTAAATCGTCAAAAATGTCAGTTGCCGAACAACGNATAAGTCAGCTCCGTGATGAGCTTAACCGACATAATCATGCGTATTATGTCGATAATAATCCTACGGTCAGCGATTATGAATATGATATGCTGATGAAGGAACTTGAAAAGTTGGAAGCTGAGTATCCGGAGCTTGACGATCCTTTTTCGCCTACCCATCGTGTCGGTTCGGATATAACNAAGGGATTCGAGCAGGTGGCCCATCAGCATCCCATGCTNTCTCTGAGCAATACTTACAGCGTNGAGGANGTTGATGAGTGGGCGACACGNTGCAATGATATGCTCGGTAATTCATCNGGTCTGAAATCTGTACCTATTGTAGGNGAAATGAAGTTTGACGGTACAAGTATATCCCTTATCTACGAGAACGGACGTCTTGTCCGAGCTGTCACACGAGGCGACGGTGAGAAAGGGGACGATGTAACGGAAAATGTAAAGACTATCAGGAGTATTCCGCTGACACTCCATGGGAATGATTATCCGAAAAACTTTGAAATCAGGGGTGAAATAGTGCTTCCGTGGAAAGCGTTTGACCGTCTTAATGAGGAGCGTGCCTTCAATGAGGAGCCNCTCTTTGCCAATCCGCGTAATGCAGCNGCCGGAACGCTTAAAATGCAGAACTCNTCCATAGTCTCAAAGCGCGGTCTGGATGCCTATTTCTATTATCTGATTGCCGACGAACTTCCTTGCGANAATCACTATGACAATATGTTGAAAGCGCGCGAATGGGGGTTCAAGGTCAGTCATCTTATGACGTTGATGGACTCAATCGAGGAGGTTGATGCCTTTATNAAACGTNTTGATGTCGAAAGGAAGGAACTNCCTGTCGCTACGGATGGTCTGGTTTTCAAGGTCAATAATCTGCGTCAGCAGCTTAATCTCGGTTACACNTCCAAATCGCCCCGCTGGGCCATCGCATATAAATTTGCAGCTGAGAGGGCGTTGACCCGTCTGCGTTTCGTGTCATTNGAAGTAGGACGAATGGGNATTGTCACACCTGTGGCTAANCTTGAACCNGTGTTNCTCTCAGGNACAATAGTCAAGCGNGCTTCGCTTCACAACGAGGATATAATCAAGACTCTCGGTATACATGAACATGATATGCTTTATGTCGAGAAAGGCGGCGAGATTATTCCGAAAATAACCGGGGTTGATACTGATGCACGCGACAAAAATGCTGANGCCGTTAAGTTTATCACGCATTGTCCTGACTGTGGCACACCGCTCATTCGTATTCCGGGTGAGGCGGCATGGCAATGTCCTAACAAATATGGTTGCCGTCCNCAGCAGATAGGGCGTCTTGAACATTATGTCGGGCGTCATGCAATGGACATCGAAGGTGTCGGTGAAGAGAACGCTGCTTTGCTTTTTGATGCCGGACTTGTGAAGGATATAGCAGATTTCTATACTTTGCAGGCCTCGGATCTGGAAGCCCTTGAACGTATAGGTCCACGCACTGCACAGCGTATTCTCGAAGGTGTNGAGGCTTCAAAAAATGTTCCGTTTGACCGTGTGGTTTACAGTCTGTCAATTCCTTTTGTAGGCGAGACCGTGGCTCGTAAACTTGCCCGGGGAGTAGGGGATATGCAGACTCTTATGTCAAAGAGCAGGGATGAACTGACTGCTATTGACGACATAGGTCCGCGTATTGCCGATGCTGTAATTGAATTTTTCTGTGTACCGTCCAATAANGTCATCATTGATCGTCTTCGTGATGCAGGGGTGCAGATGTCNATGCCTGAGGAGGACAAGGAGGGGCGGTCGGATATTCTTGCAGGTCAGACNNTAGTCATCAGTGGNGTGTTTTCACGTCATTCGCGCGAGGAATATAAGGAGATGATTGAAAAGAACGGAGGGAAGAACTCNGGATCAANTNCCAAGAAGANNTCTTTTGTCCTNGCCGGAGAGAATATGGGNCCTGCCAAACTGGAAAAAGCCCGCTCCCTCGGAGTTCCCATCATTAATGAAAATGAATTTCTTGAAAAGATAGGAAGGTAATCAATCCTNACTGCCATAATCGCCTGCAAATTAAATTTNCAGGCGATTATGGCAGTNAGGATTTCACTTTTTANCTTAGAAGTCNGGACAGATGGAGTTCAGGCGTGCTTGGATTGTACGGGCGATGCGGTAGTGACCNTTGTCGTTAGGATGAAGTCGGTCAGTTTCAGGATGATGGAAATATTGGTCATGACGGTCTTCGAGCGGGAACAGCCCGCTGTCCGTATAAAGATCTATGACAGGANCACCCCAAAAGTCAGCAGCCTTTCTCAGGGTTTCAATATATGATTCAATATAAAGACCTTCACCATTNGCATAATTTTCATCAGGCTGTACGTTTTTCTCGTTAAAATTTGCNTAGGCACGATGAATNGGTGTCATTATGATGATTTGTTTGTCGGGATAGTTATGTTTTAGAAATGACATCACACGATTGATGTTTCCGGTAAATGTAGAATCGTTCATCAGGAAGTGNCGATGCTTACGGACCTGTATGGTTCCGTTGACATTGACACTNTCAAGTACCTCGGTATAAAACTGACCGATGGGCCGACTGTGGTTGAAGTCATTAGTACCCGCCCATATCATTATGGCATCAATTGAATCGCCAAGGGCAGTCTGCATTTCCTCTGCTTTCCTATAAATACCGTCCCACTGGTAGCCGCTTCGGGCAAATACCTGAGGTTCAATACCCATCAGAGTCTGGAGAAAATNCCAGTATCNTTTCTTGGCAGANTTATTCTTAGGGTCTGTCATCGAATCACCGAGGAAGGCAACACGTTTACCATTCCAAGGAGTGTCAAGATTGATGTGCGAAGCGGGAACGGCGACAGTAGGATGGTCATGCCCGTCGTGGGCGCATATTTTCCCTGTGGACAAGACTGCGGAGATAAGAGCGATGGAAATAAGACCGGGAATTTTCATGGGCGGTGCNAAATGATTGATGGATGCTTGAAATAAAAAAGGTAGCAGGACTATAAGCCGGGTTATGTCACNGCGGGACTTCTCTCAGGGNCAAGCCCTGAAGGTTGCCGCAGTGNCCGTGTCATTTATCTAATCGGTGCCTCGCTCTGCTTCGGCACTCCAGCAGCCTACCCCCCGGCGATGGACGAGCAACCCATTGTTGACGCTGATTATTACACAGCCGGTCAACGTGCCGGTATACATGGCCTTGCAACCCATAAGACGTGCGGCATGCCGTGTCGCCACGACANCCGGTGGGCTCTTACCCCACCTTTTCACCATTGCCTGACTCCTTTTGGAAAGGGNNCGGGCTGTTNTTTTCTGTCACGTTACTCTGCCGTCACCGACAGCTCACTGTTAGAAAGTATGGTGCTCTGTGTTGCCCGGACTTTCCTCTTGCCGCTCCGGAGATCAACCTCCATCGGCAAGCGACACAAGCGTCCTGCTACCGTCGGCAAAGTTACAAATAAATTTTAAGACCTTTGCCATTTACACGGATTTATTGTATTTTTACAAAATCAATTCATATTTTGCCATGACTTATGCCGATGTTCTTGTCCCTGTCCCTATCATGGGTAGTTTCACTTACAGGATTCCTCCTGAGATGGCCGATACACTTCAGGTAGGTCATAGGGTTATCGTGCCTTTTGGCCGTAAGAANTTTTATACAGGCATAGTGACGGGACTGAGCAATATCGGTCCTGACGATTATGAGGTCAAGGATATCGCCTTTCAACTTGANAGTAAACCTATACTACGCCATCCGCAGTTGAAGTTCTGGCAATGGGNGGCTGACTATTATCTCTGTACTCCCGGCGAGGTAATGCGTGCGGCAATGCCCGCAGGTCTTAAGGTAGAGAGTGAGACTTTCATCATGCCTAATCCTGACTATGAGGAATCGGAGAGCGATCGTCTCACCCAGCGTGANNTGGCAGTNATGGAACTTCTTCTCGGTACTGACAAGAAGATGCCTCTTGACATGATAGGGAAGAAAACAGGATTCTCNAATATAGNAGGAATCGCCAACGGGCTGCTTGCAAAAGGCGCAGTGTTGATTTCCGAGAATCTCGTTGAGCGCTATCGTTCCCGAAAGGAGACATACGTCCGGCTCACCATACCGAAAGGNGATACAGATGGATTGCATAAATTCTTCGACAGTGTAAAGAGTGGAGGGAAGCAGGAACGCNCACTTCTCGCACTGATTGANCTCTCAGGATTCATGCGTCCGGGAGAGGAGGTAAAAACCGTCACACGNACGGAACTTATCGAGCGTGCAGCGGTNACCNCGACGGTAGTGGCANCTATGGCNAAGAAAGGAATTGTTGAAATCTATACCCGTGAGATCAATCGTTTCAGTTATTCCGGGCTTGTCGTAGGNACATTGCCTGTTCTGAGCGAATCTCAGTCAAAAGCTCTGGATTCTATCCATAAATCATGGTTNAATCATGACATAACTCTCCTTCATGGTGTCACTTCAAGCGGNAAAACNGAACTCTACATCCATCTGATAGACTATGTGATGAAGCAGGGACGGCAGGTGCTTTATCTTGTNCCNGAAATTGCGCTGACGACACAACTGACCGCACGTCTACAACGTGTGTTCGGAGACAAGGTCATCATCTATCACTCAAAATTTTCCGACAATGAGAGGGTAGACCTATGGAAGAAACTTCTGGAATCCTCAGAGCCTTGCGTGGTCATAGGCGCACGCTCGTCAGTGTTTCTCCCCTTNGCTTCGCTCGGTCTGGTNATTGTCGATGANGAACACGAGAGTGCCTATAAGCAGCAGGATCCTGCTCCTCGCTACAACGCACGCGATGCAGCTATCGTGCTTGCCTCAATGCACGGAGCAAAGACCTTGCTTGGAAGTGCNACGCCGTCAATTGAAACATACTATAAGGCTACCGCAGGACGTTTTGGCCTCGTGGAACTAACTGAACGCTATGAGGGAATGAAACTTCCGGAAATGCGTNTGATTGATATGGCTGATGCCCGAAAGAAAGGGCTTGTCACCGGAACTTTCGCTTTTGAGACAGAACGTCTTGTCAATGAATCGCTCCGCAGAGGCGAACAGTCGATTCTTTTCATTAACCGCAGGGGCTATGCTCCGATAGCNCGATGTAAACTATGNGGNTACGTCCCGAAATGCNATAACTGTGACGTTTCGCTTACATATCATCGCCATTCCGACAAACTTGTATGTCATTATTGCGCAACTCCATACTCTGTNCCTGATGTCTGTCCGGCTTGTCAGGAACCGGNTATAGAGGTGCTTGGTTACGGCACAGAGCGGGTAGANGAAGANGTNGATTCTCTTTTCGGCAATGCCACTATTGTGCGTATGGATCTTGATACGACACGGAGTAAAGACAGTTACGAGACAATNATTGATAACTTCTCCAAAGGGAAGGCTCAGATNCTTGTCGGGACTCAGATGGTGACCAAAGGACTTGATTTTGACCGTGTAAGTACAGTNGGGGTTATCAATGCTGACAGTGTGATTAATTTNCCTGATTTCCGTGCTTCCGAGCGTGCATTCAATATGATTGAACAGGTTGCAGGACGTGCCGGCCGACGTAACGACAACGGTGTTGTGGCTATTCAAACCTATAATCCATCCCACCCGGTGTTATCCTATCTTCTCAGCCATGANTATAAGGGATTCTATGAACATGAACTTGCAGAACGCAGANAGTATAGCTATCCGCCCTTTGTCCGTGTCATATATATNTACATCAAGCATCGTGATCAGGCTGCGGTATCGACGATAGCTTTTGAATATGCGTCACGTCTGCGCTCGCTGCTNGGCAATCGTGTCAGCGGACCTGACGAACCCCATGTAGCGCGTGTTCAGTCCCTCTATATACGCCGAATAATGTTGAAGATAGAGAACAATGC
This sequence comes from Bacteroides sp., assembly GCA_014802345.1. Taxonomy (GTDB): domain Bacteria; phylum Bacteroidota; class Bacteroidia; order Bacteroidales; family Muribaculaceae; genus Duncaniella. The sequence goes on from JAAVCM010000024.1 coordinate 51,568, forward strand.
TTCGATAACCAAAGTCAAAAAGCTGCTTAACGATGTCAGGATTGAGATGACTAACCGAAAGCTACTTTCGGGGGCGGTTCTTTACTACGATGTCGATCCAATGTAGGGCATAACACAGAGGNANGGCNGCAAAAGCTCCCGTTATGTCNGCCAATCCGTCGAGTATATCTCCGCTCCGTCCGAGATCCATGGCTTCTTGTATGAATTCTATGACGATTCCAAATGCCGACACGATGGCCGANACTATCAGCGCCCCNCGTATGGAGAGTGTTTTCCCNTCACGCCACCTTTCAAAGATATAGGTAAGAGCCAGCCCTCCGAACATACAGCAGTGAGCCAGCTTGTCTGCTCCGGGGAATAAAGGAANATCCTCCTCCCCGAATGGTTTGGGAAGGAGGGTAAGATAAAGTATGACGATACCGACAACCAGCGTTAACTGATAAGGGGGTATCCATCTTAANTATTTCATGCGTTTTTAACGTGCAGCCATGAGAATCTGTTCGTTTACCAATTCACGGTAAGCCATCAGACCGTTTTCAGAAAGTTCTACGATGTTGCGGACGCCGTCAATACCGGGTACGGANACATGAGTTTCGTCAATGAATGTCATCAGTTCATGTTTCTCGCCCGAGGGAAGAAGGANGCTCCAGCTCTGCTCCTCTACGTCAAAATCAAGACGAACCACTGATTTATCACTCTCGGAGGTGATGGTATAGCCCTTTCCGTCACATTCAACTATGTAACGTCCGTCATTTCCTTCGATTATTTTTTTGCTTGCAGTCACGGGGTTCTCACCNCTCCAGAATTCGATTGAGTTGATGACAAAGAGATCGGCAAGTGCGGCTACTTCGTAGACAGGAAGGGGGAACCAGAAAAGGAAGAACACAAGTTCATTGACGAATTTATCGCCGACCTGTTTATTCCATGAAAGGAGTTTATTAGTGAGAGTGAAACTTCCTATACATGAAGTGGTCAGCATAGAACNGCAGAGCGTAATCACGAGTGCGATGGAAAGAAAGCGTTTTTTCATTAGGGTTAAATAAGCAAAATGTGATGAATGTGAAATATTTTTAGAGGNGTATNTTTAAGCCTTTGTTCTNGCCTTATTGTAGAACGAATAGACTCGGTTTACATAATCATAGGTCTCTCGCCCGCGCGAATATCCGAATCTGACAACCGGGTCTTTNTAGTATTTCGGATTTGATTTCCAAAGGATTGCCTTCGCAACATTATTATCCCATTTCTGTGGATTAAGGCCATATTTTTTCGCAAGATTGATNGCGTCCTTGACATGGCCGAGACCNGAATTATAGGAAGCAATGACNAATTTCTTGCGTTCCTTTTCATCGGGGACAAGCGGNGTGAGCTGCTTGTCAAGATCGTTTAGGAATTTGAGGGCAGTTTCGATGGCGACNTCATTTTTCATTACGCTTTTTGCCGTGGCACCGTAGCCTTTGGCAGTTCTTGGCATAATCTGCATCATGCCTCTCGCACCNGCCCATGAAACGGCAGTCGAATCAAATTTACTCTCGACATANGCCTGCGAAGCAAGGAGTTTCCANTCCCAGTCATACTCATCGGCATAGCGTTTGAACAGATGGTCAAAAGGTGAAACTCCCGCTCCGTTGAGTGCATAAAATTTNGAGTTCGGGTCGTTNTTGCTTAGTTCAAAGTAGCGTTTGAGTAGCTGAGCCTGTTCCTCNCGGGGCTTATCGCTGTTGAGCCANGCGTTGATACTGTCGCCAAGCCATGCTTTGTCAGGTGCTACCGCCCAGCTCGAACGCTGCTCGAAGCTAAGGGGGAGGGTGATGTCAAGATCATTGTAGTAGGTCTTGTTGATACGGGCAATATCGCTGTCGACTACCGTCAGAGGAATTTTACCTTCGCTGACCATAGCGATAAGGTCCTCTGTAATCATAGTATCGCGGTTGACAGTATGGATATTGATACCGCCGCCTACCTCTTGATTGAGGTTACGGATACGGGCTTCNTATTTAGANTCTGATTCTACATACACGTCCTTACCGACGAGNTCGGTGACATCTGTGATAAGCTCGGTTTCTCCTTTTTTCGGCTGGACAAGGACTTGGGTAGTTATGTTTTCCGGACCNCATGGCACCACTCTGTCTTTATATTCGGCCGTGATTGGTACCTCGTAGGCAATCAGATCGACATAGCCGGAATCAAGCATTTCAATTGCGCGTGAAAGCGACGGCGCAATCTCCATTTTCAGTGCGATTTCCTTGTCGGCGGCTAGGGCTGTCACCAGTTCATAGTCATAACCCATTTCCTGACCTCTGTAAATGAAATAGGCCTCCGGGCTATAAAGTGTGGCTACGCGCAATGTGTCAGGCAGTTTGTGATGCTCTGATTCATTACCGCCGTTGGTCGTGGCGTTGTTGTTTCCGCCACATGAGTACAGGAGTGTACCGAATACAANGGCGGTTAATGCGGTGATAAACCCTCTTTTCATACTGAAAAATATGTCGATTAATATTATAATTCAATTATCTCACACATCTTTGACGAGAAAAGAGGGGNATNCTCCCGCTTATGTCGCCGATGCGGTTTAATACTCAAATGTTCCGGCNTCAGATTTGATGGTCAGACGGTTAGANTCAGCATCCTCGACANGACCGATAATGCGCGACTCAATTCCGAAATCAGCTGCGATTTCCATCACCTTGGCAGCAGCTTCGGGACGGACATAAATTTCCATACGGTGACCCATATTGAAGACCTTATACATTTCGCTCCACGGTGTCCCGCTTTCTTTCTGGATGAGATCAAANAGCGGAGGAATGGGGAAGAGATTGTCTTTGATGACGTGTTTGTTTTCTACGAAATGAAGAACCTTNGTCTGTGCGCCGCCGGTACAGTGTACCATACCGTCGATTTCATCGCGCATTTCACTTAGGAGACGTTTGATGACGGGAGCGTATGTACGGGTGGGAGAGAGTACGAGTTGACCGGCAGTCAGCCCTGTTCCTTCCACTATATCTGTCAGCTTCTTGGAACCAGAATATACAAGTTCATCTGGGACAGCGGCATCAAAGGTTTCAGGATATTTCACGGAAAGATACTTCGCAAAAACATCATGACGTGCTGAAGTCAAGCCATTGCTGCCCATGCCTCCGTTATAACGATCCTCGTACTTTGACTGACCGAATGAAGCCAATCCGACAATCACGTCGCCATCCTTGATATTGGCATTGTTAATGACATCAGCACGTTTCATACGGCAGGTCACCGTAGAATCCACGATGATTGTACGCACAAGGTCGCCGACGTCTGCTGTTTCACCTCCGGTAGAATAAATACCTACTCCCATTTCGCGCAGACTTGCAAGGAGTTCTTCAGTACCGTTGATTATTGCCGAGATTACTTCACCGGGAATAAGGTTTTTATTTCGGCCTATGGTCGAGGATACAAGTATATTGTCAGTGGCACCGACGCAGAGAAGGTCGTCGATATTCATGACCAGAGCATCCTGTGCAATCCCTTTCCATACGGAAAGGTCACCGGTCTCACGCCAGTAGGCGTATGCAAGCGATGATTTGGTTCCGGCTCCGTCAGCGTGCATAATGTTACACCATTCAAGATCACCTCCGAGAATATCGGGGATAATCTTGCAGAATGCATGGGGAAAAATGCCTTTATCGACATTTTTTATTGCGTTATGTACATCCTCTTTCGAGGCTGAAACGCCGCGGAGATTATAGCGCTGGTCACTCATAAATGTCTCGTGATTGAAGGTTCAACAACTGTGAGTAATGATTGGTTTGGATAATTTTTTTGCAAAATTACAAAAAAAAGGCGAATCACTCCCGGAGAGGATGATTTTTTCAGTCATGAAGCAGCTTTTCGCCATAAAGAACCGGATGCTTGTTACCGTGACATCACACTGGTATTGAAAGCATAGGGATGTCGGAATGAAACAGCAGTTTATGGGCGAGAGTCGGACTGAAGAAACGCACAAAAATATTTTTGCGTGGCGTCGGAACAGCAATCATCTCGAAGTGACTTTCTTTATCAAGTCCATTAAATTCCTCTTCCTCGTGGGAAAGCGATAGCTCGGTGGTCTTAAATCTGTAAGCCGGATAATTTTTGCGACAATATTCCAGAAGTGCAGCTATTGCATCCGGATCACCATTCGGTTTTTTCTTGGTGGGAAGAGATGCAAGGGTAACACAGAGGGATATGTCAGGGAAAATGCGATAAAGCGCATCAAGAGCGAGAATATCCTGCTGTCTGGACGAAGCAAGATAGAGTACCTGACTGATGTCGTCAGTCCTTTTGAAGCGTAAAGATTCAGGAACGGTGAAAATACAAGAGCGGCAAGTGTCAAGTACCTCTGCGGTGACACTACCTATCATATCACGATTATGTTTTTCCGTTCCGCGTGTCCCCATGACGATAAGATAGGGATTGTGTGATTCGGAATAATCTTTTATAACCTCCTCAGGAAGACCGTCGGTTATCTCAGACGAGAAGGCAATGGGGGGAAGTACTCCGTCCTTGATTTTCTCGCGTAACTTCTCTTTGAACTCCTCCATCTGCTTTTTGCTGATGTCGGAGACAATCTGATTCTCCCTCATCTGTTCGACTACATCGGCAGTTCCGTCAAAAGTCATTGAATCAGACAGTTGAAGAGAGGCACCTCCGGCTATCATTGGATCAAAATATGAGTGCAGGAGCTTTATATGTGCTTTGTGAAGCGCCGCTATGTGAAAAGCAAGATAGCAGGCTTGAAGTGACGATGAGGAAAAATCAATGGGGACAAGTATTTCAGGACCGCCGTCGGGATACTCCTTAAGAGTCTTAGGCGATATGATTTCGATATTTTCAATTATCCGGAGTGCCAGAGGAAGATCGCTTTCGGGGATACGGATTCTTATGCCGGCTGATACTACCGGATTGGTAAGATTGACATTCTGCAATCTTACTTCGACNCCTTCTGCTTCAAGAATATTTTTAAGCTCGTGAGCTTTTTCGTAGGTATGTATTGCGACGGTAATNAATCTGTCTGGCTGCATAGGGTAGGTTGGTTATTCTGTCCGTNCCGTAATGGTTGCGTTCAGATGATTGAAAAATCGAATTGTCCGAAATGCCTTCCTTTATAAGTCAGGNCTATGTTATTAACAGACGAAAGGGCAAAAAGTATTTGCAATAAGCAATCTTTTTGCCCTTTCGGTTTTCTTTATATCAAAATTTATACAGGTTTATTCACCCTTGTTTTCACTCTGGAGGATTTCGATTGCCATATCATAGATAGTGGTGTCGTCAAGAACTACGATACCTCCGTTGGGACCCGGCTCAATGTGAACGCCACAATTCTTACCGGATTCATAGTTGCTTCCACCGAAGTAGTTTCTGACTGTCTGGGGAGTGACGTTGAGCTTGTCGGCTATCTGGCGGATTGAGCCATCGGGCAAGCTGTCTTTGATACGGCGCAGATCGTTGAATGAGATAGTTTTAGTCATGATAGATATAGGTGTTTGAGGGGTTAATACTTAATTTAATTATTTCTATTGTGTGGAGAGCTGTTCGGTTTCCACGTCACTAAATTAAGATTTAATTTCTATACAGGCAAATAAAACGTACTAAAAAAATCTATGTTTAAAAACACTTTTTCAGCATCGAGCTTGCAGGAGCGAAATAACCATTTGACTTGCAGTATATAAGGATATAGCCTATATTTTAACAAATCATTGACCCTGCTCATTGGCAGTTCAGATTTTTTCGACTGCGGCTGCGTTGATCCATGCACGGTGTGCATTGTCGACCTGTACGTCATACCAGAGAGAGTTAATCGAGTCGGTTGTGGATTTGACTGAATCAAGGATTTCAACGCGAGTACCTTCATGGAGTAACATTGCTTCCTGACTTCTGTCCTTGGGGACGCGGGGACTTGTACTTAATATGGTCGATGGTGATGTTACCACTGCTACATTATCCGCAGTAGCGATGGCGGCTGAACGGAAAGCAAAATAGATGAAACAGAGACAACCGAGCATAGTCAGGAAGCCTCCGAAGAAACCCACTTTCCTCAGGCCGACATTTCCGGCAAAGAAATAGGCAAGGATTCCTCCTACGGTCAGTACGAAGCAACCGAATGCCAGCCATGCCCAAGTGTTTGAACGGGCTGCATTAGCAACCGCATCAAGAGCATTTCCGAGGAAGGTTCCCCGCTCACCGGGACGATCAGCAATCTTGGTGTTGACAAATTCAAGGTTATTGCGTGCATCCTCGAAAGTCGGGTCAAGACGCAATGCTCGTTCATAGGCAAGGATTGCTTTTCCCATTTCGCCGAGACGGTAGTAGCAGTTGCCGAGATTGTACTGTAAGGCCGCAGAATTTCCTTCGGTCGCAATCACATGGAGATAAGTGTCGGCCGCTTCTTTAAAACTGTCGGCTGTATAGGCTGAGTCTGCCTGCTGGATAAGTGTGGATTCTGCTTTTCCGCAGAAGCAGCAGACCGTTAAAGCTATGATTGTCAGAATGTATTTCATTTCTTGTTGCTTTCAAGTTTATTAATAGCGTTGACACCGCGCTCAAACACACTGTCCATTCTGCTCGAACTGTCGGGCGTATATCGTGCCATCTCACAGTCATCAAGAACCGAAACAATCGCTTCCGCATTCTCCTCCGAGTAGCCTTTGGAGGCAAGCGTCGCAGAGATGTTGTCGCGTGAAAGCTGAGAGACAGGCATTGAAAGTTTATCGGAGAGATACCCCCAGAGCGCACGGAGCATTTCCTCGTAGAATTTGTCGCTGTCACCCGCTTTCATGAAACTTTCGGCGGCTTTCAGACGGCGACGGGCCACCTTACTTGCCTTTGCGGTACGACGCCCGATGACATCTGCATTGAGGCGGGCATTGCGGCGGTTGACGGCAAAGAGAACCACGGCTACTGCAAGGAGGACAAGATAAAGCATCCAATACCATGTCTGCAAGACGACAATACGATGTTCTTTCTGTGGAGCCTTGTCACCGAGATAGATGTGACGTATGTCGGAATTCTTATTTTCAACCTCTTTCTGGTCAGTTGAACTAACAGGAGCCGATACACCTTTCGCTACCTTTATATTATAGGAAGGTGTAGTAAGGGTTACATAGTCTTTGGTCTGAGGATCAAAATAAACAAACTTATCGCTGCCGATAGTAAAGTCACCCACGCTTTGTGGAACAAAGGTATATTCAACAGTCATGCTTCCACTGACATCATTCCCATGAACTTCTGCTTCAATATCACTTTTGGGAGTATACTGCTCGAATTCAGTGGGGAAGTCAATGACTGGTTCCTTGACATATTTGACGTTACCGGTACCCCGGATAGTATAAATCAGGGTGGCAGGATCGTTTGTACGGAATGAATTTCCGACAAGTCGGCTGTCAATACTGAATTTACCGACAGCCCCGGTAAATCCTTCGGGTTGAGGCTGGGGGAGGGGACGGATATCAATTGAAGCTGAATTTGAGTTCACCTTGATTTTGGCCTCCTTGGGCTGTCGTACTTGGAACATACCCATGTTGACATTGTCATATTGAACCACGGATATGTCATAGTTACCCGAATTAATGGTCAGCTTACCGCTTTTCTGAGGGAAGATGATACATTTTTTCAATACGGCAGTCATGTAATTCTGGCCGTTGTATGTCTCCATCTGATTTAGGGTCGGCTGAAGATCTACTTCTTGAATCAAGAAGCCGTCAAATGCAGGTTGACGTGTCGGAAGGAATGAGGATATGCTATATTTCGTATAAAGTTTTATGGTACAGCCAATAGCTTCCTGTTCGTATGCGGAGGATTTTGACAAAATGATTCTCACGAATACATCATCATTGCCGACACGTCTTCCGGCAGCCTGAGTATCGACATCATCTACATCGACCGGACGCTGAGAAGCAGGGGTGTTGGCGGTCGCAGCATCATAGACTGTGAATGTCACGGCCTTGGTCGAATATCTCTTACCATCGGCAAGCACTGATGCGGAAGGGATCGTGAAATTTCCGGCTTTATCAGCCTTATAATAATATGTATACTCGGTTGCGGAGGTAGAGGAAGCCTTGCCGTTGACGACCTGATAGCTCTGCGATGTCGACACCGACGGTCCGTAGAGCAGGGTACAGCCATTGATTTGTGACACTTTCAGATCTGAACCGTCGGCATTGGTCAGACGGAAGGTCACCGGGAAACGCTGCCCCTCGTAGACCCGGGTAGGAGGTTTCACGGTGAAATTCACCTGTGCCATGACGGAACTTGCGCCGACAAGTAAGGCGAGCAATATAAATGAGATGAAACGTTTCATTCTGATTTGTCTTTTAGAGTAAACGTTGATTGTCGGTTGATGAAGTGAAAACGCAGACTGGCATTGGAATTATGTTTACCACGGATTAATGACCGGACGGCGGTTGGGCGCACCACCCTTTTTCTTTTCGGCATTTATGCGGGCGCGGGTTGCATTTTCCTCATTTTCCATAGCTTTCAGAATCTTCTCGGCATTTTGCTGGCTTATACCACCTTGCTGCTGTTGCTGTTGTTGATTCTGTGGCTTTTGATCCGGCTGTTGCTGCTGTTGCTGATCCTGCTTGTCGTCGTTGTTATTTTGATCTTGGTTCTGGTCTTGATTTTGATTCTGATTCTGCTTGTCCTGATCTTTTTTGTCCTGATCCTGATTCTGATCTTGGTTTTGATCTTGATTCTGCTGTTCTTTAAGACGTTTTTGGGCAAGACGCAGGTTTTCGCGTGCCTTGTCATTGTCAGGATTCTTGCGGAGAGCATTTTTATAAAGTTCGATGCTTCTTGCATAATCCTGCCCATTGAAGGCTATGTTGCCGAGATTATAGAACGCATTTTCAGCAATTGAGATGTTCTCGGCATCGCGCGTGAGATTCTGGAGTATAGCGGTCGCTTCCTTCTGAGTGTCTTCCGTAGCTGAACCTTGTCTGAGCAGAGAAGCTGCAAGGTTGAACTGAGCGATTTCGTTCATCGCGTTTTCTTGAAGTGCCTTTCGGTAGGCCACTTCTGCCTCCGCATATCGTTCAGCTTTATAAAGCTTATTGCCTTCAACTATATAGTTACGCTCGTGACGGGTGGATGTCCCCTTACTTTCGGCCATCACCGGGGTAAGGGAGAGGAGCGCCACTATTGAGAATAATATTTTTTTCATTTCTTGCCTCCTTCCTCTTCTTTAGTAAAGAAACGGTATTTCTTCAGCCATGAAATCTTGCGGGTGACGGTGATGGAATAAATCACCAGAAGTATGAGGGATATGAAAGCGAATATNGGGAACTGTTCGCTCTGAGGAGAGAACGATTTACGTTCAAAATCACCCTGCTGGAGTTCATTCATCTTTTCATCCACAGCATTGATTGCAGAATTTGAGCCACCGTTGACATAGATGCCGTCGCCGGCCTTCGCTATCTGAGCAGCGGTCTCCTCATCAAGTTTCGTCACAACCTCCTCACCGGTAGCGGGATTGATCATATATTGATTTTTTCCGACGGGGATACGGCTACCACGGGTAGTACCTAAGCCAATCACATCAACCTGCACTCCTGCACTGGCTGCTCTCTTTGCGGCTTCTACGGCGTTGTCCTCAAAGTTTTCTCCGTCAGTAATCACGACGATAGCCTTTCCCATCTCGTCGTTTGGAGTAAACGAATTCATCGCCATTTCAAGAGCTGCTCCGATAGCCGTTCCCTGCGTAGGGACCATATCGGTGGTGATTCCGTTAAGGAACATCTTAGCGGAAATATAGTCGGAAGTAATAGGGAGCTGCGTATAGGCATCACCTGCAAATACAATAAGACCTACTTTGTCGTTGGTCATCTTGTCGATAAGTTTCTCCAGAATATGTTTTGCACGCTGTAATCTGCTGATTCCACGGTCATCATCCGTACTTGAAGCGAGCATGGAATTTGATACGTCAAGACAGACCATCACTTCAATACCTCGAGATACCTTGGTTTCAGAAGCGTCGGGTTCGAGTCCGCCGGTTGCACGCGGTCGGGCAATCATGATTACCATCGAAGCAACGACGAGCAGCGACAGAACCATTTTCACCCAAGGCATATATTTGGAGACCTCGGGCATAAGGGCCGAGATTACTTCCGGCCGACCGTAACGGGCAAGTTTGCGCCTTCTGGTGAAACGCGCCCAGACAAACAGGACTGCGATAACAGGAAGCAGAAAGAGCAGATATAGCAGATGTGGATAGGCAAACGAAATCATAGAAAAATAGTTTTATGGGATGGTTCTGAAAACCGTGTAGCGCAAAAGCACAGCCAATCCGAACAGACTGAGGGCAGCAATTGCCCATGGGAGATAGTCATCCTCGGTACTTGTGAAATTTCTCAGGTCCATCTTGGTTTTTTCGAGACGGTCTATTTCAGCGAAAATATCTTTAAGTACATTGTTGCCGGTGGCACGGAAATATTTTCCACCGGTAGTTTCGGCAATCGTTTTGAGCGTAGCTTCGTCAATGACAACCGGGAGATTGACATATTCGATACGGCCAAACATATTTTCCTGAGGGTAGGGGGCTGTACCATTTGTACCGATACCGATTGTGTAGACCTTTATACCAAGCTGCTTTGCAATCTCTGCTGCTGTGATAGGAGCCACATTACCGGTATTGTTCGAACCGTCGGTCAGAAGGATTATACTCTTGGATTTCGCTTTGCCGTCCTTGATTCTGTTGATTGATGTTGCGAGACCATCGCCGATGGCAGTACCGTCCTGCAACATACCCATCTTGATGTCGCCGATATAGTTTGCAATTAGCGAACGGTCTGTTGTCATAGGTATTGCCGTGAAGCTCTCTGCGGCGAAAATGACGACTCCGATATTGTCGCCTTCACGTCCGGCCACAAACTTTGCTGCCACATCTTTTGCCGCCTCGAAACGATCCGGCTTGAAATCGCGGGCAAGCATACTGGTCGAGATGTCCATTGCGATTACAATGTCCGTACCCTCGACACTCGACGTATTCCATGAGTCGCGGGTCTGCGGGCGTGCAAGAACCATGATGACACAGCCGATAGCTCCGAGTTGGAGGATGAAAAGGATGTGGCGCATAGATGCAAGAATCGAACGCGGCGCTTTCGAGAATGCCGAGACGGTCGACACTTCCATAGAAGCGTAGAGCGAACGCTGCTTATAGATATACCATGCTATCAGCGGTATGAACAGCAGGAACAGCCAAAGATATCCGGGATTTGCCAGTAACATTGTCGCTTATTTATGGTTCGGTTGTTTATTATCGTTTCCTGTTGGATTTTCTTCGCCAGAGGTAATTTCAGGCTCGGGTTTCGGCTTGGTATCTTCGACAAACTGCATCGCGGAATTGAATGCACGGACATTATCGTCGGGAAGAGGACGAACCTTGGCAAATTTGACAAAGTCTGCCGTTTCAAGCACGCGCTCCATATTCTCCTTCGAGAGTCTGGTCTCCTCGTTTGAGTCGAGAATCTGACGGATTTGTGTGGAGGTCATCTCCATTGCGTTGATGCCGAAGCGACCTTGCAGATAGACACGCAGGATATCGGTGAGTCGAGTGTAGAATTCTTTTTCCCGGCCGCTCTCGCAAAGTTTCTCTGAACGCAAGCGGGTGAGTTCGTCGACGGCCTTCTCGTAAGGGGGTACAGGTTTGGGAGGAGCCGCTGCGAAAGGATTCTTCTTACGTTTGATGAGATACCATGCATAGGCACCACCGGCGAGGACTATGACGACAGCAAGAATCCACAGTCCGTAATCGACCACAAAATCCGGCAGATAGTCCACGAAACTACGGTCTATATCAGCTACGTCCGCATAGTCATGGATGGTTTCAAGAGAATCTACCTCAGCAGGATAGACTTTAAGCACCAATCGGTTGGAGCGGAAAGTATCATTACCCACGACATACATTATGGGATTAAGACGATAGACNCCGGAATCAAAAGATTGAAGGACAAGGTCCTGGTTTACTTCTATACGATTGTTACCAAGCTGAGTAGTATCAGCATCAAGCATCTTGAGAATCTCGACCTTGTCACACATCGAATCTTTCGGAATGAGCAAACGTCCTTCCGGAGATGCCGGGGTGACGAGTTCAAGATGAAGCGGAGTTGTACGTCCCATAAGCAGATAGGCAGAATCGAGGCTAACTTTAAGACTCGGATTCTGTGCATGGGCCACACAGCCGATTAGGGCCGTCAGACCGAGGAGTAATATGCGGAGTTGTCTAAGCATGAACTTTAATTGAAATAATTAGAGGGGGGAAGATTTAACGTACACCGCGATTTTTAAATAGAGCCATAAGCGAGCGGGCAAAATCCTCGTCAGTGGCAATGGATGCGTGGTCTACACGACATTTTCTCAATGTCTCCATCATGGCCTGCTGACGGCCGTACCACCATTTTCCGAACGCCTGACGGGTCTGTTTTGACGAGGTGTTGATCCAGCGTGTCCCACCGGTTTCAAGGTCCATTACCCTCATCAGACCCACATCAGGTAGAGATGTGTCACGCTTGTCATATACCTGTATCGCTATAATGTCATGCTTGTTGCAAGCCACTTGAAGCTGACGGGTATAGTCATGTGAATCAATGAAGTCTGATATAAGGAAGGTGGTACACCGCTTTTTCAGCGCATCCGTAAAGTAGCGAAGCGCCACGCCGATATCCGTACCCGGACTTTCGGGCGTAAAGTCGAGGAGCTCACGGATGATTAGAAGTATGTGTTTTTTACCCTTTTTCGGGGGAATGAACTTCTCGATTTTATCGGAAAAGAATATCACACCGATTTTATCATTGTTGGTGATGGCGGAATATGCGAGTGTAGCCGCGATTTCCGCTATCATTTCGCGCTTCTCCTCACCGACAGCACCAAACAGACGGCTCCGCGACATATCGACAAGCAACATGACCGTGAGCTCGCGCTCCTCTTCGTAGACTTTAACGTAGGGGTGATTATGACGTGCAGTGACATTCCAGTCAATGTCACGCACATCATCGCCGTATTGATATTCCCTGACTTCCGAGAAGGTCATACCGCGACCCTTAAAAGCCGTGTGGTACTCTCCCGCAAAGATATTTTGGGAGAGACCACGGGTCTTTATATCAATTTTCCTGACTTTTTTGAGCAGTTCGTTAGCTTCCATGTGGAGGACGTGGTGGTGATAGAGTTATAAAGGTTTGATGATACCGTCTGTTGTATGTGTAGATTGCGGATTAGGGTACCTCAACCTTATCAAGTATTTCAGATATTACCTGATCAGTAGTAATGTTGTTGGCCTCGGCTTCGTAAGTAAGGCCGATACGATGGCGCAGAACATCGTGGCACACGGCACGGACATCCTCGGGAATCACATAACCACGGCCGCGGAGGAAAGCATAGGCACGCGCAGCCTTTGCAAGTCCGATTGATGCACGGGGAGATGCTCCGAAGCTAATCATGCCTGCAAGATCTTTAAGATTGAAGTCGGCCGGATTACGGGTTGCAAATACGATGTCGACAATGTAGCGCTCTATTTTTTCGTCAAGATAGATTTTCTCAACGAGCTTCTGAACCTCGATGATTTCCGAGGGATGGAGAAGGGGACGGACATCAACCTTATGACCCGAGATATTCTGACGGATGATGAGTTTCTCTTCTTCCTTGGTAGGATAGCCGATGATGACTTTAAGGAGGAAACGGTCGACCTGTGCCTCAGGGAGTGGATAGGTACCCTCCTGCTCAATAGGGTTCTGGGTCGCCATGACGAGGAACGGTTCGTCGAGCTTGAATGTCTTTTCGCCAATGGTCACCTGACGTTCCTGCATAGCCTCGAGCAGTGCGCTCTGCACCTTGGCTGGCGCACGGTTAATTTCGTCGGCAAGCACAAAGTTGGCAAAAATAGGACCGCGTTTGATCTGGAACTGTTCTTTCTGCACGCTGTAAATCATCGTACCGATGACATCGGCAGGAAGGAGGTCAGGCGTAAACTGGATACGGCTGTACTTGGCATCGATTATCTGTGCAAGAGTCTTGATGGCAAGAGTCTTTGCAAGACCGGGGACACCTTCGAGAAGCACATGACCGTTTGAGAGGAGTGCGATAAGGAGTGAATCGATTAGATGTTTCTGACCGACAATCGTCTGATCCATCCCTCGCGTGACAAGATTTATAAAGTCTTTCTTTCCGGCGACAAGGTCGTTGAGTTCTCTGATGTTTACTGACTCGCTCATAGTCTCAGTAGTGAAGTTTCGTATGTTTGTGGTAAATTAAAATTCGTTCAAATTGATGAAACGGAATACAAAATTATAAATAACAACAATTATTGTGTAAAAAAAGTGTGTTAATTTTAGCTATTTTTCCTTTAACAATATAGAAATAAACACTTTTTAAATACCATATAATAAAGCATCTGCATGACTTGTCCGGATTGTTTGCGGAGATAAGTCATGCAGATGTTTTCGGTGTTGTCACAGCCTTTTTCAGTGGGGATATTTTTTCAGGATTTCAGCAGCCTTGGCGCGTGCTTTTTTCAGGCTTTCGGGGTTGTTGGCATCAATGCCGTATTTCTCAGCCGGAGGAATGACAAGTACTTTGCCGGGAGGCAGATTATTGGGATTGGCAATGTTTGCTTTATTCTCCTCATAAATATATACCCAGAAATCTTTATTTCCGTAGAATTTCTTAGCCATATTCGGCATGACATAGCCTTGGCGGATTGTGTCTTTGACAGGAGCAGCCGGCTTCGGCGTTTCCTCCGGTTGTGAGGCCGGGACGACTGCCGGCTGTTGTTGTTCAGCCGGTATTTCAACGATTGTGTCAGGTGTAGCCTGAGTCTGTTCATTAACCTGTGCAGTAGGTTCAACTTCATAGTTTACAGTGTCGGCGAGCATCGCATCAAGCAAGGGATCTTCAAAGGCTTCCTCGCTTTCACCTTCCACAACTGTCGCAGTAGCGACTGTCGGGAAGAAGTAATTGATGGCAAGATATACGCCACACGCACCTAAGGCTATACCGACAATCAGGCCGATTATCAAACCGGACCAGAAATGACCTCCGCCACCGGAATTAGCGGGGGCAGCAGGTCTTACATATTCTTCCTCGTCATCTTCAAATGGGGTGACAGGTTTTGGTTGAGGCGTGGATATAGGCTCAGTGGCAGGCTCTTTAACTGGCTCAGGTATGGCAATTGTTTCTGCCTCAGATGTAGTGACAGTCGTAGCCTCACGCAGAGTTTCTACCGATATTGGGGAAGATACATTGACAGATGATTGTGGTTCTGTTGGAATTTCCGTCACTGTTTCGGTTTCGTCCTTGATTTCTTCAACTATCGGAGCAACTGCGGTAGCTGTCTCAATGACTTTTTCCTCAATTTTATTTTCAATCTCAACTTCTTCTGTCGATTCCTGAGGAGTATCATTATCCCTTGTTTCAGTTTCCTCGGATACAAGTTCTTCCTCAACATTGGAAGTCATGGCAAGGAAAGAATCAAGTTCATTTTCCGGTTCGTTTTCAACGACAGTTTCTTCCTCCACGATGGTAGTCGCCGAAGGAGTAGGTTTATATTCTACGGTCTGATCTTCGTCCGAAGCGATTTCTTCTGCTTCTACTTCCGGCTCCTGAATTTGCTCCTGTCTTACATTCGGTTCAACATCAGTAATTTCAGCTTGTCCCTGAGTCTCAGATTCATGCTGCTCAGATTCCTCTATTTCCGGCTCATCATTTCCGATGATTGTGGAATGTTCCTGTGTAACTAGATGGTTTTCACGAGCCTCACGGTCTACTTCGTCAAGCATTTCATCAGACAATTTCTCGTCAAGCTCTACCGCCTCGAAAATGGCAAATGGCGCATTGATTACATCTGTGATTTCTTTATCAGGGATAAATTCAATGTTTTTCTCCCCCTCGGTACTCACGACGTTGAATGAGCCAAGACCCTTGACCCTTACACTTTCACCTGAGGTCACGGCTTCGGCAAGAAGATCAAAAAAGCTCTTGACGAATTGCTCGGCACTTTCGCTACTGATGCCTGTCGCAACAGCTACGCGGGCGGAAAGATCATGGAAAGGTATTTTCTGATTCATTTGCTTAACTTTTTACGCAGGACAATACTGGGTTGAAAATCCATTGTGATGACAGGAGGATAGAGCTTGCGTTCTCCTGTGACATCGTCAGTCACGACCATTTCCTCATGTTTGGTCGCTTTGAATGTTCCGAAGCCGGGAATGGCTATCGAGTCAAGATCCGAACCTGACTCTCGAAAAACCACACACAGACCTTCGATAAGTGTCGAAACCTCGCCCGGCTCACGGTTGAGACGTTTTGACAGTCGGGATATAAAAGTTTTATTGTCCAATTTTAGAGCGTATTGAAGTTTGGCTGCAAGATTCTTGATTTGAGAGTGGGAGAGAGGAGGATGAGNNAAGAGGTGATTAATAGTTACGNGCGAAAATCACACGGCGAGCTGACGGTTTTCCTGTGACCATACATACNCCGGGGGTAGTGTCGCCGTCGAGTGGGATACAACGGATTGTCGCCTTGGTTTCATCCTTGATTTTTTCTTCGGTTTCGGTAGTGCCGTCCCAATGTGCGAGGATAAAGCCACCCTTCTCGATTTCTTCNTTGAACTCATCGTATGTTTCTACGGTGCGTGTCATNGACTCACGNTGTTTGAGTGCCTTCTGATAGATATTNTCCTGNATTTCTTCCAGAAGTTTGGCGACATATTCGGCAATACCTTCAAGGGGAGCNACGTGTTTCTCAAGTGTGTCACGACGCATAACCTCGACAGTTCCATTTTCGATGTCTCGTGCGCCGATNGCGAGACGTACAGGCACACCTTTGAGTTCGTAGTCTGCAAACTTGAAGCCGGGACGCTTGTTTTCAGCATCGTCATATTTCACGCTGATACCGAGACCACGCAACTGATTGATGATNGGTTCAACCTTGGCAGAAATTTCCGCAAGCTGTTCACTATTCTTATAGATAGGTATGATGACCACCTGAATGGGAGCAAGATGGGGAGGAAGCACAAGACCGTTGTCGTCAGAGTGGGTCATGATGAGTGCGCCCATCAGACGGGTCGATNCACCCCATGAGTTAGCCCATACATACTCAGGCTTGTTATCNTTATTGACAAATGTCACGTCAAATGCTTTGGCAAAGTTCTGGCCGAGGTTNTGTGATGTACCAGACTGGAGAGCCTTGCCGTCCTGCATCATCGCCTCGATAGTGTAGGTGTTGAGTGCGCCGGCAAAGCGTTCATTCGCCGACTTCACACCCTTGATTACNGGCATTGCCATATACTTTTCAGCAAAATCTGCGTAAAGGTTGATCATCTGTACCGTACGGGCCTCAGACTCCTCGGCGGTTGCGTGGGCACAATGNCCTTCCTGCCAGAGGAATTCAGCGGTACGGAGGAACATACGGGTACGCATCTCCCAGCGCATCACATTGGCCCACTGGTTACAGAGGACAGGGAGGTCACGGTAGCTGTGGATCCAATTTTTATATGTACCCCAGATGATGGTTTCGGAGGTCGGACGTACAATGAGTTCTTCTTCCAGACGTGCATCAGGNTCGACAACCACACCGTTGCCGTTAGGGTCATTTTTCAGACGATAATGAGTGACGACAGCACACTCTTTGGCGAAGCCTTCGACGTGTTCGGCCTCACGACAAAGAAACGATTTGGGAATAAGGAGNGGAAAATAAGCGTTCTGCACGCCGGTCTCCTTGAACATCTTGTCNAGTGTCTGCTGCATTTTTTCCCAGATGGCATAGCCGTAAGGTTTGATGACCATACAGCCGCGCACNGCGCTTTGCTCTGCAAGATCGGCTTTTACTACAAGTTCATTATACCATTTTGAATAGTCTTCACTACGTTTGGTGAGATCTTTTAGTTCCTTTGCCATTGTATAGAAATTAAAATCTTGAAGTTTTGCGATGATTAATGATTGAGCGACTGCAAATTTACAAAATTTATGCGTCGCTGATTGTATAAATTATCTAAAATGAATCTATTTGANCTGNCCTTTGCGTGCCGATGTGATAAGTTTCGGACCNGGAATAAGGAATATTTCCAGCCTGCGGTTTTCCTTGCGTCCCATACGCGAGTCATTAGGNCCGAGTGGATCGGTATCGCCAAATTCGTATGGTATGACAATCAGATCTTCGCTCACTCGGTCAAGCAGCCATGCGTAGACCGAACTGTTGCGCTCATGTGACAGGCGCATATTGTAGGTTGGAGAGCCTGTATTGTCAGTATGTACGGCATAGACAACTTTCAGCATCATAGGGTCGGAGAGAAGTTCGACAATGGGTGCGAGTTTTGCCGGTGCGCCCGGAGAGAGGAGGGTATCGTTCGGAAGAAACAGGTCATCGGTAGGAATAGTGACAAGTACCACTTCGTCGTCACGCATCATATCGACGATGTAATTTTTTTTTGCAAGATTCTGCCCGAGGCGTTTCATATATGTTTTTACCGCATCATGTTCAGTTTTTCCTACCTCAGGTGTCTTGAGATTATCCTCCAGCTCCATGTCCATAAAAATTGTCTCGTCATAATCCGCATAGGGATCCTTTGGATTGCTCTCCTTTGCTGTGGCAGTAAACGAAAAGGCAGATGCAACCGCAGTGATAAGCGAAGCTATAAAGAAGGATTTCATAATATGTATGTGTGGATAGGATTGTCAGGGATTAAAATTCATCAAGCGATTGCTCGTAGCGGAGTTCGGCAGAGACGAGTGGCTCCACATCCTCGCGGCGGATAGGAGAGTCCGTATCTTTGGCAAGCATTTTACCGACGTGCTTGATTAAGGCTTCGGTATTGACATCCTCATCGTCCGCCTCTGTATCAATGTCAAGCAGACCTTGATCGTCATACCAGTCCCATATAATGTCGATGACATTCAGCAGTTCGTCATCGTCATAGAGTCTCGAACTCTCTTCCGACAGCACACCGCGCATGACCTTGATGGCTTCTTTTTCGTCAAATTCTTTCATAAATCAGTTTTCTGTATATTTGAATTGCAGAGTAAATTGGCGTAGACCCGATTGTCAACTGAGATTTCTTTTATCCGTTCAGATCGACAAGTCCTTCCGGCAAATCGGTCGTTATGGTTTCATTATCGTAATCCACATCATCGATGTATTCATCGGCCACGGGAACAAATATCTCATTACCGTCAGGAGTCGTGATAAGAAAAAGAACATTCTCCGTCGCATCGTTTATCCCGGAAATCAGGCCGATGTCACCTAATGAAACGTCATGCACTTTATAACCTATGAGATCCGAGGCATAAAAGCCTTCTTCATCCTCCTCGTCACTTTCATCCTCCTCAGGAATATCTGAACGCAAGATATAGAACGTACGGTTGTTGAATTCCTGAGCCTGAACATCCGAATCTATGCCTTCAAGCGTCAGCAGACAAGTATCGGCGGTTCGTGGACGCCATGAACGAATGAAAAACGGGACAAAAATACCCTCGATTGAGACAATTAGACATTTTATTTTATCTAAATCAAGATCAAAATCGAGTGTGGCCGACATTTCGCCCTTGATTCCATGAGCCTTGTTGAAATGTCCTGCTTCTGCTATTTCCGAGAGTCGTATCACTTTGGTTTATCTCTTCTTTTTCTTCTTATTGCTCGGGGGTGCTATTATTTTGAACTCGTGAAGCCTTACAGTCTCCGGGTCAAGACGTATTGCCCCATGAGAGTAATCGGCAAGATCCTTGAAAATCTTGATGTCGTCCACACCGTCGGCGTTGACACTCAGCAGGAGCTTCTTCATGTGATTTGCAATGAGCATCACGAGTTCGTCACGTTCAGGTCCCTCCTCCATGCTGACAGCTTTATTAATCATAAGCTCTACATCCTTTCCGTAGTGACGGTAGCGGATATGTTCCGCTGTATAGGGAACTTTTTCCGGACGCGAATTGAAATTGTCGGCTTTCAGAGGTTCGACCGGATAATCTATGTCAAGTTTGAAATCACTCATTATAGCGAGGTGGTCCCAAAGTTTCTGCTGGTAGTCCTCTTCCTCACGGATTTTCGGGAAAAGTTTGGCCATACTGCTGATGATGGAATAGGCACAGCGGGTACGCTCCTCCCTATCTTCGAGAGAAAGACAATGATCCACCATCTGCTGGATGTTGCGTCCGTATTCCGGAAGTATCAGGTGTTTGAGTTGGGTGTTGTATGTCAGCATCCGTTAGTGAGATATTGAAAAATTGAAAGACATAAGGGAAGGGTGGTGGCCGTGATAGCGAAAGGTCATGCGCACTTCCCTTATGTCATTAACGTTTTTATGGGTCGGGATGTCGGTTTTTTCTTACATATTCATGCCGCCGTCAACCTGAATGACCTGACCTGATACATAGCTTGACATATCAGAAGCAAGGAAGGTTGCGACATTGGCTATATCCTCGACCTGACCTGCACGACGGAGCGGAATTTTGAGAGCCCACTCCTTGCGTACCTCGTCGGGAAGTGCAGCGGTCATGGCAGTCTCGATGAAACCGGGGGCGATAGCATTGGCACGGATACCGCGCGAGCCGACTTCCTGAGCGATACTCTTGGCAAGAGCGATAAGACCTGCTTTGGATGCTGCATAGTTGGCCTGACCTGCATTGCCGTGGACACCTACGACAGAAGCCATATTGATTATGGAGCCTCCACGCTGACGCATCATGATGGGAAGGACGGCATGGATGAAGTTGAAGGCACTCTTAAGATTTACAGCGATGACTGCATCCCACTGAGCCTCGCTCATTCGCATCATAAGACCGTCTTTGGTGATACCGGCATTGTTGACAAGGATGTCGATGCGACCGAAATCTTCCTTAACCTTACCTACGACTTCCTCTGTCTGAGCAAAATCAGCGGCGTTTGAAGCATAGCCTTTCGCCTTGACCCCTAAGGCTTCGAGTTCCTTCTCGGTAGCTTCCATGTTTTCGTCACGGTTGAGGTCGGTAAATGCGATATTGGCACCTTCCTGAGCAAACTTCAAGGCAATGCTCTTGCCGATTCCACGGGCAGCGCCTGTGATGAGCGCTACTTTTCCTTCGAGTAATTTCATTGTTTCGAAAAGTGGTTTGTGTTAGTTGAATTATACTGTTGGTTTTACAATAATCGTGTTTATTAGGAAGTTGATGACGGAGATTCGTATGTCGCCAACCGTCAGATCAAACTGCGAGAAATTATTGCGCAGATGACAATAGTCAAATCCTTGGAATATCATCTGATAGACTCCCGGGAGCAGTTTTGCTTGCGTAGGGTCGAAAGCTCCTTTTTCTATTCCTTCGTCAAGCATACGGCTGATGAGTCCCTGCTCCTTTGCTACGGCGAGAGTACGGATACGTTCAAGGCGTTTGTAGTCAAGGGTGAGATAAGAGATAATCTGGCTTGTCGTAGAGGCACGTATGGTATCATCGACAATATCGAAGCGCGCTTCAAGAAAACACTTGAATTTCTCAGCAGGTTCAAGATCCGACATGACTACATCGCGGAGTTTCTGGACTATGGCCTCACTCTCACGTTCTATGACAGCCTCATAGATTTCTTTCTTGTTTTTAAAATAGGTGTAGATGGTGCGCCGCCCCTTGTCGGAGGCAGTGGCTATATCATTCATCGTTGTTTTCTCCACACCATTGCTGGCAAAGAGCTGACGCGCTACGTCAAGAAGTCTCTCGCGTGTCTTCGACGCCATTGTCATGTTCGGTAGGGTATTCAAATTCTAATCTTTGATTGTTTTAAGCCCTGTTGTTATCTTTTCAACGGCAAAGTTACAAAAAATCTAAAATATATCACAATATTTAATTAAGGTAGACAAAAGAGCGGCCATGGACGTGGTTTTAACGCGTCTGTGACCGCTCTTTCAGATACCTTTATATGATATGGGTCAGATTCCGGAACTGTTCCCTTGGGTCGGAGCAGATGGACTGTCGGAGCCTGAATTGCCCTGCGTGGCCTCCTTGCCGTTGACTTCCGTTGAACCTGCAAAAACTTTGGACAGGTACTTCTCCCGGAAATTCTCAAGGAGTTCCCAGAATCCCGGGACAAATAGCGTACCGACGAGTGCATTAATAGCCATACCGAATACCACGGCCGTTCCGAGTGATATGCGCGATTGTGCGCCTGCACCAGTTGCAAAGAGCATCGGGAGTACACCGAATACAAATGCCAGTGCTGTCATCATAATCGGTCGGAAGCGTATCTCACCGGCTTGAGCCGCCGCCTGCCGTATGCTCAGACCGGACTTATGGAAATCACGCGCATATTCGACTATTAGAATGGCATTCTTAGCCGATAGACCGAGCAACAGGATAATACCTATTTGAGTGTAGATGGATATCGACTCCGACATGAACAGACAACCGATTACCGTACCGAGGATTGCTGTCGGCATAGATATTACTACGGCCAGCGGGTCGGTCCAGCTTTCATACTGGGCTGCAAGTACGAGGATAGTTATGACGATTGCAAATATCAGTACAAAAGCGATGGTCGTTCCGGACTGGGTCTCCTGATAAGCCTCGCCGGTCCATGCGTATGCGAAACGGTCGCCGACAGTATCTTTTAGCAATTCCTCCATGGCTTTGATTGCATCTGCACTTGATACACCCGAAGCCGGAGTACCTGTAATGGAAGCGGAGGTATACATATTATAACGGCTGACAGTGGATTGACCCATCGTTGACTCTATGCTGGAGAATGAGGAGAATGGAACCATCTCTCCCTTGTCATTTCTGACCGTCAGATTCGGAATTTTGTCAATGGTGCTTCTTGCCTCGCTGTTAGCACTCATATTGACCTGATATGTACGTCCGAACTCGACGAAATCATTGACATAGCTTCCACCCATGAATTGGGCGAGAGTGCCGTAAATATCGTCTATCGTAAGTCCCATAAGTTTGGCCTTGTCGCGGTCTACATTTATGCGGTACTGCGGAACACCGGCCTGAAACTGGGTGGTCAACTGTGCGAGACGTGGATCTTTCTTTGCTCCTTCCTGCATATCCTGTAATGTTTTCTGTAATGCCGATGCACCGAGATTATTGATGTCAAGCACCTGCATCTCCATACCCGATGTCATGCCGAGACCGGGAATTGCAGGAGGATTTATTGAGAATACAATTGGCTCCTGATATGTCGCGGCTATTTCATTTACCTTGGCAATAACGGCATTGACATCGTGAGCCTTACCGCGGCGTTCACTCCACGGCTTCAGAACTACGAACAGCGAACCCATGTTGCCACCCGAGCCTCCGCCCATCATTGACTGTCCGGAAATGGAGATGACATCCTTAACTTCTTCAATTTTCTTTATTTTATCGGAAAGTTCGGTGACGACTTTGTCTGTACGGTCAAGGGACGCGCCAGTCGGGAGCTGGATAGAGGTCATGAAGTAACCCATATCCTCCTGAGGTATATAGCTTGACGGAAGTTTGACGAAGCCATAGAAGGCTACGGCACACAGACCGAAGTAGAGAGCTATTGCAACGTATGGACGGCTGAGGAGCTTGCCAATCGTGGATGTGTAGGATTTCAGGACTGCACCGTAGCCCTTGTTGAACCAACGGTAGACGAAGAAATGAGGATTTGGGTCGGTTTTCTTTCTAAGGAAAAGCGCACACATTGCAGGTGTGAATGTAAGGGCATTGAAGCCGGAGAAAGCAACCGAGGTCGCAATGGTAAGTGCAAACTGTTTGTAGAGTTCACCTGTGATACCGCTGATAAAGGCTGTCGGGATAAACACAGAGAGCAATACGAGGACTTCGCCGATGACCGGGCCTTCAAGTTCGACCATAGCCTTCTCCGCACTCTGTCTCGGTGTCAGTTTTCCCTCCTGAACCAATCGGGCGCAATCCTCGACCACGACTATCGCATCGTCAACAACAATGGCTATCGCAAGCACAAGTCCGAAGAGGGTCAGTGTGTTGAGCGAGAATCCCAATAGCTTCATAACTGCAAATGTGGCTATGAGTGAGACCGGAATGGCTATCATAGGTATTATAACTGCACGCCAGCTTTGGAGGAAGATTAGGATTACTATCATAACGATGAGCGTGGTCTCTACGAAAGTTACCAGCACTTCGTCGATAGATGCTGTCACGAAATCAGTAGTATCAAGAATGACACTGTAATGAACGCCTGATGGAAAGTATTCAGACAGATCTTCCATCTTCGCCTTCACCTTATTTGCCACTTCCAGCGCATTCGCTCCCGGAAGCTGCTGTACGCCGATGAGTCCTGCCTGCTTACCGGAGACGTGGGAGATACCTGAATAGTCTTGACTGCCGAGTTCTACCTTGGCGATGTCTTTCAGTCTCAGGAGTCCACCATTGTCAGCGGTACGGATGATGATATTTGAGAATTCCTCGGGAGATTTTAGCTGCCCTTGTGCCGTAAGGGTAAATTCAAATTCGACTCCATTGTTGACGGGTGGGGTACCGACACTACCGGCTGACACTTCGAGATTCTGTGATTGAATCATGGCACTAACGTCGGAGGGGGTGAGGTCATAGCGGCGCATTTTGTCAGGATCGAGCCAGATGCGCATACTGTACTTGCCCGCACCGAAAGCATTGGCACCACCGACACCTTCAATTCGTGAAAGCTCATTGATGATGTTGAGCTGTGCATAGTTCGTCAGGTAGAGAGCGTCATAGCGACCGCTGTCATCACCTTCAAGAGCTATAAAGAGTATGATGTTGGATGATTCGGACATCACGGATACACCTTGCTCCTTGACTGCGGTCGGGAGAGTTGCCTCTGCGAGTGAGATTCGGTTCTGTACCTTTACGGCAGCATCGTCAAGGTTGGTTCCATTTTCAAAAGTGACGGTGAGGTTATATGAACCGTCGCTCGAATTGGAACTCATGTACATCATTCCTTCAACACCGTTTATCTGTTCTTCGATAGGCACACCGACGACCTCGGCTACTGTCGCCGCGTCAGCACCGGGATAACTTGCCGAAACCATTACCGTAGGAGGTGTGATGTCGGGATACTGTGAAATCGGAAGGCTCTTTACGGTCATCAGACCGACAAGGACCATTAATATCGCCAGAACAGTAGCGAATATAGGTCGGTCGATAAAAAATCTTGAAAACATGGGTGAGGACGGGTATGATGGTTGAAGGATTAGGATTGGCTGGGGGTATGAGGCGGAGAACTATTTGACTACATTAGTCTTTACTTTCATGCCATCCTTCACTTTTAGAAGTGCCTGAGTGACATATTTGGAATCAGGCGTTATACCTGAGTAAACGACACGCAGCGAATCGCGGTAAAGCGGACCAACCTTGATAGGGGTGTAGATTACAGTATTTGAATCATTGACTACATAGAGGTATTTCCCAAGTTGATCGGTACTTATTGCGGCATCTTTCACAAGTATGGCTCTCGGGAGGATCTTGTCGGGGAGATCCACTTTTACAAACATGCCGGGACGAAGTTCATTGTATGTGTTCGGGACTTTACATTGAAGGTCGAGTGTGCCGGTATTGTCATTGACCACAGGTGCGACATAGCTGAGATCACCGTAATATGTATGCTCAACCGAATCTGCGAAACTAAGGGGGATATGTGAGAGACGGCTATCATCTGCCATCTCCGGTTCCATAGCCTGATTGCTGTCTACGGAGAAGTTTGCAGTAAGTACAGAATTGTCATAGATGGTTGTCATCGTGACAGCGTTTCCCTCGCCGTTGACATAGTTGCCGACATCCATGGTCGCCCCGGTCGTAAGACCGGATATAGGTGCGGTGATGGTACAGTAGCTTAGATTTGTGCGTGCAGTTTCGAGGGCTGCCCTCGCATTCTGTATGCTCGCCTCAGCCTGACGCAGACTGCTCTCGGCCTGATTCACCTCCATTTTGGATACGGCGTCGCTTTCGAGAGCTTTTTTAACAGCGTCATAATGACTTTGGGCATATTCCTTTGCACTGAGTGCAGTGGTAAGTGCGGCATTGGCCTGCTGGACGGCATCACGATATTTGCTATCCTCGATTCTGAATAGAACATCGCCTTTGTTGACGAAATCACCGCCATCGTAGCTCTTGCTGATTAACTGGCCGCTGACACGGGCAACCACTGCTACTTTCTGGTTTGCAGTAAGTTCACCCGGATAAGTTGTACTGATGGTCACCGAGTCCACTTCTGGAAGGGCTACGTCAATTGTCTGTTCGGCCATCTCGATATCTCCTTTCTTATGGCCGCCACATGATGCGACGATTAAACCGGCGGCGATGGCTGCCATTGTCAGATTCTTGTTCATGATGCTTTGATGCTTAATGATGAAATTTTTATTCGATTGGCGAGCCTCCGAGTGATTTGTAGAGGTCGATAAGATTTATGAAGGCATTTCCTCGGGCGGAAATGAGTGAGTTAGCATAGGTCAGACTATTGATTTGAGAATCGACCACGTTTGTGAATGCGGTAAGTCCCTCCTTATAAAGTTCGACTGAAAGATGGAAGGATTCATCGCAATGTTCAATAACTTTTGTGTAACTGTCGATTGCTTGTAGAGAGGCTGCGTATGCGAGCATGGCATTGTCCACTTCCTGAACGGCCGTCATGACAGTCTGGTTATAATTTTCAATGCCTATTTTCATCTGTTCGCGGGCTTCTGCCACAGCATATTTCCTTCCGAAACCGTCAAAGAGAGTCCATGTGAGGGTGGGGGCGATGCTATACTGGAAGCTGTTTTTTTTGAAAAGATCCTTGCCGTCATGTGCGCTGACCCCGATAGAGCCGTTAAGCGAAAGTGTCGGCAGGAAGTCCTTCTTTGCAATGCCGAGTGCGGCGGCATAGGCACTGACTTGACTCTCGGCAGCGACAATGTCGGGNCGGCGCCGCAGAAGATCTGCCG
Source organism: Bacteroides sp. (assembly GCA_014802345.1). Lineage (GTDB taxonomy): Bacteria > Bacteroidota > Bacteroidia > Bacteroidales > Muribaculaceae > Duncaniella. Next base: position 78,425 of record JAAVCM010000024.1, read on the forward strand.
GTATTCCTGCCGGGACAAGCTGACGCATTTCCGGTCTAGTCCATTCGGCATTGAGTTGGGCGTGAAGTGCTTCAGGATAGACACCTACGAGTACGGCAATGGCATTTTCGGCCTGCTTTATGGATGATTCAAGTTGCGGAACGGTCGCTTCGGTTGAGTAGTAGACAGTCTGGGCCTGTGCCACATCGAGCTTGGAGACGAGTCCGGCATCAAAGCGGGCTTTCACGATGTCGACCACACGTTTTTGAGATGCAAGATGCTCATTGGTTACATAGAGCTGACGCTGGAAAATGCGAAGGTTGAAATAATAGGTAGCTATATCGGCTGTCAGGCTGACCATTGTGGCAAGGTATTCCGCACGACTTGCATCATAGAGGGCTTTTTTATTCTTTACTCCCGCTGAAATTTTACCAAACACGTCAATCTGCCAGTTCATACTTGCTCCGAGATTGAAATAGCTTGAATTGGAAGAGGGGACATCGCTACCACTGATTGCACCTGCGCTGCGTCCCTTCGTATAACCGGCATTAAGACTAAGGGAGGGATAATAAGATGCCTGTGCGCCTTTGATCTGAGCTTTGGCCATATCCATACGGTGTATGGCAGTCAGGACATTGAAATTATTTTCAATGCCGACATTAATCAGTGAGTCGAGGACAGGGTCATTGAATTTCTTCCACCACTCGTCGTCGCTTGGCAGGGTCTGTTCGAGTTCGGTTGCATAGACCCAGCGGTCCGGCATACTGCTCCTCAGGAGTTTGGTGTCAGAGTTTTGTGCGATGACATTCTGGGCTGTGCCAGTCATAATCCCACATACGATAGTCAGAACGTGAATGATTTTTCTCATAATAGTAGGGTTGCTGGTATTCTAACGCGTATAAACTTTGGCGTGTTCACCTTTCCTATACCCTTTTTTTATGAAAAAACACTCCTATACCGATATTATTAACGTTTGTTTTATTATATGTGCAAATTTATTGCACATATAATGCTATAAATTTGCATTATAATCAGCGATTTATCCGCACTTTGATAAAACTGTGTTTAAAATAACAATTCCTTGCCATGCTGACCGCCATAAATATCACCGATATTCTCCATATCACTGCACTCAGCAGTGGTGTCACTCTTCTCTCGACGAGCCTTTGTGGAGCTGCCTCTATTGGTGATGTATTTCGCCATGTAAAAAACCATGCAGAATCTGCCAAAGGAGTTGTGACTCTCCGTATCCGCAACAGCACACAGGGTTGGGTTCAACAACATACCATTGTACTGAACCGTGTATCTAAGAACAACTTATTTAGTGCCTAACAATTCAAAATTATCCACATATATTTCTGTGACGTTGCGCTTGATTGCATTACGGTCCTCCCATATACGGTAGCGTATCTTCCCTTCGACATACAGGCGGGAACCTGTGCGGATATATTTCTCTGCAAATTCGGCTGCGGAATCCCACATTATTATTGTATGCCATTCAGTACGTTCAGGCATTTTCGTACCGTCAGGACGTGTGCGCTCACGCTCATTGGTTGCCAGACGGAATGTGGCGATAGGACGGTTTTCTATATATCGGATTTCCGGATTTGTCCCGACATTACCTATTAATATTACTTTGTTGACGCTCACAGTTGAAAAATGATGTTTGACTTTGGATGGGGGAGATTGCCTGTACAAAATTAATTAAAATTTTTCAATACCGCGAAACCAATTTTAACCCCCGGGTGTTTAATCATAAAAATAGTTAACAAGTAAACTCAGCAATGAAAGGTTTTATTACATCACTCTGTCTGTTTGCGGCGCTCGGCCTCGTGTCGTGCGACGAAAACGCTCGGCTTGCCAAAAGTATACAAGGCTCATGGAGCGGCACCCCTGAAAATTTTACAGATAATTCTGTTGTCACAGCAACTATTCTTGAGACCATTGATTTTGCAGATATGCCCGATGCCGTCGCTCCGGGCAGCAATGGAGGTGAAGTCGTGATAGCCGGAATGATTTCAGCCTCAACTCAGGTCGTGGCCTCAGGTGATATGGCTGAGCCGCTTACGCTTACAGCTACGGCGAAATCGACTGTGTCAGGTACGTGGACTGTCATTGACGATGATGAAGTAGCCCTCGCGCTTGATCCGACCACACTTTCGGTTGAAGTTGATCCCAAAACTGTTGTTATCGAAGGAAATGTCCTTTCGGGTACAGTCCCTCAGATGGATTCAATCCGTCCCTCTGTCGCCTCCTCGATTTCCTCCAGTATGCAACGCGCATTGTCTACCCGCTATGCATCCTTCCGTCATCTTGACGATGTTAAGGTCAAAGGCCCGCTTCTGAAATTTGAAATTGGGAAAATCGACTATGTGTTTACACGGCAGGGAGCCGCACAATAAGAAAAAAATCCTTATCTTTGCCTGTGATTTATCATAAAGGCATAGACTAATGAACAGGAAAGGAAAGCTCTATTTCCGCTATGGAACCATGGGATCGGCCAAGACTGCCATCCTTCTGACTACGGCATATAATTTTGAGGAACGCAAGATGAAATATGTCTGCCTTAAACCCGTAGTCGACACTCGTGACATGACAAATGTCATCAAATCGCGTATTGGTATCCAACGGGAATGTCAGTGGATCTACCACGATACAAATCTTTACGATATGGCTCACGAACTCTCCGAGAAGGCTGGCGCCGTGATTGACTGGTTTCTTGTCGATGAGGCACAGTTTCTTACCGCCGATCAGGTTGATCAGCTTTCACGGGTTGTCGATGATTTCGGAAGCAATGTGATTTGCTACGGACTCCGGACCGATTTCCAGAGTAAACTTTTCGAGGGTTCACGCCGTCTTTTCGAAATTGCCGATACGATTGATGAAATAAAATCGACCTGCTCGTGTGGACGTAAGACAATTGTCAATGCGCGCATCGACAACAACGGTGACTTCGTGGAGGAAGGTGAACAGGTTGAAATTGGTGGCGATGACCGTTATATGGCAGTATGCCGTAAATGCTGGCGTAATAAGCGCATCGAACAATCCTATCGTTCAGTCCTGCCGTTTCGTGAGTACTTAAATGACTGATGCCGGTCTAGGCCGGAATAACTCACTAAAATTATGAAATCAAAATTTCTGACTGCACTTATCGGTCTCTGCCTTACTTCTGGTATTGCCGGAGCCACTAACCCCATTTCGCTGGTTGACGAAACCTTGACCTATGATGTCATGTACAAGTGGGGCTTCATAAATAAAGTTGCCGGCTATGCCACCATGTCGCTCCGTAATGACGGAGACTACTACAAGGCATCACTCTATGCTGAAAATGCTCCATGGGCCAACAGCATCTATATGCTGCGTGACACACTCTATACCACAATGACTAAGGGAGATTTCTTCCCTGTAAGCTATACCTACATCGCTCACGAAAACGGTAAGTATAAAAAGGATGTGCTTAGTTTCCAGCGTGACGGCAATACATTTTCGGCAGAGGCTGTGCGCTATAAAAGGAGCGCTCCTGACGAACCTATGACAAGTTCGACACTTCAACTTGAAGCGCAAGGCATGACCGTCGATATGCTCAGTTCATTTTTCTATCTCCGTACTCTTGATTTCGACAATATGTCCAATGGCCAGAGTATCACTGTCAATATTTTTTCCGGTTCGAAGAAAGAAAAATTGAAAATAACATATCTCGGCCGACAGAACGTATCCCTGAACGGGAGTTCATATCCGGCTTACTACATCAACTTTACTTTTACACGCAAGGGAGTGGAAAGTTCAGAACCGATTTCCGGATGGATTTCTACTGACGGACAGCGTATCCCCCTCAAAGTTGAAGGTTCGCTACCGGTGGGTAAAGTGCGTGCGCTCTACACCGGTCCCAATCCCTGATACCGCTTTTATTCTCTTTGATTGATCTTGAATTTATAACCCTGTTAACGCAATATTACGAATTGAAAAAGTATTTTTTAGCAATGGCAATTGCATCATCACTCCTCGGCCAGACCCCATGTCAGGCTGAGGAGCTTACACTTAAAATAGCTGCTACATCAGATGTCCACGGAAATTTTTTTCCCTATAATTTCATTACGCTTTCATCCGGCGACGGTTCGCTTGCACGAGTTGCCACCCGGGTACGTGAGTTGCGTGATTCGCTCGGGACAGAGAGGGTGATTCTTCTTGACAACGGTGACATACTTCAAGGACAGCCGACAGCCTACTATTATAATTTTATAAAGTCCGACATTCCCCATCCGACAGCCCGTATGCTGAACTATCTCGGCTATGACGCGCAGACTATCGGTAACCATGATGTCGAGACCGGGCATAATGTCTATGACCGTTACCGCCGTGACTTAGGCGAATTGCCCTTGCTGGGTGCAAATGTCATTGACAAGTCGACAGGTAAACCATATCTTACACCATATACTGTCATAGATCGAGGAGGTGTCCGTGTTGCTATCCTTGGTCTGCTGACTCCTGCCATTCCTGCATGGCTTCCTGAAACTCTTTGGGAAGGCCTTGAATTTGAGGATATGGTCGAATCTGCCTCAAAGTGGGTTCCATATATTCTTGAAAATGAAAAACCGGATCTGCTCGTCGGATTATTTCATTCCGGACACGATTCGGCAAAGATGACAGGGGAGTGGAGAGAGAACGCTTCACTTCTCGTGGCTGAACAGGTGCCGGGCTTCGACCTTATATTTATGGGACATGACCACACGCTTTTCAACTCTCCGGAAAAGAATCAGGTGGATTCAAAAGCCGTTATTCTCAATCCCGCCAATAATGCCTCGTATCTTGCCGAAGGAGAAATAAGAATGGTGCGTGATAAGGATGGCCGTATTTCGGACAAGAAAATAACAGGTAGGCTTACTCCCCTCAACAATCTCAAACCAGACTCTGCGTTCATGNGTGAGTTTGAGCCTGAGAGACGTGAGATTCTTGATTTCGTAAGTAAGAAAATCGGTACTTCCACCGGGGATTTCTCCGTCCGTGACGCATATTTCGGACCATCAGCTTTCATGGAACTCCTCCATGACCTGCAACTTGAAATCTCAGGTGCNGAAATCTCTCTCGCCGCACCCCTCTCGTTTGATGCNGTCATCCGAAAAGGCGACCTGCACATGAGTGATATGTTCACATTGTATAAGTATGAAAATATGCTCTATACAATCGCAATGACTGGACGTGAGCTNAAAGACTATCTTGAAATGAGTTACTCACTTTGGACGGATGTNATGGAGAATCCCTCAGACAATCTGTTGCTCTTCTCAGGAGGGAAGGCCGCAAAGGGTGACTACGCTAAACTCCTGAATCCGTCATATAACTTTGATTCCGCCGCAGGAATAAACTATACGGTTGATGTGACAAAACCCCGTGGTGAGAAAATAACCATTNATTCGATGGCTGACGGTACACCTTTNGATTTTGANAAAACCTATAAGGTNGCTGTCAACTCTTACCGTGGCAATGGTGGCGGAGACTTGCTCACGAAGGGNGCGGGCATACCNCATGACGAACTGAAATCACGCATACTGTCGTCAACTGACAAGGATTTACGTTTCTACCTCATAAAGGAGATTGAAAAAAGAGGAGAGATTTCTCCCGTAGTGACACCCAACTGGCGATTCGTGCCGGAGGAATATGTAGAGCCTGCGGCAAAGCGTGACCGAAAAGTTTTATTTGGAGACTGACNATGNGTCGTGAGTGTATGTAAATCNNCTGTCNGATGATTGTAAGGAGCAAACTTATCCCCGATGGTATCTGCCTGAATCTTTTCGGTACGTTTTGGACAAGGAATCCGGAGTGGATTGACCGATATGTCATAAATCACGAGAAGATTCACACCGCACAGCAGCGAGAATTGCTCTTTGTACCGTTTTATATACTTTACCTGATAGAATGGTGCATACGTCTTATGCAGTTCGGTAGTTGGAAACAGGCATACTATAATATTTCTTTTGAAAGAGAGGCTTATCGTCACGGCAAGGACCTTACATATCTTGNAAGACGTCCACTCTATTCATGGGTTAAATTTTTAAGGAAGCGTTCANAACAATTGTAGATATTATAAACGACANAAGCCTGATTCCAATTTCATAGAATCAGGCTTNTGTCGTTTATAATATCNGAATTAGCCGATGTTACAGTGCTTTATTCATCAAANGTCATTTCATCAAAACCGGCAGCATCAAATTCGTCCTCGTTGAATTCGGTAGAGCCATAGAATTCATCATCCAGATCGGTTGCNGTAGCAGTCTGGGCAGCCTTGGCATCAATTTTTGCATCAAAGTCGTCAAGATCCACAAACTGCGACGGAGCTTCGCCCATAGAGATTGTACAGAGNGGATCTCTGAGGCTTTTNCCGGGGATGGATTTCTTCATTTCAATAAAGAATGACCTGTCAGTCATATAGTCAAACACCCAGACCAGACGCTGTCCGTCATCCTCAATGAAATCACTCAGGGGAGTATCTTCCATCAGNTATACATCTTCCGAGGAATCAGAGCCCATNTCCTCAAGACATATTTCCTGATTACGNTCCCAGCCGTTGTCACACAAGAAGAAAGAACTGAACTGCCCTTTGTCGTAACCGACAGAATCACAGATGGCGTTACGGAAGTCAAGAAACGTAGCGTCAGCGTCTATCTGAATTTCACGCTTGAAGTTGTCAACTTCGTCAGAGACTATACGAAAATTAAAAATCATATTCTTATTCTATGGTGTATTGTTTTTCTGATTAAATTCGGCTTTGTCATACCTCGTATGTCGTGGTATGAATCTGTACTGCAAAAGTAGTAACTTTTTTTAAAACCGAAATAGTTTAGGATAAAAATCTCCGGCTATTTGTAGTATCACACCAATTAAGACCATAATTTTAATCCCAGTTCACTTTTAGATCCCTGATCAACGTGGCTGACGCACCGACTGAGCCGGTATGCTGGATTGCAAAAGAGTTGTGGGTCGTAGGTTCTTTCACTTCCGCCGACAGGTTTACATAGGGTTTTACATCAGGATGCTGTGATTCAACGGCGGGAGCCTCAGTTGATGCTGTAGCCGTGAAGATATTCCCGGTAAGTTCAAGATTGATGTGACATGGATTTCGGAAACAGTTTGAGGCGATTGGTTTACTTATTGGGGTGACGGTTCCGTTATCATATTGAACAAGCGTAAAAGTCACAGCTTTGTCGTAGTCCGGTGTACGTTCAATACGAAGAGCATAGCCGCTCAGTGTCTGAGGGTCAAATTTAAGACATATATCCATGTATTGCCCTGTTGCACTACCGAAACCCTGTCCCGGCCCTTTGCAGGGTTCTGCCACCAAAGAAAGCCGCATCGACTTACTTTCCGTAAGGGTAGGAGTATAGGAGAGACGTGCGCCTCTGGTTGCTTGCACAAGCCCGATGCCGGTTGCTGCATCAGTCCCATGACCATAATACCAACTTTGGTTTTCATCAGCTTTCCAGTCATGTTCTTTTGTATCAGCCGGTTTGTGGGTGTCAAAATTCCAAAAGCCGGGTACCCCGGCTTTACCGCGTATGATAGGTATCTCCGCGAATGAAGTCTCCATACTACGTTCCTTCTTAGGGGATGACTTGGAGATTTTTGAAGAGATCTCGCCATCAAGACAGGCAATCATTGGTTCTCCCTGACGTGTATTGGATAGTTTGGGAGATACGGAAGCGTAGATATAGTAGCCGTGATCGGCACTCGTAAGTTTGTATGTCGAGGCCGTTACTCCATGACCATGACGAACAGGTATACCCTCGGTACCATCAGGACGTTTTGAACGATACCACACAATATAGCTTTCCTCATTGTCTTCCGAAGTAAGTTTATAATCAACCTTCACTATTGATTTAGCTACTGAAAGAGATGGCCTTACTGTAAACGCCGGAGCATCTTTCAGGAAGGGCTCAATTTTTACGCTGGTTGCTCCTACAAGCCCGTCGGAGGTTATGGCAGAAATAATGGCATCAACCTGACGTGGGTATTGATTGGCACTCGTTGCGATGGCGTGGTCAAATTTAGTACCAAGTTTAACAGTTGTTGGACTTGACCAAGAGATACTACCGGCCGGATTTCCTGAGGTCGGATAGTCACCCCAGAGCCGGGGAGAAGCTATAAGGGAGAGCGTATCGCCCTGTGATGCAAGTTGTCGGGATTCCGATATAATACGCAGGGCTACCGGCAGAGATGTAAACTTACGGTCTGTTTCCTTTTCAGCTTGGTTGATTAACGGCATTATTTCGAGCGGATCCCAGCCATCCTCTCCACCAAGAAGATTCGGAGTGTTATAGATTATTTTGCCACCGTTTACAATCTTATAGGCGTTCATCAATGGTGAGTTTGTTATGTCCGCGCTCAGTTCGGGCCGATCAGCGTCAATAGTCACGGCTTGGCCATTGAGTGTAACCCCGCTCTGATAACAACGTATGGGAGATATGTCTCGAGTCCATTGCAGTTTTACAGGGTGTTCGGCTGTGAAGCGCGTATCAATCATCGTCACCATTCCCGGAGCTTTCGTCAGATACTGAACTCCGTTGACAAGCGTGTGGATATCGCAATTGAGAAAGACTGCCCCGGTAGAAGATGTGGAGTAGAATGGTTTACCGCTATGGAATGTAAAACCGCAGTCAAGATAGACTGCCGAGCCTGTCAGTGCATCATCCGTACATTCGAAATAACAATCCTTATAGAGAGAGCGGCGTGCGCCGGTGAGTGGACATAGATTCAGACGGCTAAGAAAACGACAGTTGCGTGCGAACAGGCGATCAGTATCCTCACAGATTCCAAGTTGCGCCTGAACGATAGCCTCGTTACGCTTACGGCGGTTCAGCGTCGTATCACGGGGATAGACAAGGTCAACGTTGCAGTAGTTACCGAATGTCATATTTTCTGTGTGCAGACTCCGACCNTTAAAATGAAGCATTGTATAGTTACCGAGCGCACCTTGGGTCTGACCGCGATTTACGGCAAAAACAACATCTTCCGGATTGTCTGAAAGACCTATGATAGAGAGGCTGTCACATTTGATTTTGGCAGCGTAGGGGATATCGCCGGAATGATATACGGATCGTCTGACAGACGGATCGTCGGGATTATCAAGCCAGTAGACAGATGGAGCTACGAAGAGCGTGACTTTTGATGCTCCTGATTTGTTGATTGTTTCAATGGCTTTAAGCGCATNATTGAATATATAGGGAGAATCACTCTTTTCAGGTGTCAGAAGAAATGTGGTAGCGTTGAGTCTGTATGTTTCATNGCCTATGCTCACACTGCTATTTTCCGTATCAATCCGGANATCTCCGGCNTGAATAATCGGCGTATAACAAAGAAANGCGGCAAGGATGATTGGTTTAAACATGGTATGGGGATTGGTTTTGGGATTAGAGTAAAAAAGTGTATAAATCCGAAATTTCATATAATGTGACCGTCTGTATTTTCAATGGATGAAACCATCGGCTGTTCAAATGTCACTTTATAAGATTCCNGATTTATACACTTTTAGGCTCCGTAAGTCTTACGGAGTGAATTCTGTCACGTCAATTGTGCTTATACTTCCAGATTGATGTTGAACTCCTCGTTCCAAGGAAGACCGTTCTTGGAAAGTTCAGCAAGGAATGGATCGGGATCAAATTCCTCTACGTTGTTGACTCCGGGTTTTACCCACTTTCCTGTAAGGAACATCATTGCACCGACCATCGCAGGTACACCGGTGGTGTAGCTGACAGCCTGCATNCCGGTCTCNNNATANGCNNCCTCGTGCGAACAGTTGTTCCAGATATAGTAGGTGAGATGTTTACCTTCCTTGTCAAGACCTTCGATACGGCAGCCGATTGAGGTCTCACCATGATAGTTCTCACCAAGATCCTGCGGATTGGGAAGAACTGCTTTGAGGAACTGGAGAGGAACAATCTTATGACCGTTGAAATCAACCTCGTCAATACGTGCCATGCCGATATTCTGAATGACGCGGAGGTGTGTCAGATATTCCTGTCCGAAAGTCATCCAGAAGCGNGCGCGCTTGATTGANGGGAAATTCTTCACAAGGGATTCAAGTTCCTCGTGATAAAGGAGGTAGCTCTCACGTTCACCAATATTAGGNTAGGTGAGGGTCTTGTGGATTTCAAGCGGNCCTGTGGTGATCCATTTTCCGTCCTGATAGTAACGGCCGTTCTGAGTGATTTCGCGTATGTTGATTTCCGGATTGAAGTTGGTTGCGAAAGCCTTGCCATGATCACCGCCGTTGCAATCGACGATGTCAAGGTATTCCATATCTGAGAAATAGTGCTTGGCGGCGTATGCNGTGAATACACCGGACACACCCGGGTCAAAGCCACATCCAAGGATAGCGGTAAGCCCNGCATCCTCGAAACGTTTNTTATAAGCCCACTGCCATGAATATTCAAAATGAGCCACNTCCTTAGGCTCATAGTTGGCAGTGTCAAGGTAATTTACTCCGCANATAAGACAGGCATCCATGATTGTAAGGTCCTGATAGGGGAGAGCCACATTGATGACAAGTTCAGGCTTGTGACGGTGGAAAAGCTCGACGAGCTGGGGAACGCTATCTGCATCAACTACGTCGGATGAAACATTGGGTTTACCGATAGCCTCGACAATAGCGTCACATTTGCTGCGGGTACGCGATGCGATAACTATTTCGGTGAACACTTCGGGGTGCTGTGCGCACTTGTGAGCTACTACGGTACCAACACCGCCGGCTCCGATGATTACGACTTTTGCCATGTTGTTTCCTAAAAACAGTATGTGATTTAAAAATTGATGTATATGTATAAAAAAGTAGTATGGACGCGTAGATCACACGTCCATACCGGATANNGGGTATCAGTCACGCTGGTTTCCGAAGAAACGAAGCAGATAGATGAACAGGTTGATGAAATCAAGNTAGAGTGTCANAGCACCGATTGTGGCGAGATGTCCGACATAGTTGGAAGGTGTTACGAGTACCATNTGCTTGATTTTCTGAGTATCCCATGCTGTCANNCCGACAAATATAAGTACACCGGCGATNGAGATAATCCAGTCAAGAGTCGANCTTTTGGTAAAGATGTTGACCACGGAGGCTATAATCAGNCCTATNAGAGCATAGAACAGGAAGTTACCCCATTTAGTCAANTCCTGAGTCGTAAAGTAACCGTAGACACTCATTGCGCCGAAAGTACCTGCACAGATAAAGAAAGTCTTGGCGATTGANGTAGCCGTATAGACAATGAATATCGGAGCGAGNGCAAGACCGTTGACCGCTGCGAATGCATAGAACATAAGAGTAGCAGCAGTAGATGACATCTTGGTCAGACGTGCTGAGAGCGTAAATACAAGTACGATTTCAGCGATGAACAGTCCCCAATAAAACCAACTGTTGGTAGCCATGAACTGCATATAGCTGACAGAATTGGCACAGAACATGGAAATGAAGGCAGTGACAAGGAGTCCGAGGAACATCTTGAAATAGACACGCTTCATAACGGAAGTGGTGGTCTGCACTACCTGAGATGAGGATGAACGGTATCCGTTGTAATTGTCACCTCCGCCATAGTAGGGAGGTGGTGTTTGCTGATTGTAATTCATATTGATGTGTTTTTGTTTGTTCAGTTAAATATGTTTTGACATCTCTCTGTAATATTTGACGTTTGANAAGGCAAATAGTTTAAACAAGAAACGTTTAAAACAGATTTATCACATACGCTCGGGAACTTCTATTCCGAGAAGNGCCATACCTGTTTTNACAACGCGTGCGGTCTGACGGCTGAGTTCAAGACGAAGAGAGCGTACAGCCTCATCAGTTTCTTTAAGAATAGAACAATCGTGATAGAACTGATTGTAGCACTTNACNAGATCATAGATATAGTTAGCGATAAGTGCNGGACTGTANNTCTGACCGGCAGCCTGAACANTTGTGGGGAAATCGGCAAGAGCCTGAATAAGCGTAATTTCACGCTCACCGGGAGTGACATCGGTATACGAAACGATCTTCATACCCTCTTCCTCAGCCTTCCGGAGTACGGAACAGATGCGGGCGTAGGTGTATTGTATGAAAGGNCCTGTATTACCNTTGAAATCAATTGANTCTTTCGGATTGAAGGTGATGTTTTTGCGTGGATCGACTTTAAGCAAGAAATATTTGAGCGCTCCNAGACCGACCATTTCAGAAATCCGGGCGACTTCCTCGTCAGTCAGGCCGTCAAGTTTGCCGAGCTCGGCCGAGACAGTGCGGGCTGTCGCAACCATGTCATCCATNAGGTCATCCGCATCTACGACGGTACCCTCACGAGATTTCATTTTACCCTCGGGAAGTTCGACCATTCCGTAAGAGAAATGCACGAGGTCTTTGCCCCACTTGAAGCCNAGACGATCGAGAAGTATGGAGAGGACCTGAAAGTGATAGTTCTGCTCGTTGCCNACGACATAGATCATCTTGTCGATAGGAAAGTCCTGAAAACGGAGTTTGGCAGTACCGATGTCCTGAGTCATGTAGACCGAAGTACCGTCGCTGCGGAGAAGTAGTTTATGATCCAGTCCCTCACCTGTGAGGTCAGCCCATACAGAACCATCCTCCTTGCGGTACATCTTGCCTGCTGCAAGTCCCTCAAGAACTTTATCTTTGCCTTCAAGGTATGTCTCGCTTTCGTAATAAATTTTATCGAAATCGACACCCATACGCTTGTAGGTTTCATCAAATCCGGCATAGACCCAAGAGTTCATCGTTTCCCACAGTGAACGGATTTCAGGATCCTTCTGCTCCCATTTGACAAGCATTGCACGCGCCTCTTTCATAAGTGGTGANGCNGCTTCAGCTTCCTCTTTGGTCATACCCTGTTCTTCAAGAGCTTTAACCTCAGCTTTATAATGCTTGTCGAAAAGCACATAGAAATCACCTATCAGATGNTCGCCTTTCTTNCCTGACGANTCAGGGGTGACGCCTTCGCCCCACTTCTGCCATGCAAGCATCGACTTACAGATATGTATACCTCGGTCATTAACAATATTTGTCTTTACGACTCGATTACCACAGGCCTTAAGGATTTCAGAAAGACTGAAACCAAGAAGATTGTTGCGGATATGACCAAGGTGCAGGGGCTTGTTGGTGTTAGGCGACGAGTATTCAACCATGACAAGTGGTGAATTTTCGTCAGCATTCTTGATNCCGTAGTCAGGAGTCTCCGCAATATGATTTAGGACAGAATTCCAGTATTTGGGAGCAACGGTTATATTGAGGAATCCTTTGACTACGTTAAATTTCTCAACTGCCGGCTCATTTGCTTCAAGCCATTCGCCGATTTCGCGGCCTACTGCCTCAGGAGCCTTGCGAGCGGCTTTGACCCAAGGAAAAACGACAACGGTAAGATTACCTTCAAACTCCTTACGGGTAGCCTGCGGGACGATGCTGTCGGCAGGAGTGTCAATACCGTAAAGTTCTTTTACGGCTTTTGAGACGGCTTGGGCGATAATGCTATCAATAGACATTTTATTGTTCCGAATTTGTTTTTTTATGATTAAAAAATAATTCCTGATGATTATAGTNNAAAAGTGAGCGGGTATATCTCCTTAGGGAGACGAAGACACNCACCTTCAAGTTACAAAAATACAATAAAAATGTGAATTTCCGAAATTATTATTATCCTTTGTCCCACATACGTCCCCTCTTGGGATACTTTGAGCCGGCAAGAAGAAGACGCAGAGCCGTATTATAGCTGAAATAGGCCCATGTCCAACTGACAAGCACACTGATTTTATTTCTCATACCAAGCAGTGAAATCAGATGAATGAACATCCATGCCAACCATGCCATGAATCCGGAGAGATGGATTTTATGTAGGTCGGCGACAGCACGGTTACGTCCGATAGTGGCCATTGAGCCTTTATCGACATAGCGGAAAGGTTTCTCCCAGCGATCACGATTGAAGTTGTCAGCAAGGAAACGACCCTGCTGGATTGCAACCTGCGCAAGCTGNGGAAGTCCATTAGGAAACTTGTCGGTAGGGAGATAGCCGATGTCACCTATNGCGTAAATATCATCCAGACCTTCGACACGACACCACGCATCAGTAGGATAGCGACCACCNCGTCCGGCTTTGTANTCTGTGCCTGAAAAATCAATCGGAACACCGGTGACACCGGCTGTCCAGATGACCATTTCNCTGTAAACCGTTGAGCCGTCATCCAGAGTGATGATATTATCTTTATAACTCTTCATCAGGCGACCCAGCCGGACATCGACCATAAGTTGTCCGAGATCACGCAGGGCGGTAGCCGAGGCTTCAGGACTCATGGTGCGCAGAAGTCGGTCAGTNCCTTCGAATATNGTGACGGTAAGGTCGTCNACCGATATTTCCGGATAATCACGTTTGAGNATATAGCGTTTAAGTTCACCGATAGCTCCNGCCATCTCTACTCCCGCAGGACCNCCGCCAANAACTACGAAACTCAACATCCGCTTACGCTTTTCAGCATCAGGCTCAACAGCNGCTCTCTCGCAGCGGAATAGGATTTCGTTGCGGATACGGATNGCCTCATCGGTCGATTTGAGGGTATAGACCTCGTCAATAAGATCATTGTTACCGAAAAAATTATTGGTCGTGCCGAGTGCTATGACGAGTTTATCGTAAGGNATCTCCTCNTAGTCCGTCACGACACATTTACGGNTTACATCAATTGTCTGTACTTCCCCNATGTGAAAACTCATNCCGCGTTCCTTACGTTTACGGAGTTCGCGCCGCAATGGNAAGCANATNCTTGTCGGATCAAGTTCGGAAGAAGCTACCTGATAAAAAAGAGGTGGGAANGCATGATANTTATGCTTGTCGACAAGGGCGACATCATATTTTTTCTTATCAATATGTTTGACAAGGTTGAGTCCGGCAAATCCGGCGCCGAGAACTACTATTTTGGNTTTNGTTGACATACGCAAAATGAGACGAATAAAATGATTCTTTTTTTNNAAGAAACATTTTATCCGCCTCTATGGTTTTCTCCGTATGCGAGTAAGTTGAACCGAGTGCTATTTATNNTCCGGAACCACTGTNCGGTTTTCACAGATCAGCACGCGTCCCGGGAACTGNCCGACGAGNGACATATTGTGCGTAGCCATNATAACGGCTGTCCCTTGTCGGGATATTGCATGGAGACGACTGACGATTGCTTCNCCTGTCGTCGGGTCTAAATTACCGGTAGGCTCATCGGCAAGGACGATACGCGGACTNTTGAGNAGNGCGCGCGCTATTACTATACGCTGCTGTTCACCGCCCGACAGTTCGTGAGGGTTCTTGTAGCTCTTGTTGAGCATACCGACCTCTTTTAGCACTTCTTCGATTCGCTTTTCAATCTCACCCTTATCTGTCCATCCNGTAGCTTCAAGGACAAAACGGAGATTTGCGTATGCACTCCGNTCGGTCAAAAGCTGGAAATCCTGAAATACTATACCGATTTCACGCCGNAGGTAGGGNATATCACGAAGACGGATAGTATTNAGGTCATAGTCCAGCACTCGGGCTTCGCCCGAGGCGATAGGGATGTCGGCATAAATAGATTTCAAAAGACTTGACTTTCCGCTGCCAACCTTTCCTATCAGATAGACNAACTCTCCCTCTTCCACGGACAGATTGACGTGTTTGAGNGCAATCAGATCCTGACGATGAAGTGCGACATCCTTATAGTCAATGACCTTTCCCATATTTTACGACGGTGATTAGAGTAAAGAAACTGAGATTAGTTGCCCATTTCCGAAAGNAACTTTATNTGCATCAGGCGTATTTCATCCTCAGTGAAATCATCGCCAAACTCTCGATAAGCCTCGTTGAGATCATCGGTCTGCCCATCCTTAAAGAAGTCAAATATTTCCTCCTGTGAGTCTTCGTCGATAATCTCGTTAATATAGTAGTTTATATTGATTTTNGTGCCGGAGTAGACGATAGCTTCGATGGCATCAATAAGCTCACCGAATTCCAGCCCCTTAGCCTTGGCAATTTCGGGCAATGGGATTTTGCGGTCGACAGTCTGAATTATNAAATATTTGGTAGAGTCACGGCTGGGGACACTGCGGACACGGAAATCTTCGGGACGTTCGATTTCNTTCTCCTCGACATGACGNCGGATTACTTTGACAAATTCCTCACCGTAACGTTTTGCCTTACCCGGACCTACACCCGGTATATTNTGAAGTTCATCAATTGATATCGGATATGTAGTCGCCATNGCCTCAAGAGATGGATCCTGAAAAATCACATAAGGAGGCAGACCGAGACGCTTGGCAATTTTTTTACGCAAATCTTTAAGGATNCTGAAGAGCTCATCGTCAGCAGCGCATGAACCTGCGCTTTTCATCATCTCNGGTTCCGGTTCCTCATTGAAATCGGAATCTTCCACCACCTTGAAAGATTCTGGCTTTGAAAGGAATTTCTTGCCTTTCGGCGTCACTTTGAGTAACCCATAGTTTTCGATGTCACGTTCAAGATAGCCAGACTGGATACCTTGACGTATAACAGCACTGATAAGACGGTCGTCAGCACCCTGCTCACAGCCGAACACATCAAGCTGGTCATGTTCGTATGATCTGACATCAGAAGTAGCACGGCCGAGAAGCACGTCTGTAACATGGTCGGCCTTGAATTTTTCTTTTAGTGCAATGACTGTTTCCAGCACCGCGCATAAATCATCTTTCGCTTCCACTTTTTTCTTTGGATTAATGCAATTGTCACAATTCCGGCAGTTTTCNACGTCGTATTCTTCTCCGAAATAGAAAAGGAGTGAACGACGGCGGCAACTGCTTGCCTCTGCGTAGCTTTGGGTTTCCAAAAGAAGCTGGCGTCCGATTTCCTGCTCGGCAAGAGGTTTGCCCTGCATGAATTTCTCCATCTTCTGAAGATCTTTGGCGGTATAGAAGGTGATACATTGTCCCTCACCTCCGTCACGTCCGGCACGCCCTGTCTCCTGATAGTAACCTTCAAGCGACTTAGGCATATCATAGTGTATAACAAATCTCACGTCGGGTTTATCGATGCCCATTCCAAAGGCAATTGTAGCCACAATGACATCGACATTTTCCATCAGGAAGGCATCCTGATTGGCGCTGCGTGTCGCGCCGTCCATACCGGCATGGTAGGGAAGAGCCTTNATGTCGTTAACCACGAGCATCTCGGCGAGTTCCTCGACTTTCTTACGGCTCAGGCAATAGATGATACCTGATTTACCGGGATGGTTCTTGATGTATTTAATAATATCCTTGTCAATATTCGGAGTCTTGGCTCTAACCTCATAATAAAGATTCTCCCTGTTGAACGACGATTTGAAAACCTTGGCATTTGTCATCCCCAGATTCTTCTGGATGTCATGTTGGACTTTCGGTGTGGCAGTCGCCGTGAGCGCTATCATCGGACGCACATTGATTTCGTTGATGATGGGGCGTATGCGACGGTATTCCGGCCTGAAATCATGCCCCCACTCAGAGATGCAATGAGCCTCATCGACAGCATAGAAGGAAATTGAAATCGTTTTCAGAAATTCAATGTTTTCCTCTTTGGTCAGTGATTCGGGCGCAACATAAAGAAGTTTGGTGCGTCCGGCCGAGATATCGGCTTTAACCTGATCTATGGCAGCACGGTTGAGCGATGAATTAAGGAAGTGTGCCACATGATCAGCCTCGCTGAAATGACGTATCGCATCTACCTGATTTTTCATCAGAGCTATCAGCGGGGAGATGACAATCGCTGTACCATCCATCATAAGAGCCGGGAGCTGATAGCAGAGCGATTTGCCTCCGCCTGTCGGCATGAGTACAAATACGTCGTTGCCTTCGAGCAGGCAGGTCATAATGGCTTCTTGGTTGCCTTTGAAAGAGTCAAAACCGAAATGCTCTTTGAGTGCTTCGTGAAGTCGTTGATTCATGGGATATGCTTCAGGTTGGTGGAGGAGATTGAAATGTGAGAGATTGGTTTCCGCAGGGGGAGAAGGATATTGGTCAGCCGATATATGCTTTGCGTATTTTCTCCTCGGCGAATTCACGGTCAATGATCAGTTCCTTGATGTCGGTCGACGGAGTCTCGTACATAGGATCCATCATTATCGTCTCTACGATGGTGCGCAGACCGCGTGCTCCAAGTTTATATTCGATTGCTTTATCGACAATGAATTCAAGTGTCTCGGGGAGGAATACCAATTTGACGCCATCCATAGCAAACAGTTTTTCATATTGCTTGGTGATGGCATTTTTCGGCTCGGTCAGCACGCGGAGGAGTGCCTCACGGTCAAGGGGATCAAGATGAACGAGAACAGGCAGACGGCCGATTATTTCAGGGATGAGACCGAATGATTTCAGATCTTGAGGAGCTATGTATTTCAGATAATTGTCGGAACCCACCTTCGAACGGACTGACGAACCGGTGAAGCCTACCACATGGGTATTGAGACGATGAGCGATTTTGCGCTCAATTCCGTCAAACGCACCGCCACATATAAATAGAATGTTCTTGGTGTCGACAGCAATCATCTTTTGCTCCGGATGCTTACGTCCACCGTTTGGCGGGACATTGACAATCGAGCCCTCAAGAAGTTTCAGAAGGCCCTGCTGCACTCCTTCGCCGGAAACGTCGCGTGTGATTGAAGGATTGTCACCCTTACGGGCGATTTTGTCGATTTCATCAATAAACACTATTCCGCGTTCAGCTTTAGCTACATCGTAATCAGCAGCCTGAAGCAGACGGACGAGAAGGCTTTCAATGTCCTCGCCGACATAGCCTGCCTCTGTGAGGACGGTGGCATCTACTATGGCAAAGGGGACATCAAGCTGACGGGCAATAGTTTTTGCAAGCAGTGTCTTGCCGGTACCTGTCGGCCCGACCATTATGATGTTGCTTTTTTCAATGTCCACGTCGTCCTTGTCCTGAGCAAGACGTTTATAGTGGTTATAGACGGCCACGGAGAGATACTTCTTGGCATCTTCCTGACCGATTACATATTGGTCAAGAAATTCGCGGATTTCAACCGGAGTAGGGAGTGCCTTTTGCCCGGTTGCGGTTTCGTCGGTTTCCTTCTTTGTGTTTGTTACTGGACGGAGTGAAGGATTCTCCTTGTAGTAATCTTTCAGGAGTCCTTCAATCTGGTCGACACACTCGCTGCAAATATAGGTATCTCCGAGAGGGCTCGGCACGAGGATGTCGGTATAGGATGGTTCCTTACCGCAGAATGAACATTTGATTCCTTGATTCGAATTGGATTTTTTTGCCATTTCGTGACGTGTGGTTCAGGTTGAGAACGTGTAAGGGGGCAGTTGCAGACTGCGGCTGCCCCCATGTTGATGATTATTGGAGTAGGATATATTTATGACAGGTATTCCTGATTATTTCTTTTCAGGAAGGAGAACCTTGTCAATCATACCGTACTCTTTTGCTTCATCGGCGGTCATCCAGTAATCGCGGTCTGCATCAGCTTCGATACGTTCAAGCGACATTCCAGAATGGTCGGCGATGATCTTATAAAGTTCAGCTTTGTACTTAAGGATTTCGCGTGCGGTAATCTCAATGTCTGAGGCCTGGCCCTGAACTCCACCAAGAGGCTGATGAATCATTACACGCGAGTGGGGGAGAGCCATACGCTTTCCCTGTGCGCCTGCCACAAGAAGGACGGCAGCCATTGACGCTGCCATACCGATACAGATGGTGGAAACGTCACTCTTGATATGCTGCATGGTGTCATAGAGGCCAAGTCCGGCAATTACAGAGCCGCCGGGCGAGTTGAGATAGATGGAGATGTCCTTACCGGGATCAACTGAGTCGAGATAGAGAAGCTGTCCTTGCACGACAGTCGCAGTGTAATCGTTGACATCAGTGCTGAGGAAGATGATACGATCCATCATCAGACGCGAGAACACATCCATCTGTGCAACATTGAGCTGACGCTCCTCGATGATGGTGGGGGAAATATAGGAAGATGTGATTTGCTGAGCCGAGGCGGCAGTGTATTGATCAAGTGCAAGACCATTCATACCGAGATGGTGTACTGCAAAGTTTCTAAAGTCTTTATTCATAGATGGGTGACTTGTTTCGAATAGTTTGTTAATGTAAAGTTACAAAAAAATCTTTTTTCTGCAAAATTATTGAAGTGATTTCGTCAATTTGTCCGTTCTTACATTAGGGTCAAGTGGTTATAACGGCATAAGACAGGAGAAGAAGTGCCAGATTGCTATGCCTCCGGACACAGAAACATTGAGTGAGTGCTTGGTGCCGCGCTGTGGTATTTCGAGGCAGACATCACACTGGTTTACGATTTCCTGACTCACACCATCCACCTCATGACCCAGAACAATCGCATAGCGTCGCCCTTTCTGAGGCATGAAGTCCTGCAATTCAATGCTTCCTTTGACCTGTTCAAGGCAGCAGAGCGTGTAGCCTTCATGCTGGAGGGCTTCGATGCAAGAATAGGTGTCCGCGTAATATTCCCAACTGACAGAATCCTCGGCTCCAAGTGCCGTCTTGTGGATTTCAGGTGAAGGAGGACAGGCGCTAATGCCACACAGCATGATGCGTTCAACGGCAAATGCGTCGCAGGTGCGAAAAATAGATCCGATATTGTTAAGGCTACGGACATTGTCAAGCACCACTGTGAGCGACATTTTCGGCTGACGTCTGAAATGCTCAATGTCGACCCGATGAAGGTCACGGATTGTCTTTTTTTCCATATAAGGGGGATTGCTTGCTGGGTGAACAAAATTAACAAAAAAATATCACATCACAAAACATTAGAAAAAATAATAGAAATCACATATCGGGAAGCAGTACTTGTAAGACTGCTTCCCGATATGTGATTTTAGTGTTTTTCCTGTCGGATCCGACTTAGAGACGAATCAGAGGGCTGATGTTTATGCCTCGGCAGGCTGAACGTTGATGAACTTGCGGCCTTCCTTGCCTTCGGTGAAGACAACAACACCGTCAATGAGAGCAAAGAGAGTGTGATCTTTACCCATGCCAACGTTGAGACCGGGATGGTGAACGGTGCCGCGCTGACGCTTGATGATGTTACCGGCTTTGCAATACTGACCACCGAAAATCTTCACACCGAGTCGTTTGCTTTCTGACTCACGGCCGTTCTTAGAACTACCAACACCTTTTTTATGTGCCATTTCTTTTAACGATTTTAGGGGGTTAAGCTACAACTTCTTTGATTAACACTTTGGTGAAGCACTGACGGTGACCGTTCTTGCGACGATAGCCTTTACGACGTTTCTTCTTGAAGACGATGACCTTCTCGCCTTTTACAAGGGGAGTGAGGACTTCACAAACAACCTTTGCGCCTTCCACGGTGGGAGCGCCAACTTTAACTGTTTCGTCGGACTGAGCGAGGAGAACACGGTCGAATTCAACCTTGTCACCTTCTTTGACTGCGTCGCCGAGATAGTGAACATACAGGAACTTCTCAGGCTCTGCCTTGAACTGCTGTCCCTGAATTTCTACGATAGCGTACATTTGTTATTAATTGGTTTTCAGGTTATTCCGGCGGGCGAGTGCGTAGCTTGCGACTGCTTTTAGAGCCCGTTGCGGCTAAATTGGTCGCAAAGTTAGTGTTTTTAATGGAGTTCTCCAATAATCAAAGCGAAAAAGATTGCAATTTTTACATATTTTAAAATAAAAAAAGAAGCGGGATCCAAAATTGAATCTCGCTTCTCGGTTTTCTAAGTCGGGGTGACTAGACTCGAACTAGCGACCTCACGCCCCCCAGACGCGTACTCTAACCAACTGAGCTACAC
>JAAVCM010000025.1 GCA_014802345.1 Bacteroides sp.
AGATTCAAAATACAAAGTTACTAATTTTTTCATGTTTTAGTAATTCTTTCAGAGAATGGTGATTTACCATTTGAAGCCTCTGCTCTGCATCCTGTTCACTTCCTCCATGACAGAAGGGCGATTAGAGGAGGCGGTCTAGTTCCTTGCTTCCTTTCTAATATTGTCGGTTATCGAGGTGTGGTCGGGCGAAGACTTTGAGGGTGTGAGCTGCATCTTTGAAGTTGGGTGCATAAGCAAGATATTCTGCCATTGTTTCTCGGTGAGTGTAGGCTGAAAAACTCCATGTGGAATCCATATAAAACATATATCAATCAGCCATACATTCCATCCACAAACAATCAATCCCCTCTGGACGACCGACTGCCGTCCAGAGGGGATTGATAGGAAGATAATACGACTATCATATAATCTATTTCTTTTCGTACTTTATGGCATTTGCGGGCATATTCTCGCCATTAGGTCCAAAACTTTTGAGGGCATCGTGAGCTTCAATGGTCACCTTTGATTCATCGAGCTTCGAACGGTCAAGTCCGAAGGTCTCAATAAAGAAATCATAGACAGCCTGACGCTTGTTGGGACCGAAATCGTGACGCTCCTTGGGAAGATGGACATTTGACACCTTGTCAGCCGCGCCATAGAAGCCATAGACACGCTTAATGTAGGGATATTCATTCTCGGGAACGATATTTGTCCAGTCACCTCCGTCGGAAACAATGCAAAGCGGACGCGGAGCGAAAGCGGCGGCAAGCTCGGCATTGCAGGTGCCTCCTCCGGCACGCATAATCGGTTTGCCGCTCTCACAGGGACAGCCGCCGTCAAAGTAGGACGAGAGGCTTACAACGGGACAGGCAGCCGTGTAGCGCGGGTCTATCACAGAGAGAAGCACTGCCTGAGAGCCACCGCCCGACCCACCGTTGACACCGACACGCGAAGTGTCGACATCCTTGCGGTCAATCATGAAATCAAGTATTGAAATACCGTTGAGTGCCTGAATGACGTGTGCATCCGAGGTCTGATGACCCTCGCTGCCTACTTGCAGAGCCGACTCACCCCAACCATAGAGGTCATAATCCACACAGATGGCACCCATTCGCGCGAGAGTGGCGAGGCGCTGCTGCTGTGCGTCATTGTAGCGGCCATTGCCGAAGTGACCGTTGGGACAGATGATGAGCGGATGCTGCCCCTTGGTCGCGGGAGCGTAAATCGACCCGCAGACATAGAGACCGGGGAGGGTCTCAAGATAGAAATTCTGGACGGTATAGCCGTCAAATTTCCTCACCTTCGAGAACACCGGTTTTGCGTCGACCCGCTTTGCAAGATAATCGTCGATTGTCAGAAGCTCGCGCACCTGACGCTTCACCGAGTCGCGGCGCTGTTCCCACGAATCCTTGTCGGAATATAGCGAATTGAGCCAAGCCACCATCTTGCGTCCGTCGGCCTCGGTGCGGCGCGGATACTCGTAGCGTTTCAGTTTATATGTATTTTCGTTCTGCTTCACGAATTTGAAGTCGAAGGGCATCAGGACATTCGTGAGCGACTCCTCGACCGAATAGGGGCGGATGCGCGAATCGGCGTAAGGAAGGACGAGTCCTGTGGTGTCGATGTCATATTTCAGACGCACCTGAAAACGCTCCCCAATTTCAGTCAGCACCTCGCCGAGCGGACGGCGGAACTGGTTTTCAAAAGTATTCTGAGCAAGCCCGGGAAGCGCCATGAGCGCAGCCCCGAGGATTATGCCTGTTGATTTCATCTATACTTACTATTTATTTGATTTTCGAGGATAAAGTATGTTTGCCTGACGATACGGCTACCGGTTGTTTCTGCCCCGGAAGGATGACATCGGCAGTCACATTGGCAGGAAGGGTGATGTTGATGTTGAAATCATCGCCATTGCGCGCCCACTCAACCTCAACGTCGCCGTAGAGCGTCGCCGTGCGGCCGCGTACACCGGTGAGGTCGCCCACCACCGCAGGTTCGATGACAAGATGCTTCATTCCGGGAGTCGACAGGTCGGTCTTGATACCGGCAAGCGAGCGGAACAGCCATTCGTCAATCTGACCCATCATAAAGTGGTTCCACGATGAACCCTGACGGGGATCCCACTGCTCGGTGAGCGTTGTCGCACCGTATTGGAGCTGGAAACCGTAGCCGGGAGTGTCATAATGGTTGTGCATCTCATACATAAGCGAATCAAGGCCATTGTCGGCAAGTGCGCGGAACAGGTAGCGGTTGCCCACATCGCCTGTGGTCAGACGTGTCCCATGTTCGCGTATGTCGCCGACGAGATTGTCGATGACCGCCTGACGTTTCTCCTCAGGCACCATGCCGAGGAAAAGCGGGAGGGCGTTTGAAGCCTGACTTCCGGTGCCGTAGTCCGATGTGGCGGGGTCGAAATACTTGCGGTTGAACGCGTCGCGTACCTTACCGGCAAGAGCTGCATACTTTGCGGCATCCTCCTTTTTGCCGAGGAGTTCGGCAGCCTTCTCCATGTAGATAAGATCCATGTAGTATTGGGCGGAAGCGACGAGACCGACCGGAGTATTGCGCGAGAATCCCGCACGGAAATCACCGTAGTCATACCAGTCGCCCAGACCGAAGTCAAGGAGATTGTCCTCGGCGCGTGTCCCGAGATAATCGACGTATGCCACCATGTTAGGATAATATTCACGGATAAGCGAGTCGTCGCCGTAGGTTTCATAGTACATCCACGGAGCAATGATGAGCGTAGCAGCCCATTCGGGTGACTCGGCGAAACCTTCCATATCCTTGCCCGGCCATTCGAACACGACATATTGCGGAGCGGTCGTCGGCACCATGCCGTTGGGACGCTGGGTGTCGGCTATGTCACGGAGAACCTTCGGAAGATAGGAGGTCAGGTCATAGTTGTAGAGCAGACCGGGACCATTGAGATGAACCTGTTCGAGCCATCCGAGCTTTTCGCGGTGAGGACAGTCGGTGAATACTGACTGCATATTGCTCCTGACTGCATTACGGATGAGCTTGTGGGCGGCGGTAAGTACGGGACTCGAACATTCGAACTCCCCGCCTTCGGCGGCAGAGTTATAGATGAAGCATGAGGCAATATCCTCCACGACGGGGAGACCGTCGGGGTTCGGTTCACCGGGGAACACTGCACCTTCAATCTGAATATAACGGAAACCGTAGTAGGAAAAGCGGGGATGCCACGTCTCGGGCTTGTCGCTGCGCAGAGTGTAGGTGTAGTAGTGCTGACGGCCAGTCTGACGCTGATTGGCGGCATTCTCGTCCGTAAGACTTTCAGCGACAATCATCGTGACGGTCTGACCCGGTTTGCCTTGAAGAGTGATTTCAGGGAATCCGGCAAGGTTCTGTCCCATGTCGAGCAGGATGGCCGACGGGTCGACAGTGCGCTTTGTCGACTTAGTGGCGGCAGCCACCTCATCGGGAGTCAGCTTATGGCGGCTCTTGACAGGGAAACGCTCCATAATCTTCACGGGAGGTGCCTGCTGCGGAGTCAGCTTACCCTTGGGAGCCTGCTGCACGACAACGGGACGCCACTTGCCGTCGTCAAATCCGGCCATATCCCAGCCCGGTTGTTCGAGACGGGCATCATAGTCCTCGCCACCGTAAATCGAGTTGAAGGTGATGGGGCTGAAATCATATTTCCAGTCATCGCCGGTCGAGATTACCTCTGAACTGCCGTCGGTGTAGTTGACAACCATTTTCAGCCAAAGCGTCTCAGGACCGAAACCGATGAGGAGCTTGCTGTAACGCTGTCCGCGGACGACGTTGAAAAATCCGTTGCCGAGCATCACACCAAGCGCATTTTCACCCTGATGGACCATCCCGGTGACATCGTAGGTATTATAGTAGACAGTCTTGTCATAGTCGCTCCAGAGAGGCGTGAACTCACCGTCGCCCACCTTATGGCCATTGATGGAAAGTTCATAGTGACCGAGACCGCAGACATAGACCGTAGCGTCGGCAATCTTCCTCGGAAGGTCGAAATCAGTGCGGAGGAGTATGCTGCGCGATGCCATAGAGTCGACACGCTCCCAAGCCTCCTTGACTTCGGGAATCTTCCACTTGTCGTATGTATAGTTACGTCCGCCGGGAAGTTTGGCATCATCGTAGCTTATTGCGCCGATCCACTTTCCGTCAAGGAATCTGTCGGAAGGAGCGAGACGGAACTCCGCCTTGGGACTCCATGCGGAAGCCTTGTTGCCGCTGTCCCACACCTTGACGCGCCAATTGTAGATGGTCATCGGTTCCAGAGCCGGACCGCCGTAGCTGACAAGCTGGCTTTTAGACGAAAGTACCTTCTGGGAATTCCAGACAAGCTGCTCCTTGTTTCCTTTTTTAGCAAATACTTCAATCTGGTAGGCGGACTGCATCGCGCCGTTTTCGCCGGTAAGTTGCCAACCGAAACGGGGAATTTCAGTCTGTATGGCAAGCGGTGAATCTGACATCTCACAGGTCATGCGGGTCACTTCAAGCGCCCGGCATGACAGAGATGCGAGAACCAGCAAGGCGATATATAATATCTGTCTCATTTGAATCCGGTTTTAAAGAATAGATATTAAAGTACATCCTTGCAGACGAGACGTTCGAGTTTCGGAGCGTGGCCGACCTCCTTGCCATCGACATAGACGCGCAGACCGCTCCCCTTGTGGTAGCGCTGGCCGTCCTTATCCCAAAGGATGGTGACGTTGCGTCCGTGGTAGGGAACGTTGTCAAGACAGAACCAGTCCCACTCCCCTTCCGGGATGAGAGGATTGACCTCGATGGTGTTGTCGTTGCGTGGACGCAGACCGACGAGACCGGTAATCACGAGGTCGTTGAAAGTCGAGTGATTGTAGTAGCGGCTGCGCTCCTGATCACCTTTGAGCCAGTAGCCGGTCACTTCGTCAAGATACTCGCCGATGTAGGGACGTCCACGGTGATGCTGCGACTCGACATAGCGTTTCATCTGGGCGAAATATGTGCTGTCGGTGACGACGGGATTTTCCTCGGAGTTGAGATAGTTGGCAAGAGCGGTGAGGGTCTGTGCGGAGGCGAAAGGCCAGATTGCACCGTCCCATTCGCATTTACCGACACCGTGAGTGCGGAACTCGGGATGACGGCGCTCGGCGGTAGTCAGACCGTAAGGTGCAGAGAAGCCTTTCTCGTCATTGAGCTGAAGCCAAGCCTCGTCGTAGGTACCTTTGTCGGGAAGATTGAAATACCAAGGTATGTAGCCGATGGCTTCACGCACCTGAGCGCAGGTGTCGCCGCGGACAGTCTCAAAGAAGTTGTGGTCGGTGTTCCAGAGACGCGACTGCACGAGATTCTTGATTTCCTCAGCCTTCTTCTCGTAATATTCCTGCTCGTCCTTCTTGCCGAGCTTACCGGCTATCGCGGCAAGAGCCTTGGCGTTGCCATACATATAGGAGTTGATGGTCGGACGTGCGTACTGCTTGCGGCGGCCGCCACTGATGCTCTCCTCCATACCGTCCTGCACATCTCCCTGCCAGTAAAGTCCGTTGGGGAGACGGTGGCTCTCCTCCCAGCGTGCATACTCGGCCTTGAGGTCGGGATACATCTTGGCAAGAGCGTCGAAATCACCGTTGACGAGATAGCGGTTGTAGATAGCGTCGGGGTTCCATGAGCTGAACTTCATCATTTTTTCCATAGGCTGCCCGTCGTTGCCGTGATACCAGGTGTTGATGATACCGTCGAGATATTTCGGGTCGCGGAGCCAGCGGCTCTCATAGATGTGATGGCCGATGGCACAGGCAATCAGGTTATATTTGTCTGCATAGTTGCGGTCAACGAGAAATTCGGTCATACCGTAGCCCACAGGTGTATCCTTGATATGCTTGCGGAGCGTCCACCAGCGGTAGTAGTACATCTCCTCCATATCCTCATCGGGACACTCGAACAGAGGGATGTTCTCCTTCATCCATTCCGACGACTGAGCATTGGGGATGGCCTGAACGATGTTTTCATCCTCCATCTCGTTGAAATAGTCGGCGTGATGGGCGAAATCATCGTAGCGCAACACGGCGGCAGTTCCGTCGACGTCACGCGAGGAGGTCTTGAAATTGGCAATGCGGTAGACAGCCTCCTTGTCGACATCATTGGCGCGGGGCATATCATTGTGCTGGTCAGCCTCGGTGTCAACATTGGGGAAGGTCGAGTGTGCGCCTGTGCGGAACACCACGCGCTCAATCTCCTTGACCGGAGCGAAAAGCATTCGGGTAGTCTTCTTCTCGCCGTTGACATAGACGGTGGAGTTGCGGTTGTCAAGCGTAAGGTCGACCTTCACATGGTAAGGCTTACCCGGCTCGTAGTTGAGGATTTTACCGTAGCGCGCCCCACCCTTCGAGCGGAATTCACCATCGGGAGTCAGGTCAAGTCGTGCGCAGGCTGTCCCCTCGTCGTCGACAAACTCAATCAGGAGTGTGCCGTTGTCGTTCTGCTCTGCCATCAGGTCAAATTCGACCGTGAGCTCACGCGTAGGCGGAATCTTGCGCTCGACCTTCGAGACATCGTAGGGGTCTTTGTCGGCAAGTGTCAGCCATGTCTGTCCATCCTTCTCCTGAAGCGAGACGGGAGCCCAGACGGGTGAATAGATGTTCCACATCGTCAGGTCGGAGAGGTTCTTGAAGTCGGCGAAGTTCTCATTGGCGTGTTCGGTAGCCACAAGCTCGACAGGGACCGGTACGCGTGCCACCCACATATCCTCCTTGCCGACACTGTAAGTCAACCACAGGTCGCCGTCGGGAGGAGTGCCGTTACCTTCCTGAATACCGCGCACATACTGCGGGCCGAATGACTTGTACTGACCGGCATAGCGCATCGGAGGCACCTCGCCGTGGACAAGGTTGAGCGTCGTGTAGTCCAGACCGTCGGAACTGAGTGAGATTGCGAGTGGCCAGCGGAATTCCGAAGGATTGTAGACAGTGGCGTATGTGCCGTCCGTGAGTTTCTGACCCCAGATTTTCGCATTGCTGTTCACGAAACCTTTTGCACGCTCGACAGGTTCATACCATGTATTGCCGCCATCCTTGCTGACGGAGGTAAGGGCGTGTTTCCACAGTCCGGCGATATTGCCGTCGGGGAGTGTGTACCACGAGAACGCCTTGTAGGGTTTCTGGAGGGGAATCATGGGGTCGTTGCGGTCGGCCTCCTCAACCCACTGCATACGGTAGAGCGGATTGGCTATAATCTCCTCACAGGCTTCGCGGAATTCCTTGTCCTTACTCTTCTTATAGTTAGGATAGAGGGTATTGTTCTCGTTGAAGTCGTGGTTATAGTAGATGAAATAGATTGGGCCGAAAGTGCCGTCAGGATAAATCTCACGCACCACACGTCCGATACCGTTGCCGTCGTTAGGGTCGTCCTTCGGGTGAAGGGCTATACCGTAGTTGCCGATGGCGATAAGTTTGCCGGATTTGGAGACGTAGAAACCTACGCGCTGGTGCATCACCGCGTCGTGGCCTGACGCAACTTGGTCGATGCCCTCTTTCTTGAAACCGTCAGGGACGGGATAGACCGGGAAAAGAATCTCGGGAGCACTCCAATTATAGCCGTCTTCGGAAGTCTGAAGAAGCGTGCGTCCACCCCCGACGTGTTCATCGACCGGGTTGGAGAGATAGTGCATATAAAATTTGCCGTTCCAGTAGGCCATCATGGGCTGATGGTTGTAGGTCCAGCCGTTTTCGTTAGGTGAATAGAGGTCATAGCGGCGGTTGGCGCGCATGGTCTGGATATTATGCACACCTACGGCGGGCGACAGTCCGCCGTCATGACGGTTGGGGTTCGAGAGCTTTGTCCCGCTATAATGGATAAGGTCCTCGGCGTTCATGCCGCTCGCCGCCATGAAAGCGGCCGAGATTAGGAGCAGACGTGTCAGTTTCATTTTTTCTTCGAGGCTTCAATAAGGTTGTTGACCACTGAGCGGGGCGCACGGAAGATGGTTCCGTGTTTGTGATCCTTGGGGACGCTCACACTGTCAGTGACATCGGTAAAGTTGACAAAATCTTTGGTCTTGTGGGCACTGTAAATGGCCTTCTGGTAGGTATCGTAGTAGATATAGTAATCGTCGCCGATTTTCACGACCGAGGGGCCTTCGGTGAACGACTCGGTAAACGGTTCGGAGGCTGCGCTGTAAGGACCTTCGGCACTCTTGGCAAAAGCAACCTTGATGTTGCGGTTGGGGCGTGTGTTGTCCTTGACCACCATCACATAATCCTGAGGGGCGCGCTTCACGACCACTGCATCAATGGCACTGAAACCGGGGTCATAGAAGAGTTTCGGATCGGAAAAGCTCTCGAAATCCTTAGTGGTGACGTAGTAGAGACGATGGTTGTTGTTGACGTCCTCGACACCGACATCAAATCCGGCATCAGGCACGCAGGAGGCATAGATGATGAGGAATTGATTCTTTTCATCGTCATAGAAAAGCTCCGGGGCCCAGAGATTCTGGGTGGAAGCGACTGAATCCATCGCGGGGATACGGCGCTGGGGAGTCCAGTTGACAAGGTCTTTCGAACTTGAATAGCCGAAGCCGGTGTCACCTTTCCATGCTATTGTCCAGACGAGATGATAGGTGCTGTCGGGCCCTACGACTATCGAAGGGTCGCGCATGATGTTCATTCCGATTTCGGGTTTGAGCCATGTGCCTGCGATACTGTCCCAGTGGATTCCGTCCTCGCTATACAGGAAACGAAGTCCCTCGTCGGCAGGTTCATGGAAGGAGGTAAAGACATAGAGGTCATCCTCAGGCTCTACGGATTTCGACCCGCAGGAGTAAAATCCGAGCGAAAGAGCTGCGGCGGCTATAATTGCTGTAAGAATTTTCATAATATCTGGAAGGTAAATTGGTGGGATGTATCAAAATCAGATTCTGATACATCCCTATCCGTATATTTGATACACTCCTGTGGAGATTACAAATCGAGTTTTGCGTATTTCACACGCTGGCGGCGCCATGTGTAGACCGCATGGAGTTTTCCATCCTTGCCCTGAATGATGCTCGGATAGGAATACTGGCTGACAGGGCTGTCTTCAAGCGTGATGACATTCGTCCAGTTCAGGCCGTCGTCCGAAACGGCTACACAGAGAGGAGTACGGACTCCCTTGGGCGTACCGTCGAGTGTGGCGAAATCATTGTAGATAAGCACATGACGGCCATCTTTGAGCGTCACTGCATCGGTGCCGGAATTGTTATTGGGCATATCAATGAGAGTGACCGGAGTCCAAGTGTCGCCGTTGTCGCTGCTCCAGCTCGTTGCGAGTTTGGAATTGCGTGTGCGGCAGATGATCTGGAGACGGCCGTCGGCATGGCGCAGGATACTCGGCTGAATTGCATAGATCGGTTCAAGTTTCTCGCGGTCGGTACGCTTGGCCGAATCGGTCGGTAGCGGTCCTGTCGAATGCCAGGTCTTACCGTTGTCATCGCTTATCTCAATCCACACACGCCATCCGTCACCTTCGCGGCTGCTCGGCGCAAGAATACGTCCGTTGATGTACTCAGGCTTGTTCTTGATGGGGCCGAGGATACCTTCGGGGAGCGGTTCGCGCTGGCTCCATGTCTTGCCTCCGTCGGTCGAGCGTGCCACCCAGCCGGTCCAATCGCCCACGCTCGAACCTATCTTGTAGAAAAGCATGATTTCATCCGAGCCGGGGACTTGGAAAAGCACCGGATTCCAGCAAGCCTTACGGCGGGCGTTGGCGATGTCACCCTTGAAGTTAGGACCGATAGGGCCCGCTGTTGCCGGAGTGGTCTCGGCATTTATGCCGGAGAGACCTGCGAGCTTGATTGTGGGGTCGCTGAGGTCAAACACACCGTCGGCCGCAATCTCCGGGGCTGTCCATTCGGTGGCACCCTTGGGTTTGCGGCATACCCAGATCACACAGTCGGGGTTGCGCTCCTTGGTTCCGCCGAAGAAGGCAGCCACAAGGTCGCCGTTGTCAAGTTCAAGGATGGTCGCACCGTGACATTCGGGGAATGAGGTGCTTTCATAAAGGAACTCATCGTTCAGGATTCCCTTGCGGTTTTTGCCGAGCGAGGGATCGACCGTAATGTCGAGGTTATAGACACCCGACCCTACTTTCCAGTAAGAATCATTCCCCTCGGAGCGGATATATGTCGCACCCTGAGCCTTGACTGCATTGCGGTCAGGAGTGGGGATACAGAGGATGGCAGTGGTATTGCAGGGGATTTCAACACGCCAGTCGATGTGCATTGGGGTCTTGACCCACTTGCTGCCGAGAAGTCCGTAGGGTGTACGGTAGGTGGCATCAACGCTGTCCATCTGCTGAATCGAGAAGTCGGGTTTGAGAAGTATTTCCTTATAGCCCGGTTTGAGGGGATTGAATCCGGCGAGGTCCTGATAATACCAGTTGATGTGGTCACCGAGCATCATGACGTGGTTGTTGCTGTTCATGCGGCGGCTTGCGGTGTCACCGTTCCAGAGTTCCCATATTGTAGTTGCACCCTTCTCGATTTCGTAGCCGTAGCTGGGATAGGTTTTGTTGGAGGCAAGCATGGCAGCCACATCTCCGCGGCCGATACGCGAAAGTTCACGCATGAGCCAGTTGACACCGATTACACCGGTCGAGATGTGACCCTTGTTTGTCTCGATGATGGTCTTGATGAGATTGTCGGCGACCGCCTGACGATACTCCTCGGGAACCATATTGAAGGCAAGGGGCAGCACGTTGGCTGTCGCGGTGTTGTTGCCATAGAAGATGCTGTCGGGATAGAGAATGTGGGGAGTCTTGACAGGCGATGTGCCTTTCTTGACTGTAAGGAACTTCTTGTTGAAGGCATTGAGAACCTCGTCGCCATCCTTCTCCCACTGNNCAGCCTCAGCNTCGAGNCCNTGCAGACGGGCGAACTTAGCCATCATCTGACACACCTTATAATAATAGGCNGAAGCGATGAGNGTACCNTCGGTCGTGCGTGCNGGGTCCTGACTGTGGATAAGTTCAGGCTTTTCGGGGGGAACACACCAGTCGCCATACTTGTCGGCGGTGATAAGTCCATCTTTATTNGTGTAGTCTTTGCGGATATGGTTCATCCACTTCTTCATCGCGTCATAGTTGCGGACAATAGGCTGGATATTGCCTGTCTGCTCGTAGAGCATATCGCAGACCACCGGGAGTGCCGACGACCATGTCATGTCGGATGTNTAATAGTTGTAGTACGCGGGAGCTATGTCAGGGAGACAGCCATCCTCACGCTGCGATTCGCGCATATCGTCCATCCACTTGGCNTAGAAATTACCATTGTCAAAGAGGAAGTTCTCGCCCCATGTACCCATGTTGTGGTCGCCNGTCCAAGGCTGACGCTCGTCGCGCTGCGGACAGTCGACCGGGACACCCTTGTAGTTGCTGGCGATACCCCACCATGCGTTGCGGTGGATNGCGTTCATCACAGGATTGGAGCTTTCAAAAGTTCCGTTATCGGGGAGTGCATCATAGACAAATTCAGCCACGATGTCCTCTGGTTTAAGGTCCTTAACGCCGTCNACCTCGACAAACTGGAAGCCGTGGTAGGAGAATTTCGGACTCCACTTGACGTTCTTTTCAGTACCGTTGGCAATATAGCGGTCAGTGCTTTGGGCATTACGCAGATTTTCGACATCAAGCTGAGTGCTGTCAGNNGAAATTCGNTCTGAATAACGTATGACAACAGTATCGCCCTTCGCNACGTCGGAAATATTGATTTTGACCCATCCTGCCATATTCTGGCCGAAGTCCACCATNTAGCGGTCGCCAAGTTTGCGCACCGACTTGGGAGTGAGGGTCTTCATCACCTTCATGTTGGGCGACTGCGCNCCACGGAGAGTGCCGTAAGGGAGTTCGGCACGCTGTGCTTTNAGCCANTTGGAGTCGTCGTAGCCGGGACTGGTCCAGTCNCCGAGTTCAAGCTGTGCGTCATAGATTTCGCCGTCATACTCNTTGTTGCTCCTGATGGGGCCTTCTGCCGTAAGACTCCACTTTTCGTCGGTGTTGATGCGCTGCTTCGTGCCGTCGGCATANTCGATTATAAGGTTCATGCGCACCTTGGGATAGCCGAANGTAGGAATCTTGTAGGGCTTGAAATTCTGACGCATNGTGTAGAAGCGTCCGTTGCCGAGGGTTACGCCGACGGCGTTGGCCGCACCGTTGCCTTTCAGCATATCGGTCACGTCATACGAATTGTAGAGCGTCGTGCGGCGGTAGTCAGTGGGCGCGGGTGCAAGCACATCGTCGCTCACCTTATCGCCGTTGATGTAAAGTTCGTAGAGACCGAGGCCGGAGATGTGGGCTGTCGCACGCTTGATTTCCTTGTTCTCGCTGTTGAACTCCTTGCGGAGGTAGCGCGAACTCATGCGGCTGTGGGAATCCTCGATGTCCCACTGGAACGGGCCTTCCCAGCCTATCCAGCGGCCACCCCAGTGACCCTCGCCGACTATACCCATCCCCCACTCTGCGGGNTGGCTCCAAGCNGATTCGCCCCGGGTGGTCCAGACACGGACCTTCCAGTAGCATCGGGTATTGTCGGGAAGTTCTTTACCTTCATACTCCACCCAGACCGANTTGTCGGAGCTGACACGGCCAGAATCCCAGAGGTCGCCGTTGCCGGCAGCAAGAAGTTCGGCNGACGAAGCGACNAGCACCTGATAGGCGGTCTGCATCACATCGCGGTCGGTCGAGGTGATGATCCAGCTCAGGCGCGGNTGCTGGGTCTCTATGCTCAGAGGGTTCACCTGACCTTCGGTGGTCAGTGAACCCACGNTGACCCCGGCGCGAAGGCCGAGGGTCAGAAGAAGTGAGATTATAACTAATGAAATACGTTGCATTATGCCGGAAATGTTTAGAGGCTTGTCACATTAATGTCTTGTCGGGAGATTCTTCCAGTCCTTACCGATATAGTCCTTGGTAGAGTCGACGGCGATAAGGACACGGTCGTTGCCTGCGCCGTGGCCGCCGTCATACTGGAAGGGAGTGACTTTGCTGTCAAATTCGCCTGCATATTGGAGTGAGCCNTCGGTNGGGTCNTACCACCATACATTCTTTTTCTTGCCTGAGATTTTGGTGAGGTCGATTTCCATCGGACGGTTGGTGTAGTTATAGACGAGGAGATAGTCATTGCCGCGGGTGGCGATGAGACGGTCATAGCGGGTTCCGTTCTCACCGGCGATGATGCTCTGGTCAGGTACACGCTCGAAGAAGGGGAAAGCGAGCATGAGGTTCTTGAGATGCTGCATCTGGTTGAAGCCGGGATCCTTCATGCCTTCATACCAAGTCTTGGTTGCGCCATAGCCGCCGAGATTGGCGGGCTTGAGCATCTGCATGATTGAGTTGTGNCCGTAAGTATGNCCGAATGCACCGGCNAAGACTGCCCANTAAGCATAGCGGCGCACNTCGGGAGCTTTCCACCAAGGCTGAGAGGGATCGTGGAGACCCTGAGGGATTTCCTCGTAGGAGGGCTCGGCATCGAAAATNGGCTTGCGGGGCTTCATGGCCAGNCCTGCCTCGACGTAGCGCCAGTTGTCCTCGGCCTGAGCAGCCTGAGCGGTGTCGTCGCCGTCGCCACGCACCTGATCATAGCGGCGGTGACCGCTCTGGAACATATTGAAGTCAAGCCAGTCAGCGTTGTGGAACCAGTTGATTGACGATGTGCGGCCGAAGGGATGGTAGCTCATCAGNTGGTTCTTGTCGATTGACTTGATGGTGGTTGCCATTGCGTTCCANTGGTCGGGATTGATGTCGCCCTTGACGTCGCCNCCCATNACCCAGATGATNTTGGGGGAATCCTTGTAGCGCTCGGCGAGGAATTTGCCGTAAGCCTTGGCATCGTCGACACTCATAAGGCCGGCCTTGACGAGACCGCCCCAGATGGGAACCATGGCGATATAGATACCGTTTTCTTCAGCCTTCTTGATGATGTAGTCCATGTGGTCCCAGTAGCCGTAGACACCCTTCTTGTCGATATTGGAGAAGTCCCAGCCGTCGGGATGTGAATACTGACCGTAGAAGTTCATGGCAGGAACNCCGTTGATGGTCTGTACCTGCACCACATTGTAGCCGGCATCGCGGCAACCGTTCAGGTAGTATGCNGCCTCGGCACGGTCGAGTCGCTCAGGCAGAAGCCATCCGGTCTCACCCATCCAGAAGAAGGGTGTACCGTTCTCATGCTGGAGGTAAGTACCGTTGTCCGACACCTTTAATTTTCCGTTATCCCAAGGTTTGTAGACTTTTTTGACCGGGTCCTGAGCATAGAGGGCGCTCACAGCCATCATGAACAGGCAGACAAATAGGCTCAATTTTTTCATGTCTCGTAGATTTATTTTTCGTTGAATTAGATGTTTCATTGATGATTAAATTACAGTGGCCGGACGGTCAGTCGCGGCNTCCGCATCATTTTGCGGTCAGGACNTAGGTCTCCCCTGCTTTGGTCGGGAGGTCGTANAGATAGGTCTTTTTCAGTTCCACCGGATTGAGTTTGGCCTCGGGGCTGATGATGGGAGTCATACCCTCNTTGACCGCAAAGAGGTGGTTGGNGTTCTCACCCTTGGCTGCTTTAAGACCTGCNCCTTTGAGGGGTGTCAGTGTGCGCAGACGGCAATTACCGCCGATGGTCGACTTGATGACAACCTTGTCAATCTTGCCGTTCTTCCATGAAAGGTCGATGACAAAGCCGCCGCGTGCGACCAGNCCGGTAATCTCACCNTCGGGCCATACCGAGGGGAGCGCGGGAAGNAAGTAGATAAAACCGTCGTGGCTCTGCATGAGCATTTCGGCTATACCGGCCACGCAACCGAAGTTNCCNTCGATCTGGAACGGCGGATGTGCATCGAAGAAGTTGGGATATGTTCCGCCCTTCTTCTTCTCGTTGCGCACNAGTNTAAGCTGGTCGGTAATGAGCTTGTAGGCATGGTCGCCGTCGAGCATACGCGCCCAGAGACACACTTTCCAACCCATGCTCCATCCGGTCGAGGGGTCGCCGCGATGGATGAGCGAAGTGCGGGCNGCATCGAAAAGTTCAGGTGTGCGGTAAGGCGAAATCTGGTTTGAGGGGAACATTCCGTAAAGGTGTGAGATGTGGCGGTGGTCATCCTTGGGATCATCCCAGTCGCCCATCCATTCCTGAAGCTGCCCCCACTTGCCGACGCGCATGGGTGAAATCTCCTTGACGCGCTGTTTCAGACGGTCGGCAAACTCTTGGTCGGTGTCAAGGATTGTAGCGGCGGTGATGATATTGTTCCANAGCTCGGTGACAAGCTGATTGTCCATCGTCGCGCCTGCGGTAGTCGTGGCGTTGTGTCCCTTGGGGGTATTCTCAGGCGAGTTGCTCGGAGCGACCACGAGCATTCCGCTCTCAGGCTCGTAGACCATCGTCGCATCGAAGAATTCACCCGCACCCTTCATGATGGGATANGCTTCGCGGAGAAATTCGATGTCGCCGGTGTGCAGATAGTGTTCCCAGAGATGACGCGAGAGCCATGCGCCGCCACCCATCCACATTCCTGAGGGAGCGTTGTCAATCGCGCCGGTGACACGCCATATATCCGTATTGTGNTGNAGCACCCAGCCGGGAGCGCCATACATCGTTTTNGCNGTCTCNGCACCGGTCTCGCTGACCTCCTTGATGAGACGGAACAGCGGCTCGTTGAGATGGCTCAGATTGGTGACTTCCGAAGGCCAGTAGTTCATCTCAAGATTGATGTTGCAGGTATATTTGCTGTCCCACGACGGGAACATCTTGTCGTTCCAGATACCCTGAAGATTGGCNGGCTGGCAACCGGGCTGCGAAGAGCTGACGAGGAGATAGCGGCCGAACTTNTAGTAGTCCTCCACAAGCTGATTGTCATGCGTCTCCTTGAANCGCTCGATTCTTACGTCGGTCGGNACATCGGCATACAGGTCGGGACCGAGGTCGAGTGTCGAGGTTCCGATTTCTTTCTGGTAGAAGTCCACATGGTCTTTCTTAGCTTCGGCGTATGGCTTGGTAAGTGCCTTCTCGAGATATTCCTTCGAGCGGGCAACTTNATCGCCGGTGATGTCCTTGTAGTTGTTGAAGTTNGTGGCAATCGAGGTGTAGATGACGGCTTCGTCGGCATTCTCGACTGAGATGACACCGTCGCGGGCGGTCATGCGTCCACCCTTGGGGACTGCCCTGACACGGCCCTGAAACTCAACCTTGCCTTTGAGTCCCTCGTGGTTGGAGCTGACACCGCTGAGAGTGATGTCGTCGCCCTCGGTCTCAATCATCACGTCGGGATGGGGTGAGGTCAGCGCAGCGTTGAANGTCACGCTTCCGGGCTTGTCGGCAGTGATGCGGGTGATGACAACATTATCGGGGAACGAAGTGAATGTCTCGCGGGTATAGTTAACACCGTCGACATCATATTTGACCACCGTGCGCGCCGAGTCGAGGCTGAGTTCACGGTAGTAGTTGTCATAGCGGGTATGGCCGGGGAAGGTGATGCGCAGATCGCCGAAAGGCTGATAAGGCATACCCTGATTGGTCTTTGACTTGACGTGGGCTGTTGCCATGTCCTGAGCCTCACGGTACTTGCCCTCAAATACGAGCTGACGGATTTTCGGTATCCATTCCAGAGCCTCGGGATTGGCATTCTTGTTAGGCTGTCCTGCCCAGATGGTTTCCTCGTTGAGCTGAATCTGTTCGGCTCCGGGATTGCCGTAGACCATCGCACCCAGACGTCCGTTGCCGAGCGGGAGTGCCTCAGTCCATACTTGTGCGGGTTTGTCGTACCACAACTTGTGTTCCTGCGAGGCCGACGCTTCGAGCGACAGCACGGCAGTTGCTGAAATAATCAGGGATTTTGCAAGTAATTTCATGGAAGATAATTTTTTGGCAAAACAAAAGTAATACTTTTCCCCCACAACTACAAATCTTATTGTAAAATGATTTCCACTTAAATCTCCCGATTCTGAGGCTAAAACCAAATTCAATAGGGTAAACAAAACCACTACACAACANCAGCGGATACATTTCAAACCCAAATTTAAGTGTATAGGCTACACTTATTCAATAAGTTCCCATGTTTTCACCTGTTTAAATCATTCTCTGACGCTT
The DNA here is from genome assembly GCA_014802345.1 of Bacteroides sp. Lineage (GTDB taxonomy): Bacteria > Bacteroidota > Bacteroidia > Bacteroidales > Muribaculaceae > Duncaniella. The sequence continues at coordinate 17,060 of JAAVCM010000025.1, forward strand.
CGGACAAAACCATATCAGCAACTCACCATTTTTTTGGTATTTTATTCATTATTTAACNAATNTTCTTCATTATACAGGAAGGCAATCCACAATCCTCACANGATNGTAAACCAGATTTNCCACGACCTAAAAACANGTGTACAAGAATTCAGNANTTGCAATCTCTGAATTCTTGTACACCTGTTTGCTGACTGAACGCNGGACTATATCAAAACATCTCCGGGGATGCAGACTCTGAGCTTGCGCTGACCGTACTTCATACCTTTCATAAAATCAATCGATTATCTTAGGGAAGGCGNGCTANATCCGTAGCGAATTTCAGGNAACCCTATAATTGGATTTTATATAGTCCATATCAGATNGGGNNATTACTCTGCCAATTCGTTGGCGTAGACTTCAATCCATGCGTAGCCNTTGCCGGAATCCTTAGCGGAATCGGTCGGGTCTTTGGGATTGAGGCCATGTTTCTTCTCCCACTCGTCGGGCAGACCGTCGTTGTCNCTGTCCTTGCGGGGCGTACCCTTGTATTCGGGTAGACCACCTACCTGACGGGGATCGGTGATGATACCCCACTTGTAGGAATCCTCGGGAAGACGGCGCTTGACGTAGGGAGTCGAAGCGAGATACTTGTCGGCATCGTCGGCATAAATCGCCTTGCCGGTCTTTACGGTGGTAATCACGCGCTCGTCGACAGCATCGCGCTTGGGCTTGGTAGCACCCGCGTTGGCAAGCACATATTCGTAGGCGGGTTCGGTCTCCATGATTGTGACCTCAGCCATCGGGAAGGGNTGATCGACCTTGATTTCAGAGATGCGCTCGGCAGGNACGGGACCGTTGTAGATCTGCACGCCACCGGCCCAGTTGTCGGCGGTCACNGCATCGTTGCCCCACACCTTGTTGCCGTTGACATACGCCTTGCCGAANGTGTCCTTATATGCCTTGTCGCGTCCGGCCTCCATCTTGACAATACGGTGACGGATAGCAGCATCCGGGGCATTAGTCTCGGTGATGGGACCCGGCTTGAAGTTATTGTTGATGATGTTGAGTCGGCTTGTGTGGTCGCCACCGTCGACCGAGCGGTTCCACCAGTTGTAGGTCACGTTGTTGATGAAGTTGAAATCCTCGTCCATACCTATCGAGCAGTTGCGCGAAATGTTGGATGCGAAGAGGTTGCGGGCAAAGGTACTGTTGTGGCCGCCGATAGTCGCACCGAAAGCATGGTTGTAGAGGTCAAGAGCNTCGGAGAAGATTGAGTTCTGGATGGTGATGTTGACTGTCGGGAGCTTCTCGCCCTTTCCGTTCTCGTCGCGGTTGTAGACGTGACGGTAGATGGACATATTCTCGTCAAGACCCCACGAACCTGAGACGTGGTCAATCATAATGTTGCCTACGGCATTGCCGCCGAGGGCATCGTCACGGAAAGCTACATCCTGCGCTCCACGGCGGAAACGGAGATGGCGGAGAACCACATCATGGGTGTCGATNAGGAANGACTGGCCGGTGACACAAACNCCGTCGCCGGGNGCNGTCTGACCGAGNATGGTGATGTAGGGGGCGCGGACGGTGATNGGTGATTTCAGGTTGATTTCACCGGCAACGTTGAAGACGACAATACGCGCACCGCCGCTCTCGCAAGCCTCGCGGAGAGTGCCGGGACCGCTGTCTTCAAGCGAGGTCACTACAAAGACCTTGCCGCCACGTCCGCCGGGAGTATAGGCACCGCCACCTTCCGCACCGGGGAAGGCTACGATGTCTGCCTTAATCAGATCNTCAGGCTTGGAGGCCCAAGGACGGTAGGGACGGCCGTTTTCGGCTTCCTCCTTCATAACTATGGGATAGGCTTCGGCCCATGCCTTGTCGGAAGCGNCATCCCACTCGGCCGACATACGCGCACCGCGTGCCTTAACCGAATCAGGAATTGTGGGATACTGCGCTGCCATGTCCATCGAGGCCATGACCGCAAGAACTAACAATGCTGTTTTCTTCATAAAAATTCTTATTTAATGCCCAAGTCATAATGCGTGATTCACGATGAACCTGCCTTATTCCTTTAAGCATTACAATGGTTAAAATTCAAATTCAAACTATATTTTTTAAGGCTCTGTGTCTAAATAATCAAATATCTAAACTATCAATCCTGACTNTCAAACTATTTCTGAATACCGAACTCCTGCTGCTGAAGGTCGACTTCCTCGAGAATCTTGCGCTTCTCCTCCTCCGAGAGAGTCGGGCCGGTTTTGTCGGCACGGATTGTAAGGCTTGACGCTCCCNCCTTCTTCTCGTCACTGTAAAGCGCGGGGANAGTGGCGGGGACACTCTCGATTACNAGTTCAGCAGGGGTCGGTGCATGAGTGCCGGGATGCTCGACGCGNGCCTTGATCTTAATCTCACCGGGTGTACGGGTAGAGCGAATCAGCACAGGAGCCGAACCCCACTCAACCGGACGGGGATTGGCATGGATGGAGGCATCNCCGATGATTTCACCTTCACCTTCGACCTCAAACACGATATTCTCCTTGGCAAGACGGCGCACATTGCCGTTGTCGTCAGTCACCTCTGCCACAACCACGATAAAGTCCGAACCGTCAGCCACCAGAGGTTTGCCCTCCCAGTCGGCGTAAAGACGGAGTTTGGTCGAGCGGCGTGAGGGCATCTTCTTCTCGGTGGCCACGACCTTACCGTCGACAATACCCTCGGCCACCATATTAACGGCCTGCCAGTTCTTGTTAGTATAGCTGTAATTGCGGGCTTCCCAGAAATCCCATACNTTTTCAAACACTACGGGAGCGGAAGGCATCCCACCCTCACGATGAATCACCGGAAGAGTCCATGATTTCGCACCGTCGTAGATCGAAAGGCGGACTGAGTCACANTTGCTGAACACGACCACGTCGGGGTCGGAGAACTGGGTCATTTCGTGCATGATGTAGACCATCGGGCCTGACTCGGCGGTCGGGTGGTCGAGGTCATGGTCGGTCTGACTGCGGAACATATAGTAGGCATACTTAGGCTGACGGAAAGCGTCGTAGATACCGCCCCAATATGGGTCGGGGTGATAGCCGCGCTGATGGTCGAAGGGATGCCACTGCGCGCCGCCGATGAATTTACCGGTCGTNCGGTAGAGGCCATCGTAGGTCTTGGCAAGCGAAAGAGCCTGAACCTTCATCGGACGCTCNCCCCAACTGCGCGATGCGCGGTTGTCGTTATTGTGGGCATACCAGTCGTCCACGTTCTCGCCAAACTCGCGGGTGAAGATGTTCTGGCGGGGCGCGTCGGCTTTCTCGTCGTCGCCGGGCCAACCATAGACGAGGTCATAATTCTCCTTCACACCTGCCGAGTGCATATCGGCTGCGGCTATCGGNCGTCCGGGATAGGGATATTCGTCTTTGGTAATCTGGAGCGCTTCNAGCGAGAAGTTCTCGGGATAGCGGGTCTCGTTGAGGATAGGCTCCCACATCAGCACCGAGGGATGGTTGCGGTCACGGCGGATGATGCTGCGGGTGTTTTCATGTACGCGCTCGGCAAACTGCGGGTCCTTGTTCCAGTACTGCCATCCGGGNGTAGCGACGATNACGAACATACCGAGTTCGTCGCAGGCATCCATGAACGAGGGGTCCTGCGGATAATGAGCCACACGGATTATGCGGCATCCCGCGTCGCGCAGACGCTTGGCGTCGCGCCACTGCTGTGAGTTGGGGACGGCATTGCCNACGTAGGCAAAATCCTGATGGCGGTTGGCACCGACAAGCTGACCGAAAGGTNTGCCGTTGAGCATGAAGCCTTTCTCACCGTCAAACTCAAAGTAACGGATACCGATGCGGGTCGCTCCGCCATCGACGGTCTCCTTCCCTTCCTTNATTCGTGATTCAANACGATAGAGCGTGGGACGGTCAGGNTCCCAGAGCTGGGGNTTCTTCACATTGAATGTCTGCTCGACGGTCTTGTTCTCACCCGGTTTAAGGGTGATGGCGGAGCTGTCGAGTTTTCGGATAAGCTGCCCTTCCGGGGAGATAAGCGAGGTCTCGACGGTGACTTTGCGTNCCTTGTCACCGTTGTTGGCCACATCGGTGTTGACTATAACGTCGGCACTCTTGTCTGAAACATTGTCGAAGTGGACAAAGACGCCTCCACCTGCCACTCGGCGCGCCTCGACTGCATCCGTAATGGCTACGGGCGACTTGGCAATCATCCACACATCGCGGTAGATGCCNCCGTGATAGGCGAAATCAAGTGAGTGCTGCGGTTTGCCCGGAGGGAAGCTCTTGTCNTCGCTGTTGTCAGCCATCACAGCCACCACACAGGTGTCGCCCGGCTGCACACCGGCCTCCGTGAGCGAGATGGTGGTCGGGAGATAGCCACCGAGATTCTCTTTGACTTCCTTACCGTTGACATAGAATTTCTGTTTGCCCATGATGGCTTCGAANTGAAGCGTGACATCCTTCCCTTTGGTGTCCTCNGGCATCACGAAGTGCTTACGGTACCACGCTACGCCCTGATAGTTGCGCCCTCCGCTCCCTTCGGCCGGAAGAAGCTCGACGGTGTGAGGGGTTGACACCACTTCCCAGCCCGAATCATCGAGATTGGCCGCGCCGCCGTTGGCGACATCGCCGAGATGATAGCGCCAGCCGTTNTTGAAATCATAGACCTGCCGGCCGGAATTTTCAATCGGGAAGAATCCGGCAACAGAAATTTCCTGCGGAGTCACCGCGTCGGCGAGAGCCACCGCCGGAAGAAGCAGGAACGAAAGGATTGTTGCAAGTATTTTCATGTTTAGTCAGTAATGATTTTCGGATTAAAGTGAGGGAGGAAGCACGATGTCGCTACGGCGTTCCTCAGGGGTGACATTGAGTTTCGTTATCCTGCCGTCTTTCAGTTCNGCCTCGACAACGGTGTTGGCGGGAGCATGGAGCTTNAAACTTATGTCGCGGTCGAGTGGCCACGCCGGGAAAAGATGAATCTTGTCGCCGTCGGTCTGCATGAGCATCTCCTGAAAGCCTATCATTGCGCTGCCCCCCCAGTTGTGGTCAGGGGTCCAGTCGTAGCCCGGGCCGAGGAAGGCGGGAAAACGGTGNGAGCCGTCGGCCCACTTCTCGGAATTCAGGCGGAAAGCCTCGTCGGTCAGGCCGAGACAGGCAGCCCAGATATTGTCCTGCTTCCATCCNGTTGTGGAGCGGAAACGGAGCGCGTCGNGGTCATACATATATGTATTGCGNGCAATGTCAAGGTCGGTGCTGTCACTGAGCGTGACACCGTAGAACCGCCACGGCCATACTGGATAAAGCTGAGGGGTCTCGACATTGTTGATGCGCTCCCAGCTCTTGGCGGGGGCAATCATGGTATGGCCGTCGACCACACGCTGCGGTATTTCGGGAATACGGCCGAGGAGAGCTGTCCACTTTGACGTAGCAGTGTCGCCTTGCGCTTTCAGCCAGTCGATATAGTCGCCTGTGACACGTTGGAGAGCAGCCACGGTCGAAGCGGCATTGTTTGCCATCTTGTACGTCTCGCAGCCCGAACCGGGGAAAAGGATTAGCTTGCCGTCGCCGTCGAGATTCTTGCTTCCGCGGCGCGAGGCGAGATAGCGGTAATGCTCATCAAAGAAAGTCAGNGAGCTTTCAATCAGCGGNCGATAGGCCGAAATGTCAGTCCCGGCATAACGCGCGCTTTCAAGCATCATCTGGCAGAATTCAAGGACGGTGTCCCACTCGTATTCAAGCCATGCGTTGTATTCGACTCCCGGNTCGGACCACGCAGGACGCTTCGAGCCATATTCCATCATGTTCGGGAGTCCGAANAGCTCAATCTGCTCGGNAAAACAAGCTCCGTCATGGTTCCAGTAGACGCGTGAACGCAGTTCGGCATTGTCGAGCATACGGTTGTAGAAGTCAAACTGAGGGGTCATCATGTCAAAATCGCCGCTTTTAAGCATAGGCCAGTAGACNAGACGTTGATTCTGAGCNGTCATCGTGCCACCACCCCAGTTNCGGTAATCGGGGGTGAAAATCTGATCCTCCTTGACGTGGTGAGGGTCGAAAGTGAAAAGTCCGCCGTTGAACTTGGTCGGTTCCTTGCCGTANGCGTTGCAGCCGAGCATATAACGGAACAGGGTGTAGTTGCGTGCCATTCGGTTCACGACACTGTCGGTCGCCGACGGAGCGGCTATGTAGCTTCTCTGCCAGTAGTCACGCCACCAGTCGCGCGACGCTTNGCGGTCACGGCGAAGATTGACACTGCGCTCCACACTGTCAACCCCGGCAGCCCATTCGGAGACATCGGGAGTCTGACGGTTGTGGAGGGCGATGGTGAAATGATGTTTCTTCGCTGGCTTGGCNGCAGTGAAGTTCCACGCACGGTAATCCGTGCCGTCATACACTCCGTCGGTCGTCCCCGTGAAGCGCATATTGTCNCCGCTCAGACGACCTCCCGAAATGAGATTGGCAAGCGGATTCCACAATTTATGTTTNACGGAGTCGAGTCCCTCACGCGCGACCGTCNTGTCAAACACCGTCGCTTCGGGATTATGGTGGAAGAACGTGACACCGTTCCCCTCCCCTCTCACGGAGTCGCGCGAGGTGATGAGATTCTTGGGCGACGACCATTTCCATGAGTTCTGCCGTCCCTCACCTTTTTTGAAAGGACGGTCGGCATANCGCCAGTTCTCATAGCTGANCTCAGGCGTAACCGCCTTGGGACTTTCGACCTCGACATGGACTACCGGNCGGAACACNTCGGCCCACACAGTCACTTTCGAGCCNTTGACCAGCAGTTCGCAATATCCCTCCTCCAATTTCAGGCGTTGCGAGAANGGNGCNGTGGTATCGCCGGGGACGTGNAGTCTCACACGTCCCTGTTTNAGCAGAGTACTGTGTTCGTCATACGCACCACTGCGCCCTATGTAGAAAAGCACATCGCCATCCTCAGCCCATACATTAAGGCCGATGTCGCCACCGCCGACCGGCATAGAGGCCGAGGAGTCATGGCTCATNCTGTCCCACACATAATCAGNGGGGACATTGGCCGTCAGCGTCANAGCCGAAAGCANGAAGAGGACTTTAAAAAACGGTCGTAACATACATTAATAAAGTTTAAAGTTTAAAAGTATAGAGTATAGCGTCAAGGGCTATATCCTCTATACTTCATTCTCTATACTGATTTCACTCCTTTATCGGTCGTTCATCGGGCCAGTCGTCGGAGCGGAACGAAGAGATGGGGAGACCNTCGGTGCTGAAAAGGTCACCTTCGGATGCGTTCTCNAAAGCATAGCGCACAGCCACGGGATGAGGCACTTTGTCGCTCTTGACCATAACTTTGCTGCGCGAAATCCATGCCTTGGCGGGATGGAACACCCGGTCCTCACCGGCGAGTTTGAACTGCTTNGACTCAAAACTTGTCTTTCCGGCAATCCATTCNGGAGCGCGGTCGAAACTGATGACTACGGTGTCACCCTTGACCTCCATCGACTTGTAGACAGGGCTTTCAGCTCCGATACCGTCGATACCNTAGGTCTTGTTGAGCGCGAGGAGNGCAAGACGCTCGCCGGGAATCTGCTTCTTCGGGGGGTGGATACCCTCAGGCCAACCTGCATCCATCAGTACNGCCATACCCGTGTTGGGNACAAGATGCTCCACACGCGCCTGAGCCTCGCGGAGATAGGCCGAGTTGATGATTTCTTTGCCCGGCTCGGTGATTATGGCATAGTCGTAGGGGGCAATCTGGCAGTAGTAGAAGGGGAAATCGCCTTGACCCCAAAGGTTACGCCATCCCTTTATCATCGTCGAGAACATATCGGTGTAGGAATGTGCGCGGTTCCAGTTGTCCTCACCCTGATACCATATTACACCGCGCATCGACATCCCGATAAGCGGATTGAGCATACCTTTGAAAAGCACACTCGGGGTGCGATTTTTCGAGGGAATCTTTCCGTCGACGGCAGGAATATTGACAGCCGCCTCGGGGAAGGCAGCAAGCATCTCGTCGTTCATCCACGCTTCGCAGGCCGAACCACCCCATGCTACAACGACCAGACCGACAGGCACATCAAGCATCTCCTCGATTTCACGACCGAAGAAATAGGCTGTCGCGCTGAAATTTCTGACAGTAGCGGGTGAGGCTTCCGCCCATGAGCCGGTGACATCATCGACAGGAACGGTCGACGAGTTACGCTTGACGGTGAAAAGGCGGATGTTAGGGTTACGGCTTTTGAGGGTTGCCATGTTCGCGCCCTCGACCGGCTGATTCTTGAAACCCTTCATCGGCATCTCCATGTTGCTCTGTCCTGAACAGAGCCACACCTCGCCGAGCATGACATTGCTGAGGGTGAGCGGAGTGCCGTCACTGACGGTCACCGTGTAGGGGCCTCCCGCAGCGGGAGTAGGAATGGAAATCTTCCATTTTCCATCCTTGTCTGACTTGGTGGAATAGGTCTGATTGTTCCATGTCGGGGTGACCGTGACGGTGGACGACGCTTTGGCCGTACCCCACATATTGGCATCGGTGTTCTGCTGAATCACCATATTGTCGCCGAAGATTGCGGGCATCTTCACCTCTGCCCCGGCATTAAATCCGAGAGACATCAAGGCCGCAAGCCCGAAAGTCCTATATATACGGTTGGTTTTCATTGCTACTGGTTATTTTTTATTTTCTGATATTACACTTATTGAGACAGGACCTTTAAGGCCGGCGGGAAGCAGTGTCTGCTCCGCGCGGCGATACTTGCCGTTGGTCCATATACCGTCAAACGGAGCCTTGCCCTCGTCAGCGCCGAGAAGTGCGTTGGCCCATGTATTGGTCACGTCAATGGTCAGCTTATTCTTCCCTTTCTTGATGGCATCCGTTATGTCGACCGTGTAAGGCGCGGTCCAGACAATTCCGCAATCAATACCGTTGACCTTGACGGTAGCCACGTCGTGGAGTCCGTCGAGGTTGAGCATCACGCGGTCTTTCTTAGAGAATTTCGGAGCTTTGAACTCTGTTGTGTAGACGGCTGTTCCGGAATAATACTCCACATCCTTATAAGGGAGCGAAGTCCAGTCAAAGAGGTAATCGGTATTGATCTCACGTCCGGTGGTCAGGAATTCCACGTCCCATTTAGCCTTTGAGAGCGGAGTTTCCTTGACTGCAATCATCGGAGCCTTGCCCGAGAGAGCCGAAGTCGGTTCGCGGAACACGATGAAAGCCGATTCCGCTCCGTCGAGAATCATTTTCACCTCAGTGCGGCCATCCTTGGTCTGCCAGTCAAGCTGCTTGTCAATACGTCCTGTCATCGGGTCCCAAAGTTCGGGCAGACGACCGCTGACACGAAACGAGGCGGTGATTTCGCGTGGCTGCTCCTCCTGATTGGAGATAAAATAGAGGTCAACATTGTCGCCTTCGTGACGGCGATGGGTCCAAGCTATGTTTTCAGGCACCTCAACGTCGCGTTCAAGACCGTAGGCGGTGAAATCGTCGCTGACGTAGGGCAACTGAGGCACCACGACACCGGCCTTAACGAGTTCCGCCACCTTATTCCTGACCTCCGGGCTGAGGGTCGTGTCCGGCATAAGCTGAGAGGCAAGCGGAAGCACAAGAACCTTATAGGACGCACCGCCGGGAAGCACCATACGGCCATTTTCGGCTTTGGCGAGACGCAGAAGCGCATCCTTGTTCATCGAATCGTAGTTGTAGCCGCGCATCGGATTTATCCACTTCTCAGGGTCGGCCATATTTGCCGAGTGTGTGACTCCGACGGGGACTGTGCGCAGCGGTTCGCCGACGTTTGCCATACGCTGTTTCTCCGATTCCACACGCTCCTCGCCGAAGATTCCGGGAAGCGAGGAGACGAGACGGTCAGGAAGCACTGAGCGACGCGGAATTTCCTCGCCGGTGAAGACGGCAATGTCGATGACGGGAGTACCATATTGGAGCAATGCCTGCGTCCGGCGCATATAGTCGGTCAACCCCTTTCCGCCGTCGGCCCACCAAGTGTTGTCACGCTGGAAGAAAAGGCCGATACCGTCAAGCGTCATGCCCGGCTTCTTGTCAAGATAGGGATTGTGGGTATTGACGTGGTAGAACATACGGTTGATGCCGAGCGCATAGTTACGGTCAAGGAGAGTTTTGAGCGTTGCGGGCGTCTCGTCCCATGTGCCGCGAAGTTCGGTGAAACCCTCAGCCTGAATGATGTTCTTGCCGTAAATATGTCCGCCGTGGATGGCATCGAGCATATCATTGGGCTTGTCGTGGGTCGGACTACGGAGCCAGAATTCACCCATCGGGAAATCCACGGCCTGATAGTGCATCATGCCGTCGCTCACCATTGTCGGCGAGACACATTCAGCCGAAAGGTAGCAATCATATTCCTTGGCTTTATCGGCAAGCACGTCATAGAACACATCGACGACAAGCTCTGCGGCAGTCGTGCGAACATCGCGCAACACTTTCTCCGATGTCTCCACATCGTCGACAGGTACTCCGGCAAAGAGGGGAAGATAGGGCATAAGGTCGTAACCGCGACGACGCTTGAATTCAGCGGCGAAATTATCGCTCCAATTCTGGCTGCCACATTCCCAACTGTCGACGTGCATATATTTAAGTGCGTTTTTGGCAGCCTCCTTATTCTTCACATCCTTGAAGGCACGTCCAAACCAGTTGTCGACCTGCTTTTCCACGGCTGCACGACTGAACTTATCGGCTTCAAGACCCTGCCCTGCTCCGCCGGTGGCATTGGTGTGACCGGTAGATGTATGGCCCACACGCATGATGCGCCACTCCCCTTTCGGAAGCGATGCTGAGAGAGTGCCATTGCGCATCTGAGGGGTAAGGTCGATTATCTCCTCCTTCTTCACGCAGAGTTCGGCGGGGATTTCAGTGTCGGTAGTCGCGGGAGCGACGCGCCAGACAAGGCCGGCCTTGCCTTCCCACTGGTTGAGCTTAGGGTCGCCGCTGAGGACTATTTCCTTTATTTTCAAATTCGGTTTCCACTTGGCGGCATCAATATCCTCGCTGCCGGGTTCACTTCCGGCGGGAGTCCATGCGAAGCGGAAATATCGGGCTGTCGTCGGAGGTATGGCGTGGGTGCTTTGCGCATCGGTATTCTGCCATCCCTGACGTGCGGGCTGAAGCTGCTTTACCTCGCGGAAATTCTTGCCGTCGTCGCTGGCAAGCACTTTGAGGCGGTGAGCCTGATAGTTGTTTCCCGAAAGCACTATTTCGACATTGCTGACATTCACAGGTGTATCATATTCATACTGAATCCAGCAGGGAACCGACGAGCGGATGACACCCTTTTCGTCGATATTCACACCCTTGCCTGGAGCTACGTCAGCATTGACATTACCGACAGTAATCTTAGGCTTCTGACTCACCTTGCGTCCCTTGACCGGCATGGCGAGGAGGGCGATGTCTTCATAGTAGCCCTCATAGTTCTCGGGGACAGGGAGCAGAAGGTTCTCTACCACCCCACCCTTCACTATGGTGTCGGCAGTCACGACCTTCTGCATTGATTCCGCAGGTGAAATCCACGGACCTCCGGCGAGTGCAAAGCCGTCGCAGATGTGCATACCGAGTTTCAGCCCGAGGCTGTCGGCAATCTCCATGCTGCGCCCGACGAGCCTCCACCATTCAGGCGACAGTTGCGGAGCCTTACCCTCGTACTGAGGGCCCGCCTCCACACTTTTTATCGGCATAAGATATGTTCCGCCGAGGCCGACCTGCTTCATGGCTTCAAGATCTGCCTTGATACCTTCTTCGGTCACTGCTCCATACATCCAGTACCAGAAGCACCAAGGATTGGCTTCAAAGGGGGGCTCGACAAAAACCTGTTCGAGTGCCGACTGCCCTGACATATTTAATGCCAGAGCCGTCGTCACCGAAAGGAATATATTGCGTAAATTCATCGTGTATTCTTACTCAAAATTAAGGATGATGCGGCCGGTACGCTGACCCTCGACCCACTTGGGCTGCGAGGAGGGGCCGACGAGGTCGGTTGTGTTGACCTTATTGCGTACAGGAGGAATCACCTCCATGATTGCGATGCCGGTCTTAGGCAGATTATAGAGGATGTGGTCACGACCGTCGCGGGGCTCGTAGACACCTACATAGCTGCCGGGAGTCTCGTTGATGATGTTGATGGTGCCGTCCTGAGTCTTGATATCCATCCAGTCCACGTTGGCAAAATAGCCCTTGAACTCAGGATAAGTGAAGCTCTCGGCGGGTATGGGATCATTGTAGTCATTCTCCCATACGCCATACTGCGGGCCGTGGAGACGGTTCTGCCATACGCGGTAGGGACCGTCGCCGACCCAACGCTTGCTGATGACTTTATTTTCGGGGAAGTCAAACTTCACACCCATAAGGTCGATGACTCCGTTGAAATTATAGGCGAAGTCAAGTGCGGCGCTGCCGTCAGGCATGATTGTCCACTTGGCATTGTCAAAGTTACCGAGTTTATACTCAGAAGTAACGACCACATCGTTGCCCTCCTTTTCGGCCTTGATTCCGACAAACTTGCCGAGGTCTTCAAATTCGGTGTACTGGGTCTTTTTCTTCTCGGCTTGCTTGTCGTCATGGTTGTAGAAACCGTCCATCGAGCGGTCAGAACGCTTGGCGACAATCACACGCGGGCCGTCGGTGAGTTCAATGAGGCGACCGTTGACATCAACACCCATGAGCTGACCGTTTTTCTTGCTGAAATGATAGGTGCGGCCGTTCGCGCTGACGTTGATTTCGTCGGTGGTCTCGGTCACGACAGGTGCTGCACCTGACTTGGTGACATTGGCAGCCTTCTTCTTGCCGACGACTTCATGTGACCATGTGAAAAGGTCCTTGCCGAAATTATCTGTGACAGTGAGTTCAAGCGCGTCGGTCTCGGGTTTGAGGGTCGGGATGGTCACCGTACCGCTGCTGCGCGCAGGTATGTCGGAGAACTTGGCCTTACCTTCGGCAACCACTTTCGCTCCGCCCTTCGAGCCGGGAGCAGGCATGGCAAGCTGACGCCATGTGAGGGTGCAGCCGTCAAGATTGATGAAATCATAACGGTTCTCGACTTCGAGTTTGCCGTCGAATTCAGGAGTGATGGTCTCGTTCATAATCTGGATGGGACACCACACCTCCTTGACGGTCCAGTAGCTGCCCTCCTTCTCGTGGTGGGGACCGACGATGCCGTCAGCGCCATAGTTGCCGCAGTTGTCGATGAAGCCGTCCATGTCGACACGCTTCACACCCTCGTCGGCAAGCACCCAGAGGAAACCGCCGGCACATTTGGGATTGTTGCGCATCATTTCCCAATAGTCATACAGACCTGCGCCGTGACCGCCGTCATAGAGACCGTGGAGGAACTCGGTCGGCATAAAGATTTCGGGCAGACGCATATAGTCCTGACTCTCGCCATAGGAGCGGTAGTGCATGGTCTCGAAGCCGCCGAAATTGCCCTGAGGATGAAGCACGGGACGCTTCTGCGGGTCATATTTGTGGAACTCGCCGTTAAGCTCGTCGTTCCAGCCCTTTTCATTACCGTTGCTCCACCAGATGATGGAAGGATGGTTGACATCGCGCTCCACCATCTCCCTGACAAGTTTCTGACCGTTAATGGTCTCGTGCTTTCCGTGCCATCCTGTCAGCTCGTCCATCACATAAAGGCCGAGGGAGTCGCAGATTTCATAGAACTCAGGGTCGGCGGGATAGTGGGAAAGACGCACGGCGTTCATGTTCATTGATTTGATAAGCTCGACATCTTCCAGATTCTTCTGACGGCTGAGAGTGCGTCCGCTCTCGGGACGGAAACTGTGGCGGTTGACACCACGGATGTTGATTTTCTTACCGTTGATATAGAGGCCGTCGCTCTCGCGCACCTCGATGGTACGGAAGCCGAACTTCTTGTTTTCCTTGTGAAGCACCTTGCCGGAAGCATCGGAGAGGGTGAATTCAGCTTTGTAGAGCTCGGGGGTCTCGGCGCTCCATGTGGCAGGAGAGTTGACCTTTAATTCGACCTGACCGTCACCGGCTCCCTGACGGATGGGGGTCACTGTCTCGCCGACCTTCTTGCCGTTCTTGTCGGTTATGACTGTGGTAATCTTACCACCCTCGACAGGCATACTCAGAGTATAGTCGGCAGTGAAAGTACCGTCAGCCTTCGCATCAATGGCGATGTGCTTCATGTTGAGCGCGGGACGTGCCTGCATGAACACGGGACGCCATATTCCGCCGAAGTTCCAGTAGTCGGCGCGACGCTCGGCGAGGTTGACGCCGGCATTCTCGCTCTCCTTGGCTACGGTCACTTCCAGACGGTTTTTCTTGTCAGGGCCGAAGAACACGCGGTCACTGACATCATAGATGAAACGATAGAAACCACCCTGATGCTTCGAACCGGCCTTACGGCCGTTGATAAGCACGTCGGTGTCCGTCATGGCAGCCTCGAAAACAAGTTCAATCTGTTTTCCGCGCCACGATTCGGGAAGCTCAAATTCGAATTTATATTTACCCTTTTCGTCGGCCACACCTTCGGGGAAGGCTTTGCCGTAGAATTTCATACCGTACTGATATGTGCCGAATCCTTGGAGTTCCCAGCATGAAGGCACACCGATTTTCTTCCACTCGCCGGAGTTGTTGCCGTCGGTACACATAAAGTCCCATTCGACCATGTCGTCACAGCCGGTACCCGAGAGATACTGGCGCTCGGTATTGACACTCTGTGCCAGCAGACTCATTCCCGCGAGGAGGGAAGAGATAGTTAATAAAGTTTTTCTCATCGTATCGTTAGATTTATATTTCTATTCGCAGTTTAATGTATGATATGGTTTATACGTCAGTTTTTTCATCGGTGATATTCACTTCACCGGGGTGAAGCGCACTTTCAGTTGATGCTGACCGGGAGCGATGGCATATTTTTTCAGTACACCCGGGCCGCAACTGCTGTTGCCGAGACCCATCACCGCAGCATCAAGGCTCAGATAGACCTTACCGCTCTTTTCGAGGTCACAATCATGGCTGACAGCATAGATGTCCTCGACCGAATACGGAAGTGCAGAAGCGGAAATCGGGGTGTCGAGTGCGGTCACGCGGAGTCCGCGGCCGGCCTTGTCAACGATAGCTATCTCCGCAACCGATTCAAGATTGCCTGAATCCTGCGGACGGGGATAGTGGACATACATATCGTCCACATCCTTATTCCAACGTCCTATCGACGACGCTTCCAGACGGTCGGGATAATTTTCCGTGGGGCCGTAGCCGAACCATTCGACGCGGTCGTATGCCTTATCCGCCACAAACACACTACCGAGGCGTGGAAGTTCGGGGAGAGTTCCTTCGGGGGTATAGGTCTGCGTAAGGTCCATCGTGCCGTCGCCATAGACGGTATAGACACTTTCCACACCGATTGAGCCTGAAAGATAACTGTAAGTCTGCTTGGCGGTGACAGTGATGCCATCAGCCACCTCTTTCCAGTCGAGTGCGTCACACTTGACGGCGGGAGAATCTATCTTGTTCTTGGTCCAGTCCTTCGCAAGCCAGTTGCCGAAACTCTTGTCATTATCCGTCGGGGCGCGGAATGCCTGAAAATGTGAACCGTCGAGAATCTGACGGCCATTGTAGGTGAGAGAGGCGAGGTTTCCGCTCTCGCGGCTCCATCCGGCAGAGAAGTTCTTACCGCTGACGGTAAGAAGCGCGGCTGTCTCGGAGGCTTTAAGGCTTCCGCCTGTTTTCGGGGTGCGTTTCACCTGCGCCACGAGATTGTCGTTGAGCGCAAGCTGGCGCATGACAATTTCATGTCCGGCATCAGCCCAGTCAGTGCGGTCTTTGAGCGTTATCGCCACATTCAGACGCAGATCGGCATCGCCGTTTTTCAGGCTTTTCAAATTAACTGAGGCTGTCCCGCTCTCGCCGGGAGCGAGGTCAGGAAGATTGAAATTCATCGGCTTTCCGGCAATACCATTAACGACAGGGGTGACGGTGCAGTTATAGGCCGAAAGGTCGGTGTGATGATTACGGTTGATAAACTCGACGGTCGCCTCGCCGGTAGCGGGGTCGTAGGATTTGAGCGTTATGCCGACAGGGGCATAGACGGTCTTCACTTCATAATACTTGGGGTTGAGCGACCGGTCGGCAAAAATCACTCCATTCATGCAGAAGGCTTTGAGGTTGGGTTTGTCGCCGAAATCGCCGCCATAGGCCATCTCTGTCTTTCCGTCGGGACGGACACGTTCAATGCCCTGATCGACCCAGTCCCAGATGAAACCACCTGCCATGCGCGGATGACTGTAAATCTCCTCCCAGTATTCGCCGAAATTACCCATAGCGTTGCCCATGGCGTGGGCATATTCGCTCGTAAGCACCGGACGATTGTCGTTGTCGCGCTTCGCTATTGACAGGAGGCGTTCCCAGCGTGCATTCTCAGCACGTTCCTTGTCGTCACCCTCCTTGATGCCGGGGTTGAGATACTCGGCCTGCACGCGGGGATAGAAGCGGCTGATGATGTCGACCGTAGCCGGGTCAGGCTGACCGTCGACACCCTGCGCACCCTCGTAATGGACAGGGCGAGTGGGGTCGAAATCATGGAGCCATGCGGAGATGGCAGCGAAATTCGGGCCGTAGCCACTCTCGTTACCCATGCTCCAGAACACTACGGAAGGATGATTCTTATCCCTCTCGGCCATGCGCACGGCACGGTCAAGGAATGCGGCGTGCCAGTCGGGGGTGCTTGCGAGGGTTCCGCGCAGCCCATGCTCCTCGATGTCAGCCTCGTCCATGACGTAGAGTCCGAGCGAGTCGCAAAGTTCATACCATCGCGGCGTGTTGGGATAGTGACTTGTACGCACGGCGTTGACGTTGGCCTGCTTCATCAGTGTGATGTCCTCTATCATACGCTCCTCAGTCATCACGCGGGCGGTACGTGGGTCATGCTCGTGGCGGTTGACTCCCCGGAATCGGATGGGCATTCCGTTGACCATCACCTGTCCGTCCTTCACCTCCACACTGCGGAAACCGACCTTACTGTCGGCACGCTCGATGACATTGCCGGAAGCATCGCAGAGTTCGAGAGTCAGATTGTAAAGGTCAGGAGTCTCGGCAGTCCATTTCTTAGGATTTTCAAACTTATGGGTGATGCGCCCGAATTTTCGGGGACCACGTTGAGGATACCACTCGTTCATCACCGAAGCCTTGTGGTCAAGGTCGAGAATCTCGTTGATTACCACTGTGGTGTCAAACATCACCTTTCCGTCCTCGCCGAGACTTACGCGAAGCTGATAGTCGGTACCGCGCTCACCGTTGTAGACGGAGAAAAGCGGATCGACCTGCAAGGTGAAGTCTTCATAATCGGCATCGGGGAGCGTGCGCACCGTAAAGTCGCGCAGTCTGACATCGGGGGTATGGAAAAGGGTAATATCCCTGTGGATACCTGCGAAACGCCAGAAATCCTGATCTTCGAGATAGGAACCGTCGCTGTACTTGTAGACTTCGACAGCAATCTCATTCTTGCCGGCATGGAGATAGGGAGTAACGTTGAATTCCGACGGCTCCATACTTCCCTGCGAGTAGCCGACACGTTGACCATTTATCCATACATAGAACGCGCTCATCGCGCCGTCGAAACGCAGAAAGGTCTGGCCTGATTTAAGCCAATCGGCAGGGACTTCAAAGCTACGGCGATACTGCCCGGTCGGGTTGCGCTCGGTATAGGCGGTGAAATTCTCCTTGGGTGTATCCGTGACGAAGGGAGGATTGATTTTAAATGTGTAGCCGGCTGACGCATAAATAGGCGTGCCGTAGCCGTTGACCTCCCACACTGCCGGAACTGCAAGCTGACTCCAACCCGAATCATCAAAACCGGGCTTCTCAAAGCCGTCGATGCGGCCATCGGGCGTAGGTGACCAGTGAAAACGCCAGTCGCCGTTGAGAGTCATCGCGCGATCACCCTTCACCTCTCCGTAGGGGATGAAGGCTGCGCGGGCAGGCTCACGGTTGATTTGGAGTATATGGTTGTTCTCCCAGTCATGTGCCTGACGGTTCTGAGCCGTGGCCGCGACAGAAGATATGAGAAGCAGTGCGCAAGTCAGCTTACTATACATGATGTGGTTCTGGTATGGTTTTGTTATTCTGGGGATATGGCAATGACGGAAATATGCATCCCGACCGCCTGAGTCCGTTTTACTGGACTTCAAGCGAGTCGAAAGCAACCCCGCTGAGATCGGGAGCGGAAATTATCACCTTGTATGTACCGGCATTGATGTAGCCGCCGGTGGTCGTACTGAGCATTCTCCACTTCTCGGGAGTGTCGGGCAGATTGATATTGTCGTTCTTCAGAACAGCCCCGTTGGGAGCTATCAGTTTAAGATTCACGGCCACTGCCTCCTTATTGGTGTTCATGAACTTGAAGCGGAGGGCATAGACCTGAGCAAGCCCGGTCGAGATTGTCCACTCCACGCTGCCTTTGCCGTTGAAAAAGACTCCGGTCTGCTTCTTCCACTCTTTCTTCTCGAATTTGCCTTCACATTTAGCATCCTCCGCCTCGTAGGTGACGGCGGCACGGGCATTTTCGTCTTTCGGGAGCATTTCGGCAGGCATTTTCTCAATTACATCTTTATTGGCGGCACGCCAGCTCCAGTCGGACGTACGTTTCGGGGCGAGAGCCTTGGCAGAGGGATCGAGCGATGCGACAGCGATTGCCGAAAGCACTGCCTGCCCTGCCTTGACCTCGGGGAAGCTGATGTTGAGCCAACCGTCGGTCACGTCGCAGTCAACCACTTTCTTCAACACCTTATCGTGACCCACCTCAGCCCAGATGTCAAGGTCGTCGATAACGGTAGAGTCGTTGACAGCCACGTCAAATATGCGCAGACCTTCGCAGTCGGCACCTTCTCCCCCACCAGTTCCGTGCCACGGTTCGATAAAGTAAAGCTCCACACGATAGCGGCCATTGGTCACGGGGAGTCGGTAGCTGAGTTTATGACGGCCGAAACGGAAACTCTGCAAGAGATTCCAGTCATTGGTTCCGGCAATGGGGTCGAATGTGACGCGCTGGCTTGCGAGATAAGGCGACAACCCTTCGAAATCCTGCGCCCAAGAGCGTGAATAGATAGTGTCGTCGGCAAGCCATGTCTGGCTGAACTCATCGGTGTAGTCGTCGCCACCGCAGTTGATACGGTAGACATAGTTATACCCCTCCGCACCTTTCAACGTTGTCGAACCGGGTGAACGGAGCGAAGCGAATCCGGGAGCTTCGACAAGGTTTTCAAGCACGATAAGATCCTCTGCCACTTTCTCGCCGTTGCGGTAGCCGACAGCACGGAGGACGTTGCAACGTATGTCGGCATCCTTCCATTCAAAGTGAGTGCCTATGCCACCCTTGGTCCGTGAACCGAGGAAATTGGTATCAAGGGCATCATTGTAGAGGCTTACGGAATCACAGTTACTGTAAACCTGAATCGTAGCCTTGCGGGGAGCGTCGAAACGGTCGGGCCAAGTATGTGAAGCGATGTAGACAAAGGGATCTTCGTCGGCACTGACATAGTTTGACTTATACATATAATATACGTCGGCAGGTTCTTCCCACGGACTGACAAGACCCTTATAGTTGAAGGGGCCTACCTTGTCGATTTTCCTGTAAGCCTCGTCGGGCTGACGGCGGCCGGGATTGTCATGGCTGCTGAAAATCCACTGGTAGTGACCGCTGACGCTGTCGTGTGCCTGTTCCGCCAGACGGACTTTGGTCTCCATAAGCTGAGTCATGTGTTCCTCGCTCCATGCGCCTTTCGGGTCAAATTCGCCCGGCTCGGTGTGGAATCCGAGAGTACGCCATCCGCCATACTCACCGTTGAGGAGCTGATTGGGGAGAGCAAGTTCTTTATTATACTTATTGACGTCGCCTCCGTAGGTTCCGCTCCAGTTCTGGATTACATTCCAGTCCGTACCCTCGCCGCCGTTGCAAGTGGTGATGACACGCATATCGCGCGCCATCGGGTCCATCTCACGGATGATTTCGGCACACTCCTGAGCGAAGTCCCGCGGCAAGGTGCTTTCATTCTGAAGTCCCCACATAATGACCGAGGGTGAGTTGCGGCGTTCCTTGACCCACTGGCGAAGCAGTGTCTTGAAATTCTCGCGGAATTCAGGGGTATCATACCACACATGGGCTGAGAACTGAGGCCAGAAAAGGATACCTTCCTTGTCCCAATATTCCTGATAGCGCAGATTGTGGGGCTGATGGGCATCGCGCACGGAATTAAAACCTGCATTCTTGATTTGCTTGACGCGTGCGGCCACCTGCTCGTCGCTGAACGCATGGGAGGCTCCGAACTGATGCTCATACTCGCACACACCGTTGATGAACACCGGTTTGCCGTTCATGTAGAAACGTCCGTCACCGTCGTTGCGCTTCACGGGCCAAGAGAAATTGCGGATACCGTAGGGGGTCGTGACCTCCTCGGTGGTCTTTCCGTTGCGCTTGACCATAGTCGAGAGCTTGTAGAGATATGGATCGTCGGGATTCCAGCGATGAACGTCGGCGATGGCCGATGACTGCTTCACCGTCCGGCTCTCACCGGGCGCAAGAGTGATTTTATCGGTCAGGCGGAAAATCTGACGGCCATCGGCATTGCTGAATTTGCTGATAAAGTCAAATTCGGCAGGTGTCTTGCCATAGTTTTTCAGTTCGGTTTCGATGAACACCGAATCACAGGCTGCGTTGTTCCAGACATGGACACCAAAAGGCTCGACACGCACCTCATCAGTGATTTCAAGCCCTACGGGACGATAGATGCCGAGCGGTTGCGAACCTTCGCTGAATCCCCACTCCGAGGAGCATCCGCCGCATACCCAAGGCATATCGGCAATCATCTCGGGATGCTCCGCGATGACCTCGATGGTGTTGTTGCCGTCGAAATTCAGATAGTCGGTCACGTCAAATGTCAGCGAAGTGCGTCCCGAAGGATGACGACCGAGGTCATGACCGTTCAGTTTTACGTTGGCGTAGGTCCCGACACCCTCAAAATTAATGAAGTAGCGTTTGCCGTCCACACGCGCAGGCATAGTGAAGTCACGCGAATATCCGGCATTGCCGTGGAGATTTCCGTGAGTAAGCTGGCGGTAACCGTAGTAGTCATCCCAGTTGTGGGGGACATTGACGGTCTTGGCTCCTGCCTTATCATCGCCGAGCCAAGTGGACCATCCTTCATTGAGGCTGATGTGACCGCGACGACCTGTCACCGGACGCTCGGGAAAGCGCACAGCCGAGCGACCCATCGGTTTGCTCGTAGCGACGGCGATACCGCGCTGCTCGGCATTGTTGACGGCACAATAGAAGTGGTAGACAACTCCGTCGTGCTTCACAAGATAGCTCTTATGGGCGAAAAGTTCGTCGAAATCCTTTGTCGGATAGATAAGGTCGCTCCCCTCCCAGTCGTCCCATGTGACGAGGTCATAGCTGCAAGCGAATGTGTTGAAAGCCTTATAGCTACGCGAGGGATTGAAGGCGGAGAAATAGAACATCACATATACGTCGCCCATTTTCACTATCTGGGCATCGCCGGTGATTGTTCCCTGAGCCTCGTGGGTGAAAACGGGATTGCCCTCGTAGCGACGCCATTTGGTCATATTGTCGGAAAGGGCGATTCCGATTCGTTCACCCTTCATTCCGGTTTCCGGGTTGACACCTCCCGCATTATAGTACATAATGAAACGCGAACCGAGCGTCTTTCCGGGGTCTTCATAGACCGTACTCTTATACTCGGTCAGAGCCTCCCACCACTGGACATCCTTGTCGGTGATTGAAAGGATGGGCCGGTCGAGGGTCTCCCACAGATGTGGTGTCGCGGGACTCCCCTTCGTCCATGCCAGACCCACGGCAAGAGGCGCATTGACAGCTTCGTAGCCTGTACCTTCGCCACCGATGTAGGTCATCCAGCATTTACCTTTGTAACGGTTGATGGCATACTCCCCACCCCACTCCATGTCGATGAGTCCCGGGAAACCGCCACGCTGATTGCGGTCCCAGCCGGTATCGGAGTAGGCAAGGATGCGTCCGAGGGTGGTCCATTCAAGAAGGTTGTCACTCTCGGCAAGCCATGTCTCGTAGCCACGTCCGTCCTGACCGCTACGTCCGTTGTAGACAACGTATGTCATATACCACTTGTCACCCTCACGGTAGACGGTCGGACAATCAATTTTGTGATTGTTGTCGGTCGGAGCCACTACGAGTCCGTATTTATAAGGTGTGCGTGCTTCCTTATAGACCTCGGCCATACGTTCTTGGCTGACATGGCGCTGTGCGCTGACGGCTGACCATCCGGCCAGCGCCACGGTCAAGGCTAAGAAGAGTCGTTTCATGTTCAGAATTTCTGTTATGTATTGATGATTAAGGAATGGAATCAGTAGAACAGCCAGTCCATTGCTTCGTCAGCACCGGCAAGGGCGGCATTGCGCGGGGTGATGTTGTCGGAGGTAAATCCGAGTACAAGTGCATAGCCCTTGGGGAGATTGAGCGAGTGCTTGCCGGGAGCGAAGTTATAGGCATGGATATTGGCAAGCGGCATCTTGTCAAGGTGTATTGCATTGGTCAGCACAGGTTCAGCCTGACCATATTCGTTGGCGGTAGCGTCTGTTTCGAGTTTCGGAGCTTTGGCATATTTCTTCTGGTCATCCTTGAAATATGCCACGAGGAGCTTGACAGGTTCCGAACACTCGAATTCCAGATTGGTTCCGTCCTTGCGCTGCACATCGCCGTTGAGCCTGAAAGCAGTGAGACCTTGAAGTTCAGGTGCGATGGCCTCTATCTTAGCCTCAGGCATATTTTCTATCAGCACGGCACCGTCGGTGAGCTTGACACGGTTCCATGAGCCTTTGAGCTTCACATTTGCATCGGTGAGGGGCTTGATGGTCTCGTCCTTGTCGGAAACCTTACCGGCAGCCTTATCCTTGAGCATGGCTATGTTGGCCTTGAAGTTGTCAAGTTCAGCCTGATAGTGAGGGAGCATCTCCTCCCAAGTCTTGTTCTTGCCACCGTCGCCGGCGATGGGGATACGGCGCATGGTGGTCTGCATACTGTTGGCATATCGGTAAGTACCTTTCGTGCGCTCGACAAGCTGATTGTAGTAGTCAAGGCTTTCGGAAAGGAGGGGAACGGCGGCATCAAGATATTTGAGGTCCTTTGTCCACTGATAGTTAAGAACCTGCTGGGCTGCCTTGACCTTACGGTCGAAGAAATAGGCGAACAGGCGGTAACACTCCATGTCGTTGCTCAGACGGTCAAATTCCTCCTGATTGCTCTTGACCTTGCCTATGCTGTTGATTGCGGCAACGGCTTTGTCGCCGTGGGCGACACACTGTGCGACTATGTCAAGGGGGAGTTCTCCAACATGCGCCTCGCCCTTATGCTCTTTCTCAACAAACTCAATCAATTTCTCACCCTCCGGACCGCAGCTCTCGTAGAAGCCGGGATAGATGGTGTACTTGTAAGGATTGACAAGCTGACTCATGAACATACCGAGCAGTAGGGTCTGACGGTTGCCCTCGGTAATGCCGAAGCGACGGAGAAGTTTGGGGGCGATTTCGCCTGACTCTTCAAAAGCCTCACGGATAGCGGCACCCTTTTCGTCGGGCAGCCCGTAGGTGCGGGCAAAGCGGTGGTTCCAGTATTTGACTTCATCCTCACGGTCGCGTCGGCAGTTCCATGCGTAGCGTCCCCACCCTTCGTACCATGTGCTGTCGCGGACGAGCTGCAATTCACGGCCCCCTCCGGCGATACTGTCGGCTGAGTAAGGCCAATCCCAGTAGGATGCCTGAGGATAGAGATGGAGAGCATTGGCACCGTGGATGTCGTGCATCGCGGTGACCGCTTTCTGGGTGAAGTCGGGAGAGCTCCATCGCCACGGTTCGAGGTTGGCGAGGATATGTACGTTGCTGATATGCACACTGCCGAGTGAGCTGAGTCCGCGGTGGATTTCTGTCCACGGGCCGCGCGGCTCGTAGGTGGTCAGCGACTCGCCGTTATACTTGTGCATCGTGTAGAGATTCTTGTAGAGAGGCAGTGCGGCATCCATGACGGCCTTACAGTCAGTGTCGTGGGCGCGGAGGAGCAGCGGAGGCTCGTCGGTGCGGCCTAGCTTGGCAAGACCATCCTTCACACCGGGGATGATGGTTTCGGTGAACCATACCACATCATCCTCGTATGTATCCATCGCTTCGCCGAGGCAGACGAGAAGACCTACGTTGGGATATTTCTCAATGAAAGCCGCCACACTCTTGCGCGTATAGTCGCTCACAAGCGGAGTGATGGGGCGGTTACGGTCCTGAGTCTTCATTCCGTAGTGTTCGGCAAAAGGCTTGGAAAGCAGAATGTTGTAGAACATCTGAATAACGAAGATACCACGCTTCTCAGCCTCGGTGGTGAGGAATGAGAACATTTCCTCATTTTTCTTGAAAGTCTCGTCGTCGACCTCTACGGCAAAGGGATAGTCCTCGAGCTTCACGAGTGAGGCAAAGGGGTGACCGTTCCAGAGATAGAGCGAGTTCATGCGGTTTTCAACGAGCATATCGAGATACTTGATCCAAAGCTCCTTGTCGTAGAACCACGGGAAGTTTTCAGGGGTATAGGGGTACTCGTAGACAGCACGACCCGGAAGGAGATAGGGTTTCTGCACACCGACACAGGCACCGCGAAGCACCATTTCAGGCGCATCGGTGAACGTGGCGGGAAGATTGTCGAGATTGCCATCTGTTTCAAGGCGTTCAGCCAGCTCACGGCAGCCGTAGATTACGCCTGAACCGTCGTTGCCCTTTACCTCTATAATATTGTCGTCCGAAGTTATAGTGAATCCTTCTTTGGGACCCACACTGTCGGTCGCTTCCGAAAGACGGATGATTTTAACACCCTCCTTAGCATCAGCGGGACTGACTACATCGTAGCCCTTCCCTTCAAGCACACCTGTAATGTGTTCGGCTGCAAATTTCATACGGCTGGACCCATCCTCGGGATATTCCAGAGCTATCGTCTTGCGTCCTCCGCAACTCCACACCAGAAGAGCGGTAAACACAACGAATATATATTTTGCAAAATGCTTCATGAATCTTTAAAATTTTGAAATAAGGAGAGGTTATACTTCCTTATACTTGATGGTAATCTGTTTGTCAGTGTCGATGTAAAGGCGATAGCTGTCCGCACCGGTCTTCTCGAAAGTGCCGTAGTCGGATTTGGGCTGAGTCTTGGACTTGATGTTGATATATCCCTTCCCTTCGGTAGCCTTTACCTTGATTTCACGGTCGTTGACGTAGAGCGCGATTTCGCCGTTGGGTGTGGGAACCGTTCCCTCCATCCATTTCAGACCGCCGAGATTTGGAGTAATCGAAAACTCCTTGTAGCCGGGCTGGAGAGGTTTCACACCGAGATAGTATTTGCCGAGAAGATAAATCGGGCTTGCACCCCACGCGTGGCAAAGGCTCTTGCCGTAGGGACGACCATACATGGCAAGATGCTGTGAACCTGAGTCTTCGGGATTATACTTCTCCCAGAATGAGGTTGCACCTTCGCGGAGCATACCACCCCAATAGTCCTTCATCTCGGTCAGCACACGCTCTTGGAGACCCTGATCGCAAAGGGCTTCAAGTTCATAGAAACGCATATAGGGTGTCGTGATGGCGGGGACTTCGGGATTGAGCATCACATTTTTCATCACCGATTCAGTGGTAGGCTCGTCAAAATAGTCAAACGTGATGGCGAACATATTGGCAAACTTGTTGACCTGATCGCTCTGCTTGCCGTTCTCGACATTGTGGACGAGAGCCTGACGCTGCTCGTCCCAGAAAGTCGGGAGGAGCTTGTCGCGGAGGTCTGTGGCAAGTTCGCCGTAGCGTTTCGCATCGGCATCGTCGCCGACGATGTCGGCACAGAGTTTCATTGTTTCAAGACTCTTGCAGAGAAGCACCTGTTCGAATGAAAGTGCGCCCTGTTTGCTCATGGGGAAATCAGCCCAGTCGACAAACACCCAGTCGCCGGTCATACCTTCAAGCATACCGTCCTTGTTTGTGCGGCCAAGCACATAGTCCATAAGACTTTGCATCTTGGGATAGATTTCCTTGACAAATTCCTTGTCGCCGGTGTAGAGGTAATAGTCATATATACCGATGAACCAGTAGAGCGTATAGTCCATGATGGTGTTGATGTGGGCGGTCACCGGGTCTTTGCCACGGAGCAGACGTGTGGTACGCTTCACAGTAGGGCTGTCGAAGAACAGATAATAGTTCATCAGATAGCTCTGCACTGCGTCGCCGCTCCACACCCAGCGGTCACGCTTGATACCGTCAATGAAGAACTCGCGCGTGGTCAGGTGCATGGTATAGGCACCGACATCCCAGATTTTATTAATCTCAGGGTCACTGCACTTGAAGGTGCCGCGATACTCGACCGGGGCATATTCGTAGAGCATCGCCACATCGTCGATATTGATTCCCTGCTCGGGAGCGACATAGACATAGCGGAACGCCTTGGTGTTGTCCAACGTGTAGTCGCCCGCACGCTCACGGGTATCGTTTGTAGCGAGGTCAATGGCCATATCGTCAGCGAAACCGATTTTGTCAAGGGTTTCGCAATAGTCGATGTCCATAGCCTCTTCGGGGCTTTCACCGTAATATATATTGACGATGCCGTTGCCGACAGGATTTTTAAGGATGATGCGTCCGAAGGTCTCTTTACCGAAATCATAGAGCTTACCGCCGTCGGCAGTCTTTTCTTCCACCGCCACATAGCCCATCGGTTCGAGATTGAGGCTGAAAGTAGAGGGCGGTTTGGCTATATTGTCAAAATTCCAGTAACCTGCGGGTGCGTAGGTAGTTGCGGAAGTGTCGCTTGCCTTTCCGCTCTCGTCAATCCACTCCTTATCCTCGTTTGTCACCTTCCATGTGGGGTCGGTGTTGACATTTTTACCTTTGATATAGAGTGCCGGAGGTGTCGACTGGTTCCACACCTTTATATTGAGCTTATGCTTGCCGGCAGGGATGGTGAACTGCGAAGGCTGTCCGAACTGGAGCTTACCGTCGAGCTTCACGTTGTATTTGCCCTCAGCCTTGATGGTGATGACCTCATCCTCGGGCAGATCGAGGTCTTTGCTGAACTCGACTGTCACGAAGTGGCTGTCTGTCTTCCAGAACGGAGGGAAGAAGGCACCGCGCTCGGTGCGGTTGTTGTTCATGCGGTTTCCGAGCCAGATTTCATAGTCGCCGGGATACCAAATCCAAGTCTGAGCCGAGGCTGCAAGCCCGAAGGCGGCAGCGGCAAGGAGTGTCGACACTCTTTTTTTCATGTCCGGTTGTGATTTAAGATACTGTATTTTACAGTGATTTAAGATACTGATACTCTTTTGTCAGACCTGCGTTCTGACGGATAGCGTCGTCGACGGCAGGACCGTTGTTTTCCCAGACGTTGCCGGGACCGTTGGCGTTTTGCAGATATTTCTCTCCCTCCGTCCAGTTGTCCTTTACGTTGATGAACGAAGAACCTTCATCAGTGTAGAGATAGAACCAGTGGTTGGGATCATGTGCATATCCGGGGACATAGATGTCGCGCACACAGTTCTCCGTGACCCAGCTATGGGGCTGCGAACCGAGGGTGTAGACACCTGCCACGTCATACATGTGTTTGGCATAGTGATGGATCAGGTTGGCGTGTACGCGGTTGTTACGCATACAGTTGACCGTGCGGGTCCATCCCCAGCCGAGATTTATGCCGCTGTATGACACATCGTTGATTTCGTTATGCTCGATATTGATGCCCTTGACGTAGCCTGCGCAGATTCCGAGCGTACCCCAGTCCTCGTTTGTGACATCAGTTATGAGATTGTTGGAAATCGTAAGGTCGGAACATACCTCACGCTGGTCGGCGGGATCGTAGGGAAGATGGGTTTCATGGGAGGCGGGACTGAAATTACCGACGACGATACCGTTTCCGGCAATGTCGCGGAACAGACATCCCTCTATCAATCCTCCTTCCGTACCCCACTCATAGTCAAGTCCCGACGAGCCGAGATGCTCGAAGCGGCATTTGAGGAAGTCAACGTCGGCAGCTCCCTTGACAACAACGGCGGAAGCCGGGCGGCCGAGCCAGCCCTGATTGTCGAGCTTATGATTCTGCGGACGCTCCATCTTGGGATTGATTTTATAACCGTCGGTCATATACATACCTGCCTGCAAAGGCACATGCCCCATGATTGACGGACGCATCCATGTGGTATATTCAAATCCGATGTTTTCCACTTTTACGTTCTCCACGCGGCGGTCGAGCGTACCCTCGATGTTCATAAGGGTCTCCACTGCGGGAACGACCGCGTCGGCTATCGTCTCACCCGGGAAGGGATAATAGTAGAGTTTGCGGGTGTCGATGTCGTGATACCACTCTCCCGGAGTGTCAAGAAGCTCCTTGGCGTTTGTTAGGTAGAAGGCCGAGTTATGTCCGTCGGTAGTCACCATCGGGCGCGGCCACGGATGCTCGAACTGAATACGGCTCTCGGGATTATGGAAGCGGACGGCAGCGCTGTCTCCCTGAATGTCGATAGACTTGATGCGCAGATTGGCAACACACCACATTTCATGAAGCACCATTTCCGGGTAAGGAGCATTGACAATCTTCTTCACGGCCTCGGCAGGTACCCAAAGCACCTCATTGGCAGGGTCGTTAGAGATTATGCGCGCCATCTTCTCGAAATCCTCGACATCGCGGGCGCGGACTGCCTTCTTTCCGTTGACATAGAGCTGACGGAAGTCGAGAGGACGGCCGTTGAACTGCGGTACATCCGCCACGAGGAATTTACCCTGACGCTTCCATCCGTCAATTTTCACGCCGCCGCTCAGCCATGCACCTCCGTCGGAAGTGATGACGGTCGGCGACGACGGTGTACCGCTGTCCTCAGGACGGATGAACACCGGTTCATAAACCTCGTATGTCCCATCTGCGAGATGGATTGTGATTCCGGTTTCCACTCCGGGTGCGGAGAGGCGGCGCATCTCGCGTGCCTGACGCAGAGCTGAGGTCAGAGTGGCTTTGGGTGCGCCTTTCGAACCGTCGTTACTATCCTTTCCGTCAGGCGACACATAAACGTCGGCGGCCGAAAGTGAGAATGCAGTGAGGACAAGCCCCACTGCTATGATTGATTTCTTCATGATGCTGGTATATAGAGGTGTTTAGTATGGCCTTTTGATTAGCGTGCAAGCGGCAGCCATACGCTCATCTCGGCCTTGTCGCGGTTGCCCCATGCGAAATAGGGAATCAGTGTCACCTTGACCTTCTTGTCGGCGCTTCCGACCTCACGGTAGAGCTTACCTGTCCAGTCACCGCCGTCGACAAGACGAGCCTCGGTTTCCAGAGCGGTCATGCGGCTGCCGTCGATGGTGATGTCCTTGGTGGTGAAGGTGGCATCGGCGGGAATCAGCACATCGTCGAGAGCCTTACCGTCGGCGATGTCGATGCTTTCAAGACAGTAGACCAGCGGGCCGCGCTTGACAGCGGTGTGGTTGCGGGTCTCTTCCACGAGCGGATTAGACTCGATGAGTTTCGTCTTCATCTCCATGTCGAATGTCACTTCGTCGCCGGGTTTCCAGACACGGTCAAGAGTGATATAGGTATCGGGAGTGACCTTGACATTCTCCTTGACTCCGTTGATTGCCACGGTTGCATTGTCGCACCACGAGGGGACACGGAGTTTCAGGGCGAGTTTTTCTTTCTTGGGAACCTCGACCATCGTAAGCACCACCTTACCGTCGTAGGGGTAGCCCGTACGCTGTGTCACCACGAGAGGACGCTTCTTGCCGAGCGATGTACGCAGCTCGTTGTCGCCGTAGAGATTACACCAGAGAGTGCTGTCGTTGACAGTATAGGCATAGTTCTGAGCCTCGCAGATGGTGCGGAGGGTGTTGGGAGGACAGCAGAAGCAACTGATGTATTCCTCGCGGGTCTTGGGCCAGCGGAGTGTATATGGTAAATCGTCGCTCATGCGGAGCGGATTGGTGTAGAAATAGCGTTTGCCGTCAAGACTCACACCGCTGAGGACACTGTTGTAGAGCGCGGTCTCCACGATGTCGGCATACTTAGCATCGCCGGTAGCTTCAAGCATACGCCAGTTGAAGAGCATATTGCCGATGTTGGCACAGGTCTCGTTGTGGGCGGTACTGTTGGGGAGCTGATAGGGACGGCCGTAGCTCTGGTGTACTTTCTGGATGCTGTCAGGCTCGTAGCAGGTGCCGTCGGGCGATGTTCCGTCGTAGAGCGCGCCACACGCACCTGTGATATACATCTTGCGGTTGACGATGTCGTCCCAGATGCTGGTGAGGTTCTTCATCAACTGTTCCTCACCGGTCTCTGCATAGAGGTCAGCGACTCCGGCATAGAGATAGTTGGCGCGCACGGCGTGACCCATCGCGTTATACTGGTCGCGGAAGGGGATGCGGTCCTGATTGTCGTCAGTACCGTTCTCAACGAGGCCGCGGATGTTGATGAGATTGTTGGCGAGGTCAAGATAGCGGGGATTGCCGGTCTCGCGGTACATCTCGACCACACCCATGTAGTGAGAGGGGCAGATGGCGTTGCGGGCAAGTTCGGCAGAGGCTGTCTCGTAGAACTCGCAGAGGAAATCGGTGGCTTTGACAGCGGCATCGAAAAGGGTTGTCTTTCCGGTGGCACGCTTATGGATGATACCGGCCATCATAAGATGACCGAGATTGTAGGTTTCAAAGTTGAGACGGTTGGCGAAAGCACCCTTCTCGTCCTCACCACCGACCTTGGTTCCGATGACGGTCTGCTCCTTGTGGTGGGCGTGAGTATCGACACCACGGTTGCGCTCGTCTATGATGACAGGGGTGTGGATATAGCCGTCGGCACGCTGTGCCTTCACGACCTGCTCGATAAACTTATCCATAAGTGCATCGAGCTTGGGGTCCTTGTTGACCGCATAGACAGCAGCCACTGCTTCAAGCCACTTGTACATATCACCGTCATGGAAAGGAGGGCCCCAATGTTCACCGTCACAGGTACCGGCCGCAATCTCGAAATTACGGAAACCGTGGGACACGTCCGGATCCGACCATGTCTCCCACATACTTTCAAGTGAAGTCCCGCTGTAAACATCGAAACGCTCACCCCAGAAACCGCCGGTCCATTTGACCGCGTCTATCGGGGTGTTGACCATGACAGCATGGCGGCTGTCTGACATATCGGTAAGTCCTCCTCCCTGAGCGTATGCGCCCAACGCAATGGCGGCACAGGAAACAATGGTATTAAATCTATGAAACATAAACAATTGGGATTAGATATAGGAATTTAGATTACAAAGATAAAGAAATAATGTCACAATACCAACTTTAACCCGCTTTAATTTCAATTTTACAATAAGTAGACCGCTTTTGATGCCAAAACGCCACATATACCCACCGCCGGGTGACAACATACAACCTTCCACTTTTCAAATCAAAGCACACCTCGCATAGCCGTCCGACGCATCCCGAGGGAAACACACTGCAAACCATACGGCAGATAATATAAATTTACAATTAGGTCTTCCATCCCCACCCTTCCGCGACTACACGGTAATAAATATAGTAAAGGGACGGGGTGTCTGCCCTGCTTACGCCAAGACATCTCCCCCACCCCCTTTTGGATGGATAAAAGGACTGCGTCCCTCTTTTTCGGTAGGATTTTAGTTATCTTTTTCTTTTCTTCGCAGGGTCGCAGGTCAGACCTACGCCGAGCTTTTTGAAAATCTTATGGTCGACCTCGCCGAGCATCACTGTGGAGTGAACCTGACAGCCGTTAAGCTCAGGGAGCTTTTCGAGCGCACGGCGGCAGTTCTCATCGTGAGTACTGAGGACCGACAGTGCGACAAGCACCTCATCGGTGTGAAGGCGGGGATTATGACTGCGGAGATAATTGATTTTGGTATTCTGAATCGGCTCAATCATATCCTGAGGGATAAGTTTGATAGAGTGGTCGATTCCGGCGAGATACTTGACAGCGTTGAGAATCAGTGCCGCACTCGGGCCAAGAAGCGCACTCGTCTCGGCTGTGATTATGGTTCCGTCGCTCAGTTCGATTGCCGAGCAGGGGACACCGCTGTGTTCAGCACGTTTGCGGGCGGCTACGGTCGGTCGGCGATACGATGTGTTGATTTTTGCCTGCTTGAAAAGAAGCGCGATCTTGTTGACCTCTCCTTCGTTGTCCTCCCCTTGCGCGAAGCGGTTGAGAGCGGTGTAATAGCGGCGTATAATCTCGTCCTTCGACGCGCGGCAACACACCTCGTCGTCGTTGATGCAGAACCCGACCATGTTGACACCCATATCGGTGGGCGACTTGTAGGGGTTTTCGCCGTAGATACCCTCGAAAAGCGCGTTAAGCACAGGGAAAATCTCGATGTCGCGGTTGTAGTTGATTGCCGTCTTTCCGTATGCTTCCAGATGGAAGGGATCGATCATGTTGACATCATTGAGGTCGGCGGTGGCTGCCTCATAAGCGATATTGACAGGATGTTTCAGCGGCAGACTCCACACCGGGAAGGTCTCGAACTTAGCATACCCGGCCTCTATGCCACGCTTATGCTCGTTGTAGAGCTGGCTGAGACAGACGGCCATCTTACCGCTGCCGGGACCCGGCGCGGTCACGATGACGAGCGGGCGCGACGTCTCTACATAATCATTGCGGCCGAAGCCCTCGTCGGAATCAATCAGGTCGACATTTGTCGGATAGCCCTCGATGGTGTAATGATAATAGGTGGTGATGTCCATCCTCTCCAGCTTCTGGCGGAAGGCATCGGCGCTGCTCTGACCGTTGTAATGGGTGATTACGACCGACCCTACAAGGAAACCGCGCTTCTGGAACTCCTCGCGCAGACGGAGGACATCCATGTCGTAGGTGATTCCGAGATCGTTACGCACCTTGTTTTTCTCGATGTCAAGCGCACTGATGACAATCACGATTTCAGCTTGATCGCTGAGTTTACTGAGCATACGCAGCTTGCTGTCAGGCTGAAAGCCCGGAAGCACACGGCTGGCATGGTGGTCATCAAACAATTTTCCTCCAAGCTCGAGATAGAGCTTATTGCCGAACTGAGCTATACGCTCCTGAATGTGTTCGGACTGAATCTTGAGATATTTCTCGTTGTCAAAACCGTATTTCATAACGGATTACAAAGTTAGTATTTTTTGTCCGAACCAGCAAATAAAAAATGAGTCATCGTGGCTTAAAAGCTTTTGAGCCACGATGATATTTCCATCAGGGCGTTGTCGTGATACTTGAAGCGGTCGCGGCAGCCCCACCCGTGGCCTCCGCTCGGGTAGATGACAAGCGATGCGGGGACTCCGGCTCCAATCAGTGCTTCATAATAGCGAAGACTATTGGCGGGGACAACGACCTTATCGTCACTGCTCAGCAGCATCAGCGCGCGTGGCGTGGAAGCGTCGACACAGTGGTCTGAGGAATAAGCCTCGACAAGCTCGTCAGATGGATTCTCGCCGAGGAATCCCTTACGCGTTCCCTTATGGGTCAGGGCGTTGTCAAGCGAAATGACCGGATAGAACAGTAGCTGGAACGCAGGTTTGCACGCATCTGTCTGATGCGTAGCCATCGTGGAGGCAAGATGTCCACCTGCTGACGACCCCATGATGCCGATGCTGTCGGGGCTGAATCCCCAACGTGCCGCGCTGTCCGCCATCAACTTGAAGGCAGCCTCTACATCGGCCATCGGTACAGTGCGGTCTCCTTTCGGCATCCTGTATTCAAGGACGGCGTATGCCACCCCCTGCTGATTGAAGAATGGCGCCCAATGGAAGCCCTCGTGATTGACAGCGAGATGTGAGTAGCCACCCCCCGGCAGCCCGACAAGAGCTTTGCCTGATTCCAGCCCCTTGGGAGGCAGAAAGACGGTCATTTTCGGATTTTCGATTTCAATCACCCTGCTTTGGGCAGCGGCATTGAACGCAACGGACAGAAAGGCAAGAGACAGCCCGATCGATACGATAAATTTTGCAAACATGGCATAAAAAAATATATTAATTTACTTTTCAGGATTCCATCCGTCAAAGACAAACTCAGGATTTCTGTAAGCCTTTATAAGCGCGGCATCCTTCACAGGGTCAAGACGGCGCGAACCTTCGGCACGGCGCGAAGTATCAACAGGCGAGCCGTCAGGATTACGGCTGCCCGCTTCCCAGTAACGCACATATTCGTATGGGCCTCGCTCGATTCCGCCCCACCCTGACGGCGAGATATTTTCAAGGATGCAGTCAATCAACACCATCTCGCAGTGAGGATATGTGCCGTTTGTGCGCGCAAGGAGTGCATCTGGACGTGTCCCCTTGAATGTGCAGTCCACAAATACGTTTCCGTGATTCGCACTTCCGTTGCGTACCCATGCAAACGGACCTCCCGAAATGAGCGTGCAGTTTTTGAAGAAGCAGGTGCCTCGTCCAAGTATCATGTCGCCACCGCCGTCGATGAGACAGTTTTCAATATAAAGCTGCCCGTTGGCTTGCAGGCAGTCGCCCGACCCCCTGACGGTCATATCCTCCATGCGGTTGCGCAGCCCGTTGATGAGCAGTCCTTCCGCCTGACCTTTCAACGTCGTTGCGACAGTGAAATTCCGTAGCGTAAGGTCACGGCAGTTATCAGCCATGAAAGGCGCACGCCTTGACGGGAAAGTCCCGAGCCATTCGTTGGTACTTACATCGGCAGGATGAGGATTGAACACTTCATTGTTGGCGTAATGCACATACACACCGTCGCGGCTCTCACCCTCGATGGTCACATTGCGTTTGTTGCGGAAATAGACCAGCTCCTCATAGTCGCCGTTCATTATTCTGACAGTCCAAGGTTCAGTATTGAAATCAGGGATATGATCCAGCGCACCCTGAACCGTATTGAAGTCACCCTTGCCGTCAGCGTCAACAACGAGTGTCCGGCGTTCCTTTTCAGGGCCTGACTGACGTATCCGGAAACGCCATCCGTCTTTCTTCGTGACCCCCTTGAACTTCTTACCCCCGACCGACAGTACTCCGGGATCAACCGTCACATAGTATCTCCCACCATAGTCAAGCATATTATTGTGGGGATAGATCTCGGCCTTATTGCCGGTCACTATGACAGGGTAGAAATGGAAACCGTCGGTAAAACCACCGATGATGTTCAACTGATACTCGTCGGTTGTCGGTGCCGCAGTTCCCGAGGGAGTCCCGGGACGTACGGTGCGGTTCGTCTGACGTGGGGAGTCATAGATATAAGGTTCAAGCGTGTAGGGAGCCTTCGGCAGTTTAGTCGGAGTGGTCGGCCCCGCCGGGACTGACATATCGAGGGAATCGACACAGACATCTGTCTCAGCATCGTAAATCCTTATCATTCCGCTGTTACCAATCTCAGGCACGGATTCAAAAATTATCGACAGACGTGTATCGACGTTGACATTCTCACTCCCGGGAGCAGGGACAAGCATAGGTTTCACCTCCCGTGCCATGGCAGGCAGTGCAATCATCGCTGCCAACGCAAAAATCAGTTTTTTCATCGGTATATAATTCCTAAAATTTTATCAATAATCAGTTTCGATATAGTCTACGATTTCTTTGGGTAAATGTCCCTTATGGCTTATACCGTTGTAGACTATCATGTTCGGACTGGAAATCACGTTGCGGGAAGGATTTTCGAGGGATGAACGCCTCAGCTCCCAAAAATCTTTCCCTGTAATTTTCTCCCAGTTGTTTTCACTGTAAATTTCGTAATACGGATTCGCGGCATACTGTATGCCATCTGCAACGAAACTGTACTGCCCTCCGTCACAGACAGCTTCAAGTATTATCCCCGGGAGTCCGTATAGCTTCCAAGGACCGTCACTGACAGGAATTTCCGGAGAAAACCATACAGTCCATCTCCTTCCGTGACAATCCCCGTGCGCCATGACACAGTCATATCCAAGGATATTTTTAATTGAATCCGTCGTAATCCAGTTTATTTCAGCCAAGGGTTCATTCCATTTGAAACGGGTGCCGCTTGCGACATCGTAAGTCCTGATATTCTTATTTCCAAACGATTTGACGACATAAAAAGACCCATCGACACGCGGAATGAGGTCGGACTGTTTTTTTTCATAACATACTCTCTTGAACGTGTTAAAGTTCTCAAAGCCCTCGGGAGTTGATTCTATTGAATCTATGTATTCAGTTTTCGGAGAATAAAATTTCGATCTACCACCATCGGTGAGAAGAATATATTGATTTGAAATATCTGCGTCTGCTCTCCTCATCGTCTGTTCAGGATGCCTGTACGAATAGCTCACCTGTATATCAGCAATCTGTGCGTATGATGTCATAGCCGCAAAATACACGATAATTGATATGATAAACCTATTCATAATTTCTTGAAATCTAACGACCGATGTTGCAAACAAATTCTAATTTCGGATGACAAATGTAGATAATTTCATCGGATTTCCCTAAATTTGTCCTATAAAACTTAAATTCATCCTCTTCCTCACCGAATTCAATTTTTACTATCATATTTCCGTAATCATGAAAATATCATTCATCAAAGCATTCGCCGTAGTCCTCGCCCTCGGTGCAACCGCCCCTGCCACTTACGCGCAGTTCAATCTCAGTAAAGCCATCAGTGCCGGAGCAAAGGCCGTCAAAGCTGCGACCCTCACCGACGCACAGATGGCAGCATACGTCAAGGAGTCTGTCGACTGGATGGACAAAAACAATCCTGTCGCCGCCGACGATGACCCCTACACCGTCCGACTTATGAAACTCACCGAGGGACTTAACGACGTAGAGGGAATACCCCTTAACTTCAAGGTTTACAAGGTTGTGGATGTCAATGCCTTCGCCTGTGCCGACGGGAGTGTCCGCGTATTCTCCGCCATCATGGACATGATGAGCGACGACGAGCTTCTCGGCATCATCGGACACGAGGTGGGTCATGTCGCCAAACATCACTCAAAAAACGCTTTCCGCAACTCCCTGCTTGAAGATGCACTCAAAGACGGAATCGCTTCAACCGGGGGTAAGGCTGCCGCACTCACCGAAACGCAACTCGTGAAACTCAGCGAGTCACTTGTCAACGCCAAATATTCACAGAAGCAGGAAAGCGAGGCCGACGACTACGGCTATGATTTCCTAAAAGCACATGGCAAGAATCCGTGGGGAATGGTACAGGCTTTTGAAAAAATGGAGGCAATGGAACAGTCGTCCGGCGCCCAGTCAAGCATGATGGCAAAGATGTTCTCGTCGCACCCCGACACAGCCGCCCGCATAAAGCACATGAGCGACCGATGCAGGAAGGATGGAATCGAGAAACCTGCAACCGACAAGTAACCCAATTTTAAACTATTATAATGAAGATGATATTTAGGGGAGCCCTGCTCCTGATGGTACTTTTCCATACCGTCGGAGGTCTGAGGGCTGCCAACAATGACATGAAACTGTGGTATGACCGTCCGGCATCACTCTGGGTGGAGGCTCTGCCCCTCGGCAACGGAGCGATAGGTGCAATGGTGTTCGGCAACCCTGTCAACGAGCAGTTTCAGCTAAACGAAGAAACCGTGTGGGGAGGTTCGCCCTACAACAACACCAATCCCAAGGCCAAAGACTCGCTCGGCGAGATACGCCGATTGATTTTTGAGGGGAAGAATGTCGAGGCTCAATCGCTGTGCGGTCCTGCGATATGCGCGCCCAATGGTGCAAACGGTATGCCATACCAAACTGTCGGCTCCCTTATGCTCCACTTCGACGGTATGGCTGACTACACGGACTTCTACCGAGACCTTGACATTTCAAGGGCAGTCGCAACAACCCGCTTCCGCGTCGGTGACACCGAGTATGTCCGCGAGGCTTTCACCTCCATCCCCGACCGTCTTTTCATCGTCAGACTCACCGCGTCGAAGAAAGGTAAAATCTCCTTCACCGCACGCTACGAAACACCTTATAAGAGATTTGATGTGTCTACTCCGGCACGCAACGAACTTCTGCTTCAAGGAAAGGGAGATACCCATGAAGGGATTCCCGGAAAAGTAGAGTTTGCATCGCTCACGCAGATAGACCCCAAGGGTGGAAAGATTGAGACCGTCGGCGACAGTCTTCTGCGCGTCACCGATGCCAACGAAGTCATCATCTACACCTCCATCGGCACTAATTTCATCAACTACCGCGACGTGTCGGGCAATGCCCTCACCTCAGCGCGCGACTATCTCAAAAAAGGGAAGCGCGACTACCGCAAGATGCTCAGTGACCATGAAACGGCCTACGGCAAACTGTTTGACCGTGTGACCCTCGACCTCGGCACCAATGCGCAGGCATCGAAACCAACCGATGTCCGCGTGGCGGAATTTGCGACCAACTTTGACCCGCAGCTTGCCGCGCTATATTTCCAGTTCGGCCGCTATCTGCTGATAGCCAGTTCGCAGCCCGGAGGACAAGCCGCCAACCTGCAAGGAATCTGGAATCACAAGCTCCACGCTCCGTGGGACGGCAAATATACAACCGACATCAACGTCGAGATGAACTACTGGCCTGCCGAGGTCACCAATCTGCCCGAGATGCACGAACCGTTCATCACACTCGTCGAGGATGTGGCGGAAACCGGCAAGGATGCCGCCGCGATGTATGGCTGCCGCGGCTGGACGCTCCACCACAACACCGATATATGGCGCTCAACAGGAGCGGTCGACGGCCCGAAATACGGAGTATGGCCAACCTGCAACGCGTGGTTTGCCCAACATCTATGGGACCGTTACCTTTTCTCGGGCGACAAAGAATACCTCGCCGCAGTCTATCCCATGATGAAGGATGCCTGCAAATTCTACCTCGATTTCCTCGTAAGCGAGCCTGACAACAACTGGCTCGTCGTCGCTCCCTCCTATTCTCCGGAAAATGCCCCGGTAGTCAACGGAAAACGTGATTTCGTCATCGTCGCCGGAACCACTATGGACAATCAGATGGTCCACGACCTCTTCCGTAACACTATTGCGGCTGCCGCCGAGATGAATGAGGATGCAGCCTTCGTCGACAGTCTCAACACGGTGGCTGCCAATCTCGCTCCAATGCAGGTCGGTCGCTGGGGGCAGGTTCAGGAATGGCTGAAAGACTGGGACAATCCCAAGGACCACCACCGCCACACCTCACATCTTTGGGGTCTCTATCCGGGCAGACAGATCACCTATCGTACTCCCGTGCTTATGGAAGCTGCCAAAAAGACCCTCAACGGACGTGGCGACCACTCGACAGGATGGTCAATGGGCTGGAAAGTCTGTTTCTGGGCGCGTCTGCTTGACGGCGATCACGCCTACAAGCTGATTACCGAGCAGATTGTCCCCACGACGGAAGAAAAGGGTCAGAACGGCGGCACATATCCGAATCTTTTCGATGCACATCCGCCTTTCCAAATCGACGGAAACTTCGGCTGTACGGCAGGAATTGCCGAAATGCTTGTCCAGAGCCATGCCGGAGCCGTCCATCTCCTCCCTGCCCTACCCTCCGTATGGAAGGATGGTGAGGTCGGGGGACTGCGCTGCCGCGGCGGTTTCACCCTCGACAATCTGACGTGGAAAGATGGCAAAGTTGACAAGGCGGTCATATCGTCGGCCAACGGCGGGACTCTCCGTATAGCCTCCGCAACACCCCTTAAATGTGATGCGGCAATGACGCTTGTCTCCGACGGCGGTGCGGATGTGGACAATCACCTCCTTACGCCTCAGGAGATCCGCAAACCGCTGATTTCACCCTCCGCACCCATCAATACCGAAGGGAGCAAATCGCCGGCATACGTTTACGACATCGTGACCAATCCCGGAGCGACTTATACACTCCTCCCGCAGTAAGTTCGTAGATTTTTGCGTATCTTTGCACAGCCAAAATTCTTGGTACTGTCCAAAACATCCTTTAATCACACAACTACTACTCTCTTACAGTTATATATGAGATTTGACGAGCTTGATTTAAGTGACGACATCCTCGACGCGCTCGACGCGATGCACTTCGAGGAGTGTTCGCCCATACAGGAGCAAGCCATCCCCGTAATCCTTGAAGGCCGCGACCTTATAGCCGTGGCCCAGACAGGGACGGGAAAGACCGCTGCCTATCTGCTGCCGGTGATTGATATGCTGGCCGACCTTCCCGAAGCGAAGGACTATGTCAACTGCATCGTGATGGCTCCCACCCGCGAACTCGCCCAGCAGATCGACCGCCAGATGGAGGGATTCGCCTACTTCGTCCCCGTGAACAGTGTCGCAATCTACGGCGGCACTGACGGCGCTACCTTCGCGCAGCAGCAGCGTGGCCTGAAAATGGGTGCCGACGTGGTGATAGCTACCCCGGGCAGACTCCTCGCCCACTTGCAGATGGGTTATGTCGACTTGTCAAAAGTCAGCTACTTCATTCTCGACGAGGCCGACCGTATGCTCGACATGGGTTTCTATGACGACATCATGCAGATTGTAAAGCAGCTCCCCGCAGAGCGGCAGACGCTGATGTTCTCCGCCACGATGCCGCCGAAGATTCAGCAGATGGCAAAAGCGATCCTCAACAATCCCGCCGAAGTGAAGATTGCCGTCTCGCGTCCGACAGAGAAAATCGACCAGTCGGCTTTTGTCTGCCACGAAGGTCAGAAGACCGGCATACTCCGTCATCTTCTCAAGACCGCACATTCGCAGAGGGTCATCGTCTTCTCGTCATCCAAACTTAAAGTCAAGGATCTCACCCGCGAACTCCGTCGCGCCAAAATCAAGACCGGGGAAATGCACTCGGATCTCGAACAGAATGAACGCGACGAGGTGATGCACGATTTCCGTGCCGGACGGCTTGATGTGCTTGTAGCCACCGACATCCTGTCGCGCGGAATCGACATTGACGACATTGCCATGGTCGTTAACTACGACGTGCCTCACGAAGCCGAGGACTATGTCCACCGCATAGGCCGAACAGCCCGCGCGAATGCCGACGGTATGGCCGTCACCCTTATCAGCCAACGCGAACAGGCTAAATTCGGCTACATAGAGGATTTTCTCGGCTACGAGGTCCGTAAACAGGCAGTCCCTGCCGAACTCGGCGAAGCTCCTGAGTATAACCCTAAGAAACGGCAGTCGTCAGGTCGCCAGAAGCGAAGCAATCGTCCTGCCAACCGCAATAGCAACGGTAAAGGGAATGGCAATGCTTCGAAGCACCGTCAGCAGAAACCGAAATCAGACACAAGTCAACACAAACCGGAGACTGACCGACAGAAGCCTGATACTCAGCAAGTACCGAAGTCCGACACTCAGAAACCACGCCGTAAGTCGCCCCACAAAAAGCCCCGCCAACCCAAAGACGGCAACAATACCCCGACTCCCTCCGCCGAATAGTGGTGTATCCTACATAAACACCTGATTTGTAGGGACGCGCCGTGGCGCGTATGCCGGATAGGACTGGGATTCAAAGTATAGAGTAGGAAGTATAGAGTATAGAGTATGAAGTATAGAGTATAGATAATAGTTTTACAAGAAACCGCGCTATTCATCCGTATGGTTGAATAGCGCGGTTTCTGTGTATGTATAAGTTATGTCCTATACTTTTAACCTCTATGCTTTATTCTGCATACTCGATTTTACCGACGAGTTTGCGGCAGGGAGTCGGATTCTCAGATGCACGTACCGAAGGCTGATGAAGATCCTTGGGGAAATAGAGGAAGAAACGGTCAGCACCGGCGGGAACGTATGATGCAGGAGCATCGAGCTTGTAGAACGTGCGGTCCTTCACGGGGTCATATTCCATCGTGGGTGTGACCTTTTCGGGGTCAGCGAGGCCATAAAGCTCGTCGCCCACGAAAGTGTATTGAAGGTCGATAAACTTGCGGTGATTCTCAGTGCGGGTATCCTCAGCAGACTTGGGAGTATATTCCTCAGGCACATTGATCCATACGCGACCTTTTTCAAGTTCAATCTTGCCCGGCTCGAGAGTCATGGGGTCATGCTCGGCAAGGAATTTAAACAGTTTGTCCCAGAGGGGTTTGTTGCGATGATACTGAGTGGCAAACTCGACAGCATCGACGGTATCGTCGACATTGACATTCCATCCGTTGGCCCATTCGCGGCTCTTGACCCACTCGCGTGCCTCGGCGGGAGTCATAACATTTTCAGTTGACATGGTTCGTATGATTTATGGAGTTGAAACAATCTGTTGCAAAAGTAATCAAATGCCCCGAATAAAGCAAATCCCCCTGCCACACATTCGGGAATTTGATTATACGGCATTTTTTATGTACTTTTGGAGGATGATTCGGTTTCCAACGCTAAAATCAGCCGATTCCATTTCAAAAAAATCACTTCAACTTTACCATACAACAACAATCTGACTTACCATGAGATTAATTTCTGCAATGATCGGACTGTGGATGGGTGCGGCGGCTTTCGCTGCCGGTGACTCAGCTTACAGTCATCTCTACGAGGGACTTCCGTTTGAAATGCCCGTAATCGACCGTCCTGCCTTCCCCGACCGCACGGTATCGCTGACCGATTTCGGCGCGGTATCTGATGGCAAGACGCTCAACACCGAGGCTTTCGCAAAGGCTATCGACGCTCTCGCCTCGAAAGGGGGCGGCACGCTCAATGTCCCCTCCGGTGTATGGCTGACAGGCCCTATCACGTTCAAATCCAATATCAACCTCCACCTCGACGGCGGCGCGCTGATACTTTTCTCCCCTGACCGTGACCTCTATCCGGTGGTCTACACAGTCTATGAGGGCTATGAGGCCTACCGTGCCATCTCTCCCATCAACGGCGAGAATCTCGAAAACATCGCCATCACAGGCGACGGCGTAATCGACGGCAACGGTGCCGCGTGGCGTGCCGTCAAGCGCGACAAGATGACTCCCGGCCAGTGGAAAAGCCTCGTTAAGTCGGGCGGTTTCGTGCGCGACGACTACGCATGGTATCCCAGCGAGGAATATACCGAGGGGGCTAAACTTAGCCACGATGAACTCAAAAAACTCTCAAAGGAGGAAGCTGAGAAAATCAAAAACTTCCTCCGCCCCGTAATGCTTAAATTCACACGCTGCAAAAATGTATTC
This sequence comes from Bacteroides sp., assembly GCA_014802345.1. Classification (GTDB taxonomy): domain Bacteria; phylum Bacteroidota; class Bacteroidia; order Bacteroidales; family Muribaculaceae; genus Duncaniella. Next base: position 60,075 of record JAAVCM010000025.1, read on the forward strand.
CTCCAAGGCGTGTTGTTCCAGAACTCACCTGCATGGAACCTCCACCCGCTGATGTGTGAAAATCTCATTATCGACGACGTTTATATCAAGAATCCTGAATATGCGATGAACGGCGACGGCCTCGACGTCGAGTCATGCAAGAACGTCATCATCTACCGCTCGACCCTCGACGTGGGCGACGACGCAATCTGCATCAAGTCAGGCAAGGACGAGGATGGACGCAAGCGCGGAATGCCTACGGAAAATGTAATCGTCAAGGATTGCCGTGTCTTTCAGGGTCACGGCGGTTTCGTCGTCGGCAGCGAGATGTCGGGTGGTGTCAACAATGTTTCTGTCACCGACTGTCAGTTCATCGGCACTGACGTAGGTCTACGCTTCAAGAGTACACGCGGACGCGGCGGTGTGGTCGAGAACATTTTCATCGACAACATCAATATGCTCGACATACGCGAGGAGGGTCTGCTCTTTGACCTTTACTACTGGGTCAAGAACGCTCCGAAGACAATCCCCCCGGTTGACGAGACTACACCGCAGTTCCGCAACATCACCATCAACGGTGTGTCGTCGTTCAACTGCGGAATGTCTGTCAAGTTCAACGGACTCCCCGAAATGAACATCGAGAACGTCAAGCTGACCAACTCAATCTTTACTGCACGTCAAGGTGGGTTGCTCTCCGAATCGAAAGGCATCAAATTTGACAACGTAAACATTACCGCGACCGAGGGTCCCGCACTCAAAATCAACAATGTCACCGATGCAACGCTCCTCAACTGCACACTCACCTCGCCTGATGCCGAAAAGGTGGTCTACACGGGAACCAATAAGGACGTGATAATCAAATAACCCTACCCCTGCCCGACTACATTTTCAAGTCACTGAAAAACAATTGACGCTGCCCATCAAATATTTCAGATGGGCAGCGTCAATTGTTTTCTTCCAGTCCGGATTTTTACTTCTTCGTCTTGGCGGGAGCCTTTTCAGTCGGCTTGGTATCGTCGGCCTTGGCTGATTTCTTCGGAGGAGTAGCACGGCGCAGACGGAGCACCTGAGCCGAGCGCGGAGGCAGATAGAGGCGCAGCCATTCCTTGCCCGAAGGTGCAAACAGCGGGTCGTTCTGCGTGAGATGGCTGACGTGTTCGTCAATATTGCCATAACCACCGAAACCGGGATTGTCGGTCGACAGCACCACGTCGTATTCACCTGCCGGAGCAAGAATACCATAGCCGGTAAACGATTCGGTCGGGTTGAAGTTGAAGACAAAAGCGAGGTCGCCGCGCATATAGGCAAGCACCTGATCGTCGTCCTTCTCCCAGAGCTTCACAACGGGAAGCGACTGGAAATTGTAGACACCGGAGATGAGATGAATCATCGCATTGTCGAAGGCGTTCAGGAGTTCATATTTCAAATCCTTACGGTCGACAAGATCCCACTGACGGCGCGCATACTTGTAGCTCCATCCGTTGCCTTCGCGGGGGAAGTCAATCCACTCGGGATGACCGAATTCATTACCCATGAAGTTGAGATAGCCGCCGTTGATGGTCGAGGCGGTGACGAGACGTATCATCTTGTGGAGAGCCATGCCTCGTGCTACAACCATATTGTCGTCGTCCTTCATCATGTGCCAGTACATCTCCTTGTCGATAAGGCGGAAAATCACGGTCTTGTCGCCGACGAGTGCCTGATCGTGGCTCTCGACGTAGGAGATGGTCTTTTCATCGGCACGGCGGTTGGTAAGCTCCCAGAATATTGATGTGGGCTTCCACTCCTCATCCTTCTTCTCTTTGAGAATCTTGATCCAATAGTCGGGAATACCCATAGCCATACGATAGTCGAAACCGATACCACCATCCTTGACAGGCACTGCGAGACCGGGCATACCGCTCATCTCCTCGGCGATGGTGATGGCGTTGGGATTAATCTGGTGAATCAGCTTATTGGCAAGTGTAAGATATGTTATGGCATTGGTATCCTGACCGCCGTTGTAGTAGTCTTCGTAGCTGCCGAAAGCCTGCCCGAGACCATGACTGTAATAGAGCATGGAGGTCACGCCGTCGAAACGGAAACCGTCGAAACGGAACTCCTGAAGCCAGTATTTACAGTTGGATAGGAGGAAGTTGATTACGTCGTTCTTACCGTAGTCGAAACAGAGTGAATCCCATGCGGGATGTTCGCGGCGACTGTCACCGTAGAAGTACTGGTCATAGCTGCCGTCGAGTCGGCCGAGCCCCTCCACCTCGTTCTTGACGGCGTGGGAGTGGACAATGTCCATGATGACGGCGATGCCCAGTTCATGTGCGCGGTCAATAAGGCTTTTAAGCTCCTCGGGTGTACCGAAGCGGCTTGAAGGGGCGTAGAAACTGGATACATGGTAGCCAAACGACCCGTAGTAAGGATGTTCCTGAATTGCCATTATCTGAATGGCGTTGTAGCCGTCGGCGGCTATGCGCGGAAGTATCAGGTCGCGGAATTCAGTGTAGGTGCCGACACCCTCCTTCTCCTGAGCCATACCGATGTGACATTCATAGATGAGGAGTGGACGAGTGTCCGGGCGGAAACGTTTCACCTTCCATTTGTAAGGCTCGGGCGACCAGACCTGAGCGGAGAACACCTTGGTCTGTTCGTCCTGAACCACACGGTTGGCGTAGGCGGGGATGCGCTCACCCTGACCGCCGTCCCAACTGACGAGCATCTTGTAGAGGTCGCCGTGGTTCATATCCTTTTCTTTGAGTTTGATTTCCCATACACCGTTTTTCTTCGGTTTGAGGGCATATTTTTTCATCGGCTTCCATTTGGAGAAATCGCCGATAAGATTTATGGCAGTAGCGTTGGGAGCCCACTCGCGGAACACCCATCCTCCGTCGGGTGTACGGTGAAGGCCGAAAAAGTTGTGTGCGTTTGCAAAAGTATCAAGAGTGCCGTCAGTGCCGCAGAGTTCGGCTTCCTTGGCGAGTGCGTCGTTATGGCGTCCGACTATGGCGTCGGTATATGGTTCAAGCCACGGGTCATTTTTGATGATGTTGAGAGTCTTCTTCTTTTTCATGGGAAGCAATTGATGATTAGTCAGAGAGTCAAGATATACGCTGCACAGGTCAGCGCAGATATATCGCATTAATATTCTAACCCGCACGATACGGGCATTGTTTTCACAAACTTAACAATAATTTTTCAATCCTCAACAAAAACCGGCTATTTTTATTCAATCCGGGTGATACATTGCCCCATATCCGGCCTTCTGCGGCTATCACCACAGGCCGAGACCGAACAGAAACACGAGGCCGATGCACGCCGGAGCGATGTAGCGCAGGCAGATTGTCACAAGGCGTATCATCCACGGACGCACACTGCCGTCGTCGGTCATAAGCTCACGGCGCACCACACTGCGGTCAAGCACCCATCCGACAAAGACAGAGATAATCATGCCTCCGATGGGGAGGATGATATTGGACGAGAGATAGTCGAACAGGTTGAAAAGTGTCAGCCCGCAGACTGTCCAGTCGGAAATCATCCCGAATGAAAGCGCGCAGAGAGTACCGAGCACCATTGCGACTACGATGTTGCACCCCGTCGCCTTACGGCGCGAGAAACCGAACTCGTCGGTCATATAGGCGATGGTGATTTCACTCATCGAGATGGTCGACGATAGCGAGGCAAGGAAAAGCAGGATAAAAAACAGCACTGACCAGAGCATAGACCCCGGCATACGCATGAAAATCGAAGGAAGTATCTCGAACACGAGCTTCGGACCTGCGGCCGGTTCCATACCGAAGGTAAAGACCGCCGGAAAAATGATGATGCCCGCGAGGATGGCGACAAGGGTATCGAGCGATGCCATGATTCCGGCTGTACGCAGCAGCGGAGTCTCCTGTTTGAAATAGCTCGAATAGGTTATCAGACATCCGAGGCCGAGACTGAGCGAGAAGAAAGCCTGCCCCATGGCACCGAGCATGACCGAGGGTGTCACCTGTGAGAAATCAGGCTTAAAGAGAAATGAAAGTCCTTCAGCAGCCCCCGGCATACGCAGTGAGTTGATGCAGAACACAATCAGAATCACAAACAGAAGGGGCATCATTATGTTGGACATCTTCTCGATTCCCTTCTGCACTCCACGCGCAAGAATGAAATAGTTGATTGCAAGAAAAATTAGCGTCCACATTGCAGGTCGCCAGTTGGAAGTGGCGAAACCGTCAAACTGACTGTGAAGTCCGGCGATTGAGCTGACACCGCCGAAACCTGTCAATGACTGATAGATGTATTCAAGTGTCCATCCGGCGACGACAGAATAGAAACTGAGAATGAGTATCGAAGCGATGATGCCCAGATAGCCCACTATCCCCCACGGTTTGCCGGGGGCAAGGACGCGGAAGGCTCCACGGACATTCAGACCGGTATGCCGTCCTATGATGAACTCGGCGCAGACCACCGGGACTCCGATGATGAAGATGAAAAATAGGTCAATCAGCAGAAAGGCTCCCCCACCATGCACTCCTGCCTCAAAGGGGAAACGCCATATATTGCCCAGACCGACTGCCGACCCGACGGTAGTGGCGATTACTCCGAGACGGGTGGCAAATTGCGCACGTTTTTCTGTCATTGGTTCTATGTTTTATTTGCATTACAGACATCGCCGCCCCCGGCCCGATTAAGGCATCTGCCGGAGGGACACCGCAAAAGTACGCAAAAAAAATAGAAACCTACTCATTATCACCGATAGAATCTTTATAAACGGCAATGTCGCGTTTCGGATGCACCACCATCGTATCGGTCATAACCTCGGCTGCCGTCAATCCTCCTCGCAACTTTTTTAATCGGGCAGGTGTTGTTTGTAGCAGATAGTTCCGTCAATTCCGGATAAATTTTTAAACCTTCCTTATTTTTATATTTATGACTACGATACTTTATGCCCACCCCTACGACAAGAGTTTCAATCATGCAATCCTTGAGACAGTCAAAGCCAAACTCACTTCCGAGAACCGCGAATTCTGTGTGCTTGACCTTTACGCCGACGGTTTCAACCCTGTGCTTGACGCTGCAAGCCTGCGACTTTACAGCCGGGGAGAGACAGCCGACCCGCTGGTGACAAAGTATCTCCGCACACTCCTGAAAACCGACGAGTTCATCATGATTTTCCCTATCTGGTGGGGCATGATGCCGGCAATCGTCAAGGGATTCTTCGACAAAGTGATGCTCTCGGGAAGCGCATATCAATATGATGACAAAGGTAATCTCGTTCCTGATAAAATCGACATCAGCCGCACCGTGATGCTGACAACCTCACAGGCTGACAAGGAGCGTTTCCACCCCTTCTTCATGGACTATTTCAAACCACTCGTCCTCGATGCGGTCGGTATGCACAACGCGGAGTGGTATGATTGCAGCCAAACAGCCCACGGCCCGGCAGAAAACCGCGAAGATTTCCTGAAAATGGTTCAGGAAAAAATCTGAATCGCAGATGCTCCTTAAAGGGTGTCTAACATTTGTCATGAAACACCCTCTTGGTTTTCTGCAATCACAGACATCATACAGATTTCCGGAAGATTAACCTGTCTTCCGGAAATTTTTATATATTTTCTGTTACAAACTCCGTGGGCTTCCGTTATGCTTAATGTGAACACCGATATTCTGACATCCACATTCATCACACTCCGGGCAAAGCTGCGCAGCATAGCCGGGGGGATTGCGGGCGCTGACGAGGCCGACGATGTGATTCACGACGCTTTCTGCCGTCTGTGGGCACGCCATCAGGCTGTCGGAAGCGAGACCGATGCGGCTCGGCTGACCTATACAGCAGTCCGCAACTCAGCCATCGACTCCTACCGCCGCCGTCACGCAAATCCCTCTCAGAGTCTTGACGATGCGCCCGGCACGCTTACCGTCGTCGCTACCGACGATGACTCCGAGCGCCGTGACCGCGAGGATACCTACGCCACCGTCATCAGCATTGCTCGCAGGGTGCTGAATTCCCGTCAGTTTGATGTGTTCGACCTCCATGACATACGCGGGATGGACTACGAGGAGGTGGCCGCGACTCTCGGCATGACTCAGGAGAATGTCCGCGTCACCCTCAGCCGCGCCCGCAAGACCATCCGTGAAATCTACCGTAACAACTACCTGAAATGAACAGACATCCTCTCACCCTACCTCAACTGCTTGAACAGATAGAGCGTTACTTCGACTGCTCTCTGACCGACGCGGAGGAGCGGGCGCTGCGTGACGAAATAGCCGTCACACCCCTCTCCCATCCCGCCATCGACGAAGTGCGTGCGCTGATGGGCTTCCGACGCGTGCAGGAAACAGCGATAAGGCGCTCCTCCAGACACACTGCCCTCCGCGCTGCCGTGAGCATCGCTGCCGCCATAGCCCTCGTCGTCACCCTCGCCCTGCACTTCCTCTCCGCCCCCTCGCTGGCGGGGACAGAGACCGACGGCGGAACCTGCGTCGCCTACGTCAACGGATGCCGCATCACCGACGAGGCTGACGTAGTGAGGCTGATGATGGCTGACCTGCACGAGTTTGAAAGCAATGTCGACGACGTGGAGACAGCCCTCACCGACGACATCGGTGACATCACCGCCCTGCTTCAATCCTACGAAAATAACTTCCCGGAAATCTGAGGAATATACGCCCCATACTCCTAAAAAAGCCGAATAAACCTGCAACTTCAATTCCACATCAATCATCACAACCACATCCATCCTCATGAAACGACTATTAATCATAATCCTGACTCTCCTCGCGCTTCCCGCGGGACTCTATTCCCAGTCGGTAATGAAAGAGATTTTCGGAGGGAAATACAGTTCTGACCCCAACGTGACCGAGACACTTATCACGGGGCAACAACCCTTCCTGAGCTCACACCGGCTGACGACGTTGGCAACATTCAGAGGTGACCCGCAGACCTACGAGTCAATTATCGAACCGATAGTTGCCGCCGACGGTGCCAACGCCATTGCCCGCGATGTCCGCTACCGCAACGGAAAGCTGCAATATGCCTACTTTGTCCTCCCCCCTGTCAAAAAGGACGGCAAGACCATCAACCGCTACCTCTACTACCTCAACAACGAGAAAGCGAAACGTCCGTCGGTCATGGTCATCTACTTTGAGGGACCCATACGCAACACGGATGCCTCCAAATTCATCAAATCGCTTGCCGGTTCCCGCTGAACCCCCATTCATGTCACTCTTATTTTTTCAATACTCCATTATCAATTTCCCCACCATGCTACGTCAATCTATTATTCCCGCCCTCCTTCTCCTCTGTTCCCTCTCCGTGTCTGCCCAGACCTCAGATAAATGCAACATAGCCGTGCCTGACACACTTCTCAACGTTTCGTCAGCACAAAGCATAACCCTCTCCTCCTCCCCGCGTGCAATCTCCCTGAACGTCCACCGTATCGACAACACTCCCAATACATTTTTCTACGTCACAAAAGGCCCGAAAAAGTCCGGCGGCCATGATAGCTACACCAAAATCGAGTGTCCCGACATCTCGGGGGTATTAATCACCGAGACTCCAGATTCGCTTTCCATACGTTTCACAGACCCGAATGGGGAAAGGATGGCCTATTCATTTCCATTCGCCGACCCCGAAAACCGTACCGTCCGCACATACATCGGTTCCAAAGGTAGAGATTTCGGTTTCAACATTTCCAGTAACAAAAAGACTAAATGGGACGTGATTTCCGACGGACTTGCCTTCGGATGGGTGTCCACCATCAACGACAAGACCGACATGGACCTCTCGGCATGGCGCTCCACTGAATTTACATGGAACAACCTAATTGCCGTCCGTATGACCCACCGCTCCATCTCCCTCTCGCTCGGCTTCGGCCTCCACTGGCAGCAACTCGCCTCAAAGAGCGGTTATTACTTCCACAAATCCGACGATGCCACAATCGTGCGTCTCCCCTACGCCGAAGATGTGACAAAAGGCGAATCCCATCTCAAATTCTTCAGTATGCAGATGCCCCTGCTCTTTGGTGTGAATTTCGGTCATAACCGTTATTGCGGCTTCCGCTTCGGTCCGGTAGTCAATTTCAACACCGGCGCACACATCACGACCAAATACGTCATCGGCGACTGCAAATATAAGGTTTCGACCGAGTCAATCGGACAGCGCAAGGTGACTGTAGACGGTATGGCGATAATCAACTACCGCTCAATCGGCCTCTATGCCCGCTACTCACCCATGAAACGTTTCAACGATCGCACCGACCTCGACTTCGCCACCCTCTCAGCCGGCATCATGCTCGGATTCTAAGATAAACAACATAAACAAAGTAACCGGTTACGACAAAATCGGCTGATCCGGTTTTATATTCAATAATTAGTTAACACATCTACCGATACTTATTATTTTTATATGAAATTCCGGGGTCGCTGCATCACGCAGTGACCCCAGACACATTATATTCATTTCGAAGCTGTTTCCATGACGCGATTTCCTTGGACAACCGCGCCAATGCGTTTTATCATATTAAAATTAAAGAAAAAGTAGTGTTCAATATTAATGTTCCATCTGATTATCAATAGTTCTGAGTCAGCGACGAGTTATAGAGTGTGGCTGTCAGCGGGAAGGGGAAAACCCAGATGGCTGATTCAGGTGTGATGACATACGGGCCGTTGTCGTCATACTGATGAATCATATTGCCGGAATAGGCTGACTCCGTGTTCCATCGCTTGCGGTCAAAGAAGTTGTAGCAGGTCGCCAGCATCTCGATGCGTTTCGAATCCTGAAGCACCTTCATAGCCTGCGCTTCGGTGGTGATTGAAGTATTTTCGGCAAGCGGAGCATAGTGGTTGATACGATAGCGTTTCACACGGTCAATCATTTCAAGACCATCCTTAATCTTGCCGCCGCGGATGAGACACTCAGCGGCATTGTAGAGCATATTTTCCGTGCGCAGACCCCAACTGTTGTAGTGTATGTCGGAAGCGGCACACATATAGCAGCCTGCGGGTCCATAGCCGTAGTTATCGCTCCATCCTGCACCTTCGCCGAGAAGCATCACGAAGTCATTCGGTTCAAGCAGGTCATTGGTCTCCTTGGTCAGCGACATACCGTAATACTCACCTAAATTACTGTTATTACTACGGATGAGGAGATAGTTGTTGTCGGAAAGATAGTCGAGCTTCCACAGACCGGTCTGCATGACGGTCGAGCGGTCCTCGACAACCGAATGGATGGCGAGTGCCTTCTGTGCGTAGGTCAGGGCTTCATCATAGCGTTTCATCTGAAAGAGAACGGCCGAGCGGACGGCATTACCCCAGTCGGCACCACCACGCATCTTTGCGCTGAGATTCTGAGGACTGAGGAGGGCTATCACCTCATCGGAACAATCCTCGAGGATACGCTCGTAGACCTGCGCAATGGAGAGTTTGGTCTTCTGCTCATCAACATTGGTATTGTCGACATAAGCCACACCACCAAGACTCTCGGCGGTAGCGGCGTCATACTGACGGGCATAGATGTTGACCAAGAGGAAGTGGAACCATCCGCGCAACACGCGCGCTTCGGCGATGACACGCTGCTTCTTCGAGTCTGTGCCGGCTGATTCAGGTGCTTTCGAAATGACGACGTTCATATAATTTATGTACTTATATAAAGACTCATAGCGATAGTCATCCGTAGCAAGTGCCGCGCGGTCGACATTCTCATCGCCGGTCATAATCGCATAGTTGAGCGTATTGGGAGCGGCGAGAATTTGCGTAGGTGTCTTCCATGTATCAGGAAGGATGGAATTTGCCACCCCGTCGAGCTGACTCACCTCACTAACAATAAATTGCTGATTCAGGAGGGTTTCAAGATCATCAATATTATCGAGGGTAGACTGACCCTTGGGGACGATGTCAAGTTTGTCGTCACACGATGATGCGAACAGCATCATCAAAGTGACTGAAAGTGTGCTTAATATTTTTTTCATGATGGATTGACAGACATTAGAGTGAGAAATAGAGACTCATAGTGTAGCTTCGAGGAGCCTTGTTGATGTTATAGCCACCGCTGACAGCCTCGGGGTCGAGACCGAGACCATTGCGTGCCCAAGTTGCGAGATTGTTGATCTGGAAACGCAGACGGAGGTCGTTCATGCCTATCTTGCGGCAAATCTTCTTGTCGAAGTTGTAGGAGAGGACGATGTTGCGCACTTTAAGGTAGTCGGCATGATGCACATTGGTATTGCGGTAACCCGAATAGTTCATATAGTTGTAGGTACTGTAATAGAACGCACCGTTGGCAGGACGCGAAGCGTCACCCTCCCAGTATTTGAGAGCCGAGACCGGGACATCGCCACCCATACCCCAAGTGGTGGAGTAACCACCGGATGAACCGCCGGTGTACCACTCCTCGTTTCCGGCACGCATATAGTGACCGCCGTAGAACGCCATCATTGCCGAGAGGGTGAAACCGCGCCATGTGAGCTGCGGGGTGAGAGATGCGGTGACGGTCGGGGTTGCCGAACCGCAGTAGACGGCATCCTCAATCTTGAAGTCGGAGTTGCCGATTGATGAAGTGTGAACCTCACCCTCCTTGTCGCGCCAACCCATATAGTACTGACCGTTATCCTCGACGAAGCCTGCGAAATCAAACGAGAAAATCGAGTTGAGGGGATAGCCTTCATGGAGCGTGAACGAAAGTTGCTCGGCTCCGCTCTGGGGATAGTGCGAGAGCTTGAGAACCTTATTCTTGTTAAACGCGAGGTTGAAACCGAGGTCAAAGCCGAAATCATTGCGGGAGTTGGGGCGGACGATACGGCCGTCGAGCTGAATTTCCACACCGCGGTTACGCACCTTACCGCTGTTGATTGTCAGTGACGACCAACCTGTTGTCGCATCGAGGTCAGTGAGAGTCAGCACGTCGGAGCTGCGTTTGTTGTAGAAATCAACCGAACCGTTGAGGCGGTAGCCGAAAAGTGCGAAATCAAAACCGGCATTGAATGTGGCAGTCTTTTCCCAGCGGAGCTGATCGTTGGGAGGAGATACGAGCGAACCGAGTTTATCACCGGTAAATGAGTTAATGCTCATCTTGGCCACGAGATAAGAGCTGACGGAGGAATCGATATTACCTGTCAGACCATAGCTGAATCGGGGCTTGAAAGCATTGAGCCAAGTGACATCGCGGAGGAACTGCTCGTTGTGTGCATTCCAGCTACCGCCGACCGACCAGAGGGGACGTCCGCGGAATTTCGGGTCTGTACCGAACAGGTCACACTTGTCGATGCGATAGCTTCCCGAGACAGCATAACGCGAATCATAAATATAGTTTGCGTTGAAATAAACGGAATAGTAACGGTGGAGCAGATCGGAGGTCGAGAACGTCTTGGGAGCCATGCCTTGGACATAGTGGTCGCCGAACACACCGGTGGTAGGGTTGTTGACATAGGCCCAGTCAGTCATTATATTGAGATTGGTCTGCGTAGCCTCGTCATAGCCATACATCAGATCGCTGTGGGAGGTCGTACGGGTCTGACGGTACTCAAAACCGGCGAGTGCATCAATCTGATGACGCTCGAAGAATGTGCGGTTATAGTTGGTCTGCGCACGGAAGGTGTAGTATTTGCTTTCACGCGTAGTCGTAGTGAGGATACCACCCTCCGGTATATGATGCTCGGTCGGTAGCTGGCGGGTGACGAGTTCCTGAAGAATCATATTGCCGTTGGCATCCGTACCAATCTGATATTTCGACCAGTCAAAGAAAGGATCAAAGAAAGCATCCATCGGGTCGCGGTCACTGTCCTCCCAGACGCTCACAGTACCGCCGGTCGTGTAACCGCTGTAAAGCATACGCGCGGTGTAGCTGTCACCCTCGTTGAGAGTGCGGTTGCGCTGGTAGATGTCCTCATACTGGAACTGAGCCGAGGCTGTCCATCCGGGGAGGAGCTTGAACTGAGTGTTGATGTAGGTACGCGTGTTGGTGTAGCGTGTGTTTGAGAAATTGCGGTTCATCTCCTGCGCGAGATTGAACGTACAGTCTTTCAGTCCGAGGTCAGGATTGCTGAATGCCTCGTGGCCGGGATAAATCTCCGCTTCAAGACCGGCGTATGAACCGTCGGCATTATACATTGTCTGATAGGGAAGGAACGAATTGATGTCGCCATAGTAACCGAGGCTATGGGTCTTCGACCGACGGTTAAGGACATTGAGGCCGACTGTCACGTCAAGCCATTTCGTAGCCTTGATTTCGCCGCGATATTTGAAAGTCAGCGAGTTGGCATTTTCTTTCTGTACGCCGAGATTATCGTGCGTGTAGTTGGCGACAAGGCTTGAATTGACGATACGTCCCTGTGTGCGGAGCGAGAGGTTGTAGGTCTGCTCCACCTGACTGCGGTCATGGACATCCTGATATTCCTTGCGGTAGTCATTGGCAGCCCATGAATCAAGGGTGGAGTTCATCTCATCGTCGCTGAGCAGACCGAGCTGATTCTGAGCGAACAGACGGCTTGCAGGTGAGATGCCTGACATACGTCCCATGCTGTAAGAGGTCAGCAGTGACGAGAGCTGTGTCCCCTTCTCCTCGGCAAGCATTGCCGCCCAGTTGTATTTTTCAAGCTGTATAAGCTGTGCAGCCGACATCCAGTCAAAATTGTCATATTTCTGCTTCTCGTGGATGGTGAGGTCAGCATTGAAATCAATGGTGAGACGTTCATCTTTCGCACGCTTGGTAGTGATGACAAGCACGCCGTTTGCTGCGCGCGCACCGTAGATCGAGGCGGCTGCCGCATCCTTGAGGAGGGTGATGTTCTCGATGTCGTAGGGATTGATGGTCGACATACCACCCTCAATCGGGAGACCGTCGACAACCACGAGAGGTTGGGTGGCGGCTTGGAATGTTCCGACACCGCGGACTGTGAAGGCATCCTCATCCTTACTGTCGGATTTCGTGTTTTTCACGAGACCGGGCATCGAGCCTTCCAGCTTGTCACTGAGGTTAGTCACTGAACGGCGGTCAAGGTCCTCGGCCTTTAGAATCTGATAGGCACCTGTCGCGCTCTCACGCTTGATGTTCTGATAGCCGGTGACGACGATTTCGTCCATCATGTTCTCGGCACGGCTCATCTTGACACGGAGGAACTTACCTCCTCCCCCTACTGCCATCTCCGTAGGTTTCATGCCTATGTAGGAGAATTGCAGGATAGGATTTTTACCCACAACGAGAATCGAGAACTGGCCGTCGGCATCGGTGGCCACGCCCTGATCCGTACCTTTGAGCATCACTGTCGCGCCAACAAGAGGCTCGCCCTCATCGTCAATCACCTGACCGATGACGGTCTTGTTTTCTATCTCCTTCATTGTGCTTGCAAGACGGCTCTGGGGCTTCGTGTCCTGAGCCGAGATGCTGGGACTCAATGCGAGGAAACACAGAATAGAATAGATTAATCGCATACGAAATGAATATAATTGGTTTAAAATGAAGATGCGGCAACAAAGATGATAAGTCTAGGTACGCTACGGATGCAGGGGATGCATCCGTAGCTGTTACCAACCCTTGGTCTTGAATAGGGATGTTGCGATACACCTTCCGGTAATCAATGGTATAGTATTATAAAGTAGGTTGATTTTGAAACCTTTATTTCGCTCCGAGGGCGGCGTTAAGCTCCTCGACCATTTTGGGATCGGAGGGACGGGTAGCGTTGACAAGGATGAACTTACCGTCACGGCCGATGAGAAAGAAACGGGGGATACCATTGGCGTGCATAGCCTTCATGAACTCGTTGCCGCTCTTTTCGTCGAAAATATACTGCGGCCATGTAGGATTGTCCTTGGCAAGTTTCTTGAGCCATGCTTCCTTATCCTGATCGCAGGAGATGGAGATGAACTTCACATTGTCGTTGTCCTTGTACTGCTCCACGACCTTTTCAAGGAAGGGAATCTCACGGCAGCAGGGGCCGCACCATGTAGCCCAAAGGTCGATGTAGACAATCTTGCCGTCAAAAAGGCTTGTCAGATTGTGCTTGGTTCCGTCGGTTGAAATTACAATAGGATCAGAGGGAAGCGCATCGCCGTCGGCCACGACTTTCTTGGAATCGGCAATCTGCTTGCGGAGCTCAGCCTCGACAGCGGGAGCCTTGTCAAACTGTGGCTTCACGGTGGCAAAGAACTTTTCAATCTCCTCGTCCGAGGGATTATAGAAAAGCATCATGCTTGTAGCCATCGAATAAAGATTGTTTTTATTAGCCTGATTGGTAAGCACTTCGTCAATAGCCTTAATCTGAGCGGCAGTGAATCCGATGCTGTCCTTCATACTGATCATCTTGGCGTTAAGAGTGGAATCTGAGCGTACCCACATCGAAAGAAGGCCTGACACACGCGCCTCGTCTGAGTTAGGGTCGATTTTACCGACAATCTCGTTCATTTCGGCAGTGTGGTCGTTCTTGTTGAGGTAGTGGTCAGACGAGAGAATGCTGAGAAGCACATAGTCGTAACCCGCATTGTTGAGCGAAGTGTAGTAGTCGCGCTCCGAGGCGGGAACGGAAGAAAGTGCGGCACGGGCCTTCTCTGCACCCTCGTCGAGCATATTTTTCTGGGCATTGAAGTCATAGCCCGCTTCAATCTGGTCAGGCTTGACTTTGAACTTCATGTAATTATAGGCAGTGTGATATACCGAAAGGAAACTGCTGAGTTCAGCGTTATCTCCCTGAAATGAGATATTCTCTCCGTTGATGGTGGCCTCGACAGCATCACCCTTTGCTACTCGCGCACCGAAAACATCCTTGCCGCTGATGATGGTCACGTCGGCTTGATCGACCGGAAGTTCAGGATTGAAAATAAATGTACCTGTCGAATCGACATCCAGTTCATCTATATTAGCAACTCCGTCAAGGTCATAATAGACAGTCACGGAAGAAGGCATCTCACCTTCAAAATGTCCCGTCAGCATGGGGGCATCGGTCTTGGATTTGCTGCATCCGGCCAGCATCAGACCTAACGCGCACAAGGGAAGAAATGATTTAATCATCGTAGGTATATGATTTGGTTTAAATAAGGTTTCCGATTCTGCACTGTATCAAAACCCGCACCACGGCGAATCGTAATATGTGTTAAAATCTATGGACAAAAGTAGGATTGTGACTACGAAATTACAAATTTTTTATTTTCGGAACCGTAAAATTGAGGAAAATGGAAGCGATTTTAACTTAATATCTTAAAATTTATAACTAAACTGCCCTCTTTTTAGCAATTCGCTTGCAATTCGTCAACTCCGGACAAAACAAAAAGCCACCCGGTAGGGATGGCTGTTGTCTGTAAATTCAATCCTCGGACGTGCATTTTTTTGTATCGGTCCTCATCTCTTTAAGCTGAGTGCGGTAGCGTGCGGGGGTCATACCCGTGATGTTCTGGAAGGTTGAATAAAATGTCGAGATGGAACTGAACCCGACATCGCTGCATATCTGTTTCAGCGGTATCGCTGCGTCAAGGTCGGAAATCATGGCGATGGCTTCGCGTATGCGGTAGTCGTTCACAATCTGGGTGAAGGTCTTCCCCGATTCGTTGATGGCGCGTGAGACGTATGTACGGTTTGACCCGAGCCGGTCTGCCACGGCTCCTACCGTGAGATTCGGATCTTTGAACAGCTTTTCATCAGTCATCAGGAGGGTGAAGCGCGAGAGTATATCGTCAGCCTTCTCGTCAGACAGGGATGTGGACGGCTTGGGAGCAGACGTTTTTTCAGCGGAGGACTTTTCAGCCTGTGCTTTCTCAATCTGCTCGAGCAGAAGCTGCTCCCGCGCAAGATACTCGCCGTTCTGCATGACGATGGCGCGGTAGAGCCGCTTTTTACGGCGGTAATGTTCAAGCACTACTGCCACAAAGCATACCAGTACCACGACAACACCCACGAGAATCCACATCCTCAGACGTGACAGCCGCAACTGGCGCTCGTTTTCCTGAATACGTCTCCCCTGCTCGTCAATCTCATATTTTATACGGTCCTCCGTTATGGCTCGCTCGCGGCTGACCATATAGGTGCTGTCGGTATAATCCATGTAACGCAGACAGTAGTCGAGCGCAGTCCGATGGTCGCCGATCAGGAGATTGGCACGCGCCATTTCCTTCATCAGACCGTCGACGTAGGCCGAGAGTTTGAATCCCTTTGCGTAGGCAAGACCCTCGTTGATTATCTCTATTGCCTTTTTGGGCTGACCTATTGACGTGAGTGTTTTCGCGTAGGTCAGATATGCGCTCATGACTATCGACCGCGAAGGGTCATGGAAATCACAGTTGAAAGCGTGTTCATAGAGTCTGAGGGACTCGGGGATGTCTCCTTCAAGATATTTGTAGCGCGCCTGAATAAGCACAAGTTCGATGCTGCGGTCATATCCGAGCGACACCGCATATTTCTCGGCGACCTTCAGCACTTCCCCTGCTTCTTCCGTCATACCTTTTATTATATAGGCATTAGCAAGGGTGAGGGATGAATAGAAAATCGGGATTTCTTTACCCAATTCTTGAGCCAGCCTGTAAGATTCGAGTCCATATCCCAGACCGTCAGCCTCACCACGGTCATTGTAGATTTCCGCCAGATTGGTGAGGAGGATGGCACGCCGGTAGTCATCGCCTGCCAGCCGTGTCTCCTCGATGCCACGGAAACAATGGTTGATGGCGGCATAGTCATCCTTTACCAGCGTCGAGTAGTAAAGGATGAAACCATTGTGTATCAGTCCGAGGGCTTCATGGTTGCCGCTACCCTGCGCAAGCACGCGGGCATATTCAAGCGCACGGTAAGCCTGCTCCCAGTCACCGCGCACCATCAGCACCTGCACGAGTATATTGGTTCCCTCCAGCCCGGCAAAATCCCTGTCGCCGGTCTCCTCAGCTATCTTCATGAGCTTGTCGGCATAGACACCGGCATTGTCATAGTCGCCGAGAAATAGATATGCGTTGGCGACGTCACGGATGGCTGTCTTGTCGTCGGGCGAGTCAGCCAGACGGTCAAGGCGCTCTTCGAGCATAGAGTGCATATCGGGAGCTGCCTCCGTCCTGACGACAGAGGCAGAAATAAGGCATATTGAGACGATGATGACTCGGAGAGATGCAGGCATGATGAAACTTTCCTTCCGGCAGTGAGAGTGTATCAGTCAAGTTTAAGCACTGCGAGGAAGGCCTTCTGCGGCACCTCGACGGAACCTATCTGCTTCATGCGCTTCTTTCCCTTCTTCTGCTTTTCAAGGAGTTTGCGCTTACGGGAGATGTCACCGCCGTAACACTTGGCTGTCACGTCCTTGCGGACGGCCTTGATGGTTTCGCGGGCTATGATTTTCGCTCCGATGGCTGCCTGGATTGCAATGTCGAACTGCTGACGCGGGATTAGTTCTTTCAGCTTCTCGCACATACGGCGGCCGAAAGTGACGGCATTGTCGACATGAGTGAGGGTCGACAGCGCATCGACGCTCTCGCCGTTGAGCAGAATGTCGAGCTTTACGAGCTTCGACTCGCGGAAATCATGGAGATGATAGTCAAACGAGGCATAGCCCTTGGAAATGCTTTTGAGCTTGTCGTAGAAATCTATCACGATTTCGCCGAGGGGCATATCGAAAATCAGCTCCATGCGGTTGCCGGAGATGTATTCCTGCTTGACGAGTTCGCCGCGCTTTGCCAGACAGAGGGTCATGATGGGGCCTATGTAGTCGGCAGCGGTGATAATGGAGGCGCGGATATATGGCTCCTCGATGTGGTCGATGAGCGTAGGTTCGGGCAGACCGGAGGGATTGTGGACCTCAGTCATGTTTCCGTGCTTGTCAAACACGCGGTAGGACACGTTGGGGACGGTCGTGATGACATCCATGTCGAACTCGCGGCCGAGACGCTCCTGAATAATCTCCATGTGGAGGAGTCCGAGGAAGCCGCAGCGGAATCCGAAGCCGAGCGCCATCGACGATTCGGGCTGGAAGGTGAGCGACGCGTCGTTGAGTTGCAATTTTTCAAGTGACGAGCGAAGATTCTCAAAGTCCTCTGTCTCGATGGGATAGACACCGGCGAAGACCATAGGCTTGACCTCCTCGAAGCCGTCGATTGCCGACTCACATGGACGGTTGACATGAGTGATGGTGTCGCCCACCTTGACCTCGCGCGAAGTCTTGATACCTGATATGATATAGCCTACGTTGCCGGCGGAAAGCTCCTGACAGGGCTGCATATCGAGTTTCAGCACACCGATTTCGTCGGCATTGTATTCCTTGCCTGTTGCGACGAATTTCACGAAATCGTTTTTGCGGATGGTACCGTTGACAATCTTGAAGTATGCGATGATGCCTCGGAACGGGTTGAACACCGAGTCGAAAATCAGGGCTTGAAGCGGTTCCTTGGGGTCGCCTACGGGCGCGGGTACACGCTCGACTATGGCTTGGAGTATTTCGGGAACGCCGATTCCTGTCTTGCCGCTTGCACGGATTATCTCGGATGGGTCGCAGCCAAGAAGATCGACAATCTGATCCTCCACCTCGTCGGGCTTGGCACTGTCAAGGTCCACCTTGTTGATGACGGGGATTATCTCGAGATTGTTGTCAATCGCCATATAGAGGTTTGAGATGGTCTGTGCCTGTATGCCCTGCGAAGCATCGACAATCAGCAGTGCGCCCTCACAGGCGGCGATGGAGCGCGACACCTCATAGGAGAAGTCGACGTGTCCCGGAGTGTCGATAAGATTCAGGACATAGTCCTCCCCGTTAAGACGGTAGTTCATCTGTATGGCATGGCTCTTGATGGTGATGCCACGCTCACGCTCCAGATCCATGTCATCAAGAACCTGAGCTTGCAGGTCCTTTCCGGCGACGGTGTTGGTGTACTCAAGAAGACGGTCGGCAAGCGTACTCTTGCCGTGGTCAATATGGGCTATTATACAAAAATTGCGGATATTCTTCATACTGACTGCAAAGTTAGCAATAATTTTCCGCCTATAATATATATTGAAGGTGATTTTGTCGCATCTCCCCCGCCCGAAGCCCCCCTGCCCTCCCCCTTTTTCCCTTATAAAGACTATCATTTTTCAGGTGGCAGAAAATATTTTTCAAAAAAAATCTTGCGGAAATTTGGTGGATTCAAAAAAACATCCTACCTTTGCAGCGCAAAACCAAAAAACATGGTGAGCATAGCTCAGTTGGTTAGAGCGTCGGATTGTGGTTCCGAAGGTCGTGGGTTCGACCCCCACTGTTCACCCTCATAGTAATTTTGTTAATAGAATTATGGCTCGGATGAAATTCATCCGAGCCATAATTCTATCTTGTCATATTATTGGACTGAAAAGGAACTATTCCAGATAGCGGTCCGAGATGACTTCAAGCCTGTCGGTCAGTTCAAGCACGCGGGGAACGCCGGTCGGGATTTCTTCGGCTACGATTTCATCAGGAGTCTTTTTAAGAAGCATCATGACGAGCGCACGGAGCGAATTGCCGTGAGCGGCTACAAACACCGTGTCGTAGACCGCCAGTGCCGGGGCAATCAGTTCCTCCCAGCAGGGACGTACTCGCTTCACTGTGTCGGCAAGCGATTCTGTCAGCGGAAGCGACTCTGAACTTAGCGAGGCATAGCGAGGTTCGCTCCCGGGATAACGGTCGTCGTCGGGAGTCAGTGCAGGTGGAGCCACATCGTAGCTGCGTCGCCATATATGCACCTGCTCGTCGCCATACTTGGCAGCGGTGTCGGCTTTGTTCAGCCCTTGGAGCGCTCCATAGTGACGCTCGTTGAGATGCCAGTCCTTGACGACGGGCAGCCACAGACGATCCATTTCGTCGAGTGCGATGTCGAGAGTATGTATGGCACGCCGCAGATATGACGTGAAGCAATAGCGAGGTTCCAGACCGGAGGCGGCTATGAGTTCACCTGCGTGGCGTGCCTCCTCCCTACCCTTCGGTGAGAGTTCGACATCGGTCCAGCCGGTGAAACGGTTTTCAAGATTCCATTCGCTCTGTCCGTGGCGGAGCAATATAAGATGTTTCATAGACGATGGGGAGTTTTAAATTTGATGGGCAATATAAATTTATAACGTCTGCATAAACGAAGCTGTTCATCAAAATATAGCTCATTTTATTCACATCCGTTAACAATAATCACTACAAAAGCAATACTTTTAGTTAATGACAGTTAAAATAGGCGGAAATATTTGCACAGTATTCAAGAAGTGCATACCTTTGCAACGCAAAACGGAAATGACACCGTCTGCAACCAACAAAAACGCGAAAATAGCTCAGTTGGTAGAGCACAACCTTGCCAAGGTTGGGGTCGCGGGTTCGAGTCCCGTTTTTCGCTCTAA